>NZ_JBATUH010000115.1:0-48170 GCF_049671045.1 Parvibaculum sp. | reverse complement strand
GAGCTGGCGCGCGCCGAGGCCGACGCGGGCGGCGAGCGCCTCGACGCCATCCCTGTCGAGAGCGCCATCCTCGATAAGCCTGAGTGCCCGCGCGACGGCGGCCTGCGTGCCCGCCCAGGCGGGCGTTCCGGGCGCCGTCTCGGGCCGGCAGCGGAGGCAGGAGCGGAAGCCGAGCGCCTCCGCCGCAGCGGCGCTCGCGACGAAGTGGCAATGTTCCTTATGCGGCACGCGCGCCGGGCAGACCGGGCGGCAATAGATCCCGGTCGATGTGACGCAGACGAAGATGCGTCCGTCGAAGCGCGCATCCTTCGCCTGAATGATGCGGTAGCAGAAATCCGGATCGAGCTTTTCCGCGCTGGTCATGAATGGATACTAGACCCGCCGCGATAGCGCCGCTCGCCAAAAACGGACATGTCCATGGGCATGATGCGGGTCGCCTCTGCTGACAGAAATGTTCGGTTTTGCGGAGGGTTGCGAAAGCGCTCGCCGCTGTTAGGCTCGCAATCAGGACGGCAAACGGGCTGCGCGAGCGAAGACCCGGGCCGCGAGGGAGGAAATAATGACAGACCAGGTGAGCGGCGATGTCGTCGTTCGTGCCCGCGATGCCGGCATGACGCCGGCCTATCGCAACTATGCGCTGATAGTGCTGATGTTTGCCTATACGGCGAACTACGTTGATCGCCAGATTCTTTCGATCCTGCTTCAGCCGATCAAGCTCGAACTCGGATTGAGCGACACGCAGCTCGGCTTCCTCTCCGGCATCACCTTCGCGCTCTTCTATGCAACGCTCGGCATTCCGATCGCCATGTGGGCCGATCGCGGCAACCGCCGCAACATCATCACCCTCGCCCTGACGATCTTCTCCGGCATGACGGTCGTCTGCGGTTTCGTCACGAGCTTCGCCCAGCTCGCGCTCGCGCTCGCGCGCATCGGCGTCGGCGTCGGCGAGGCGGGGTCGAGCCCGCCCGCCCATTCCATGATCTCCGACATGTTCCCGCCGGAGAAGCGCGCCGCCGCCATGGGCGTTTATTCGCTCGGTATCAATATCGGCATCCTGATCGGTTTTCTCGTCGGTGGCTGGGTGAGCGAGTGGTATGGCTGGCGCGCGGCCTTCTATATCGTCGGCGTTCCCGGCCTTCTGATCGCGCTTCTGGTGCGCTTCACGCTGAAGGAGCCGGTGCGCGGAACGGCCGACGGTCTGACGGCGGAGGGCGCGGGCGCTGCCCCCGGCATCGGGGAAGTCTTCAGGCTCCTCTGGGCCCAGCGCTCCTTCCGTCACATCGCTTTCGGTTCCGCGCTCGCCGCCATGGGCGGCTATGCGGGCGTCACCTGGCTTCCGGCCTTCCTCGTGCGTTCCTTCGCCATGACGCCGGGCGAGATCGGCACGGCGCTCGCGCTCATCATCGGCTTTGCCGGCGGCCTCGGCACCTGGGCCACGGGCTATTTCGCCGACCGCCTCGGCAAGCGCGACGTGCGCTGGAACGTCTGGGTGGTCGCCATCGTCGTCGGCCTGAGCTTTCCGTTCTCGGTCGCTCTCTATCTGAGCGATGCGAAAATGGCGGCGCTCGCGATCTTCGTCTATCCGGCCTTTGCCGGCGCGGCCTATGTCGCGCCCTCTCTTGCGATGACGCAGGCGCTCGTCACCGTCCGCATGCGTGCTGCCGCCTCCGCCGTGCTCTTCCTCGTGCTCAATCTCATCGGCATGGGGCTCGGGCCCCAGCTCGCGGGCCTGCTCAGCGATCTCTATTCCGAAGCTTATGGGCAGGAATCGCTGCGCTATGCGCTTCTGACGATCTCGGTCGTCTGGATCTGGTCGGCCTTCCATTATGTTCTGGCCGCCCGCACCCTGAAGGACGACATCGAGCGCGCGCGTCTCCACGGTCTCAGATAGAGCCGCATCGCTCATCGGCGAATTGTGACGGCCGGGCATCGCCCGGCCGTTTTCTTTTGGCGCGGTCCCGCTGTCGCGCCCGCTGTCACGCCGACTGTCATGATTGCGTCGCAAATCCTTTGCACAGGCTTCACGGCGCGCCCGTAAGAACGCTTCCGGGGCGGGCAACACCGCCGCGTGCCAATCTTTCGTCCTTTCAGAAGGTCAAAAACTTATGAAGCGCATAGGATCATTCCTTGGCGCGCTTGCGGTCAGCCTGACGGCGACCAGCGCGTTCGCCATCGATATCGACAGCCGGTATCAGGCCTATCAGCCCACCGCCGGCGTCTCCGGCAGCCTGAAGTCCATCGGCTCGGACTCGCTCAACAATCTCATGACGCTCTGGGCCGAAGGCTTCAAGGCGATCTACCCCTCGGTGAAGATCGAGATCGAAGGCAAGGGCTCGTCCACCGCGCCGCCCGCCCTCATCGCCGGCACCGCGCAGATCGGTCCGATGTCGCGCCCGATGAAGGCCGCCGAGATCGACGCCTTCGAGCAGAAATACGGCTACAAGCCGACGCAGGTTCGCCTCGCCGTCGATACGCTCGCCGTCTTCGTCAACAAGGACAACCCGCTCTCCTGCATCTCGCTGACGCAGCTCGACGGCGTGTTTTCGAAGAGCCGCCTCTCCGGCTCGCCCGACATCGTGACCTGGGGCCAGCTCGGTCTCACCGGCGAATGGGCGTCCAAGCCGATCTCGCTTTTCGGCCGTAACTCCGCCTCGGGCACCTATGGCTACTTCAAGGAAGTCGCGATGGTGAACGGCGACTACAAGGACACGGTGAAAGAGCAGCCCGGCTCATCCGCCGTCGTGCAGGGCGTCGCCGCCGACAAGTTCGCCATGGGCTATTCCGGCATCGGCTACAAGACCGCCGACGTCAAGGCCGTGCCGGTCGCGGGCCGCGACGGCAAATGCCAGGAAGCCAATCAGCGCAACGCCTATACGGGCGCCTATCCGATCACGCGCTTCCTCTATGCCTATGTGAACAAGAACCCCTCGACGGCGCTCGATCCGCTGCGCGGTGAATTCCTGCGCTTCGTGCTGATGCAGGACGGGCAGAAGGACACGGTGAAGGACGGCTACTACCCGATGCCTTACGTCTTCGCTCAGGAAGAGCTGGCGAAGCTCGGCCTGAAGTGAGCTGCAGAGGCGGGCCGGCGGAACGATACGCCGGCCCGTCCACCTTCCGTTGCCGGCCGCTTCGGATCGTCCTTTCGGCTTCGCCGCATCCCAACCACGTGATTTTCCGCGCATGACCGACGCCGCCATCCCGAACCAACGCGAGCCCGGAGCAGGGCAGGAGACGAAGCGCCGCTCCGTCGTCTATACGCGCAGCAAGCAGACAAGGGCCTCCGTGCTCTGGATGGATCGCTTCGCCCGGCGCGCCATTTCCATCGGCGGCCTCTTTGTCATCTTCACCGTCTTCGCGATCATGTTCTTTCTCGTCTATGTGGCGATGCCGCTCTTCGGCGCGGGAAAGGTCGGCGAAGCGAAACGATATGCGCTCGACCAGACGAACGGGCACATCCTTTCCACCTCCATCGACGAATATCGCACACTCGGCCTCGAACTCGCCGGAGATGGAAAGGTCACAGTCTTTCACGCGCCGAGCGGCAGGAAGATCGCCGCCGCCGCCTTCGATTTCGGCGGCGCCGCGCCCGGCGCCTTCGCGCGCACCCTGCAGGGCGATGATGTTGCCTTCGGCTTTCCCGACGGGACCGTGCGTCTCGGCACGCTGGCGATAGACACCGCGGTCCTGCCGGCGAGCGCCGCGCCGTCAGCGCTCGAAAAACTCCCCAATGGCGATCGCAGCGATGGCGCCGCCGTCTACTCCGAAATTCCCGGCCGCCAGCTGCGCCGTCTCGCGCCGCGCCTCGCGCTCGAGGCGCCCGTTCAGGTCGCGCCCTCGGGCACGGCCATTCGCTTCCTCGACTACCGCGTCGGTGGCACGGCCGAGCGCCCGCTCAGAACCTTCGCCACCGTCGACGAGCACGGCACGGCGCGCCTCTCCACCGCCTACGCCCAAGTCAACATGATGACCGGCGAAACCTTGACGACAGTGTCGAACGTCGAGGTGCCGACAGGGCTCGCCGTCGGTGACATTGCCGCCATTCTCCTCAACACGCAGGGCAACCGCCTCCTCGTTGCGACGGCGGACGGCGCCATCCGCCGCTTCGATACGCGCGATCCCGCCCATGCGAAACTCGCCGAGACGGCGCGCCTTCTGCCGCAAGGCGTCCGGCCCACCGCGCTCGCCTATCTCAATGGCGAGAACTCCCTCATCGTCGCGGGCTCCGATCGCTCGCTCTCGATCTGGACGATGATCGACCGCAAATCCTCATCGACCAGCGACGGCGCCGTGCTGACGAAGATCCACGATCTCGGGCTCCAGCCCGCGCCGGTCGAGCGCCTCGCGGTCAGCCAGCGCACGCGCCTTTTCATCGGCGCTGACAGGGCGGGCGATGTCGCCCTCTATCATGCGACGACGGAACGGCGCGTCCTGTCGCTTCCCTCCGAAGGCGCGGCCGCGCCCGTCGAAACGCTGATCCTCGCGCCGCGCGACAATGGCGCGCTCGCCATCGGCAGGGACGGGGCGGCGCGCCTCTGGTCCTTCGACGTGCCGCATCCCGAAACGACGCTCGGATCGCTTTTCGGCAAGGTCTGGTACGAAGGCTATCCAGAACCCGGCTACACCTGGCAGTCGACATCCGGCACCGATAGCGCGGAACCCAAGCTCTCGCTCGTGCCGCTCATCTTCAGCACCATCAAGGGCGCGTTCTATTCGCTCGTCTTCGCCGTGCCGATCGCGCTTCTGGCCGCGATCTATACCTCGGAGTTCATGCATCTGCGCCTGCGCGCCGTGGTGAAGCCGCTGATGGAGCTCATGGCCTCGCTGCCCTCGGTCGTCATCGGCTTCGTCGTCGCGCTCGTTCTCTCGCCCATCGTCGAAAACTGGATCGCCGCCGTCGTCATCGCCTTCGGCGTCGTGCCGCTCGCGCTTATCGGTTCGGCCTTTCTCTGGCAGCTTCTGCCGCGCCCGCTCGCCCTCCGCCTCGACGGCGCGCCGAAGCTCGTCGCTTTCTTTGCTGCCCTTGCAGGCGCGATCTGGCTCACGCTCGCCATCTCTCCCCTTCTCGAGCACGCGCTCTTTGCCGGCGACTTCAAGGCCTGGACGACGGGCGCGGGCTCGGCGGCGCCTTTCCTCTTCCTCCTCGTTCTGCCCTTATCCCTCATCCTGGTCTTCGGCCTTTCAGGCCGCTTCTTCGGCCAGTCCTGGCGCGGGCGGCTGCGCGGCCGCGAATATCACGTGGCGGGCGCATGGGAGCTAGGCCGCTGGGTGGCGCTGACGCTGCTTTCGCTCGCCGTCGCGGCGGGCTTGGCGCAGCTCCTCGCAGGTGGCGGCTTCGATGCGCGCGGCGGCATCGTCGGCACCTATGTCCAGCGCAACACGCTGATCGCGGCTTTCGGCATGGCCTTCGCCGTCATCCCGATCATCTATTCGATTGCGGAAGATGCGCTCGGCGCCGTGCCCGAGCATCTGCGCGCCGCCTCGCTCGGTTGCGGCGCGACCAACTGGCAGACGGCGCGCTGGGTCATTCTGCCGACCGCGGGTTCGGGCATCTTCTCGGCGATCATGATCGGCCTCGGCCGCGCCGTCGGCGAGACGATGATCCTCGTCATGGCGACGGGCAACACGCCGATCATGGACTGGAGCCTTTTCAATGGACTTCGCGCGCTCTCCGCGAACATCAATGTCGAGCTGCCGGAGGCGGTGAAGGATTCGAGCCTCTATCGCACGCTCTTTCTCTGCGGGCTCGTCCTCTTCGTCATGACCTTCATCCTGAACACGCTTGCCGAGCTTGTTCGCCAGCGCTTCCGCAAGCGCGCGGCCCAGCTTTGAGGGAGGCGACATGGCCGAACTGGTTCAACCGATGGACGGTATCCTCGTGAACGGAAAGGCGGTAGGCCTGGCAGCCGTTCCGCGGCGCAGATCGAGCGACCTCACCGCCCGGGGCGAGCCCATGGTCTGGGCCATGGGCGGCTCGCTCGCCTTCGGCCTGATGATGATCGCGGGCTTCATGGGCCTCATCTTCTGGAGCGGCCTCACCGCCTTCTGGCCGAAGCCCGTCGAGGTCGTGACCCTGACGAGCGGCCGCATCATCGCCGGCGAGCCCCTGCGCACCGAAAGCTACAAGCCCGAGCCCGCGGCGCTCGCCGCCTTGCCCGCAAAGGCGCGCGCGGAGATCGAGGCGCATGGCGGGCATTCGAGCCGCACCCTCTATCATGTCGGCAATTTCGATTTCTATGGCGAGGATTTCGTCTGGGTGCCGGCCCTCGATGTGAAGTCGGTTTCGCGCCCCCGCGACATCATGCTGATCGAGCGCCAGGAATGGGGCGCGCTCATCGGCAAGGTGAAGTCGATTTCAGCCGATGGCAGAAAGATCGAGGCGCCCGACATGGCGACGCTCGACGCGGCGCAGCGACGCGCTCGCGCGCTTCGCGCAGAACGCATGTCGATCGAGAAGCACGAGATCGGCGGCATCAACCGCGAGCTGAACGATCTGCGCCTTTCCGTGCGTCGGGCCGAGCTCGATCATGGCGAGGGCTCGCCCGAGGCGCTGGCCGCTGCCGAACGGGCGGCCCGGGAGACGGCGCGGCTCAATGGCGAGTTCGCGCGCCTCTCGGCCAAGGTCTCCGCCATCCGCGAGAAGGAAGATGCGCTCACCGCTTCCGCCGCCGAGATCGGCGGCGAGACGCGCGAATTTCCCCTCGCCAATTTCGTCCGCTACTACGCCGCGAACGATCTCACCCTCGCGCGGAAGGCGGGGATCTATCTGGCGCGCTGGGGGGAGTTCCTCTCCGCCGAACCGCGCGAGGCGAATACGCAAGGGGGTGTCTGGCCGGCCATTTTCGGCACCTTCGTCATGACGGTGGTGATGAGCCTTCTCGTCGCGCCCTTCGGCATCGTCGCGGCCCTCTATCTGCGCGAATATGCAAGGCAGGGACGCATCGTCGCGCTCGTCCGCATCTGCGTGAACAATCTCGCCGGCGTGCCTTCCATCGTCTATGGAGTCTTCGGTCTCGGCTTCTTCGCCTATGTGCTCGGCGGCTCGATCGACGCGCTCTTTTTTCCCGAGCGCCTGCCGAGCCCGACCTTCGGGACGGGCGGCCTTCTCTGGGCCTCGCTCACCATGGCGCTGCTGACAGTGCCCGTCGTCATCGTCTCGACCGAGGAGGCGCTTGCGGCCGTGCCGCGCTCGATGCGTGAAGGCTCGCTCGCCTGCGGCGCCTCGAAATGGCAGACGATCAAATGGATTGTTCTTCCCCGCGCCATGCCCGGCATCATGACCGGCCTCATCCTGGCGATGGCGCGCGGCGCTGGCGAGGTCGCGCCGCTGATGATCGTCGGCGTGGTGAAGCTGGCGCCGGAGCTCCCCGTGGATGCGGTCTTCCCCTTCATCCATCTCGAGCGCTCGTTCATGCATCTCGGCTTCCACATCTATGACGTGGGCTTCCAGTCGCGCAATTCGGAGGCCGGCCGCTCCATGGTCTTCGTGACGGCGCTCGTGCTCATGGCGCTGGTGCTCGCGCTCAACACCGTCTCGATCAACGTCCGCAACCGGCTGAAGCGCAAATTCGCCGGCGACAAGTTCTGACAAGGGATCATTCCGATGGCAACAGCAGCGGCTCCGAGGCGCCGGTCGCCCGCATCGGGCGATGGCTTCGACCCGACCGTCTATCACCCGGTCGAGAGCGCGTCCGGCGCGGAAATCTCCATCCGCGATTTCAATCTCTGGTACGGCGCGTCGCAGGCGCTTCACAACATCTCCATGGAGATCCAGAAGGGCATGGTGACGGCGCTGATCGGCCCCTCTGGCTGCGGCAAGTCCACGCTTCTCCGCTCGCTCAACCGAATGAACGACCTCATCGACAATCTGAGCGTCGTGGGCGAGGTGCGGCTTTCCGGCGAGCCCGTCTTCGGCCCGCAGGTCGATGTGATCGCGCTCAGGAAGCGCATGGGCATGGTGTTCCAGAAGCCCAACCCGTTCCCCATGTCGATCGCCGAGAACGTCACCTATCCGCTGAAGGTGGACGGCGTCACCAACAGGAAGCTACTCGCCGAAGCCTGCGAACAGGCGCTGAAGGGAGCGGCTCTCTGGGACGAGGTGAAGGACCGCCTCAATGACAGCGCGCTCGGCCTTTCCGGCGGCCAGCAGCAGCGCCTCTGCATCGCACGCGCGATTGCGGGCAATCCCGAAGTGCTCCTCATGGACGAGCCCTGCTCCGCGCTCGACCCCATCGCCACCATGCGCATCGAGCAGCTCATCGAGGAGCTGAAATCGACCTACACTATCGTCATCGTCACTCACAACATGCAGCAGGCCGCGCGCGTCTCGGACAATACGGCCTTCATGTATCTCGGCCGGCTCATCGAATATGGCGAGACGAATGAGGTCTTCACAAAGCCCCTTTCGAGGCGCACGGAAGAATATGTGACCGGCCGCTTCGGCTGAGACGAAAGTTTCTCTCCCGCTGCTTCATTCCTCGCAGCGTCACTGGCCCCGCCCCTCCTTGGGCGGGGTCTTTTTTTGCCTGTGCGCAAGGTATGAAAAAACCCCGGCGGTTTCCCGCCGGGGTCTTCTTTCTGATGACCTTGCGAGGATCGGATCAGAAGGCGAATTGCAGGCGGGCGGCCACCGCGTCGTAATTGATGTTCTGGACCGCCGCGCCGCCGGTCGCGCGCCTGTCGACGCTCACATTGAGATATTCGACCATCGCGCGGACATTGTTGATCGGGTACCAGTTGAGGCCCACCGTGATGATGTCCTGCTTGCCGCCGGCGACGCCGCCATTGGCATTGGTGAGGTGGTCCTTGTAGTTGAGATCGGTCTGGCTGTAGCGCGCCGCCACTTCCCAGGCGCCGGTGCCGCCGCCGAAGGTGAAGGGGCTTGCGGGCTTCACGCCCTTATAGGCGGCGTCTTCCATCGAGTATTTGTACTCTTCGCCCGTGAGCACCCAGGACGCCTGCACATACCAGGAATTGAAGTCCGGGTCGGGCAGGGTGCCGATGCGGTCGATCTTGTAGGTGTAGTACTCGCCCTGCACCTTGACCGGGCCGTAATTCGCGGCGAGTTCCGGCCCGAAGACATAGGCGTTCTTTGCCGCGATGCTGCCCGTGTCGATGAGGCGCGAGGGATCGACGCGCAGTTCCGGCCGGTCGCGGAAGCGCACGCTGCCTGCCGTGCCGCCATTGGCGCTCGGGTCCATCGCATAGGTGCCGGAGAGGCCGAGATGCACGTTCGTCTTGGCTGCCGGCTTGAAGCGGTAGGCCGTGCGGCCGACGATGTTCGAGCCTTCGTTCGACGTGTTGGCCTGGCCGACCGTTTCGGTCGTGTAGAAGAGCGAGGCGTAGATGTTGTCGGTGTTGCCCTTGGCGCCGAAGGAGATGCGGCCGTCGCCCGCGCCGAGCGAGGTGGCGAGGTTCGAGGCGGTGGCGCGCTCGATGAAGGTGATGTCGTTGGAGGAGGTGACATCGTCGAGGCTCATCGGCGTCTTGATGGCGCCGGCCATGAGCGAGATGCCCTTGATGCCGTTATAGGAGAGATAGAGATCCTTGATGGTGCTGGCTTTCTCGTTGCCGCTGTCGCCCCACTGGAAGTTCATCTTGTAGCCCCAGTCGCGCAGGAACGTGCCTTCGGCGCCGAGTTCACCGCGGCGGAAGTTGGCGCCCGAGTTGAGGCCCGTGGACGAGGCGCCGAGGGTGTTGAGTTTGGCGCTGTCGGAATCGCTGATGTTGTAGGACCCCATGTCGAGATGCGCGCGACCGCGGATCGACATGGTGAAGAGCCCGTCGCCCGTGCGGAAGGTCGGCTTGCCGTCCTTGAAGTCGATCTGGACCGCTTCCTGTTTTTCCTTGATTTCCTTGATCTCGTTGCCCTGCGAGATCTGAAGATCGTCGAGCCGCTGCTGCAGGTCGATGATCTGCTGCTTCATCGTATTGATCTCGTTTTGCGAGCCGGCGAAGGCAGGGCCCGTGAGCATTGCCGCGGCACCGAGCGCGGTGCCCGCCAGCAGAATATTTCTCAACGTCATTCGACGTCTCCGTGTTGATAAATGAGCTTCTGTGCAGGATTGCGAGCCGCGAGCGATACTCACGACGCCCCCTGGCCAAGGCTCGTAACAGAGCGTTATGACGGTTCGGTTCTGTTTCGATGACAGGAAGATGACGGGCCCGGACTGTGGCCCTCATGCATCGGCGCTGAAGAAGATCTTATTAATCGCCACTTGACCAAGGAAGAAGAGCGTGAGGTCACCAGCATGGTGCGCAGCATATCGGCCTTGATTTTGATGGCCCCGAAATTGGATAGTAATTGTGAGAACGTACAGATGAAGCCGTTTGCATGGTGACTGACGATCAACGCACGGCGTCTGACACCCGCACTGCTGCTAAATCGGGGAGCAAGCGGTGAAGCGCTTAAATGTAATTATAGAGAAAGATCTTGGAGCGCTGACGGCGCTGCTCCCGGAGATTCAGTCGCTCGCCGACTCCGAAAAAGATAATGCCCTTGGCTTCCTGCCAGCTAAGGCTTTTGAAGATGCGATCGGACGCGGAAGATTGATCGCTGCCATCGTCGATGATCGTAAGTCCCGCAGTTTCGTAGGGTACCTTTTGCATAGCGGTGTATTTCCCAATGCAAAGGTTCAGCAGATCGCAGTAGTCGATACATTCCGAAAAGCAGGGGTGGCGTCGTCCCTTCTGAAAGCGCTTGTTTCGGAACTTGAACGTGCCGGCTTCCTATCCATCCAGGCGGATATCGCCTCCGATCTTCCGAACGCCCTTGCTTTCTATACTAAGAACGGCTTCGAGCCAGTACTCGAGCGCGCTGGGGGTAGGGCGCGCGGGCGCAAAATCGTTGTTCATTCGCGTCAACTTGACACCGACAATCTTTTCTCCTTCGCTGCGGCTCAAGCCGACCCGCAAATCGATCTTGGGATTCGGCACCGCAACCCCGGAGAAGTTCCGGTCTTTGCGTTTGACCTAAACGTGTATTTCGACCTTGTTAAGCAACGGGCTCAATCTAAACGGGCTCGCCGTTTATTTGGTGAGGCCTTGGGGCATACAATTCGTCTGGCAGTCGCGGATGAATTTGTTTCTGAGCTCCGAAGAACATCGAATGGCCCATCTGTTGACCCCGTCCTTCAAATGGCATTGCAGCTTCCAAGATTGCCGAAGCCCGATGCGTCTGCATTGGATCAGGTAGCTAACCAGATTTACGACATTGTATTCGTAAAGCGGAACGCCAAAGGGGTAGGTACAGATCAAGCCAGAAGTGATGCAAGGCACCTCGCCCATGCGGCCATTTCGCGTGCTGCGGCTTTTATCACTCGTGACGGTCCTATCCTGAATGCACGCAACGAGCTTCTTTCGACATTCGGAATTGACATTGCGACGGTTGAAGAAGTGCTGGACCTGTTGCCAGAGCCGATTAGCTCGGACGCGGTCGCGTTACGCGGCGATGGCTTTGAACTCAGCTCCATAGATAGTGCGCAGCTGGGGACATATTTCACGGAAGTGGGCGTACCAACCTCCGCCATTGCGGAATTTGTAAAGCTGGATGCATCGGCGGAGTTCATCCAGCGCCGCGCGGTTCGATGTGATGAACGTGTCGTCGCAGCCGGGGTAGTTCATGTCCCGAAAGGCGTCGATCCTACTGCACGCATGATCGTGCATGTCCGAAGTGAGCACCATGATGCCGAACTGTTTGCGGATCATCTGCTTGGCACGCTCATACGCACCTCAAGTGTGCGTGCGCCTATCGTGATTGAGTTGGCCCATCTTCCGGGACAATCGATCGTTAACAAGTTGGCCGCTGCGCGTGGTTTTCAACGACATGCAAATTCGTCGACTTTCGCAAAGATCGCGGTTGGCAGACCCTGTTCTGTGAGTACGTGGCCTGCTGTGGTTCAACAGGTGCGTCGACGAACGGGGCTTATCCTGCCGAATGTGTTGCCCTTCACGTCGGCTGGTAAAGAGATTGATATTCAGACTGCCAAGGGGGTAACAGCTCGGATCAATCCGGCCTCTTTGGAAGATCTGCTTAGTCCAACCCTCCTAGTTTGGCCGGGGCGAGACGGTGTCATCGTTCCCATCACTCACACATACGCCGACGAGTTGCTGGGAACGGGGGTCCAGTCCAATCTGCCGTTTATCGTTAACCGCGATGCAGCATTTCTATCGCTGCGGGGCTACGTCAACTCGCCACGAACTGCCGGAAACATGCGGGTTGGCGCTCCGATCATTTTCTACGAATCCAAGGGGAAAGGTAGTGGGCGAGGAGCTGCTGTGGCCGTGGCACGGATCGTTAATTCGATTGTGGTTCCCAAATCGCAGTTGAACCCTAAATCCGACAAGCGGTTGGTGATCGATACCGCCGATGGGTTCTCTGCAACCGACAATGTGCTTTTGACCACTTTTGACAACCTTATGGTGTTCCCTGCGCCGGTGGCATTCGACGCGTTGAAGCGCTTTGGTGCCGTCGGTCCCACCAACCTTGTATCTGCCGTCTCGCTTTCAAGTGAGAAAATTGACTCCATTCTCACCTGCGCGTGGTCCAATGGCAAAATTCAGTGAAGCAATTATCTCGATCCGCCCCGCCTTCGCAGAGGCCATTCTATCGGGCAGAAAAACAGTCGAGCTTCGCCGTCGTATTCCTCCTATAGAGGTCGGCGCTCGTCTGTGGATTTACGCGACGCGGCCCGCTGCTTCGATCGTTGGCGTCGCAATCATAGACACTATCTTTCGGGGGACTCCTCAAGCTGTATGGGAAACATACTCTGATCGCATTGCGATCAACCGCGACGACTTCGATAGCTATTTTGAAGGTGCGCGAGAAGCCATCGGAATTCGGCTTTCGAGGGTTCAACGCATGCAGCCCATCAACATAGAGCAATTGCGCATCTGGAAAGAGGGCTTTCACCCGCCGCAGGTACTAGCTCGCATCACGGCGTCGGAAGCTAAACGTCTTCGTCAAATGAGTTCGTTTGATAAGGAAGATGTAGGCAATGTGGTGCGCCTTTTGCGAGCGTGACCCATCGACTATTGGTGTTCATAGCACCCATTCGCTTCTCACCGCCCGCTCTCTACAGCCCTGTTTGGAGAGCGCGAGAGGGGGCCGTGGAAAGCGAACCCACCCTCAGCGCTTCATCTCTAACTCTCTAGAGAGGCGGACAAAGGGCCGTGGCAGTGATCGAATCTGTGGAAAACATCGGCAGGAATTGGCTGATAGAGCGTGCTACCCTGGCGCTACCCAGAGCATTTCCATCCATGTGGAGGCCCGTCTTAGTCATTGGAAGTAGTGGCGCACCCGACACGATTCGAACGTGTGACCTCTGCCTTCGGAGGGCAGCGCTCTATCCAGCTGAGCTACGGGTGCCGCGCCGGGCCTCGGGAAAGGCCCTCTTCGATGGGGCGCAAATTAGATGAAACGGAACGCCCTGACAATCCGCCGTGACGCCCGCCCCGAAACCTGGCGCGCCGCATGTTTCGCGCGCCCCGGGTGCGGGGGCCTCCGGCCCTATCCTACGCGCCGTTCCGGCCGAAACCGGCGCGAATCGGCACGAGGATCGGCCGAAATGCGCCAGGGCGCCTGCTTGGCGCTCCCTGCGAATTGATCTATACGGATCGGGATGTTTGGCCGCCCTCGCGCGGCCGGGGGCGGGTTTGGGAAGTTCATGTCGGCGCATCATCTGCGGCTATCTCCTTTCGACGTCTATATCGATCCGCTGCTTGAGCTCCAGGACCGCCGCCTTCGCGAGCTTTTCGCCTATTGGAACGAGAAGCGGTCGGGCCGCCCAATGCCTGCGCGCGCCGATGTGAACCCCGGCGACATTGTGAGCCACCTGCCCTCCGTCTTCCTGATCGGGGCCGAGCCCCCGGCGGTGACGCCCAGGGATTTTCATGTCCGGCTGATGGGCACGGCCCTCAACGAGCTTTTCGCCCGCGATTTCACGGGCCGCAGCCTTGCCGACGGCCTGTCGGACAAGGCCGCCTCGGCCGCCGCCAAGGTGCTCGCCATCGTCTGCGAATTGCGCCGTCCCCTCCGCCTCCACGGGGCCGCGCAGTTTGGCGACGATCATGCCGCGACCGAAATCGAGCTTGTTTGCCTGCCGCTCTCAGTCGGCGGCGCGCATGTCGGCATGACGATGGGCGAACTGGTGAAGCGGGCCTCGCCGCTGGGCTAGAGCGTCTCCGGCGTCTCCGGCCTCGCCGGCGTCCCCGGCCTCGCCAGCCTCAGTGAGACGAGGTGAGCTGGAGGAACACGTCTTCGAGGTCCGATTCTTCCGTCGAGATATCGACGATCTCGAGCCCTCGCGCCCGCACCCGGTCGAGAATGTCCATGACGCTCGCCTCGAGCGGATTGTACTGGACGGAGAGCGCGCCCGATTGGGTGATCTCGGTTCTGAGCCCCTCCATCGCCGCCATTTCTGGCGTCACGGGCCGGGCCGTCCGCATGATGAGCTTCTTGTCGGTGATGCGCGCGATGAGCCGCTGCGTCGGCTCGCAGGCGACGAGCTGCCCCTTGTCGATGATGGCGATGGTGTCGCAGAGCGCTTCGGCTTCCTCGAGATAATGCGTCGTGAGCACGATCGTCGTGCCCTGCTCATGGAGCGATTTCACATAGTCCCAGAGCTGCTTGCGAAGCTCGATATCGACGCCCGCCGTCGGCTCGTCGAGCACGAGCACGGGCGGATTGTGCACCATCGCCTTCGCGACGAGGAGGCGGCGCCTCATGCCGCCCGAAAGCGTCCGCGCATAGGCGTCGGCCTTGTCCTCCAGGCCCATGGCGCGCAGGATTTCCATCGTCCGGCGTTCGCGCTTGGGCACGCCATAAAGCCCGGCCTGCAGCTCCAGCACCTCGGCGGGAGTGAAGAACGGGTCGATGTTGAGTTCCTGCGGCACGACGCCGATCGCCGCCCGCGCCTGACGCGGATTGACGTCGATATCGAAGCCCCAGACCGAGGCCGAGCCGGAGGTCTTGATGACGAGGCCGGCGAGAATGTTGATGAAGGTCGATTTGCCCGCGCCATTGGGGCCGAGCAGCCCGAAGATCGAGCCGCGCGGCACGGCGAGATCGATGCCCCTGAGCGCCTCTTTCGCGGGCTGGCCGCCGCTCGCGCGATAGACCTTGCGCAGGCCGCGCGCCTCGATCGCGTTTCCGGTCTCGTTTCCGGGCGCGGGCTCCGGCGGAACGGCGGCCCTGGCGGAATAAGCGGGATCGGCGGGAATGATTTCGGCCATCGAGAAGGCTCTTTATCGTGTGCGGGCTCTTTTGTGCGCGGCGTTCCGAGTTGGTATCATCCGCCTCGCAACAGCGTCAAATCGTCCGGTCTCGCGTTCCGCCGCATCCCTGCATCCCGCAGGCGCGGCGTTCCCTGAAAACCCGCATCGGCGCTCGACCACTGATACTGATAAAGGAAGGCAAACGGCGTGGCGAAGAGCGAAGCCCCTCAAAACATTGCGGAAAGACCCCTGAAGAAGGGCGACCATCTCTTTCTGGTCGATGGCTCGGGCTATATCTTCCGCGCCTATCACGCGCTGCCGCCCCTGTCGCGAAAGTCCGACGGCCTGCCCACGGGCGCCGTCGCCGGCTTCTGCAACATGCTCTACAAGCTGATCAAGGACACGAAGGACGAGTTCGAGCCCACTCATCTCGCCGTCATTTTCGATGCCTCCGGCACGACCTTCCGCAACGATATCTATCCGCAATACAAGGCCCATCGCCCGCCGCCGCCCGAGGACCTCATTCCCCAGTTTGCGCTTGTGCGCGATGCCGTGCGCGCCTTCTCTGTCCCCTCGATCGAGATGATGGGCTACGAGGCCGACGACCTCATCGCCACCTATGCGCGCCAGGCGCATGAGGCGGGTGCGCGCGTCACCATCGTCTCTTCCGACAAGGACCTGATGCAGCTCGTCAATGACCGCGTCGACATGCTCGACACGATGAAGCTGAAGTCGATCGGCCGCGACGAGGTGATCGCGAAATTCGGCGTGCCGCCGGACAAGGTGGTCGATGTGCAGGCCCTTGCCGGCGACAGCGTCGACAATGTGCCCGGCGTGCCCGGCATCGGCATCAAGACGGCGGCCGAACTCGTCAATCAGTATGGCGACCTTGAAACGCTGCTCTCCCGCGCGAGCGAGATCAGGCAGCCCAAGCGCCGCGAAAATCTCATCGCCAATGCCGAGATCGCGCGCATATCGAAAAGGCTCGTGACCCTCGATGACGATGTGCCGGTCGATGTGCCGATCACGACGATGGGGCTTCACGATCCCGACCCGGCGACGCTGATCGGCTTCCTGAAGGATATGGAGTTCACGACACTGACGCGCCGCGTGGCCGAGCACTTCGGCGTCGATATGGACAAGATCGCAGCCTCGGGCGCCCATCCCGTGCGAAAGGAAGGGGCGGAGAAATCCGCTCCGGCCCGCAAGGACGATGCGGCGTCTCCGCGCGGCGGCGTTCCGGGCATCGTGAAGCCCGGCATCGACCGTCCGTTCGACGAGGCGAAATATTTGGCGGTGACGACGCTTGCCGAGCTTGAGGGCTGGGTCGCGCGCGCGCGGGAGGCGGGCGTCGTTGCGGTCGATACCGAGACGGATTCGCTCGATCCCATGCTCGCGCGCCTCGTCGGCTTTTCGCTCGCCATCGAGCCGGGCGAAGCCTGCTATGTGCCGCTTCAGCACGGAAATGGCGGCGGGCTCGATCTCGACAATGCCGCAGCCCATGCGCAGATGCCGCTCCGCGACGCGCTCGCGGCGCTGAAGCCGCTGCTCGAGGACCCTTCCATTCTCAAGGTCGGGCAGAACATCAAATATGATCTCATCGTCTTCGCGCAGCACGGGCTCAGGGTCGACGCGATCGACGACACCATGCTGATGTCCTATGCGCTCGATGCCGGGCTCCACGGGCACGGCATGGACGAGCTTTCCGAACTGCATCTGGGGCACAAGCCCATCGCCTTCTCCGAGGTCGCAGGCACCGGCAAGGCGCAGATCACATTCGATCAGGTGCCGGTGGACAAGGCCGTCGCCTATGCGGCGGAAGATGCCGATGTGACGCTCAGGCTCTGGCATGTACTGAAGCCGCGTCTCGTCGCGGAGGGCCGCACCACCGTCTATGAAACGCTGGAGCGGCCGCTCGTACCCGTTCTGGTCGCCATGGAGCGCGCGGGCGTCAAGGTCGATCGCAATGTGCTTGCGCGCCTCTCGGCCGACTTCGCGCAGAAGATGGCGGAATATGAGGAGGACATCTATCGCCTCGCGGGGGAGCGCTTCAACATCGCCTCGCCCAAGCAGCTCGGCGAAATCCTCTATGACCGGATGGGGCATGAGGGCGGCAAGCGGACGAAGACGGGCGCCTGGTCGACCGATGCCGATGCGCTCGAAGCACTCGCCGTTCAGGGCCATGCCCTGCCGCGCGCCGTGCTAGACTGGCGCGGCCTGTCGAAGCTGAAAAGCACCTATACGGACGCGCTTCCTTCCTTCATCCATCCCGACACGGGCCGCGTGCACACGAATTACGCGCTGGCCTCGACGACCACGGGGCGTCTTTCATCGAGCGACCCCAATCTTCAGAACATCCCCGTCCGCACCGATGACGGCCGCAAGATCAGAACGGCCTTCGTCGCGGAGAAGGGCAACAGGCTCGTCTCTGCCGATTACAGCCAGATCGAGCTACGCCTACTCGCTCATATCGCCGACATCGACGCGCTGAAGAAAGCCTTCTCCGACGGGCTCGATATTCACGCCATGACCGCATCGGAAATGTTCGGCGTGCCGGTCGAAGGCATGGACCCGGCCGTGCGCCGCCGCGCCAAGGCGATCAATTTCGGCATCATCTACGGTATTTCGGCTTTCGGCCTCGCCAACCAGCTCGGCATTTCGCGCCAGGAGGCGGGCGAATATATCGAGCGCTATTTCAAACGCTTCCCCGGCATTCGCGCCTATATGGAAGCGACGAAGGAGCAGGCGCACCAGCTCGGCTATGTCGAGACGGTTTTCGGCCGCCGCGTGCATATCCCCGCGATCAATTCCAGGAACCCGGCCGAGCGCGCCTTCATGGAGCGCGCCGCGATCAACGCGCCCATTCAGGGTTCGGCCGCAGACATCATTCGCCGCGCAATGATCCGCATGCCTGTGGCGCTTGCCGAAGCCAAGGTCGCCGCGCGCATGCTGCTCCAGGTTCACGACGAACTGATCTTCGAGGTGCCGGAGGACGAGGCGGAAAAGACCTGCAAGCTCGTCGCCAGCGTCATGGCGTCGGCGCCGGAGCCGGCCGTCAAGCTCTCGGTTCCGCTCGATGTCGACGCCCGCGCCGCGGGCAACTGGGACGAGGCGCATTGATCGCGGGGGGACGCCCTTGGGATTCCCTGCCGTCGACCCCATCTAAAACGGGTCGTACCACGGAGGTGTCCATTGTGAAGCGTGAAAAGGCCAAGAAGCCGGCGGCTGCGAAAAAAGCCGCCAAGGCGAGTGCACTCGTCGATCTGGCGGGCGAGGGAACCTTTCCCGCCAGCGATCCGCCCGCCTGGACGCCGACCCATGTCGGCAAGCCGGCGGAAACGCGGGCGGCCAGAAAGCCCTGAAGGCGGCTCAGCCCGGCAGCATCGTGCCGCGTTCAGAGAGCGCCATGTGCCAGGAAAGCGCCTCCTCGATCACATGCGGCGTGTGCCCGCCGCGCGCGAGCGCGCGCTTGTAGTAGTCGGCGAGCCGGTCGCGATAGAGCGGATGGGCGCAGTTGGCGATGATGAGCGCCGCGCGTTCGCGTGGCGCAAGCCCGCGCAGATCGGCAAGCCCCTGCTCCGTGATCAGAATATCGACATCATGCTCTGTGTGGTCGACATGGGAGACCATCGGCACCACGCTCGAGATTTTCCCTTCCTTGGCAATCGACTTGGTGACGAAGATCGAGAGATAGCCGTTGCGCGCGAAATCGCCCGAACCGCCAATGCCGTTCATCATCTGTGTGCCGCCTATATGGGTGGAGTTGACATTGCCATAGATGTCGAACTCGATCGCCGTGTTGATGCAGAGCACGCCGAGCCTGCGCACGACCTCCGGGTGATTGCTGATCTCCTGCGGGCGGAGGAGGAGCCTCTGCTTGTAATCGCCGATATTCGGCATGACCTCGCGATATTTCTCCGCCGAGAGCGTGATGGATGAGCCCGAGGCGAAGACGAGCTTGCCCGCATCGAAGAGATCGAAGGTCGAATCCTGCAGGACTTCCGAATACATCTTAAGGTCGTGAAAAGGCGAGGCGATGAGCCCGTGCAGCACCGCATTGGCGACGGAGCCGATGCCCGCCTGAAGCGGCCTCAGATCGCTTCCCATCCGGCCCTTTTTCACCTCATGGCCGAGGAAGTCGATGAGATGGCCCGCAATGGCGCGCGTCCCCTCGTCGGGCGGCGAGACTTTCGCCGAACTGTCGAGCTTCTCGGTGATGACGATGGCCGCGATCCTCTCCGGCGGGATGTGGATATAGGGCAGGCCCACCCGGCTTTCCGGCGCGATCACGGGAATGGGCTCGCGATGCGGCCGCTTCGTCGGGATGTAGATGTCGTGAAGACCCTCGAGGAGAAGCGGCTGCGAGAGGTTGATCTCGACAATGACCTTGGGCGCGAGAATGGCGAAGCTCGCCGAATTGCCGACGGAGGTGGTCGGGATGATGCCGCCCGTCTCGGTGATGGCGACCGCCTCGACGATGGCGATGTCGACTTCGGGAATCTGATGCGTGCGCAGAAGCTCGACCGTTTCGGAAAGATGCTGGTCGATGAACATGACCTCGCCCGCATTGATCGCCTTGCGGAGCCCCGGGTCCGACTGGAAGGGCAGGCGGCGCGCCAGCACATGCGCCTCGGCGAGCGTCTTGTCGAGATCGTTGCCGAGCGAGGCGCCCGTCATGAGCGTGATCTTCAGCGGCTCACGTTTGGCGCGTGCGGCAAGCGCCAGCGGCACGGCCTTCGCCTCGCCTGCCCGCGTGAAGCCGCTCATGCCGATGGTCATGCCGTCGCGAATGAGAAGGGCGGCTTCCTCCGCGCTGACGATCCTGTCATGCAGTTCCTTGTTGCGTATGCGATCCCTGTACATGGCTACTCACCCTGAAAAGCAGAAAAGCCCGGACCTTGAGGCCCGGGCTTTTCGCAAACTGCGCTGAAAGCGCGATCACTCGGCGGCGCGCTTGGCCGTCGGGGCGGCGGCGCGCACGTCGGGATCGACGTGATCCTCGAACTTGGCGAAATTCTCGATGAACATCTTCACGAGCTTCTGCGCCTGCGCGTCATAGCCGGCCTTGTCGGCCCATGTGTCGCGCGGGTTGAGGATCTTCGTGTCGACGCCCGGAACGCTGACCGGGACCTCGAAGCCGAAATTCGGATCGGTGCGGAACT
Source organism: Parvibaculum sp. (assembly GCF_049671045.1). Taxonomy (GTDB): domain Bacteria; phylum Pseudomonadota; class Alphaproteobacteria; order Parvibaculales; family Parvibaculaceae; genus Parvibaculum. Next base: position 27,795 of record NZ_JBATUH010000115.1, on the reverse strand, counting down.
CGACATGCGAGAGCGAACCGTCGAGCGCGGCGGCGAGCAGCGCGCGCGTCGCCTTGATCGGCATGCGGTTGCCGACGCCATAGGCGCCGCCCGTCCAGCCCGTGTTGACGAGCCAGCAATCGACCTTGTGCTCGGCAATGAGCGCGCGCAGCAGGTTGCCGTACTCGGTCGGATGGCGCGACATGAAGGGCGCGCCGAAGCAGGTGGAGAAGGTCGCCTCGGGCTCCGTCACGCCCTTTTCGGTGCCGGCGACCTTGGCCGTGTAGCCGGAAAGGAAGTGATACATGGCCTGGCTCGGCGTCAGCCTGGCGATGGGCGGCAGCACGCCGAAGGCGTCGGCCGTCAGCATGATGATGTTGCTCGGATGGCCGCCGGTGCCGGTCGCGCTCGCATTCGGGATGAAGGAGAGCGGGTAGGCGCCACGGCTGTTCTCGGCGAGCGCGGCGCTGTCGAGATCGAGCTCGCGCGTTGTCTCGTCCATCACCACGTTTTCGAGCACGGTGCCGAAGCGCTGCGTCACCGCGTAGATTTCCGGCTCGGCCTCGGCCGAGAGCTTGATCATCTTCGCATAGCAGCCGCCTTCGAAATTGAAGACGCCGTTCTCCGACCAGCCATGCTCGTCATCGCCGATGAGCGTGCGGCTCGCATCGGCCGAGAGCGTGGTCTTGCCGGTGCCCGAAAGGCCGAAGAAGATCGCCGTGTCGCCCTTGGCGCCGATATTGGCCGAGCAGTGCATCGGCATGACGCGCTTGGGCGGCAACTCGTAGTTCAGCATCGAGAAGACGGACTTCTTGATTTCGCCGGCATAGGAGGTGTTGGCGATCAGCACGATCCGCTTGGTGAAGTCGCAGGCGATGACCGTCGAGGTGCGAACGCCGTACTTCGCCGGGTCCGCAACGAAGCTCGGCAGGTCGATGATCGTGAATTCGGGAAGGAAGTCGTCGAGTTCTTCCGGCTTCGGCTCGATCAGCAGGTTCTGGATGAAGAGCGAGTGCCAGGCATATTCGGAATAGACGCGGGTCGCGAGGCGATGGGTCTTGTCGGCGCCGCCGAAGAGATCCTGAATGAAGAGCTCCTTGCCCTCGGCGTGCTTCAGCATGTCCTGGTGGAGGAGGTCGAAGGCTTCCGACGTCATCGACTTGTTGTTGTCCCACCAGACGGACTTTTCGGTGTTCGCGTCGCGGACGATGAACTTGTCCTTCGCGGAACGGCCGGTGTGAACGCCGGTCTTGACGACGAGGGGCCCGTTCGCGGCGACCATGCCTTCGCCCCGGCGGATTGCTTCCTCGTAGAGGGCGGCCGGCCGGTAGTTCCAGTGGGCGGCGGCCAGATTTTTGAAGCCGCTTTTATCGACTCCGTATTTGCTGATGTAGGGCCCGGTCTGTTTCACACCTTCTCTCCTGTGCTGCTCGTGAGGCTGGGGCCTTTGCCCATATGGGGCTGGCTTGCCTGGCTTGAACGCCCGGGACGGAAAAATTTTCTCCCGTCATCGGGGGCCATCCGGGGCCGCCGGTCTCACTGCCTCCTGAATCTTTGCTGAACTGGTTTCTCTTCGTCTCGCCTGGGTCGTCACTGCTTCGCATTCGGCCCGAAAATCCGGCTCATCCGCGCGCACTATATCATGCGGCGCGGCTTCGCATCGGCTAAGCCGCTATCGGCCGCCTCCCGAAGCATGTGAAGACGGTCCCCGAAGGTTCCCGGTCCGGTGTGCGATCCGCCCCGGTGCCGATGTCCCTGTTCCGAATGGCGGCACCATAGTTGTGAGGCTTGGCCCGCGCAACTGGGTCGCGATGGCCGGGCGCCGGAATGGTACTTTGGCCACACTTCGCCCCCCGGATTTCGCGGCGCGGCGAGGTCCCGGCCGGCCGGGCCCGGGACGCGGCCCGACCGGCGCCTGGCGGGGGTGGGGCAGGGGCGGCGAGGGCACGCATTATGGGCATAAACCGTGGCGCGAACCGGCCCAAGTGCTTATACTGCCGCCACATTTTAGGCCAAAAGCGACCCTAAGGCTTCGGCTGTTTGGAAACTTGCCGGGCAGAGAGCCTGCCTCTGGAGGGGTCGCGAATGGATGAAGCCGGAAAAGAGCCTCTGCAAAAGGGACGGGGGTCGATGCCCACCATCGCTCTGGTCGATGACGACCGCAATATTCTGACCTCGGTGAGCATGGCGCTCGAGGCGGAAGGCTACCATGTGCAGACCTATACGGACGGAGCGGCCGCGCTTGCGGGCCTGTCCGCCAATCCGCCGGACATCGCCGTTTTCGACATCAAGATGCCGCGCATGGACGGAATGGAGCTTCTGCGCCGCCTGCGCCAGAAGTCGGACCTGCCGGTGATCTTCCTCACCTCCAAGGATGACGAGATCGACGAGCTTTTCGGCCTGAAGATGGGCGCGGACGACTACATCACCAAGCCCTTCTCGCAGCGCCTGCTGGTGGAGCGGGTGAAGGCGGTGCTGCGCCGCGTGAGCCCGAAGGCCGAGGGCGCGCCCGCCGAAGGGCCCGAGAAGGCCGTGCTCGAGCGCGGCAAGCTCGTGCTCGATCCCGAGCGGCACTCCTGCACCTGGGACGGCAAGCCGGTCGTCCTCACCGTGACCGAGTTCCTCATCCTTCAGGCGCTCGCCCAGCGGCCCGGCTATGTCAAAAGCCGCGACTCGCTCATGGACGCGGCCTATGACGATCAGGTCTATGTGGATGACAGGACCATCGACAGCCACATCAAGCGGCTGAGAAAGAAGTTCAAGGAAGTCGACGATGATTTCGACGCGATCGAGACGCTTTACGGCGTCGGCTATCGCTATCGTGAAGTCTAGACCCCGATACGGAATGCTGTGGATTCCCCGGATGGGGATGCGCCCTGCGATCGGCATAGAGATGCGACGGAGGGCCTTCACCCGATGAGCATGGCATGGCGAGCGTGACGGAGCATGAAGCCGGAGGCACCGGATCGGCCAAGGCGCCCGCCTCCCGGCGGGAAGAAGCCGTCTCGCGCGCCGCGCGCCTCGCCGCGAGGTTCCGGCAATTCGTCGAGGCGCTCGTCGCCCATGCCTTCGCCGCTTTCCGCAGCTTCCTCCTGCGCGGGCGCTTTTCGAGCCTCACGCGCCGTATCGTCGTCTTCAACGTCGTCGCGCTCTTCATCATGCTCGGCGGCATTCTCTATCTCAACCAGTTCCGCGAGGGGCTGATCGACGCGCGCCGCCAGAGCCTTCTGACCCAGGCCGAGATCATCGCCGGCGCCATAGCCGAAGGCGCGACGTCGAACGAGGCCGCGCCGGTCTTCGACCAGATGGAACGCCGCCGCGGCAAGCCGCTCGACATCCGCCCGCGCGGCGACATGGATGACGAGACGGCCGATCGCGGCCTGCCGATCATTCCCGAAAATGCCGCCCCCATTCTGCGCCGCCTCGTTCTGCCGACGCAGACGCGCGCCCGCCTTTATGACAAGGATGGCTGGCTCATCCTCGATTCACGTCAACTCACCGCATCCGGCCAGATCGTCGCCTTCGAACTGCCGCCGCCCGCGGGCACGGAATCGGAAGGGCCCATCGGCCGGCTCCGCGACCGCCTGCTCATGCTGCTCCCGGGGCGGGATCTCGAACGCTACAAGGAGGCGGGCAGCCAGAACGGCTCCATCTACAGTGAAGTGACGCGGGCGCTGGGCGGCCTGCCCTCGAGCATGGAGCGCATCAACGATCGCGGCGAGCTCATCGTTTCCGTCGCCGTGCCGATCCAGCGTTATCGCGCCGTGCTCGGCGCGCTCATGCTGTCGACGCGCGGCGGCGATATCGACCGCATCGTCCGGGCGGAGCGCCTCGCCATCGTGCAGGTGTTTCTCGTCGTGCTGGGCGTGACGATCCTGCTTTCGGTCGTGCTTGCCGGCACCATCGCCGAGCCGGTGCGCCGGCTTGCCGAATCGGCCGAAATCGTCCGCCGGGGCAAGACGAGGCGCGCGCAGATTCCGGACTTTACCGCGCGGCGCGACGAGATCGGCGAATTGTCCGGCGCGCTGCGCGACATGACAAACGCGCTCTACAGCCGCATCGACGCGATCGAGAGCTTCGCCGCCGATGTCGCCCATGAGCTCAAGAACCCCCTCACCTCACTCAGAAGCGCCATCGAGACCTTCACGCTCGCCAAGGATGAAGCGGCCAAGGCGCGGCTCATGCAGATCATCCAGGACGATGTCAGGCGCATCGACCGGCTCATCAGCGACATTTCCAACGCCTCGCGCCTCGATGCGGAGCTTTCACGCGAGGAGATGGACAACGTCAATGTCGCCACGCTCCTCGAAACCGTCTGCGATCTCTTCACCGAAACCGGCGTCACGGGCTCCGCCGATGTGAAGCTCGACATCGACCCCGGGCCGCAAGGCCGCGCGGGGCTCATCGTCAAGGGCTTCGACATGCGGCTCGGACAGGTGGTGCGCAACCTCATCGACAATGCGCTCACCTTCAGCCCCGAAGGCGGAACGGTTCTCGTCTCGGCCCGCCGGGCGCCCGGCCGCATCGTCATTCTGGTCGAGGACGAGGGCCCCGGCATTCCGCCCGACAATTTCGAGCGCATCTTCGACCGCTTCCATACCGACCGGCCGGACAGTTTCGGCCAGCATTCCGGCCTCGGACTTGCGATCTCCAAGCAGATCGTCGAGGCTCATCGCGGAACCATCCGCGCCGAAAACCGGCACGAGGGCGACGGGCCCGAAGGCCGCGTGCTCGGCGCCCGCTTCGTGGTCGAACTGCCGATACCCGCCAACTGAAAGAGCGGAAATGTCTGCGCTCCTCTTCGTTCACGGCACTTGCGTTCTCGTCGGCGCGCGCGCCGTTCTCCTCCGCGGCCCCTCGGGCTCGGGCAAGTCGGATCTCGCCTTCCGCCTGATCCGCGGCGAGGGGGCGAGCGCGCTTCTCGTCGCCGACGATCAGGTCGGCCTTTCCGTCGAGGAAGGGCGGCTTCTGGCCTCGCCGGCGGCGGCGCTGGCCGGGCTTCTGGAACTCAGGGGCCTCGGGCTATTGCGCCTGCCTCATGCGGTTCGCGCCGAGGTTGCGCTCGTCGTCGATCTCGTCCGGCGCGACGAGGTGCCGCGGCTGCCCGAACCGCGCTCCGCCACCTTGGCGGAGGTCGAATTGCCGCTTCTCGCGCTGCATGCATTTGACCTGACGGCCGCCGAGAAGGTACGTCTCGCGCTTGAAAAAATCCCCGCCCAGGGCTTTCCCGGCGATGACGGGTGCCTTGGCGGAGGCGGTATCTGAAGGCGTTGTTATGGCGACCCCTGCATGCTTGTCTTTTGAGCACGATTGGAGGCACGATACGCGCCTCCGCAGGGGCACGGCCGGCGATCCAGCCTGCAGTTCGGACTGGAGCGGCGAAGAGGGCTTTTGATGATCGGACTAGTACTGGTAACGCATGGCGCTCTGGCCAGCCAATTCGTCGCGGCCATGGAACATGTCGTTGGGCCTCAGCCGCAGGTGGCGGCGATCTGCATCGGGCCCGACGATGATATGGAGCAGCGCCGCCGCGATATCCTCGAGGCCGTGGCGACATCGGATTCGGGCGACGGCGTCATTCTTCTCACCGACATGTTCGGCGGCACGCCCTCGAACCTCGCCATCTCGGTGATGGACAAGGCCAGAGTCGAGGTGATCGCGGGCGTCAATCTGCCCATGCTCATCAAGCTGGCCAGCATCCGCGATCAGGCGAGCCTCGGCGAGGCGGTCGACCTCGCCCAGGAATCGGGGCGCAAATACATCTCCATCGCCAGCCGCGTTCTCGCGGGCGATGGGGCCTGAGCCGATGGATGGTCATTGAATGGACGATACGACCCGTCCGCATAACCGGCTTCTGAATATCGTCAACAGCCGCGGGCTCCATGCCCGCGCCTCGGCGAAATTCGTTCAGTGTGCGGAGAAATTCGACGCGCGCATCAAGGTGTCCAAGGACGGCCATACCGTCTCTGGCACCTCGATCATGGGGCTGATGATGCTCGCGGCCGCCCCCGGCTGCTGCATCCTGATCGAGGCCGAGGGCCCCGAAGCCGAGCCCGCCCTCGATGCGCTGGAAGCCCTGGTCTCGGACGGCTTCGGCGAACGGGACTGATCCGGCGCCCTGCCCGGCGAAAACAAAGACATAAACATTTCTTTATGTGATTCTTGTCGGACTGCCGCGCCCCTGTTATAAGGCCGACAATCCAGAATGGCGCCCATATGCGCCCGCAGTCATTGGCATTCCCGAAGGAGCTCCCATGAGCAAGGACTACGTCGTCAAGGATATCAACCTCGCCGATTGGGGCCGCAAGGAAATCGATATTGCCGAGACGGAAATGCCCGGTCTCATGGCGACCCGCGCCGAATTCGGCAAGTCCCAGCCCCTCAAGGGCGCGCGTATCGCGGGCTCGCTCCACATGACGATCCAGACCGCGGTGCTGATCGAGACGCTGAAGGCGCTCGGCGCCGAAGTGCGTTGGGCCTCCTGCAACATCTACTCGACCCAGGATCACGCCGCCGCCGCGATCGCGGCCTCTGGCACGCCGGTTTTCGCCGTGAAGGGCGAGAGCCTCGAGGATTACTGGGAATACACGCATCGCATCTTCGAATGGGCCGATGGCGGCACGCCCAACATGATCCTCGACGATGGCGGCGACGCGACGCTGCTCATCCATCTGGGCCTGCGCGCCGAGCAGGGCGACACGGCCTTTCTCGACACCGCCTCGAACGAGGAAGAAGAGATCCTCTATGCCGCGATCAAGCGTCGCCTGAAGCACAAGCAGGGCTGGTATGGCGAGGTTGCGCGCAGCGTTCGCGGCGTGACGGAAGAAACGACGACCGGCGTCCACCGCCTCTACGAGATGCAGAAGAAGGGCACGCTTCTCTGGCCCGCGATCAACGTCAATGACAGTGTGACCAAGTCGAAATTCGATAATCTCTATGGCTGCCGCGAATCGCTGGTCGACGGCATCCGCCGCGCGACCGACGTGATGATGGCGGGCAAGGTCGGCGTCGTCGCCGGCTTCGGCGATGTGGGCAAGGGCTCGGCTGCCTCGCTCCGCAATGCGGGCGCGCGCGTCATCGTCACCGAAATCGATCCGATCTGCGCGCTTCAGGCCGCGATGGAAGGCTATGAAGTCACGACGATGGAGGACGCCGCGCCGCGTGGCGACATCTTCGTGACGACGACGGGCAATGTGGACGTCATCACCGTCGAACACATGCGCGCCATGAAGGACCGCGCCATCGTCTGCAATATCGGGCACTTCGACAGCGAGATTCAGGTCGGCGCGCTCAGGAACTTCAAGTGGCACAATGTGAAGCCGCAGGTCGACGAGATCGAGTTCCCGGGTGGCAACCGCATCATTCTGCTGGCGGAGGGCCGCCTCGTGAATCTCGGCTGCGCCACCGGCCATCCGAGCTTCGTCATGTCGGCCTCCTTCACCAACCAGACGCTCGCCCAGATCGAGCTCTGGACGAAGCCCGGCCAGTACGAGAAGAAGGTCTACACCCTGCCGAAGAAGCTCGACGAGAAGGTCGCGGCGCTCCATCTGGAGAAGATCGGCGTGAAGCTCACCAAGCTCACGCCGAAGCAGGCGGCCTATATCGGCGTCGAGGATACGGGCCCCTTCAAGCCGGAACACTACCGCTACTGATCGTTTCCCCGAGCCGCCGCCCTTGCCGGGTGGCGGCTTTCTCCCGGCGCTTTGTCGCGGCACCTCTGGGCTGTAGTATCGCTGTCCTCGGGGCCGTGTGACGGTGCGAATCGCATCGAATGGGGAACATGAAGACGAAAGCGACGCCGCCGGCGGGAAAGCGCAGCGATCGGAGCGTCAGGCTTGCGGGTGTCGCGGGTCTTGCCGCGCTCGTGCCTCTCTCTGCCGCGCGCGCGGCCGCGGAACTGCCCGGCAATCTCCAGCAGGGTCTGCCCAAGGCGCTCGGCGCTCTCGGCGTCCCGCCCGTTGCCGCCGCCGAGCCGAGCGTCAGCCTCTCCCTTCTCGCCGCCGTCGGCATTGCGATCGTCGGCGCGGCCGCCGCTTTCATGGGCCAGCGTTCCGCCCGCATCGCGCGCCGCGTGGCGCTCGCGCGCGAGGAGGAGCTTGCGAGCCTCGAAGCGCGACTTCATTCCGCCGAGTCGATCCTCGCCGCCGAGCCCGATGCTGTCTTCATCTGGACGCCGGAGAGCCTTCGCGCCGCGCCCGGCACCTTCCAGTCGCGGCCCCGCATCGTCGGCTCGACCGCGACGCTCGTCGATCCCGCCTCGGGCGATCTCGATTTCGCCTATCTGCTCTCACGGCTCGAGCCGGAAAATGCGGGCCGCCTCAACACCGCCGTGCAGCGCCTGCGGACGCGCGGCGCGCGCTTTTCGCTCCATGTGCAATCGCTGGACGGGCGCACTTTCGAGGCGGAGGGCAGGCCCGCCGGCGCTCTCGCCGTGCTCTGGCTGCGCGACGTGACCGGCGAGCGCGCGGAGGTGAGCCGCCTCATGGAGAGGCTGCGCCAGGCCGACGCCGCGCGCGCGCGCTTCGAGGAACAGTTGATGACGGCGCCTTTCCCCGCCTGGCGCCGCGACGAGGAGGGAAAGCTCCTCTGGGTGAACGATGCCTATGCCCGCGCCGTCGATGCGGCCTCGCCCGAGGATGCGGTGGAGCGCGGGCTCGAGCTTCTGGGCGAGGACGTGCTCGGAAGGCTGCGCCGCCGCCTCTTCGATCGCGACCGGGCGGAGGAGCGCACGCATGCGATCATGGCGGGCGAGCGCCGCGCCATCGAGGTTTTCGAGCGACGGGTGAAGAACGGGCTCGCTGGAGTCGCGATCGACGTCTCCGCGCTCGATCATGCCGAGGCGGAGCTTCGCCGCCATATAGAGAGCCATGCCGCGACGCTCGACCGGGTGAAGACGGCCGTCGCGATCTGCGGGCCGGACAAGCGGCTCCGCTTCCGCAACCGCGCCTTCGAGCAGCTTTGGGGGCTCGATCCGCAATGGCTCGATGCGGAGCCGAGCGATGGCGAAATGCTCGATGAGCTTCGCGTGCTGCGGCGCCTGCCCGAGCAGGCGAACTTCCAGGCCTGGAAGCAGGCCCGCATGGAGCTATACACCTCGCCCGATCCGATCGAGGAATATTGGCACCTGCCCGATGGCCGCACGATCAAGGTTCTGGGGCAGGCCCATCCGTTCGGCGGCGTGATCTATCTCTATGAGAACGTCACCGAGCAGCTCAATCTCGAAAGTTCGTACAACACGCTCGCCCGCGTTCAGCGCGAGACGATCGATCACCTCTATGAAGGCGTCGCCGTGTTCGGTTCGGATGGCCGCCTGAAACTCTGGAACCCGGCTTTCGCGCGCATCTGGTCGCTCGCCGGCGACGTGCTTGGCGGCGAACCGCATGTGAACGAGGTGCTGGCGGCGAGCCGCCCGCTCTTTGCAAGCGACGCCGAGGTCGAAAGCCTCAAGGCGCGCATCACCATGGCCTCGGGCGTGCGCTCGCCTGCGACCGGCAGGCTCAATCGCCCGGACGACACGGTGATCGACTATGCCGTCGTGCCGCTTCCCGACGGGGCGAGCCTTCTCACCTATGTCGATGTGACGGACTCGATCAAGATGGAGCTGGCGCTGCGCGAGCGGAACGATGCGCTCGAGACCGCCGACCGGCTCAAGTCGGAATTCATCAGCCATGTCTCCTACCAGCTCAGGACGCCGCTCACCAATATTCTCGGCTTCGGCGAGATCCTCGAGGCCGAGATGTTCGGCGATCTCAATCCGAAGCAGCACGAATATACGCAAGGCATTCTCGAATCCTCCGAGACGCTTCTCGATGTCGTGAACGATATTCTCGATCTCGCGGTGATCGAGGCCGGCGCCATGACGCTCGACCTCTCCGATGTCGAACTTTCCGAAGTGGTCTTCGCCGCCGAGGATTTCGCCCAGCGCCCCGCGCAGAAGAACAGGGTCGTGCTCAAGGTCGAATGTCCCGAGGGCCTCGGCCATATCCGCGCCGACGAAAAGCGCATCAAGCAGATCATGATCAATCTTCTGTCCAACGCGCTCGCCTTCACGCGGCCGGGCGACACCATCACCATCGGTGCGAAGCGGCTCGAAAACGCCGTCCAGCTCTATGTCGCCGACACCGGCATCGGCATCAAGCCGGAGTTTCAGGCAACCGTCTTCGATCGTTTCGAGGCGCGCGCAGGGACCGACCGGCGCCGTGGCGCGGGCCTCGGGCTTTCGCTCGTGCGCTCCTTCGTCGAACTTCATGGTGGCTGGGTAACGCTCGAATCCGCGCCCGATGTGGGCACGCGCGTCACCTGCCACCTGCCGGTGCGCGTCGCTTCGGCGGCCGCGCCCGACGACGCCGTCGAGCCCGCCATCATGGTCGGCTACGAGGAGGGCGCCTGAGGCGGGCCGAAGGCGTCCGCTCTCGCGGAACGCCCTTCAGCGATCAGGTGGCAGCGATCAGGCGGCGCGCGCCTTTTTCATGAAGCTCGCAACCTCGCTCTGCAGGCGCTGAGCCTGCGTGGTGAGATCGGACGCGGCGCTGAAGACGTCTTCCGACGCACGGCCCGTATCCGCCGCCGCTTCGCGCACCGTGCAGATATTGGTGGACACGACTTCCGTTCCCGCGGCGGCCTGCTGCACGTTTCTCGCGATTTCCTGCGTCGCCGCCGACTGTTCCTCGACCGCGCTCGCGATCATGGTGGCGATGCCGTTGATCTCGCGAATGGTGGAGCCGATGTCCTCGATGGCGCCCACCGCCTCATTGGTCACGTTCTGGATCGTGCCGATCTGCTCGGCGATTTCCGTTGTCGCCTTAGTCGTTTGCGAGGCGAGGCTCTTCACCTCATTGGCGACGACCGCGAAGCCCTTGCCGGCCTCGCCTGCGCGCGCCGCCTCGATCGTCGCATTGAGGGCGAGAAGGTTCGTCTGCTCCGCGATGTCGTGAATGAGCGTCACGACATCGCCGACCCTCTGCGCGGCGTCGAAGAGGCTCTGCACGATGGCATTGGTCCGCTCCGCCTTTTCGACCGCGGACTGGGCGATGGTGCTCGACTGGACGACGCGCTGGCCGATCTCGCCGACCGAGCTTGAGAGCTGTTCTGTTGCGGCCGCGACCGTCTGGACGTTGGTCGAGGCTTCCTCCGTCGCCGCCACGGCGGCCATCGCCTGCTCGCTGGTCTGCTGGGCGTTGACCGACATGGTTTCGGCGCCGCTGCGCATCTGGACGGCGGCGGCGGATACGCTTTCCGCCACGCGGCCGACATTCGCCTCGAAGGTATCGGCGAAGGTGGCGAATTCCCGCACCTTGTCGGCCATCATGGCGGTCGAGGCGTTGAGCGCGCGCGAAGCGTTTGCAAACGAGCCGGGAAGGCCGTTCAGCAGCACTTCGCGGTAGAAGAGGCCGCGGCTCACATAGTCGGCCGTGCTCGTCGCCTCGCGCACGAAGGCGTCCGAAATATCGAGCATGTTGTTGATGCCGCGCTGCATCTCGCCGACGGAGCCGGGCTCTGGAAGCTCGAAGATGCGCGCTTCGAGGTCGCCCTTCGATGCCGCGGTGCAGACGCTGGCGGCGCGGCGCAGCACGCCCGCGAGCCGGCGCATGTAGAAGGCCGCGCCCGCGATCAGGCCGAGCGCGAGCGCCTGCGCCGGGAGCGTCACCGATCCGCCAAGGCCGAGCGGCAGCAGCGAGATGGCGAGGATGATGGCGCCGGCCGAGGCGAGGAGGCTTGCCTTAGAGAGTGAGGACAAATTCATCATACGCTACGCCCCTCTTCTGGAGATCGCTGGTCAGTTGCTGGAAGGAGCTGTGCATGCCCTCCTTGCGGTTCGCGGCCCGGTTCTCCTCCGCGAGCAGCGCGCGGTAGAGCGGAATGATCTTTTCCAGCTTCTCGCGGCTCGGTTTGCGCCGGTTGGAGTGGTAGCCGATGATGTTCCCCTGCGCGTCGAGGGTCGGCGTCACGCAGGCAAGCACCCAGTAATGGTCGCCATTCTTGGCCATGTTGAGCACATAGGCGAAGATCTCGCCCTTGGCCTCGATCGTGTCCCAAAGGAGCTTGAAGACGCAGCGCGGCATGTCCGGATGCCGCACGATGCTGTGCGGCTGGCCGATCAGCTCCTTCATCGAATATCCCGAGACGCGCTCGAAGACTTCGTTGGCATAGGTGATGCGGCCCTTGAGATCGGTCTTGCTGACGATCATCTCGTCTTCCCGGAACGGGCTCTCGCGACCCGTTGGCCGGATCTGCAATTTCGTCATGCGCTGCCTCGCAAATTCGAGTGATGCGAGCGATCTTGGGAAGCAAAGGTGAAGGCGGGCTTAAGCGCGTTCTCATCCGTGTTAACCTGTAGCAAGAAGGTCGGGGCTCCTTCGGCGCGCAAAAAAGGAAACCCGGCGCGGGGTTGTCCCGGCCGGGTTCGGTGTTGCAGCTATCGGTCCTGTCTTCAGCTCGCGAGCTTCTCCATCGCGCCGTTCCGGGGCTCCGGATTGGTGAACGCCATCACCCCGTCCTCAACTTTGCCCATCCTGAGGCTCATGATGTCGAGCGCGTAGTTCTGATAGAGCTTCCACGGCTTCTTCGAGCCCTGCTTGGGAAACTTGTCGAGCGAGCGCTGGACATAGCCGGACGAGAAATCGATCCACGGCTCTTCGGCGATATCGGGATCGTTGCGGCGCGGCGTGCACTGGCGAAGTCCGGTCCGCTCCATGTGATTGAGGAGCCGGCAGACATATTCGCAGGTGAGGTCGCATTTCAGCGTCCATGAGGCGTTCGTATAGCCGAAGGCCGAGGCGAGGTTCGGCACGTCGCTATACATCATGCCCTTGTAGTTGAGCGTCTTCGAGAAATCGACGTCCTTGCCGTCGACCGCGATCTTGAGATCGCCCAGCACCTGAAGATTGAGCCCCGTCGCGGTGACGACGAGATCGGCCTCGATCTCCTTGCCCGATTTGAGCCGGATGCCCGTCTCGGTGAATGTCTCGATATGGTCTGTGACGACGGAAGCGCGCTTCGCCTTCAGCGCCTCGAAGAGATCGCCGTTCGGCACGAGGCAGAGGCGCTGGTCCCAGGGGTTGTAGCTGGGCGTGAAATGCGTGTCGATGTCGAAGTCCGGCCCGAGCTGCGCGCGCACGCCATTGAGGATGAACTTCCTGGCCGCTTCCGGCTTGCGGCGGCAGAGGCGGTAGAAATACATGCCGAAGAGCACGTTCTTCCAGCGCGTGAGGTGATAGGCGGTCATGGCAGGGAGATGCCGGCGCAGCCAGTTCGCAAAACCGTCCTCGGCCGGGCGGGAGACGACATAGGTCGGCGAGCGCTGAAGCATGGTGACATGGGCCGCCTTCTTCGCCATTTCCGGCACCAGCGTCACGGCGGTGGCGCCGCTGCCGATCACCACCACGCGCTTGCCCGCATAGTCGATGTCGTCGGTCCATTTCTGCGGGTGGACGATGCGGCCCCTGAAACGCTCCGTACCCTGAAAATCTGGCGTATAGCCTTCGGCGTAGTTGTAATAGCCGCTGCACATGAAGAGGAAATTGCAGGTGAAGCGCACGGGCTCCTTCTCCGGGCCGCGCTCGACCTCGACGGTCCAGCGGGCATCATCGGTCGACCAGGAGGCGCGTCTGACCATATGGCCGTAGCGGATCTTGCGGTCGATGCCGTAGTCCTTCGCCGTCTCATGCAGGTAGTTGAGGATCGCCGGGCCGTCGGCGATGGCCTTGGCCTCCTTCCACGGCCGGAAGGAATAGCCGAGCGTATACATGTCGGAATCCGAGCGGATGCCGGGATAGCGGAAAAGGTCCCATGTGCCGCCCATACGCTCGCGGCCTTCGAGGATCACATAGCTCCTGTTGGGGCAGTTCCTCTGCAGGTGGTATCCGGCGCCGATGCCCGAAATGCCCGCGCCCACCACCAGCACGTCGAAATGTTCAATCGTCATGGAATGACCCAACTCCCGCAAGGCAGGCCGACCGTTCCGGCCGCTGCATGATATTTAATCTGACATGGTCGGTTTTCAAAGTGCCGATTGGGCGCGAGGCCCGCGCATTCGCGCCCCTGTGTGAACCGTCTTGCGACATTCCCATCGCGCTGCGCTCTTTCCCAACAATGACCGAAATGATAAATACGGTCAGTCGTTCATCGCGAACGCGTCGCCCGCCCGTCAGGCCCACTCCCCGGTTATGGGTGGGCCGCGTCCCGGGTGTAGAATGACGAAGGCCGCCCCGTCCGGGCCGCTTCATGCGGGAAAGGGAGGAACCCATGTCGATCACCATCAAGGTCAACGGCGTCCAGCATGTGCTCGATGTCGAATTCGAGATGCCGCTCCTCTGGGTGCTGCGCGACGAGATCGGCCTCACCGGCACGAAATTCGGCTGCGGCGTCGCCTCATGCGGCGCCTGCACGGTGCATGTCGATGGGGAGGCTGTGCGTTCCTGCGTGACGCCGCTCATCGTGGTCGAGGGCAAGGAGATCGTCACCATCGAGGGCCTTGCGGAAGCCTCGGGCGGCAAGGGCGGGCTCGCGCCGGTTCAGGCGGCCTGGATCGCGGAGCAGGTGCCGCAATGCGGCTACTGCCAGTCCGGCATGATCATGGCCGTCACCGCGCTTCTGAAGGAAAATCCCAAGCCCTCGGATGCCGAGATCGACGCCGCGATCACCAATATCTGCCGCTGCGGCACCTATCCGAGAGTGCGCGCCGCCATTCATTCGCTGGCAAACGCCTGAGCGGGAGGAACGCCATGAGCATCACCAGACCGACCCGCCGTCAGCTGATCGTCGCAGGCGGCCTTGCAGGCGGCGGCCTGCTTCTGGGCTACGCCTTCGCGGTTCCGTCGCGCCGGGCGCTGGCCGGCCGCTCCGTTGCCGGCGCCAAGGAGCGCATGCTGACCACCTGGATCAAGATTTCGCCCGACAACATCGTCACCGTCTATGTTCCTCATTCCGAGATGGGGCAAGGCGTCCACACCTCGCTCCCCATGATGGCCGCGGAGGAAATGGAGGCCGACTGGTCGCGCGTGCGCTCCGTGCAGGCGCCGGCAGAAATTGCCTTCGCCAATGACGGGCTCGCCAAGGGTTATCTCACGCATGGCATTTCCGTGCCCTCGGCGCTCACGGGCATCGAGGATTTCGCCATGCTCAAGATCGCCGAGCACATGAATTTGCAGATCACCGGCGGCTCGACCTCGGTGCGCTTCACCGGGCATTACGGCATGCGCGTCGCGGGCGCCGCGGCGAAGGACATGCTGATCCGCGCCGCAGCCCGGCGGTGGGGCGTTCCGTCAACGGAATGTGTGGCGACCATGAGCGTCGTGAGCCACAAGCCGTCGGGCAGGTCCGCGACCTTCGGCGAGCTTGCGGCGGAAGCGGCCGAACTCTCGCCGCCCCGAAATCCCGTGCTCAAGGCGAAGGCGGATTACACCATCGTCGGCAAGCGCATTCCGCGCGTGGACATTCCCGCCAAGGTGGATGGCTCGGCGCGCTTCGGCATCGACATTCGCCGCCCCGGCATGCTTTACGCAGCCGTGAGGCCCGCGCCCGTCTTCGGAAGCGATGTGCTGAGCTTCGATGCGGACAAGGTGATGGAGCGGCGCGGCGTGAAGAAAGTCGTGGCGGTTCCGGGTGGCGTCGCGGTCATCGCCGACAGCTTCTGGCGGGCGAAAGAGGCGGCGGAGCTTCTCGAGGTGAAGTTCGACCCGAAGGGCAATGACGCGCGCTCCTCGGCGACGATCTACGCGCAATATGACAAGGACCTCGCCGCGAACAAGGGCACGAAGGATGTCGAGCTCGGCGATGCGGACGCGGCGCTCAAGGGCGCGAGCAGGCTCGTCGAGGCAGGCTATCGCGTGCCCTATCTCGCCCATGCCTGCATGGAGCCGATGAACTGCACGGTCTGGGTGAAGCCCGGCAAGGCCGAAGTCTGGGTCGGCACGCAGGATGCGCTCGGCACTGCCGCCTATGTCGCCGGGCTTCTCGACATCGGCGTTGAGGATGTGACGCTGCATTGCCAGTATCTCGGCGGCGGCTTCGGCCGTCGCGGCTCGCAGACGCTCGATTTCGTCGCGCAGGCCGTTGCCGCGGCGCGCAGCGTGGACGCGCCGGTGAAGCTCGTCTGGACGCGCGAGGTCGATATCCAGCACGATTGCTACCGCCCCGCCGTCACCTCGGTCTTCCGCGCCGCGCTCGATGCGGAGGGGAACCCGGTCGCCTGGTCCAATCGCTATATCGGCAAGAACGAGCCCGCCGAGGCGGCGCACATTCCCTATGCCGTGCCGAACCAGTCCATCCGCTATGTCGAAAGCCCGACCCATGTGCCCTTCGGCGCCTGGCGCTCGGTCGCCCATTCGCAGCACACTTTCTTCACCGAGAGCTTCGTCGACGAGCTTGCGCATGAAGCGGGCAAGGACCCGTTCGAGTTCCGCCGCGCGCTGTTGAAGGACAGCCCGCGCCATCTTGCGGCGCTGGAGCTTGCGGCGGGGAAGGCGGGCTGGGGAACGCCGCTGCCCGCAGGTCATGCTCGCGGCATCGCCATCCAGGAATCCTTCCAGTCGATCGTCGCGGAGGTTGCCGAAATTTCCGTCAGCCCGACCGGCGAACTGAAGGTTCACCGCGTCGTCGCCGCCGTCGATTGCGGCGAGGCGATCAACCCCGACACGATCGAGGCCCAGACCGAGTCCGGCATCATCTTCGGCCTCACGGCGGCGCTCTATGGCGAGATTTCGATCGAGAAGGGTGCCGTCACCCAGTCGAATTTCGGCGACTACGAGATGGTGCGGCTGGCCGGGGCACCGGCGATCGAGGTGCATATCATCGAGAGCGGCGCGCCGCTCGGCGGGCTCGGCGAGCCTGCGACGCCGCCCATCGCGGCGGCGGTATCGAATGCCGTCTTTGCCGCCACAGGCAAGCGCATCCGCGATCTGCCGCTGAAGAAGCACGACCTGACGCCGCATTCGGCGAAGTTCGCGAGAGCGGCCGACTGAAAACACTCATGCCTTGAGGGCGTTGCGCGCCTCAAGGCATGAGATGATTTCGTCAGTCTTGAGCGGTCAGTGCTGGCTTTCCGGCATCTTCACGCGGATGCCGTCGAGCGCGGGCGAGACCTTGAGCTGGCAGGACAGGCGCGAGCTGTCATCGCGGCGGTCGCAGAAATCGAGCATCGTCTCTTCCATGGGTTCCGCGGGCTCGAGCTTCGAGAACCATTCCTCCGGCACATAGACCATGCAGGTCGCGCAGGCGCAGGCGCCGCCACAATCGGCGTCGATGCCGGGAATGGAATTGCGCATCGCGCCTTCCATCAGCGTCAGCCCGTCCGCGACCTCGACCGTATGTTCCTTCCCGTTGTGCTCGATATAGGTGATCTTTGCCATCCTCTCCCGTCTCCTTCTTATGTTCTCGCGGTCCTTCTTGGTCGCGATTTTCTGCCTGGGCAGCTTACGTTGCGAAAACGCTTCAGGCGTTCTCGATTTCCTTCATCGAGATGCTTTCGTCGCTGAGCCGTGCCGGATCGAGCTTCGCATGGCGCGCGATCAGCATCTTCGACATCATGAATTCAGGCGCGCGATTGACCGCATCGACAGCGATGAGAACGCCGTCCTTGAGATAGAACACGGCGAA
Organism: Parvibaculum sp.; assembly: GCF_049671045.1. Classification (GTDB taxonomy): domain Bacteria; phylum Pseudomonadota; class Alphaproteobacteria; order Parvibaculales; family Parvibaculaceae; genus Parvibaculum. The sequence continues at coordinate 10,221 of NZ_JBATUH010000115.1, read as the reverse complement.
GCTGCGGCCATGTTCGGGGTCGCCGCGCACCACCGCCTGGGTGTAGCCGGTCGAAAGTCCCGCGATCTGCAATTTGAGATCGTACTGGTCGGACCAGAACCACGGCACCTGATTATAGGCCTTCTGCTTGCCGGCAATGGCCGCCGCCGCGGTCTTGGCCTGCTCGATGGCGTTGTGAACGCTTTCGAGACGCAGCCTGCGGCCGTAAATGCCGTTCGGATGGTTCGTGCAGTCGCCAGCCGCGAAAATGTCGGGATCGCTCGTGCGGCCGAACTCGTCGACCGTGATGCCGTTCTCGACCGCAAGCCCCGCCTCGGCGGCAAGCTCCACATTGGGAAGGATGCCGATGCCGACGACGGCGAAATCGCACGCAAAGCTCTCGCCCTCCCCGGAGACGACGCGCGTGAGCCTTCCGCCCTCGCCCTCGAAGCCCGCGACGGTGACGCCGACGCGGATCTTCACGCCTTCTTCCTTGTGGATGCGCTCATAGAAGCGCGACACGATCGGATCGACGACGCGGGCCATCACCCGGTCGGCGGTTTCGAGCACGGTGACATCGAGCCCGTGCTTCCTCGCCACGGCGGCGACCTCGAGCCCGATATATCCGCCGCCCACCACGACGAGACGCGCGCCCTCGCGGAAATGGGCCTGGAGTTCCTTCACGTCCCCGACCGTCCGCAGATAGTGCACGCCTTCCAGATCGAAGCCCGGAACATTGATCTCTCGCACCCGGCTGCCCGTGGCGATGAGGACCTTGTCGTAGCCGAACGCGCGCCCGTCGCTCGTGCGCACGGTCTTGCCGGCCCGCTCGATCGCGGTCACATGGCAGCCGAGAGCGAGTTCGCAATGGTTGTCGGCATAGAAGCTGGCGGGCTTCAGTTCCACCCGGTCGAAGCCGATCTCTCCGGCGAGAAATTTCTTGGAGAGCGGCGGCCGCTGATAGGGAGGCTCCTGCTCGTCGCCGATCATGCGGATCGGGCCCTCATAGCCCTCGGCCCGCAGGCTCATGACCGCCTGTGCCGCCGCCTGGCCCGCGCCGATGATGATGACCCCGCCCGTATCGCTGTTCGTACTCAAACCCGTCCTCCCGCTCTCCCTCGTCGCCTCTCGCCCCGAAGGGCGCATTCCGCCTTTTATAGAACCGCGCTCCCGCCGTCACCGCCTGCGATCGTTCATGGCGGCGGAACCCAGCCCGGCTGAAATGATCGGCAGAGCACGCCATAAAAGTGACGCTGGCGTCAACTTCTATATCCACATTGTTTGAAAATACCGAACGGCTGGCGCGGGCGGCGCCGCCGGTCCCGGCTCCGGCTAAAGCGCGCTGTCGCGTCTGGCCGCGACGCGCTTGTGATCGAAGGTGAAGACGCTCAGGATCTTGTTGGCGGTGACGCCGTCGTCGGAAAGCGGCAGGTAGATCGCGTCGAACTCGTAATAGCGCTGCGCGAGCCAGCCCGCATCGCCGAAGGCCCTGACGGGAACGCGGTCGCGCGCCGTCTTGCGGTGAACGGCGAGCACGCCATTGACCGCCGCCGGGCCGAAGCGGGCGAAGGCTTCGGTGATCGTCTGGCCGGTCGCGTCGGTGAAGAAATAATGGGTGACCTTGGTGCCGATGAGGCGGAAGCGGAAGTCGCTGCAATCCTCCAGCACGTCGAGCATCAGGATCCACCCCAGATGGTCCTTGAGCGCGACGGGGTCGATTTCTGCCCGCGAGGGCATGAGCCTGGTCCCGCGCCGTTCATCCCAATAGGCCTTGACCGCCGAGAGCACCGGATGTTCGAGCCTCTGGGGGTCGATCTCGGTCGCGGCGCGCAGGCGTGAAGTCGAAGCTGTGTAAGGCATGAGTCCCGTCTTCCCGTCCGCCCCAGCCTGCCATCGGTGGGTTACCAGCGCTTTAATTGCGATCGGCGCCGGATCAACGAAATTGACAAGTCCGGCCGCATTTCCTCCTATGCGCCCCATGTCCGAACGCGCTTCCCCCGCCCCGACCGCGCAACGCCAGATCGCGCTTCCCGACGAGGCGGCGACGCGCGCGCTCGGCGCCAGGCTTGCCTCCCTGGTGCGGATCGGCGATTTCATCGCGCTGACGGGTAGCCTCGGCGCCGGCAAGTCCGCCCTCGCCCGGGCGCTGATCGAGACCCGGCTCGCCGGGCACGGACTTCATGAGGATGTGCCGAGCCCGACCTTCACCCTCGTCCAGACCTATGAGACGCCGGACCTCCTTTTGACCCATGTCGATCTCTACCGGCTCGAGCGGCCGGAGGATGCCGCCGAGCTCGGCCTGATGGACGCGCTCGACGAAGGCGTCGTGCTGGTCGAATGGCCTGAAAAGCTCGGGCGGCTGCCCAAGGATCGCCTCGACATCGATATCCGCATTGTGGGAGAAGGCGGTGAGCGGGAGGCGCTGCTTGTCGGCCATGGGTCGTGGGCGCGGCGGCTTGACGGGTTGAAGGGCTAGAATGGCGACGCGCGAAGAGGAGATCAGGGCGTTTCTCGACGCCGCGGGCTGGGGGAACGCCATGCGCGCGCCGCTTGCGGGCGATGCCTCGACGCGCCGCTACGAAAGGCTCGGCGGACCGAAAGGCGCCGCCGTGCTCATGGACTGGCCGCGCGTGCCGGAGGTGCCGCTGCCCTCGGGCCAGCTTTCCTACAGCCAGGTCGCGCATCTCGCCGTCGATTGCGGACCCTTCGTCGCCATCGGCGAATATCTGCGCCGCCTCAAGCTCTCGGCACCGGAAATCTATGCGCGCGATCTCGATGCGGGGCTGCTGCTTCTCGAGGATCTGGGCGATGCGGCCTATGGGACGCTGATCGACGCGGGCAGGGGACCCGGCGGTGAGCCGCTAGACGAACTCTATCGCGCGGGCATCGACGCGCTGATCGCTCTGCAGGCGGAGGATGCGCCCCGCCGCCTGCCTCTGGGCGATGGCACGGAGCATGTCGTCCCCTCCTTCGACGACAGCGTCTTCCGCGCCGAGCTCGACATTCTTCTCGACTGGTATTTTCCGGTCGTGCTCGGCCGCGAGGCATCGGCCGATCTGCGCGCCGAATATCACGCGCTCTGGTCCGAATTGCGCCCCGTCATGGATGCCGGGCCCTCATCGCTCTTTCTGCGCGACTTCCACTCGCCCAACATCATCTGGCTCGGCGCGCGCACGGGCATAGCGCGTGTCGGCCTCATCGACTTTCAGGACGCGCTCATCGGCTCGCGGGCCTATGACGTCGTCTCGTTTCTGCAGGATGCGCGCCGCGACGTGCCGGTGGCACGCGAGGAAGCGATGCTCGCGCGCTATGTGAGCCATGCGCGTGCCGATCTTGCCGGCTTCGACGAAGAGGAATTCCGCGCCGCCTATGCCGTGCTGGGCGCCGAGCGCGCCCTGCGCCTCATCGGCCTCTGGCCCCGCCTTCTCAAGCGCGACGGCAAGCCGCAATACATGGCGCATATGCCGCGCACGATGGAATATCTGCGGCGCAATCTCGTCCACCCCGCGCTCGCGCCCCTGAAGTCATGGCTCGATGCCCATGTTCTCGGGGCCTCCCCGGCGCTCTCCGGAGGGTCCGGCACCCTCCTTCGTTCGCTCTGAAAATTTCTCCCGGGTCCAGTATGAAGATCAAGCGTGCAATGGTGATGGCGGCTGGCAAGGGCACACGCATGCGTCCCTTGACGGACACCATGCCGAAGCCGCTCGTTCCCTTCATGGGTGTGCCGCTCATCGATCATGTGCTCGACCGTCTGGAGGAAGCGGGGATCGAGGAAGCGATCGTCAACGTCCATCGCTTCGCCGATCAGGTCGAGGCGCATCTCGCCGGGCGGCGTTCTCCGCGCATCGTCATTTCCGACGAGCGAGAGCGTTTGCTCGATACGGGCGGCGGCGCCAAGCAGGCGCTTCACCTGCTGGGCGAGGACCCCATCGTCACCTTCAATTCGGACAGCGTCTGGGTCGAGGGGCTCGGCTCCAACCTCCCCGGGCTGCTTTCGGCCTTCGATCCGGAGCGCATGGACGCGCTGCTGATGATCGCCGACGCCGTCAGGACGATCGGCTATGTCGGGCGCGGCGATTTCCAGATGGACGGGCTCGGCCGCCTCACGCGCCGGGGGCCTTCCGAGACCGTTCCCTTCATGTTTGCGGGCGTGCAGGTGATCAAGCCGCAGCTCTTCGCGGAGGGGCCCGACGGCGCCTTTTCGACCAATCTCATCTGGGACCGGCTCATCGAGGCGGGCAGGCTTTTCGGCCAGCGCATGTCGGGCACATGGATGCATGTGGGGACGGCCGAGGACCTCGACGCCGCCGAGGAATTCATGAGGAAACTCTAGCGCCCGCCCGCCGCGGTCGGCGCCGATCTTCGGCTTGCGGCTTCCGCCCCGGACAGGGGTACACTCGCCTATGCTTCACGATTCGCCGCGCGTATTTTCCATTCCGTCCGGCACGCCGTTTCTCGATGCCCTGGCGCGGACCCTGATCGCCGATCCGACGCTCGGGCAGCGGCTCGGCCGCCGCGTCGAGCTTCCCGACATCACCATCCTTCTGCCCACCCGCCGCGCCGCCCGCGCGCTTGGCGATGCCTTTCTGCGCGCCGGTGGCGGCAAGGCCATGCTTCTGCCGGTGCTGAGGCCGCTCGGCGATGTCGATGAGGACGAATTGCTGCTCGATGTCGGCGCCTCGCCTGCCGCGAGCCTCGGCCTGCCGCCCGCCATCGCGCCGCTCGAGCGGCAGATGCGGCTGGCGCGCCTCATCCTCGACCTTCCGGGCACGCCCGAGGATCGCGATCCGGGCCGCGCGCTGGCGCTCGCCGCCGATCTCGGCCGCTTTCTCGACATGGCGCTCACGGAGCGGGCCGATCTCGGGGCGCTGGCGCGTCTCGTCCCCGACGAGTTCACGGCCTATTGGCAGCTCACCATCGAATTCCTGAAGGTGCTGACCGAGCGCTGGCCGGAGGAGCTTGCCCGCCTCGGCGCGATGGAAGGCGTCGCGCGCCGCAATTCGCTCCTGGAGGCCGAGGCCGCGCGCTGGCGCGACGCGCCGCCCGAAAATCCCGTCATTGCGGCGGGTTCCACGGGTTCGATCCCGGCGACGGGCGAGCTTCTCTCCGTCATCGCGCGGCTTCCCTTCGGCGCCGTCGTGCTGCCGGGCCTCGATTTCGAACTCGACAAGGAGAGCTGGGACGGGCTCGGCGGCGCGGGCAGCGAATCCCATCCCCAATACGGCATGAAGAAGCTCCTTCAGCTCATGCGCGCCGACCGGAGCGACGTGCTCGTCTGGCCGGGCTGCGAGACAGCGCCATGGCAGAAGGCGCGCCTGCGTCTCCTTTCAGAAGCACTGCGTCCCGCCGACACGACATCGCGCTGGCGGGCGAACCTCGCCGCGCTCGAAAAGGAAGCCGATGACGCGCTTCACGGTCTGGCGCTGATCGAGGCCGCGACCGAGCGCGACGAGGCGACGGCGATCGCGCTCATGCTGCGCGAAACGCTGGAGACGCCGGGAAAGACGGCGGCGCTCGTCACGCCGGATCGGGGCCTTGCGCGCCGCGTCGCGACCGAGCTTCGCCGCTGGCAGATCGGCATCGACGATTCGGGCGGCATGCCGCTCGCCGCGACGCCGCCCATGAGCTTTCTCGCTCATGTCGCGGAGATGATCGCGGAGGATTTCGCCCCCGTGCCGCTTCTTGCCTGCCTCAAGCATCCGCTCGCGGGCCTCGGGGGCGAGCCCGCGCGGCTCCGCGCCGACATTCGCAGGCTCGAGCGCCATGTGCTGCGCGGGCCCCGCCCCGCGCCCGGCATGGCGGGATTGCGGGCCGCGCTCGGCGAGGCGAAGGCGGAGCTGGAGGCGCGGGGACGGCCGGTCCGGGAACTCGCCGGTCTTGAAGACCTCCTTGCACGGCTTGAACGGGCTGTTGCCCCGCTTGCCGATCTCGCCGCTGGCGGGGCCGCGCCTTTCGATGCGCTCATCCGCGCACATATCGTCGCGGCGGAGGCTCTGGCGGCTGCGCAAGGAGAGGGAGGCGACAAGCGCCTCTGGTCGGGCGACGAGGGCGAGGGGGCCTTCCGGTTCGTCAGCGAGATGCTGGAGGCAGCGCCCGCGCTCGGCGAGGTGGAGGCCAGAACCTATCCGCGCCTTTTCGCCGAGCTTGCGGGGGGCCGCGTCCTGCGCCCGCGCTTCGGCCGCCATCCGCGCCTCTTCATCTGGGGGCCGCTGGAAGCGCGCCTCCAGCATGCCGACCGCATCATTCTGGGCGGACTGAACGAGGGCACATGGCCGGGGGATGCCAGCATCGATCCATGGCTGAACCGGCCGATGCGGGCAGAGCTTGCCATCGAGCCGCCCGAGCGGCGTATCGGCCTTGCCGCGCATGATTTCGCTTCGGGCGCGAGCGCCGAGGAGGTTGTGCTCACAAGGGCGCTCAAGGTTGGGGGCGCGCCGACCGTCGCCTCGCGCTGGCTCCTGCGCCTCAGAAGCCTTCTCGGCGGCATCGGCCGCGCCGATGCCTTGTCGCGGCCCCAGTGGACGGGCTGGTCGGGCGAGCTTGACCGGCCGGAGCGGGCCGCGCCCATCGCGAAGCCGCGTCCGGCGCCGCCGCTCGTCGCGCGGCCTGCGCGCTTCTCCGTCACCGAGATCGAGACGCTCATCCGCGACCCCTATTCGATCTATGCGAAGAAGGTGCTGAAGCTCGACATCCTCGATCCGATCGACGCCGATGCGTCGGCGGCCGAGCGCGGCACCATCATCCACAAGGCGCTCGAGAATTTCGCCCGCGCCTATCCGCAGGCGCTTCCCGAAAATGCGCTCGACGAACTCATCCGCATCGGCGAGGCTACCTTTGCGCATGCGATGGACCGGCCGGGCGTCGCCGCCTTCTGGTGGCCGCGCTTCAAGCGCATCGCGGGCTGGATCGTCGATTTCGAGCGCGAGCACCGCGCGGGCCTTCGCCGCGCTCATGCGGAATTGCGCGGCGAGATCGAGATCGCGGAGCTTTCACGGCCCGTGCGCCTCGTTGGCAAGGCCGACCGCATCGACGAGCTTGAAGACGGCACCATCGCCATCATCGACTACAAGACAGGCGCCGTGCCGAGCACCCCGCAGGTCGAGAGCGGGCTTGCGCCGCAGCTTCCCCTGGAAGCGGCGATGGCGGCGCGAAGCGGCTTCGGCGAGATCGGCGAGGCGCGGACCTCGCGCCTTCTCTATCTGCGGCTGACGGGCGGCGACAAGGCGGGCGAGAAACACAGCCTCGCGCCCGACGATCTCGTGGAGCGGATCTACGAAAACCTCGTCGATCTCCTGAAGCAATATGAACTTGAGACGACGCCCTATCTCTCGCGTCCGCGCCCGATGTTCGAGGCGCGCTTCGGCGACTATGACCATCTCGCCCGCGTGAAGGAATGGTCGGCGGCGGGAGGCGGCGAATGAGCGAATCCGGCTCCACCCTCGAAACAAAAAAACGTCCGTCGGCAGACGAACAGCAGCTCCGCGCGTCGGACCCTGCCGCCTCCGTCTGGGTGTCGGCCAATGCGGGCTCCGGGAAGACGCATGCGCTGACGACGCGCGTCGCGCGCCTTCTTCTGGCCGGCACCGACCCCGGCCGCATTCTCTGCCTCACCTTCACCAAGGCGGCAGCGGCCGAAATGTCTGGCCGTCTCTATCAGCGCCTTGGCGACTGGGCGGTGATGGAGGATGAAAAGCTCGCCTACGAGATTGCTGGCATCGAAGGGCCGATCCCTTCCGGGGAGAAGATCGCGCTTGCCCGCAAGCTCTTCGCCCGCGCCATCGAAACGCCGGGCGGGCTCAAGATCCAGACCATCCACGCTTTCTGCGAGCGGCTGCTCGGCCGCTTTCCGCTCGAGGCGGGCGTGCCCGCGAATTTCGACATTCTCGACGATCGCAGCGCCGCCGATCTGATGATGGAAGTGCGCGACGGCGTTCTGCGCCGCGCGGGCAGGGCGCCGGACACGGCGCTCGGCCGCGCGCTGCAACTCATCGTCGAGCGCGTCGATGAGTTTGTCTTCGGAAGTCTTCTGACCGGGATCACCGGCGAGCGCCGCGCCTTCGCGAAGCTCATTGCCGCTTTCGGCAGTATCGAAGGCGCGATCGGCGCGGTCTGCGAGACGCTCGGCGTGGAGATTGATGAGACGAGCGAACGCGTCCGCCGCGAAATGGCGGCCGTGCCTGAAAAGGAAATGCGCGCCGCCGCGGCGACGCTCGCCCGTGGCACGAAAACCGATGTCGATCGCTCGAGGGCACTTGCCGATTTTCTCGCCGACCCACAGGCGCGGCTCGCTCGCCTCGATACCTACAAGTCGATCTTCCTCACCAATAAGGACGAGCCGCGAAAGAGCCTCATCACCAAGAAGCTCGGCGAGGAAAATCCCTCCATCGTCGCCGCGCTTCAGCGCGAGCAGGAGCGGATCACGGGGCTCGTCGCGCGGCTGCGTGCCGTCGGCGTCGCGGAGGCGACGGGAGCCGTCTTTCATCTCGCCGATGCGATCCTCGCCGATTTCGAGCGCGCCAAGCGCGCCCGCGCCCTTCTCGATTACGAGGATCTGATTTCCTATGCGCGCCGCCTGCTTCATGAAAGCGAGATGGCGGCATGGGTGCTGTTCAAGCTCGATGGCGGCATCGATCACATTCTGGTCGATGAGGCGCAGGACACGAGTCCCGAGCAATGGGACGTGATCGCCGCGCTGACCGATGAATTCCTTTCCGGGCATGGCGCGCGCGGACGTGTGCGGACGATCTTCGCCGTGGGCGACGAGAAGCAGTCGATCTTCTCGTTTCAGGGCGCCGATCCGCAGCGCTTCGCCGACATGCACCGCCATTTCGAGGCGCGCGTCAAGGCGGCCGAACTCACCTGGTGGCCCGTTCGCCTCGTGCGCTCGTTCCGCTCCGTGCCGCAGGTGCTCTCGGCCGTGGACAAGGTCTTCGCGCAGGAAATCGCCAGCCAGGGCCTTACCGCATCGGGCGCGGTCGACATGCATATCGCGCACCGCGAACTCGATGCGGGCCTCGTCGAAATCTGGGAGCCCGAGGCGCCCGACGAGCAGGATGAGAAAAGCGCGTGGGACGCACCACTCGACTACATGAACGAGACGGCGCCGCCCGCAAAGCTCGCAAGGCGCATCGCTACGACCATCAGGGGCTGGCTCGATAGCGGCGAGCCGCTGGCGGCGCGAGGCCGCCCCATTCGCGCGGGCGATATTCTGATCCTCGTCCAGCGGCGAAATTCCTTCGTGAGCGAGATGGTGCGCCAGCTGAAGGAGCTTGGCGTTCCGGTCGCGGGTGCCGACCGCATGGTGCTGACCGAGCAGATCGCCGTGATGGATCTGATGGCGCTCGGCCAGTTCGTGCTGATGCCGGATGACGATCTCACTCTCGCAACGGTGCTCAAAAGCCCGCTCGTCGGTCTCGGCGAGGAGGAGCTTTTCACGCTTGCCTGGGGCCGCAAGGGGCGGCTCTGGCAGGCGCTTTCCGCGCATGAGGGGGCGGCCTCGCGCTTCGGCGAGGCCCATGCGCTCCTTGCCGCCCTGTTGAAGCGCGCCGATTTCGAGCGGCCTTATGAGTTCTATGCCGAGCTTCTGGCGGCCGGGGGCGGGCGGCGCAAATTGCTCGCCCGCCTCGGGCCCGATGCGAACGATCCGATAGACGAGTTCCTTTCGCTCGCGCTCGAATATGAGCGTCTGCATGCGCCGTCGCTCCAGGGTTTTCTCCATTGGGTCGAACGGGGCGCCTCGGAAATCAAGCGCGACATGGAGCAGGGACGCGACGAGGTGCGCGTGATGACGGTTCACGGCGCGAAGGGCCTCGAGGCTGATATCGTCTTCATGCCCGATACCTGCGCAGCGCCATCCGGGCGCCACGATCCGCCGCTCCTCGCCTTGCCGACGGAACCGAAGCTCTTTCTCTGGCCTGCTCGTCGCAAGGATGAAGACGAGATTTCCGCCCGCGCCCGCGAGGCTCATCGCCAGGCGCAGGGCGAGGAATATCGCCGCCTTCTCTATGTCGCGATGACGAGGGCGCGCGACAGGCTCTATGTCTGCGGCTATCGCGGCAAGACGGAACCGGCCCCCGATTGCTGGTACAATCTCATTGCCGCCGCTCTTGTTCCGGAGGCGGAGGAAATTCCGCTCCCCGATGGCGGCAGAATCTGGCGCATCGAGGGCGAGCAGCGCCGCGTGCCCGTGCCGGATATTCTCGTGGTACGCACCGAGACGCCGCCGCTGCCGGACTGGGCGCG
>NZ_JBATUH010000114.1:0-25021 GCF_049671045.1 Parvibaculum sp. | reverse complement strand
CAAAGCCAGCCAAAATCAAGAGGGAGAGGCGACTTTTGGCCCGCTAAATGCGCGCAAACCCTTGATTTAGCGCGGGATTCAGCGCTCCGCGCCGCCTGTCCGGGCCTTTTCGCGCGCCAGGCGCCGGGCATGGGTGCGCGGCAGCTCGCCCCGCGCCGGCGTCTCGTCGAGATCGGCGGCGGCCACGGCATCGGGCACGATACCGATCTGCTCCAGAAGGGCGAGACGGCGCGGGGATGCGCTTGCGAGGATGAGGCGGGGCTTTGCGGGAGAGGTCATCTCGGACGGCGCCAGGGGCACGCGCTCACGCGGAGAAACCCCGCCATGCGCTTATTTGAAGCGATAGGTGATCCGGCCCTTGGTGAGATCGTAGGGCGTCATTTCAACAAGCACCTTGTCGCCCGCGAGCACGCGGATGCGGTTCTTGCGCATCTTGCCGGCGGTGTGGGCGATGACTTCGTGATCGTTCTCGAGCTTGACGCGAAACGTCGCGTTCGGAAGCAACTCCGTCACGACGCCCGGAAACTCAAGCAGCTCTTCCTTGGACATTCAAATTCCTTCGAGATTTGGCCGGGAGAATGAGCACAAAGCCAGCCAAAATCAAGAGGGAGAGGCGACTTTTGGCCCACTAAACACGCGCAAACCCTTGATTTAGCGCGGGATTCGGCGCTCCGCGCCGCCTGTCCGGGCTTTTTCGCCGCCCGCGAAGCGATCCGAGATCATGCGGCGCAGCTCCTCGCGGAGCTGGCGATAGGCATGAAGCCTCTGTTCGCGGCTCCCCCGCTCGCCCGCGGCGAAGGGGTCGATGGTCGGCCAGAACTCGATTTCGACCGCCTCTCCCCGCAACTCGGCGGAGATGCGCTCGCGCGCCTCCTCGGTCAGACAGACGATGAGGTCGAAGGAGCCGATGCCGATATCCTCCACGCTCATCGGCCTGTCGGCAGCCATGTCGACGCCGATCTCGTTCAGCACCTCGAGCACGAAGGGATCGCGCTCGGTGGGCGCGAGCCCCGCCGAATCGACATAGATCCGCTTGCCGCAGATCGACTTCATCAGCGCCTCCGCCATGGGGGAGCGCACTGAATTCAGATTACAGACGAAGAGCACGGAACCCGGCTGCGTCCTGGAACTCATAGGGCTCAACCTTTGATGTGCAGCACACAGATCAGCGTGAAGAGCCGCCGCGCCGTGTCGAAGTCGATATCGACCTTGCCGTCGAGGCGCGACTTCAGAAGCTGCGATCCCTCATTGTGAAGACCGCGCCGGCCCATATCGATCGCCTCGATCTGCGCAGGCGCCGCCGTCTTGATCGCGTCGTAGTAGCTCTCGCAGATCAGGAAATAATCCTTGATGATCTTGCGGAAGGGCGTCAGCGACAGCATGACCTTGCCGTGCGGCGTCGCCTTGTCGAGACGGATGTCGAAGACGAGGCGGTTTTCCTCGATCGCGAGATGGAGGACATAGGGCCCGCCGGGACTGCCGACGGGGGCGAAGCTGTTTTCCTCCAGCAGATCGAAGATGGCGACCTTGCGTTCGTGCTCGACATCAGGACTGCGGCGCACGACCGTCCGTTCGTCGAGCACAAGCTCGGCGATTCTGAAGGTCGATCTGTCTCGCGAACTGTCCATGCCCTCGTCTGTGGCTCTCTTGCAGGCGCTCGTCACTTTAAGCCGATTTGGCGGATCGAAGCGAGCGGGACGGCCGGATCGCCCGGCCCTCGCCTGTCGCGATGAAGGATTTCGGCGTCCGGCCGAACGGCCCGATGGCGGCCGGGCCTATTTATTGAGCCGGATCGATACCGATCTGCCATGCGCATCGAGCCCCTCGGCTTTCGCGAGCGCCACGGCCGCAGGCCCGATTGCGGCCAGCGAAGCCGGATCGCAGCGCACGATCGAGGTGCGCTTCATGAAATCGAGCACGTTGAGGCCCGAGGAGAAACGCGCGCTGCGCGCTGTCGGCAGGACGTGATTCGATCCCGCCACATAGTCGCCCACGGCCTCCGGCGTGTAACGGCCGAGAAAGATCGCGCCCGCATTGGAAACCCGCGCGGCGAAGGGCTCGGGATCGGCGAGCGCCACTTCCAGATGCTCCGGCGCGAGGCGGTCGACGAGCGGCACCGCATCGGCAAGCGTCTTCACGACGATCACGGCGCCGAAATCCGTCCAGCTCTTTCGAGCCGTCGCCTCGCGGGGAAGCTCCCTCAACTGCGCCTCGACCGCCTCCTCGACGCGCGAGGCAAAACCGGCATCGTCCGTGATGAGGATCGACTGCGAGCTTTCGTCATGCTCGGCCTGCGAAAGAAGATCGGCCGCGATCCAGCCCGGATCGTTCTCGCCATCGGCGACGACGAGAATTTCGGAAGGCCCCGCGATCATGTCGATGCCGACCAGGCCGAAGACCTGGCGCTTGGCGGCGGCGACATAGGCATTGCCCGGGCCGACGATCTTGTCCACGGGCCGGATCGTCGCCGTGCCATAGGCGAGCGCCGCCACGGCCTGCGCGCCGCCGACGCGGTAGACCTCATCGACGCCCGCGAGCCGCGCGGCCGCAAGCACGAGCGGGTTCATCCTGCCGTCCGGCGTCGGAACGACCATGACGACGCGTTTCACGCCGGCGACCTTTGCCGGCACCGCATTCATGAGCACGGAGCTTGGATAGTTCGCCGTGCCGCCCGGCACATAAAGGCCGACGGCGCCGACCGGCGTCCAGCGATGGCCGAGTTCCACGCCCTCGGCATCGGTGTAGCGGCCATCCTCGGGCTTCTGGCGCGCGTGATAGGCCTCGATGCGCGCCTTCGCCATGCGGAGCGCCTCGAGCGTTTCGCTGTCGCAGGCGCCGAGCGCGGCGTCGAGTTCGCCATCCGCGATCCGCAGGGCCGCGGGCGTCAGCGCGATGTGGTCGAAGCGTTTCGTCAGTTCGATGAGCGCCTCGTCGCCGCGGGCGCGCACATCCGCGATGATCTTCGCCACGGCGTCGTTGACGTCGACCGACGCTTCGCGCTTGGCGCCGAGGAGCGTTTCAAAGGCTTCGGAAAAATCCGGCGCCGAAGCATCTAGTCGAATGGCCATGGCTCAGGGTCTCTCAACCGGAAAAAGTCAGTCGGCATCATGTGTGGGAAGGTTGCCCGTCTCCCAGACGAGGCCGAGATCCGAGAGATGCACATCGAGAGCCTCGACTTCAAGCCTGATCTCTCCCCCGCCCGAGAAGGAAAGGGTCACGATGCCGGACGGCGCATCGACCTCCTCGAAGCCGATGGCGAGCAGATTGAGCACGCCCTCCGGCTTTCCCTGCGCGATATTGCGCGCGCGGGCCTTCAGCACATTCTCGAAATGCAGCCCGGCGCGGGAGCGCTCATGGGTCTTCCCGCGCCGGCCCTCCGTCTCCCAGCGGAAGCGGTTGACCACCATGGCGAAGCGGCGCGCCTGCGGCAGGAAGACGAGATCGCGCACCTGCGTCACCGCATCCTGCAGACAGGCGGAGATGACTTCGAGATCGGCCTTGTCTTCCGCGCTGAGGCGCAATCCGCTCATATCGGCCCGACACTCCTTTCAGGATGCCACAGTTTCAGGACGCCTCGTTTCAGGACGCCTTGGCGCGCCAGATTTCGGCGCCGCAGGCACAGAGTTTCTGCTCGATCCGCTCGAAACCGCGATCGAGATGATAGACGCGATTGATGGCCGTTTCGCCCTCGGCCGCGAGGCCCGCAATGACGAGCGCGGCGGAGGCGCGCAGATCGCTCGCCATGACCGGCGCGGCCTTCAGCTTCTCGACGCCGCGCACCAGTGCCTTGTCGCCGTGAAGCGAGATGTCCGCGCCGAAACGCGCCAGCTCCTGCACATGCATGAAGCGGTTTTCAAAGATCGTCTCGGTGATTTCGGATTCGCCCGCCGCCGTCGTCATCAGCGCCATGAACTGCGCCTGCAGATCGGTCGGGAAGCCCGGATAGACCTGCGTTACCGCATTCGTCGCCTGAAGCCGCTCGCCATTGCGGAAGATGCGCACCTCGCCCTGCCGCGCATCGACGCCGACGCCGGCCGCGCGCAGCAGCGACAGCGCCGCCTCGAAAATCTCCGGCTCGACGCCGGCAAGCGTCACATCGCCGCCGGTCATGGCGGCCGCGATCGCATAGGTTCCCGCCTCGATGCGGTCGGAAATCACGCGGTGCGTGGCACTGTGGAGGCGCTCGACGCCCTCGATCCTCAGGGTCGAGGTGCCGATGCCCTGGATCTTCGCGCCCATGGCGACGAGGCAGTTGGCGAGGTCCGTGACCTCGGGCTCGCGCGCGGCGTTCTCGATGATCGTCTCGCCATCGGCGAGGGTCGCCGCCATCATCAGCGTATGGGTGACGCCGACGGAGACGATGGGCAGGCGGATGATGGCGCCCTTCAGGCCCTCCGGCGCGCTGGCGAGGACGTAGCCGTCCACGAGGTCGATCTCGGCGCCCATCTTCTGCAGGCCCTTGATATAGAGATCGACGGGTCGCGCGCCGATGGCACAGCCGCCGGGCAGCGACACCTTGGCCGCCCGGCAGCGGGCGACCAGCGGGCCCAGCACCCAGAAGCTCGCGCGGAACTGCGAGACGATCTCATAAGGCGCGGTGGTCGAGCGGATGGTCGCGGTGCGAATCGTCAGCGCGTCGCCATGCGGCCCCGTCACGCGCTCGATCTCGCTGCCGAGCACGCCAAGGAGCCGCATCAGCGAGCGCACATCGGTGAGTTGGGGCACATTGGTGAGGGTCAGCGCCTCGTCGGTCAGAAGCGCCGCCGTCATCAGCGGGAGCGCGGCATTTTTCGCGCCGCTGATCTGGATCGCCCCTTTGAGCGGGCGGGCGCCGCGAATGTGGATCGTGTCCATGATGGGGTCCGGTGAGCGGAAGCCCGAAGGCTCATGCGCTCCGGGTGTTCCCCGTTTTATAGGGGCGGAGGCCCGAAGAGTCACGCCGCTCCGGCCGCAAAGAGCGAGAAATCACTCTGCCTCGGGGGATGTTTTCGAGTCCTGCCCGGGGACCGATTCGGCTGCGCGGCTCTTTGCCTGCGCCTTGCGCTTGCGCAGATTCGCCCTCAGCGCTTCGGCAAGCCGCGCCTCGCGCGCCTGCTGGGCGCGGGCCGGACCCTGGCCCGGCTGGCGGCGGCCCTGATTGTCGTGCGGCTTGTCTCTCATGGCGCTGGCCCTGAACCTCGGAAGCTGGCAATAACGCGCATATGGGCCGAATGGAAAGGGCTCGTCAACTTTGCCGTTCCATGCTTGCGCGGGGTGGCACCCTGTGGCACTTTCCGCCCGCTCGCGTCGCCCGCCGGCGCAAGGCCGCAATGTGATGCTGTTGTAGCTCAGTGGTAGAGCACTCCCTTGGTAAGGGAGAGGTCGAGAGTTCAATCCTCTCCAACAGCACCATGCCTCCCCGGGGCAACCCCGGCCTTTCTCTTCCGATCAGCCCTTCCCCTCCAGTCCGAGATAGATCGCCTCGATCAGCGCCCTGTTGCGAGGGTTCTGCCAGCGCGGACCCATGTCGTTCGTGACATAGGCGAAGGCGACGCCCGCCTCCGGATCGCAGAAGCCGAGCGAGCCGCCCGCGCCGAAATGGCCGAAAGCGCCCGCATTGGGGCCCAGCGTGCGCTCGGGCTGGGGAAGCTGGAAGCCGAGGCCGAAGCGCGAGTCGCGCTCGAGAACGCGGTCGGGCCCATAGGAATGTTCAGTGACGGCTTCGCGAAGAAGCGAGGGGGCGATGACCTCGACCCCGTCGATGGCGCCGCCATTGGCGAGTGCCGAATAGATGCGGGCGACGCCCCGCGCCGTGCCGTGCCCGTTGGTCGAGGGGATTTCCGCGCTCCGCCACGCGGTAGTATTGATCCAGCCCGCGCCCGAAATGCCCGGCGGGTTCCAATAGGTGTTCCACTTCATCAGCACATCGTCGCTCATGACGCCTTCCGGCGCAGGCGGGTTCACCGCCGGCCAGAGAAATTCGGCGGCGCGTCCATGTTCCGCCACCGGAAGGCCGATATAGGCATCCGCGCCGAGCGGTCCTGCGATCTCGTCACGGAGCAGCGTGCCCAGCGTCACACCCATCCGCCTGCGGATGATCTCGCCGAGAAGATAGCCGAACGTATTGACATGATAGCCATGGGCCGTGCCGGGCTCCCACCAGGGCGTCTGCGCTTCGAGCGCGCGGATCATGAGCGGCCAGTCGAGCATCGCGCCATCGGGAAGCGGTGCGCGAATGGCGGGAAGGCCCGCGCGATGCGAAAGCGCATGGCGGAGCGTGATCGTCTCCTTGCCGCAGGCGGCGAATTCGGGCCAGGTACGCGCCAGCGGCTCATCGAGATCGGCCAGCCCCTTCTCGACGAGCTTCAACGCGCAGAGCGCGGAAAGCGCCTTGCCGATGGAAAAGAAATTCACCAGCGTCTCGCGCTGCCAGGGCGCCGAGCGCGCGCGGTCGCGCCAACCGCCCCAGAGATCGGCGACCACGCGGCCGCCAACGATGAGCGCGATGGCGGCTCCCGGCTCGCCACGCAGCGTGAAATTCTCGACGAAGGCGCGGCGCACCGGCGCAAAGGCTTCCTCGCAGAAGCCGCCCACCGGCAATGGCCGCCCTTCGACTTCCTCACTCACCAGACCGGACATGAATCCCCCTCTCGATTGGGCGAAGTGTCGCCGGGACAAGAAGGGGATGCAAGCAAGCCCGGTCAGCGAATCGGTATCACCACATTGAGCGAGGGTGCGCCGTAATAAACGGGCGGCGGAGGCGGCGCGTAATAGACGGGCGGCGGCGCATAGACGACAGGCGGCGGCGGATAGACGTAGCCCGGCGCCCAATAGACATAACCGCGCGGCCCCCAATAGTGGCGTTCCCAGCCGCGATGATAGCCGCGATCCCAATGAGCCTTGTGGCGCGGAGGATCGGCCAGCGCCGGGCCTGCCGCAAGGCCGGTCGCCAGGGCCGACGCCGCCAGCGCGGCGAGCATGAGCTTCCTCACGCGCGAGGAGGCCCGTCTCTCAAATCCGATCGTCTTCATTTCTCACGTCCTTATTTCCGCCCTTTCCGGCGGACGCGGCCGGCGAAACTCGCCCGAAGCCGCGTGGAAATTTCAAACATTACCGATCGGACAGGCTAGATATGCTTCGCGTCAAAAAAGCGGCATAAATGGGTGCGCCGCGGGCCAATTAAGGCAGCGCCGGTCGCGCCGCCCCGACTGAACACCCCAACCGAACACCCCAACCGAACACCACAACCGAACACCGAAGAAATCGAAAGCACATGAGCAGCGGTTACTGGCGCGTCATCGAAAGTTCCCAGAATCCCCACGCGAAGAAATGGGAACAGCTCGTCGAGAGCCGCGGCATCAGAAAGCATGGGGAATTTCTGCTCGCGGGACGCAAGGCGGTGCCGGAAGCCCTGGCGCGCCATCCGCAGCGCTTCCATGCGGTGATCGCCATCGACCCCGATCAGGTCGCGGGGCTGGAACTCCCCGCCCATATCGAGAAGTTCCGTGTCTCGCGCGCGATCTTCGATGCGCTCGATTCATCGGGCACCGGCTTTCCGCTTCTCGTCGGCAAGACGCCCGAGATGCCCAAGGCCGATCTCGCCTCGCCGCCCCGGGGGCTCGAGCTTGTCTGTGCGCTCGGCGATCCGAACAATCTCGGCGCCGCGCTTCGCAGCGCCGCGGCCTTCGGCGCCACGCGCATCGTGCTCATGGCGGAGGCGGCGCATCCCTTCCACCCCAAGGCGCTGCGCGCGGCGGCGAATGCGCAATTCGAACTCACGCTTCTGCGCGGGCCTTCATGGGCGGAGCTTGGCGGCAGCGCCGGTCCCATTCTCGCACTCGATGCGGAGGGCGAGGACATGGCGGGCTTCTCGTGGCCGCGCGACATGCGGCTCGTGCTCGGCGAGGAAGGCCGGGGCATACCCGAAACGCTGAAGGTCCGCCGTCTAGCCATTCCGATGACGGGCGCGGTCGAATCGCTCAACGCGACGGTGGCGGCGAGCCTCGCCCTCTATTCGCACTATCTCGCGACGCGCTGACTTCAGCGCCGCTTCAGCGCCTCATAAGCAGCGAGCGCGCGGGCGCGCGCGGCGGCATGATCGACCATCGGCAGGGGATAGGTCTTGCCGAGCACGATGCCCGCCTCGTCGAGCGCGGGTTTCGGCGCCTCCCATGGCCTGTGTATGAAACGGCGGTCGAGCCCGGCGAGCTCCGGCACATGGCGGCGCACATAAGCGCCCTCGGCATCGAACTTCTCGCCCTGCGTCACCGGATTGAAGATACGGAAGAAGGGCGATGCGTCGGCGCCCGACCCCGCCACCCACTGCCAGTTGGCGCGATTGCTGGCGAGATCGGCATCGACAAGCGTGTTCTCGAACCAGCCCGCTCCCTCGCGCCAGTCGATCATCAGATCCTTCACAAGAAAGGAGGCGACGATCATGCGCACGCGATTGTGCATGAAACCGGTCTGCCAGAGTTCGCGCATGCCCGCATCGACGATCGGATAGCCGGTGCGCCCACGCGCCCAGGCATTGAAGCCCTGCCGGTCCGCCCGCCACGGAAAGGCGTCGAATGCGGGCTTCCATGCGCGCGAGGCGATCTCCGGCCAGTGGAAAAGAAGATGGGCGCAGAACTCACGCCAGCCGAGTTCGCGCAGGAACGAGCCGACGCCCGCCGATGCGGAAGGCTCCGCATGGGCGAAAGCGGCGGCCGAGGCCCAGATCCGGCGCGGCGATATTTCGCCCCAGTGAAGATGCGGCGAGAGGCGCGACGTCGCCTCGACGGCGGGAAAATCGCGCTGATCGCCATAGCGCGCGGCTAGCCCCTCGAGAAAGGCGACGAGGCGCGTTTGCGCGCTCGCCTCGCCCGGCTGCCAGGTGGCGCGAAGCCCCACTGCCCAGTCGCGCTGCGAGGGCCTGAGGTGCCAGGTGGCGAGATCGTCCGACGCGACGTGGGGCGCCCCGCGCAGCGAATCCGGCGCCGGGGCAGGCGCATCGAAGGGCGAGCGCGCCGAGAGCGCCCGCCAGAAGGGCGTGAAGACCTTGTAGGGCTCGCCCGCGCCGGTCTTCATCTCCCAGGGCTCGATGAGAAGCGCCCCGTTGAAGCTCCGCGTCTCGATGCCGCGCGCGGCGAGCGACGATTTCACCTGGCTGTCCCGCGCGATGATTTCGGGCTCGTAGCAGCGGTTCCAGAAAACGGCGCCGGCACCCGTTTCCTCGACAAGCGCGTTCAGAACATCAAGAGGCCGGCCCCGCCGCAGGACGAGCGGCGCGCCGAGACGCGCGAGATCGCGCCCAAGCGCCTCGAGGCTCCCATGCAACCACCAACGCGACGCGCCGCCGATCGCCATGTCCGGATCGAGAATATAGACGGGCAGAACCTCACCGCGCTGAGTGGCGGCAGCGAGGGCGGGATTGTCTGCAAGGCGCAGATCCTGACGGAACCAGACGATGGCGGACATGACATTCGATATTTGAGAAGTGGTCCCGGCAATGTCTTACGCAGTGCAAAATCCGGCGGATCATCAGCCGCTCAGAGCGGCTGATGGCCGGGGGCCGGCGTGGCGCCCGCGCCTTTTTCGAAGGTGGAGATGATGTGCCACGCCTCCTCGGCGCTCTCGACGAAGCGGAAGATGTCGAGATCCGAAGGGGAGATCACGCCCTCCTCCACCATGGCGTCGAAATTGATGATGCGCCGCCAATATTCCTCGCCGAAAAGAAGAATGGGCATGGGCGCGATCTTGCCGGTCTGGACGAGGGTCAGCGTCTCGAAGAGTTCGTCCAGCGTGCCATAGCCGCCGGGAAAGACGACGAGCGCTTTCGTCCGCATCAGGAGATGCATCTTGCGAAGCGCGAAATAGTGGAACTGGAAGGCAAGCTCCGGCGTGATGTAGGGGTTGGGCACCTGTTCGTGCGGCAGGCTGATATTGAGCCCCACCGAAACACGGCCCGCGTCGGAGGCGCCGCGATTTGCCGCCTCCATGATGCCCGGACCGCCACCCGTCATGATGACATAGTCGCGCCACTCGGGCGTCTGCGCGGCTTCGGAGACGATCCGGCCGAAACGCTGCGCCTCCTCGTAATAGCGGCAGCGTTCGCGCTGGTTCCTGCGCGCCTGCGCCTCGCGCCGCAGCTCCGCATTGTCCGGGTCGACGGCCAGCGCCGCCTCGGCCTCGTCGCAATGGCATTCGGCATCCTCGGGCGAGGGCACGCGCGCGCTGCCGAAAACGACGATGGTCGAGCGGATATTGTGATCGCGAAGCACAAGCTCCGGCTTCAGCAGTTCGAGTTGAAGGCGAACGGGGCGAAGCTCGTCGCGCAGCAGAAAGTCGGGATCGTCGAAAGCCGGCCGGAAGGAGGGAGAAAGCGTCTGCGCGGTTTCGACGGCGGGGGGATGGGGCTTCTCGTTCATGTCGTCCTTCTCGGTTCCGTTCGCGCCGGGCAGGGCGCGAGGCCCATTCTACCCCAGTTTCCAGCCACTCGCGGGGCCGCGCCGGGGCTGATAAGACTCCCCCATGACTCAGTATGCAAACAGCTCACTCGACAAGGCGCTGGCGCTGATCGAACGGCTCTCGCGCGAACGCAGGCCCATGAGCCTCGCCGAGATCGCGCGTGCCGAGGGCATGCACCGCTCGACCGCCTTCGGGCACCTCGCCGTGCTGGTGCGGCACGGCTATGTCCGCAAGGATGCGGAGGATGGGCGCTATACGCTCGGCCACAAGATTTTCCGCGTCGCCGACCGCGTGACGCTGCTCGCCACGCTCTCTCATGCGGCGCGGGGCCTCGTCCTGCGCGCCAGTTCCGCCATTGGCGAGGAGGTCTATCTGGCGTGGCTCGACGGCACGCAGGCGCTGGCGATCGACCCGGCGCGGGGCATCGACCTCGGGGGCGATGCCTTCACCAGACTGCCGCGCATGGACGCCCATGCCTGTGGCGCAGGGCAGGTGCTGCTCGCCTATCGCGAGCGCGCCTTCGTGCAGTCGCTCTATCGCGACCGTCCCCCGGCGCCGCTAACCCCCAGGACGCCGCGAAGCCTCAGGGCGATCTTCGACCTTTCGGAGCGCATCCTCGCCGAAGGCTATCGCTACGAGCAGGGCGAATTCGACGCGACGACGGCGAGCCTTGCCGTACCGCTCTTTTCCAATCCCGGCCTTTCGCGCTTCGCGCTCGCGGTCACGGCACCCTCGAACCGGCTGAGCGCCGCGAGGGCCGCGGAAATCCTGCCCCACCTTCTCGCCCTTGCAAGCGAGGTCGGACGGCAGATGCGCGACCCGGAAGACGCGGGCTGACGAGGCCTGCCCGGCATTTCCTTTCGCAATTGCGAACGTTTCCTATTTTCAAACAAAAGCACGAATCGGGTTTGGCCCTTCCCCCTTGTGACGCAGAGTCACAGTCAGCCGGTGCGGGCTCGCGCCGGATGGAGGAGTTTGGCCGCTCGCCCCCGAAATGCGCGGCCATTGGAGAGGATAGAACCTTGAGCAACGACATCACCAAAGATGCCGCTTACGACGCAGTCGCCCCCGACGACTTCCCGGCGATGATGGACGTCGATCGCTATGGCCGGCGTTCGACGGCCTTCGACAAGATCATTTCGGCGACCCATGACCACTTCTGGGACCCGCTCGACAAGAAATATATCGACTACAACCAGCCCTTCGACCTCGACACCACGCCGATCATGCCGCTCGACCAGGTGCTCGAGCTGCACACGCCGATCGCCGACCGGCTGACCGAGCAGCAGAAGATCCAGTTCGCGAACGACACGACGCGCTGGTCGCTCTCCTCGATCCTGCATGGCGAGGCCGGCGCGCTCGCGCTCTCGGCAAGCCTTTGCCACATCCTGAAGGACCCGGGCGCGCAGGAATATGCCGCGAACCAGACGCGCGAAGAGGCGCGCCATGTGACCGGCTTCTCGAAATATATCGAGACGCGTTGGGGCAAGCCCTATCCGGTCGGCCCGACGCTCGGCAACCTGCTTACCGAAATGGTGCTGGCGCCGGAAGTCTACAAGAAGATCGTCGGCATGCAGATGCTGGTCGAGGGCCTCGCCATGGGCGCCTTCGCCTCGCTCTACACCCATTCGAACGATCCGCTGCTGCGCCATCTCTGCCAGCTCGTGATGACGGACGAAGCCTTCCATCACAAGTTCGGCAAGATCTGGGCCGACCGCACGGTTCCGCATCTCAACGAGGAAGAGCGCAACCGCATCGAGGATTGGGCCGCGACCTGCTTCCAGACGCTGCTCTTCAACCTCGGCAGCCCCGAGCAGAAGAAGCACATCTACGCCAAGTACGGCCTCGACTGGCAGGAAGTGCAGGAAATCATCCTCAAGACGCGCACCGATGACGACCGCCGCAGGGCCATGTCGAGCAGCACCAATATCTTCCGTGTGCTGATCAAGACGCTGCTCAAGGGCGGCATCATCACTGAGCGCACCCGCGCCTTCTATGCCGTCTATGTCGACATGGAAGAGCTGAAGGGCGAGGGCGACGAAATGGTCGGAGATGCGATCGCCGAAAAGGGCATCGAATATCTCAAGGCCGTCAATTTCGGCCAGAAGGTCGGGAACTACGTGGCGGCGGAATAAAAGCTGCCCATCGAGAACAAACTTCGAGCCCTCCCGTCCTGGCGACGGGAGGGCTTTTTCATTCCACCCGCTTCAGCGGAAGAATGTGGAAGCCCTGCCCCTCGCCGCCGATCAGCGCCTCGATGCGATAGACCGAGCGGAGATTTTCAGGCGTCAGCACATCGCCCGGCGCGCCATCGGCGCGGATCAGCCCGTCGTCGAGCAGGATGAGCCGGTCGCAATAACGCGCGGCGAGCGAAAGATCGTGCAGCACGGCAATGACCGTTCGCCCTTGCGCGACATAGGCGCGGAGCACTTCCATCACGCCGAGCTGGTGATAGGGATCGAGCGCCGCCACGGGCTCGTCGACAAGCAGGAGCGGCGCATCGACGCCGAGCGCGCGGGCGAGCAGCACGCGGGCGCGCTCGCCGCCCGAAAGCGTCAGCACGTCGCGGTGGCGGAATCTCGTCACATCGGCGAGCGCCATGGCGCGTTCGATCGCCACCTCGTCCTCGGGGCCCGGCCCACGAAAGGGCTCGAGATGCGGCAGGCGGCCGAGCGCCACGAGACGTTCGACCGAAAGCGGCCAATGGCTCTCCGCCCCTTGCGCGAGATAGGCGATCCGCTTCGCGCGAACGCGCGGCTCGAGTTCCGCGACTGGGCAGCCGTCGATCTCGATCCGGCCCTCGAAGGAAATGAGATTGGCGATGGCGCGGACGAGCGTGGTCTTGCCAGCGCCGTTGGGGCCCACCAGACCGACGAAGCCCGGCGCTTCGGCTGAGAGAGAGACGCCGTGCAGAACATGCGAGCCCCCAAGCGCCGCCCGCAGATTTTCCACCATGAGCTTCATCAGGGCGCCTCCCGCCGGGTGCGCAGGATGAGCCAGAGGAAGAAGGGCGCGCCGAGAAGCGATGTGACGACGCCGAGCTTGGGTTCGGGGCCCGATAGCGGAAGGCGCACCACGAGGTCGGCGGCGAGCGTCAGCGCCGCGCCGCCAAGCGCGCTCGGCCAGAGGAGCCGTCCCGGCTCGTGCCCCACCAGCGGGCGGAGGAGATGCGGCACGACGAGGCCCACAAAGCCGATGACGCCCGTGACCGACACGGCGGCACCCACCGCAAGGCCGGTGCCGATGACGACGCGCCCCTTGATCGACGCCTGATCGAAGCCGAGCGTCGCGGCCGTATCCTCGCCAAGCGTCAGCGCATCGAGACCGCGCGCCGCCGTGGCGACGAGCAGCACGCCGAGCGCCATGAAGGGCGCGGCGAAACGCACCTGATCCATGCTCCGGTCGGTGAGCGAGCCCAGAAGCCAGAAGATGATCTCGTAAACCGCATAGGGCGAGGCGGCGAGGCTCAGCGCGAGCGAGGTGAGCGCCGAGGTGAAGGCGGAGATGGCGACACCGGCGAGGATGATGGTGACGATCGAGGGATCGCGCCCCGCCAGCAGATAGAGAACGCCGAGGCTTGCAAGCGCGCCCGCCACGCCGCCAAAAGGCACCAGCAGGCCCGATCCCGCCGCGAGGCCGAAATAGAAGACGAGCACGGCGCCCAGCGCCGCGCCGCTCGATGCGCCGATGAGGCCGGGCTCGGCAAGCGGGTTTCGCAACAGGCCCTGAAGCGCCGCCCCCGTGAGGCCGAGCGTCGCGCCGACAAGAAGGCCGAGCAGCGCGCGCGGCAGGCGCACTTCCTCAAGGATGAGCCAGGCGAGTTCGCGGTCGATCGCGTCGATCGCCCGAAGCCTGCCGAACAGCAATTCGCCGCCCCGGCCGACAAAGACCGAAGCGAGGAAGAGCAGCGCGACGAGCGCGGCGAGCGCGAGGCTGACGGTGAGGAACGGGCGGGCGCGCATCAATTGACCCTCGCGGCGGCAAACTCGTCGCGGGCGGCGGCGAGCCTGTCGGCAATTTCGGTGACGAAGGGCGTGCCGCAGGTCCAGAGCTTGGCGGGCAGCTCCACCGTGCGGGCGAAGCGCGCCGTATAGTCGCGCAGCGCCGGATGGACGAGCAGCTCATGCGCAAGCGATGGTTCATGCGCGCGATAGACACCGACGGCGACGAAATCCGGCCGCATCCCGATCAGTTCCTCGATCGACAGATTGATGAAGCCGCCGCCGGAACTCGCCTTCACGACATTCTCGAAGCCCGCATGATCGAGCAGCGCGCCGAGAATGGTGCCCGATGCCGCCGCGCCGCCGAGGTCCTGATAGATGACGGCGCGAACGGGGTGCCGAGGCGCCATGCGCGCGGAGCGGGCGAGCGAGGCATCGAAGCGCGCGATCCACGCTTCGCCGCGCTCGGGATGGCCGAGAGCGGCGGCGACGGCGCGCACATTGTCGCGAATATCCTCGAAATCCGCCGCATCCTTCACCTGCACCACCGGCACCTGCGCCCGCTTGAGCATGGCGAGGGTGAAGGGCGAAGTATAGCGATGCGCGAGCACCAGATCGGGATTGAGCGAGAGAATTTCCTCCGCCGTCGCATTGTTGAGCGGCAGGCGCCTTGCGAGATCGGCGACGGGCGAATCCTCCGGATCCGCCGTCACGCGGAAGACGGATTTGACCGTGCCGGGATCGGCGAGTTCGAGCGCCAGCATGTCGGAGCAGAGATTGATCGACACGACGCGCCGGGGCGCCGCCTCCCCCGCGCGCGCGCCCGTGGCGGGAGCAGCCGCGAGAGCCGCCGACAGCAGGATGAGAAGACTGGCGAGACGCTTCATCTTTCCGCTCTTGCCATTCCATGCGGGCCGGGTGAAATGGTCGTCCCCCGGAAGAGGGGATTTGTGGGAGGGTCGGGAACACATGGTCAAGCATTATCACGGCCGGAGCGCGGGCTCCATGCGCGGACGATCCGCCGCTGGCGGGAGGGCGGACCGATGACGGAGCCGCTTCAGACCTGGCAGGACTTTCTCGACATTTCGCCCTTTCAGCGCTGGCTCGGCCTCAAGGTCGAGGAAGCGGGAGAAGGCCGGCTCGTCATCGGCCTCGAATGGCGGGAGGAATTCGTTTCCAACCCGAACAACAAGTCGATGCATGGCGGCATTCTCGCCTCGCTCATCGACCTTGGCGGGCTCTATGCAATCCTGACGACGAAGTCGATGGCGACCGCGACGGTCGATCTGCGCGTGGACTATCACCGCCCGGCGACGGGCGGGGATTCGCGCCACCTCGCGCGTCATCAAGCTCGGCTCGAAAGTCTCCTCCGCCGAAACCGAAATCACGGGCGAGGACGGCAAGCTTCTCGCATCCGGGCGCGGCGTCTATCTGATGGGCTGAACACCCCTCAGTCCGAGGGCGCCGCGACGGCCGCCTTTCGCGTGAGCTGGAGCCGCACGACCAGCGTCAGCACGCCCGCCGCCGCGAGCGCCGCCGCGAGCGCCAGCATGCCGGCCGAATAGCTCTCCGTCGTCTCCTTCACCCAGCCGACGGCATAGGGTCCGACGAAGCCGCCGAGATTGCCGACCGAATTGATGAGCGCGATGCCGCCCGCCGCCGCCGTGCCGCCGAGAAAGGTCGGCGGCAGCGCCCAGAAGGGCACGATGGAGACATAGACGGCGATGGCGGCAAGGCCAAGCGACAGGATCAGGAGGAGGGGCGAGGAAAAGAACGCCCCGCCGATAAAGCCCGCCGCGCCGAGGAAAGCCGCGATCGAAGTGTGCCAGATGCGTTCCTGCCTGCGATCGCTCGATGCGCCCCAGAGCGGCATGGCAATGGCTGCGACCGCATAGACCGCGGCGACGATCCAGCCGACGGCGACATTGCCGAAGCCCATGGCCTTCACCATCTGCGGCAGCCAGAGGCTGATGCCGTAAAGGCCGATGACGAGGCCGAAATAGATGAGGCTCATGAGAAGGACGCGAGCGTCCTTCAGCGCCGGCCAGAGCGCATGGCGCGCATCGGTCTGCGCGTTCGCGCGGTCGCGGGCGAGACAATCGGCGATGACGCGCTTTTCCTCCGCGCTGAGCCAGCGTGCCCTCGCCGGCCCGTCGGGCAGCAGCCAGAGCACGGCGATGCCGAGAAGGAGGGCGGGCGCCGCCTCGATGAGGAACATCCATTGCCAGCCCTTGAGGCCCAGATGGCCGTCGAAGCCCAGCAGATAGGCCGATACCGGCGCGCCGATGACGCTCGCAAGCGGAATGGCGACGAAATAGGTGCCATAGAGCCTCGCGCGCAGTTCGGCCGGAAACCAGTAGGTCAGATAGAGGATCATGCCGGGGGCGAAGCCCGCCTCGGCCGCGCCGAGCAGGAAGCGCAGCACGTAGAAACTCGTCTCGCTGCCGACAAAGGCCATGGCGCCGGAAATGAGGCCCCAGGTGAGCATGATGCGGCAGATCCAGATGCGCGCGCCCACCTTCTCGATGACGATGTTGCTCGGCACCTCGAAGATGAAATAGCCGATGAAGAAGATGCCGACGCCCCAGCCGAAGACGGTGGGCGAAAAGCCCAGATCGGCATTCATGGTGAGAGCCGCGAAGCCGACATTCACGCGGTCGAGAAAACTCACCATGTAAAGCACGATCATCAGCGGGATGATCCGCCTGCTCGCGCGCGAAAAGATGCGGCGCTCTTCAGCCGTCAGTACCGTGCTCATTTCCCCTCCCCCGGACTTTCCGGGCGTGACCTTAGGCGAGCGGGCGCAGGCTGGAAAGGTGCAAAGAACCGGATGCGCGGAAAGGGCGGACCTATCGCGGCAGCTTCGTCAGCCCCTGAGCGGCGGACTTCGGCGCGCGCGCTTCGCTGAAGAGGCCCCAATAGGCTTCTTCCGGATGCGGTCCCGCCACAGGATTGAAGTCCTGCGTCCGCCAGGGCGCATCGAAGGCGGCGAAATAGGAAAAGGCGCGCGCGCGCGAGGGCTTCATCTGCGCTTCGAGAGCGCGCCAGAAGGCGGCCTGCTTCGCCTCGCTGAAGCCCATATCGGCGGGGCCGGTCGGCACGCCCGTCTCCTTGATGAGGATCGGCCCGCAATAGACGCCGCCGAGCTTCTCCGTGACCTTGACGACGAAGTCGGCCCAGTTCTCCGCGCCCGCCGTCTTGAACCACGTCTCGAAAGCGGGATGGACGTTCACCAGCATGAAGTCGAGGCTCGAGCGCACATCGCCCGCATCGCCTTCGAGGAACTGCGCGAAGGGCTCGGTCACGGTGATCGGCAGGGTCGGCATGCGCTCGCGGGTGAGCTTCACATAGCGGGCAAGCTCGGCCCATGTGCCGCGCTTGCCGAAGACGATCTCGTTGCCGAGCGAGAGGCCGACGACGAAATCGGGATAGCGCTTCGCCGCCGCCAGCGCATTGCGGATCTCCTCCGGGTCGCCCGGCGTCCATATGCCGATCACGATGGCCTTGAAGCCAAGCTCGCGCGCGATGCCGGGCACAAGCTCGCCGCCGTCGCGCGCGGTATAGGTGACGAGCGCATCGAACCAGGGCCTCAGTGCCATGAGATCGGCGCGGATGCTCTCCGCATCGGCGTGGGTCACGTTTCCGTCGACGACCTTGAGCGAGGTCGGCGTGTAGGTGACGAAGCGATGGCCCGCCATCGCCGCCTCGAGGCGCTGAAGCGCGGGCGCCGCCGCCTTGCGAGGGCCGCAGGGCTCCGCCGCGAGGGCGTTGCCGGCAAGAAGGCAGAAGATCAGGGCGGCGATGAGCTGGCGCATGGAAGAAGCCTATGATGGCGTGGGGTCAGAGAACAGCGGGTTCAGAGCGCGACGAGAACGGCGCCGAGCGCGATCAGCCCGACACCGGCCCAGCCCGTGAGGGTCAGCTTCTCGCCGAGGAAGATGGCGCCGAAAATGGCGACGAGCACCACCGAGAGCTTGTCGATGGGCGCGACCTGGGCCGCCTGCCCGATCTTCAGCGCGCGGAAGTAGCAGAGCCACGAGGCACCCGTCGCGAGGCCCGACAGAACGAGAAAGACCCATGTGCGGGCCGTGATCGCCTCCGGCCGTTTCAGCTCACCCATCGCGGCGAGGATCAGCGCCAGCGTCAGCAGAATGACGAATGTGCGGATGAGCGTCGCGAGATCGGAATTGATGTCCTCGACGCCCAGCTTCGCGAAGATCGCGGTCAGCGCCGCGAAGCAGGCGGACAGAAAGGCCCAGAAAAGCCATGACGCAGCGAGGTTCATCGGCATCTCCGCTCAGAGGGGCTTCACCACCGCAAGGTAGAAGATCAACGGAGCGAAGACCATGACGAAGGGCGTGGAGAGGCGCAGGAAGAGCCAGCGGGCGGCGACGCGAAGCGGCAGGTTCGGAGCTAGCGGACCTGGATCCCGGGACGAGCCCGGGATGACAGCTTCGAGAATGTTGCCTTCTCTCAATGGCGCCATGGCCCTGTTTGTCCCGGGACAAGCCCGGGATAAGGCTCCGCGCGGCCTGCCCCGTCAGTCGAAGGCGTCGTCCCAGGTGCCGCGCGTCGAGGCCTTGGAATATTCGGTGGCGCGGTTCTCGAAGAAATTGGTGTGCTCGATGCCGTTCAGCATCTCGTCCATCCAGGGCAGCGGGTTCTTCTCGATCCGGTAGATGGCCTGAAGGCCGAGCTGAACAAGGCGGCGATCCGCGATCCAGCGGATGTAGCTCTTCACTTCCCCGGCCTCGAGGCCCTCGACGCCGCCCATCTCGAAGGCGAGGTCGATGAAGGCGTCCTCGTGGTGGATGATCGTCTCGCAGGCCTTGTAGATGTCGCGCTGAAGCTCATCCGTCCAGATTTCCGGGTTCTCCTCGACGAAGGTGCGGAAGAGCTTGACGATCGAGTTCGTGTGCAGCGTCTCGTCGCGCGCCGACCATGTGATGATCTGGCCCATGCCCTTCATCTTGTTGAAGCGCGGGAAGTTCATCAGGATGGCGAAGGAGGCGAAAAGCTGCACGCCCTCGGTGAAGGCGCCGAAGACGGCGAGCGTCTTGGCGACATCGGCCTTGGTCGCCACGCCCCATTCGCGCATGTAGTCGAACTTGGCCTTCATCTGCTGATATTTGAGGAAGGCTTCGTACTCGGTCTCGGGCATGCCGATGGTGTCGAGCAGGTGCGAATAGGCGGAGATGTGCACCGTCTCCATGTTGGAGAAGGCGCTGAGCATCATCGCGACTTCGGTAGGCTTGAAGATGCCGGAATAGTGCTTCATGTAGCAGTTGTTCACTTCGACGTCGGCCTGAACGAAGAAGCGGAAGATCTGCGTGAGAAGATTGCGCTCGCCGGGCGTTAGCTTCTTCGCCCAGTCCTTCACATCGTCAGCAAGCGGAACTTCCTCCGGAAGCCAATGAATGCGCTGCTGCGTCAGCCACGCATCATAGGCCCAGGGATAGCGGAAGGGCTTGTAGACGAGACGTTCTTCGAGAAGGGACATCAGCCTTGCTCCCAATTCACCTGTTCGTCATGCCGGGCCACGCCTTACTGGCAGGCCAGGCACTCCTCATACTCGACCGCTTCGCGGCGGCCTTCGGCCGCCACCTGATCGAGCGTTTTCACTTCGAGATTCTTCGCGGGCACGAGCGAGACGATTTCGGCCTTCTCCGCGCGCTGGATCGAGAGCGAGCGGCAGTAGTAGAGGCTCTTCACGCCCTTCTTCCACGCCTGAAGGTGGAGCTGGTGGAGTTCGCGCTTGTGCACGTCCGCCGGCAGGAAGAGGTTCACCGACTGCGCCTGATCGATCAGCGGCGCGCGGTCGCCCGCATGTTCGACGACCCAGCGCTGATCGAGTTCGAAGGCGGTCTTGAAGACGTCCTTTTCCTCGTCCGTCAGGAAATCGAGATGCTGCACCGAGCCGCCATTGACGACGATGGACGACCAGGTGTCGTCATCGTTGCGGCCCTTCTCCTCCAGAATCTTCGCCAGATGGCGGTTGCGCACGTTGAAGGAGCCGGAAAGCGTCTTGTGCGTGAAGGAGTTCGCCGCGATGGGCTCGATGCCGGGCGAGGTGCCGCCGGTGATGATCGAGATCGAGGCCGTGGGCGCGATCGCCGTCTTGTTCGAGAAGCGCTCGTTGAAGCCGTAATCGGCGGCGTCCGGGCAGGCGCCGCGCTCTTCGGCGAGCTTCTTCGAGGCGGCATCCGCCTGCGTCTTGATCTGCTGGAACATGCGCTTGTTCCAGACCTTCGCCATCACGCCCTCGAAGGGGATCATGTTGGCCTGAAGGAAGGAGTGGAAGCCCATGACGCCGAGGCCGACGGAGCGCTCGCGCGCCGCGGAATATTTCGCCCGCGCCATCTCGTCCGGCGCGCGCTCGATGAAATCCTGCAGCACATTGTCGAGGAAGCGCATCACATCCTCGATGAGGGTCGGGTGATCCTGCCACTCGAAATAGGTTTCGAGATTGAGCGAGGAAAGGCAGCAGACGGCCGTGCGCTGCTGGCCGAGATGGTCGATGCCGGTCGGGAGCGTGATCTCGGCGCAGAGATTGGATGTCTTCACCTCGAGCCCCGCGAGCTTGTGATGCTCGGGACGGGCGTTGTTCACCGTGTCCTTGAAGATGATGTAGGGCTCGCCCGTCTCGATGCGCGAGGTGAGCATGCGGATCCAGAGCGAACGCGCGGAAACCGTCTTCTGCACGGAGCGGTCCTTCGGGCTCTTCAGCTCCCAGTCGGCATCCGTTTCGACCGCGCGCATGAAGGCGTCGGAGACGAGGATGCCGTGATGGAGATTGAGCGCCTTGCGGTTCGGATCGCCGCCCGTCGGACGGCGGATCTCCATGAACTCCTCGACTTCCGGGTGGTCGATGGGCAGATAGACCGCCGCCGAGCCGCGCCGCAGCGAGCCCTGGCTGATCGCGAGCGTCAGCGAATCCATCACGCGGATGAAGGGAATGATGCCCGAGGTCTTGCCGTTGCCATGCACGGTCTCGCCGATGGAGCGCAGATTGCCCCAATAGGAGCCGATGCCGCCGCCCTTGGCCGCGAGCCAGACATTCTCGTTCCACAGGCCGACAATGCCTTCGAGGCTGTCGGAGGCTTCATTGAGGAAGCAGGAGATGGGAAGGCCGCGCTGCGTGCCGCCATTGGAAAGCACGGGCGTCGCCGGCATGAACCAGAGCTTCGAGATGTAGTCATAGAGGCGCTGGGCATGCGCCGCGTCGTCAGCATAGTAGGAGGCGACGCGCGCGAAGAGATCCTGAAAGGACTCGCCCGGCATGAGATAGCGGTCTGTCAGCGTCGCCTTGCCGAATTCGGTCAGAAGCGCGTCGCGGCCGTGATCGACCTTCACGCGGTAGCCATGCGCGTGCTGCACGGCCTGATCCATCTCGCCAAAGGGCATTTCAGGCTCGAGCAGATCGGCGCGCGGACGGCGCGCCTCGGCCCGGCGCGGCGCGCGCTCGCCCGTGATAATCGCAGAAACGGTGGCCTCGACATCGCTCATATCGACCGCTTTCGACGTATCGTTCAGCATTTCGCCTGATCCCCTCTTTGGCCCCGTTGCGCCTCATCCGCCGCCACGAAAGAGCGCAAAAACTTCCGCCGGAGAGGCTTAAGCCTCGCCGCCCCTCTGCCCGGCCAGACCAGGCAGAAATCAATGATTTCGAGATTGCGCCGGCTCCTGCTTCATATCGCGTCGCCGAAGCCCGGCGCGTCCAGATATAGTAGCCGCGCTTTGATTCACGTCAACGACTTGTGGGGCGCGAGAGTCAAAAAAGTAGTTAATAACCTTGCGTCCGCAAGGGACGCGGCTTGCATCCGGCAAGATTTGGATGATTTATCAAGAGCTTGATTCCCGGCGCCGCAGACGGAGCGCTGCGCGCCGATGGGCGGGCATGACGCGGTGCGTTAGCCCGCAGCGAAAGGACGAGGTGAACCATGTTCGATGAGGCCGCACGGCGCACTCTTTATCCCGAGATCGAGCCCTATCGCACGGGCACACTGAAAGTCTCGGCGCTGCATACGATCTATTTCGAGGAGTGCGGCAACCCCAACGGCAAGCCCGTCATCATCATTCATGGCGGGCCGGGCGGCGGTTCCAACCCGACGATGCGGCGCACGCATGATCCGCGCGCCTACCGGATCATCCTTTTCGATCAGCGCGGCTGCGGGCGCTCTACGCCGCACGCCGAACTGCGCGAGAACACGACCTGGGACCTCGTCGCCGACATGGAGCGGCTGCGCGAACATCTCAAGATCGAGCGCTGGCAGCTTTGCGGCGGCTCATGGGGATCGACGCTGGCGCTCGCCTATGCCGAGACGCATCCCGAGCGCGTGACCGAGATCATCCTGCGCGGCATCTTCACGCTCAGGAAGCGCGAGCTGCACTGGTTCTATCAGGAAGGAACGGATGCGATCTTCCCCGACGCGTGGGAGCATTTCATCGCGCCCATTCCCGAGGAAGAGCGCGGCAATCTGATGGCCGCCTATTACAAGCGGCTCACCGGCAACGACGAGGCCGAGAAGATCGCCTGCGCGAAAGCCTGGAGCATCTGGGAGGGCACGACGCTCTCGCTCCTCTCCGACCCTGAGCGCGTCTCGCGCTTCTCCGACGGGCATTTCGCCCTCGCCTTCGCGCGGATCGAGTGCCACTACTTCATGAACAGGGGCTGGTTCGAGCCGCAGGACCAGCTCATCCGCAATGCCCACAGGCTCAAGGGCATTCCGGGCGTGATCGCGCAGGGGCGCTACGATGTGGTGACGCCGATGTTCACCGCCTGGGAGCTTGCGAAAGCCTGGCCCGACGCCGAACTCGACATCGTGCCCGATGCGGGGCACACGGCGACGGAACCCGGCATCGTCGATGTCATGGTGCGGGCGAGCGACCGCTTCGCGAAGGCCTGAGGGAGGCCGAAGCCGGACGGCCCGCCGACCGGGCCATCACGCCCAGGGCAGGGGTTCCGCGAAGTTTCGCCATGCGCATTCTCTTCCTCGTCAATGATGTGACATCGCCGCCCGGCGTGCTGCTCGAGGAAGCGCGCCGGCAGGGCGCCGATTGCGACGTGAAGACCATCCATTACGGCTATGGCGATCCTTCATCGCCGCTCGACGATGTGCCGACGGCGATGGATGGCCATGACGCGCTCGTCATCATGGGCGGGCCGATGGGCGTCTATGAAGCGGCGCGGTATCCCTTCATCGAGAGGACGCGCGCGCTCATCCGCGATTTCCATGCCGGCGCGAAGCCGGTGATGGGCGTCTGTCTCGGCGCGCAGCTCGTTGCAAGCGCCTTCGGCGCCGATGTGCGCAGGATGGACGAGGACGAATTCGGCTTTCTGCCGCAAAGCTGGCTGCCAGCGGCGGCGGGCGACGCGCTGCTCCATGACGCCGAGCCCGGGCTCGGCCTCATGCAGTGGCATCAGGACACGTTCGACCTGCCCGAGGGCGCCGCGTGGCTCTCGACGCGCGAAAGCTGCCGCCACCAGTCCTTCCGGCTCGGGCGCAGGACCTACGCCTTTCAGTTCCATCTCGAGCTTACGCGCGCGACGCTCGATCGCTGGCTCAGCGAGCGAGCGCGCCAGCAAGGCGTGCCGCCGGAGGCGGTCGCCGAGAAGATCGGTCCCATCGACGCGCTGCTCACTCCGCAACAGACATTCGCGCGGCGCGTGATGCGGCGCTGGATGGAGCTTGCCGGGTAGGCTTCAGAAATTCACGCGGCTCGTCATGGCCCCGTCGACCACCATGTTGATGCCGGTGGTGAAGGAGGAGACGGGGCTTGCGAGGAAGGCCGCGGCATTCGCGATGTCCTGCGGCGTCGCCATGCGGCCCGTCGGGTTGCGGCGCATCGCATCCTTGAACGTGTCGGGCATGTGCTGCTCGATCATGTCCCAGACGCCGCCCTTGAAATAGACCGTACCAGGAGAAATGGTGTTGACGCGGACATGCCTGGCCGCCTTTTCCTTGGCGAGCCCCTTGGCGAGGTGGATCTGCGCCGCCTTCAGCGCGCCGTAGGAATTGCCATAGGTGGTTTCTGCGGCCGAAATCGACGAGATGATGATGATGGCGGCATCGCCATGCCGCTCGGCGGCCTTTTCGAGAAAGGGCATGGCCGCATCCGTCGCGCGGACGGCGCCCAGCACGTCGATCTCGAAGGAGGCTTTCCAGGCTTCCTCCGTATTGCCGTTCTGAAGCGCGGAGGCATTGCAGACGAGAATGTCGATGCCACCGAGAAGCTGGCCCGCGCTCGCGATCCATGTCTTGAAGCCCTCGGCATCGGCGATATCGACCGTGCCGCCGAAAGCGCGAACGCCTTTCTTCTCCAGGGATTCGACCGCCTCGTTCACCTGTAGCTGATTGCGCGCGCAGATCGCGACAT
The DNA here is from genome assembly GCF_049671045.1 of Parvibaculum sp. Classification (GTDB taxonomy): domain Bacteria; phylum Pseudomonadota; class Alphaproteobacteria; order Parvibaculales; family Parvibaculaceae; genus Parvibaculum. The sequence continues at coordinate 275 of NZ_JBATUH010000114.1, read as the reverse complement.
CGGCTCCCTCCGCCGCCAGCGTTTCCGCGATGGCGCGGCCGATGCCCCGCGTCGCGCCCGTCACGACCGCCTTCTTGCCTTTCAGATGCAGATCCATATCGACCCTCCCAGAGTTGCCCGTTGACGCCAACATAGCCTGAAGCGGGCCGGTGAGACAAAATCAGGACAGGAACATCTCGCGCACGGAATTCCTGATCTCGTTCGCACGCAGGCGGAGCAGCGTCATCGCGCTTTGCGGCGGCGGCGGATCGAGATCGAGCCCGACCTTGCTCGGC
>NZ_JBATUH010000113.1:0-53499 GCF_049671045.1 Parvibaculum sp. | reverse complement strand
CCGGACCTCGCTCAAGAGCATGCCCAAGCCGGGCTCAAGTCTAATCCGCCTAGCGGTATGTGGCGAGCACATAGGCGGCGATGGCGCGGCGCTCGTCCTCCTTCAGATGGGCGAAGGAGGGCATGTTGGCCGGTGGCGTTGCCAGAAGCGCGGCGATGTCATCCTGGCCGTAGCGGGCGCCGAGATTCCTGAGCGGCGTCACCGGATGCTCGCCGCCATGGCAATTCTTGCAGCCGACCGCGCCGAACATGCCCTGGCCGCGCAGCACCTCGTCATTGGTCGGCGTTTCGCGCGGGCCTGCCGCCTCGACTTGCGGCTCGGCGGGCCGGGCGGCGGCGGAGGCGGCGTTGCCCTTGCCGTAGCTCACGCGATAGATGACGCCCGCATAGTCGTCGGAAATGTAGATCGCGCCGTCGGGCCCGACCGCCGTATCGACGGGGCGGCCAATCACTTCCTCGTTCTTCTCGAAGCCGGTGATGAAGGGCTCGAGGCTGATTCTTCCTGCGGCGTCCCAGTGGAGTGCGACGACCTGATAGCCGCTTTTTCGCGAGCGGTTCCACGAGCCGTGGAAGGTCACGAGCGCGGCGTTTTCGAGGCCGGGCAGGGCGGCGTGGAGGAACTTGATCGAGAGCGGCGCCACATGGGCGGGGAAGGCGAAGGCCGGCGGCACGGCGGCCTCGACGCGCGGATCGGGCGTCGCGCCGAAATCGGGGTCGGGCACGTTGTTCCCGTAGCGGAAGGGCCAGCCATAGAACCTGCCCTTCTCGATGTGGTTCAGCTCTTCCGGCGGCAGATCGTCGCCAAGGAGATCGCGGCCATTGTCGACGCCCCAGAGTTCGCCCTTCGCGTCCCAGTCGAAGCCGACGGTATTGCGAAGGCCTCCGGCGAAGATTTCCTCGCCCGATCCGTCGGGCCGGAAGCGCAGGATGGCGGCGCGGCGCGCGTCTTCCTCGATGCAGACATTGCAGCTCGAGCCCACATTCACATACATCCAGCCATCGGGCCCCATGCGCAGCGTGCGCGACCAGTGATTGCCATTGGCGGGAAGGCCGGTGAGGATGCGCTCGACCTTGCCGGTGAGTTCGCCCTTCGCCTCGTCGAAAGGCACGCGCAGGATCGCATCCGTTTCGCCGACATAGAGATAGCCGTCATGGATCTCGATGCCATGCGGGCGGTTGAGGCCGGTGAGAAGCGCGCGAACGGCGCCGCCGCGTCCGGTCTTTTTCGTATCGCGGCCGATGAGCGCGATCTCGCCCTTGCGCGGAATGGAGACGAGGAGGTCGCCCCCGCTCGTCCAGCGCATGATGCGCGCCTGCCCGAGCCCGATCGCATAGCGATTGATCTGGTAGCCCGCGGGCAGCGTCAGCCGCTCGCGCAGAAGCGCCTCGGGCGCGGCGTCGACGCCCCAGCCGAAAAGCGAGTTCATGATCGGCGCGTTGACGGTCCAGGTCGCGGGCCAGAAGAGATAGGCCGCGCCCGCTCCGGCGAGGATCAGGCCGAGGAACCCTGCAAGGATCTTGCGCAGCATCGTCTTCTCCCAAAAAGCCCGGACGGGATCGCGGGCGTCTTCGCGATTATCCACCCGGAAGCGCCGGGTGGTGATTATTTCCGTCACTCGACCGCCGCGCCAGCGGGTTTCGGCGCGGTCTGCGGCGCCGCTCCGGCGGGCCGCGTCCCGATCCGCGAGATGGAGCCGCTGCCCGCCGATGCGGAGCCCGACCCTTGCGCGGCGATGAAGTCCGTGATGAGCCCGGCGACGAGCGGGGCCTGCGAGAAGGCGATCTCGTGGCCGGATTTCGGGTAGGAGCGCAGGGCCGCATAGGGCATGAGCTGCATGAGCCTCTGCGCATTGGCGAAGGGAACGGTCCCGTCCATTTCGCCCCAGATCACGAGCACGGGGCGGGGCGAACGGCCGGCCTCGGCATAGGCCGCCTCGCTCGTCGTCAGCGGGTAGTTCCGGAGCGTCGAGAGAAGCGCCTCGCCATAGCCGCGATAGTCCATCTGGCGGTCGAAATCGGCGAGGAAGCGGGCGGGGTTGGGTGCTGCCTTCGCCTCCTCGGCGGCGGTATCATGGAAGATCCGCAGGCCGAACATGCGCACGATCCAGTCGCCGATGAGCGGGCGTTTGATGAGATCGACATTGCGCTCGCCCGGAATGTCGAGGCCTGCGGGCGCGATCAGCGTCAGCGAGCGGACGCGATCGGGATGGCGCGCGGCGAAGATCACGGCGGCGGCGCCGCCCATCGAATAGCCGACGAAATGGGCGGGCTCGCCAAGTTCGAGCTTGTCGAGAAGCTCGGTGATCAGCCCGTCGGTCAGATCGGCGTCGTAGATCGCATCGGGCCGGTCGGAAAAGCCGCGGCCGTAATTGTCGAAGGCGAGGACGCGGTAGCCCGCCGCGGTCAGCGGCGCCACATAGTCGTCGAAAACGAAAGAGGCGACCGAGAAGCCGTGCACCAGCACGATGAGCGGCCCGCCTTCCGGGCCTTCGAGCCGGTAATGCACCCAGCCCTTCGGCAATTCGATGAAGGAGTGAGCAAGGCCGCGCTTCTGCAAATAGCCGCGTGCCGTGGCGTCAAGCGAAGGGTTCGCCTGTCCCGCTGCCCAGTAGCTCATCAGCATGATGATCAGGAAGGCGGCGGTCGTGACTGCCGCGCCCTTTAGGATCGCCATCATCTCTCTCGTATTTGCCCCCGCCGCGACAGGCGGCTGACCGAGCGGCAGTCTAGTGCTTCGCGCGGAAGGTCACAAATGCTGACATGCCCGTAAGCGCGGACTGCACATCCGTTGTACATGAGCGGACTTGCGGGACCCTCCGAATGGAGGCTTGATGCGGGCAGTGCAATTCGGCGCGGGCGGCAGCTCCGCGCCATCCAGCAGGGATCGGAAGGTCGGACACATGCAGAACGCATTCAAGGACAAGGTGCTCGCGGGCAAGGTTGCCTTCGTCGCCGGCGCGTCGAGCGGCATCAATCTCGGCATCGCCCAGCATTTCGCGCGGGCGGGTGCGAGCGTCGCCATCATCAGCCGCAGCCATGAAAAGATCACGGCGGCTGCGAAGACGATCGCCGACGAGGGCTTCCCCGCCATCGGCATCGCCGCCGATGTGCGCGATTTCGCCTCGGTGGACGGCGCGCTCAAGGCCGCGCATGATCGCTTCGGCAAGATCGACATTGTGCTTTCGGGCGCCGCCGGAAATTTCGTCGCGCCGGCGCTCGGCATGTCGTCCAACGGTTTCAAGACGGTGGTCGACATCGATCTCATCGGCACGTTCAACGTGCTGCGCGCCTCCTTCCAGTATCTCAACCGGCCGGGCGCCTCGCTCATCTCGATCACGGCGCCGCAGGCGGTCAATCCGTCGATGTTCCAGGCGCATGTCTGCGCGGCGAAGGCAGGCATCAACATGCTGACCAGGTGTCTGGCGATGGAGTGGGGCCCGGCGGGCGTCCGCGTCAACGCGATCTCGCCCGGACCCATCGCGGAGACGGAGGGCATGGCGCGGCTCGCGCCGACGCCGGAGATGGAAGCGGCGGTCAAGAGGCGGCTGGCGCTGCGCGACTACGGCACCAAGACCGACATCGCGGACACGGCGCTTTTCCTTTCGACCGACAATGCCAGATACATCACCGGCGCCATCATCGACGTCGATGGCGGCACGACGCTCGGCGATGCGAGCGCCGATGCGCTGGCAGGTTTCAACTGAAGCGCGGAAAAACGCGCATTTGACGGGAGGAGCAGATGCAGGGGGGAGTGAAGATCGCGCCCGCGGATTTCCAGTGCGTGCGCTACGAGGTCTCGGATCACGTCGCGACGCTGACGATCGACCGGCCGGACCGGCGCAATGCGCTCAACCGCCGCGCCTATGACGAGATCGAGGCCGGATTCCGCGCGGCGGCTGCCGATGCGGAGGTCCGGTGCGTCATCGTCACCGGGGCCGATCCGGCCTTCTGCTCGGGCGAGGATGTGAAGGAGATGATGACGGGCGAGGAGCGCGACCGGAGCGTCGCGCGCCTCACCAGCGTCAGGCCGGAGCCCACGCCCGCCGCCGTCGCCGCTCTCGAATGCGACAAGCCCGTCATTGCGGCGGTCAATGGCGCGGCGGTCGGTTGGGGCATGGAGCTTGCGCTCTTCGCCGATATCCGTATCGCCTCCGAAAATGCGAAGTTCGGTGAGATCTTCATCAAGCGCGGGCTCATCTCGGATGTGGGCGGGCTCTGGAGACTGCCTGCCATAGTGGGCCCGGCGAAGGCGGCGGAGCTTCTCTTCACGGGCGACATCATCGACGCCGCCGAGGCGTTGCGGATCGGCCTTGTGAGCGAGGCCACGCCGCATGCCGAACTCATGGAGCGGGCGCGCGCGCTGGCGGGGCGCATCGCCGTCAATCCGCCGCTCGCATTGCGTTTCATGAAGGAAGGGCTCAGGCGCACGAGCTATGGCGATCTGCGCGAGATCGGCGGCTGGGTTTCCGGCACTCTGGGCAAACTCTTCCAGACCGAGGATCATCGCGAGGGCGTGAGAAGCTTTCTGGAAAAGCGCGCGCCGGTGTTCAAGGGCAGATAGGACGGAGAAAGACGGGCGGCATGGCGCTTTTTTTCGATCAGGAGTGGTTCGACCGGAAACTCGCGGCCAAGGGGCTGACGCGCGACAGCGTGGCGGCCGGGCTTCGCATCAGCCGAGGCGAGGTCGACGAGGTCTTCAAGGACCAGCGCGAGCTTTCGCCCAACGAGGTGGCGATGCTGGCGCGGCTGATGGGCGAGCCGCTGAGCGAGGTCGTCTCGCGGGCGGGCGTTGCGACGCCCATGCCGCAACAGCAGAAGGCGCCTGACGATGGCGCCGTGCTCGCAAAGCTCGAGGAGATGGATCAGCGGCTCCGCCGCATCGAGCGGGCGGTCGCCGATCTGCAATCGCTGATTCTTGCGACGCGGCCCGCGGGCTGAAGCTCTCTACTTCAGAGATCCTTGTCTATCGTCCGTATACGGAGCGCATCGGCAAGGACGTCGGGGAGCATGTCGGCGGCGAGATAGGCGCTGGCCGCGCGCTGGCGCTTTCCTTCCTTGCGGAAGGGCGAGCGCGCCCAGGGGAAATGCTGATCCACATATTGCGCGAGGAAGCCGGCCGCGGGGCGGAAGCCCGTCGCGTGGCGCTCACGAGGCGCGCGCGCCTGAACCTGCATCCGCTCCGGTGCGTTCTCGACTTCTTCGACGAAGCGCTCGGTCGTACGCAACTGCGTCGAGGGCAGTCTTTGCGGCGAACCGGCGCGCCTTATGGGCTCCATGGTCGATGGCCTGCGATAAAGGACAGTTTCATGCTCCAGGCAAGCAAGAAGTCTGCCATATGAAGCCCGCTCGCGCCAAGTCAAGGTCGGTTAACCAGATTTGTTAAAGCTTTAGTCGCCAAGAGACTTGGCGGAATTTTAAGACCTGTCAAGGAAACTGACCGCCTCTGTTGAGATTGCCCAGGATGGGTACACGGCCAGAAATGTCCGGTCAAAAAGCAGGCGAGTGAGGTCCCAGGTGGACGAGAAAGCGCAGACCGCTGCCCGGGAGGCCTCGAGCCGCGTTTCACAAAGCGACGAACGGCCTGCGGAAGCGGGCGGATTCTCGGCGAGCGCCGTGAGCGCCGTCGGCGATGTGGCCTATCGCTGGACCCTCGCGGATGACCGGATTCACTGGGGCGAGGGCGTCGAGGCCCTTCTCGGCATCGCGGACAAGGGTGCCGTGGCGACGGGCCGCGCATTTGGCGGCCGCTCCGTGTCTCAAAACGGTTCAAGCCGGTTCGATCTTGTCGCGCGCTCGCGCGAAAGCGATGGCGGCAGCGGTGTCCGCTACGAAATCGAATATCAGGTGGCTGACGATTATGGCGGCCTGCGCTGGATCGAGGATCGCGGCCGCTGGTTCGCCGACGAACAGGGCAGGCCCGAGGTCGCCATCGGTGTGCTGCGCGCCATCGACGAACGGCGCGTGCGCGAGGAGCGGCTGGTGCGGCTCGCCACCTATGACGAGTTGACGGGGCTTCTCAACCGCATCCGCCTCAAGGAAGCGCTCGAGGATGTGCTGATCCAGTCCGAAAATTCGCGCCAGACGGCGGCTTTCCTGCTGCTCGCGATCGACAATCTCGCCCTTATAAACGAATCCTACGGTTTCGACGTCGGCGATGAAGTCATCATCGGCGTCGGGCAGAGGCTCTGCGGCATGGCGCGGCGGGTGGATGCGGTCGGCCGCTATTCGGGCAACAAGTTCGGGCTCGTTCTCAGGAATTGCGACAAGGACAGGCTTGCCTCGGTGACCGAGCGGCTGCTGACCTCGGTGCGCGATCAGGTGGTCACGACGTCGCGCGGGCCGATTTCGATGACCGTTTCGGCCGGGTGCCTTTCGCTGCCTTCCGATGCGCGGACCGTCGAGGCGGCTCTTGCTCATGCCGAGGAAGCGCTCACCGTCTCCAAGGAGCTGCATCGCGACAGCTATGTCATCTACACCCCATCGCGCGAACGCGAAAAGGCGCGCCGCCGCAATCTCAGCCTGGCGGACGAGCTTGTCACGGCGCTGAACGACCGGCGCATCTGCCTTGCCTATCAGCCCATCGTCTCGGCGGCGACGGGCGAGGTTTCGATGCATGAATGTCTGATCCGGCTCGTGCAGCCCGATGGCAGCATCAGCGCGGCGGGCAATTTCGTTCCCATCGCCGAGAAGCTCGGCCTGATCGGCCTGCTCGATTACCGCGCGATGGAACTGACGCTCGAAACGCTGAGAGCGCATCCGGCGCAGAGGCTCGCGCTCAATGTTTCGGGCCGCACCACGAACGATCGCATGTGGCTCGACACGCTGGTCGCGCAGCTTCGCGCCGAGCCCGCGCTTGCCCGCCGCCTTACGGTCGAGATCACCGAAACGGTGGCCATTCAGGACATGGAGGAATCGGTCGATTTCGTCGCGACCTTGCGCGATCTAGGCTGCCTCGTCGCGATCGACGATTTCGGCGCCGGCTACACATCGTTCCGCAATCTGAAGACGCTCGATGTCGATATGGTCAAGATCGACGGCTCCTTCGTGCAGAACCTCGCCGCGAACCGCGACAACCAGTTCTTCGTGCGCACGCTGGTCGATCTCGCCCACAATTTCGATCTGCCGACGGTCGCCGAATGGGTCGGCAATGCGGAAGAGGTCGAAATGCTGAAGGGCTTCGGCGTCGACTATCTGCAAGGGTTCTTCCTGGGCGAGCCGATGCTGACGCTGCCCCAGGAAAACACCGTTCTGCGCTTAGGCGCGAAGGCCTGACCGCGCCCGCCTACTTCTTCGCCAGAGATTCGATCTGGGCCTGCATCGCCGCGACCTGGCGCTTCAGCTCCTCGAGCTCGCGCTCGCGCGCGGCGGGCTCCGCCTCTGTCCGGCTTTCGCTCTTGGCAGCGGGGGCATTGGCGGCGGGGGGAGCCTTCGGCGCTTCGGCCTCCTCGCCGCGCTCGGTCTTCGGACGCGGAACGAAGGGCGAGAACATGCGCATGGCGCTGTCGAACATGGCGAAGTTCTGCCGGATCTGTTCCTCGAAATGGCCGAGCCGCGTGTTGCCACCAAAGGCGGTGGCGATTTTCGCGCGCAGTTTTTCCTGCTCGCGCGCGAAGGTGTCCATGCTCAGTTCCAGATAGGATGGGATGAAGCCCTGCAGGCTGTCGCCATAAAAGCGGATGAGCTGGCGCAGAAACTTGATCGGCAGCAGGTTCTGCCCGCTCTTGCCTTCTTCCTCGAAGATGATCTGGGCAAGAACCGAGCGCGTGATGTCCTCGCCGGTCTTCGCGTCATGTACGACGAAGTCCTGTCCCTGCTTCACCATCTCGCACAGGTGATCGAGCGTCACATAGCTCGACGTCGCGGTGTTGTAGAGGCGGCGGTTCGCATATTTCTTGATGACGATGACGTCATCACCCGTGGATGCGGTTTTTTTTGCCACGGCTGGCTTAATCTCCACTGAAAGCGGCCCGCATGTCGCGAAAATGCGCGCAATCGAGAGGCCGCCTGTTCCCGATGCGACCTCGCGAGCCTTAATCCCCCTGATTTCGTCATATTCTGACGCGGTATTGTTGCAATGCGCAAGCCCCACGTTGCATTGCACAGAAATCCGTTTACCGCTGCATTCCGCTGGGGCATTGTCGACGGATCTCGGGCCCGGCGCCGGGCGCGCAGGGCCTCAGGGCAAATCCAGGGACAGGTAACATGAGCAAATCCGAAACCGGTGTCGTCATCGTCGGCGCGGCGCGCACGCCCGTCGGCTCATTCAACGGAGCACTGTCGAGCCTGCCGGCGCATGAACTGGGCCGGATTGCCATTGACGCCGCGCTTGCCCGCGCGGGCGTCGAGAAGGGCGAGGTTTCCGAAGTCATCATGGGCCAGATCCTGCAGGCCGGGCAGGGGCAGAACCCCGCGCGTCAGGCCGCCATCGCCGCCGGGCTTCCCGTCGAGGTGCCGGCCTGGGGCGTCAATCAGCTTTGCGGCTCGGGGCTTCGCGCCGTCGCGCTCGGCTATCAGGCGATCGTCAATGGCGACAGCGAGGTGGTGGTCGCGGGCGGCCAGGAAAGCATGAGCCAGGCGCCGCATGCTGCCTATCTGCGCGCGGGCCAGCGCATGGGCGATGTGCAGTTCGTCGACACCATGCTCAAGGACGGGCTCTGGGACGCCTTCCACGGCTACCATATGGGGCAGACGGCCGAGAATGTCGCCGCGCGCTGGCAGATCACGCGCGACGAGCAGGACGCCTTCGCCGTCGCCTCGCAGAACAAGGCCGAGGCGGCGCAGAAGGCCGGCAGGTTCAAGGACGAGATCGTACCGGTCACGATCAAGGGCCGGAAGGGCGATACGGTCGTCAGCGACGACGAGTACATCAAGCACGGCGTCACGCTCGATGGCGTGAAGGGCCTCAAGCCCGCCTTCCAGAAGGAGAACGGCACCGTCACCGCCGCGAATGCGAGCGGCATCAATGACGGCGCGGCGGCGCTCGTGCTGATGAGCGAGGAGCGCGCGCGCAAGGAAGGCCGCAAGGTGCTGGCGCGGATCGTCTCCTGGGCGCAGGCAGGCGTCGATCCTGCCGTCATGGGCACAGGCCCCATTCCCGCTTCGCGCGCCGCGCTCAAGAAGGCGGGCTGGTCGGCCGGCGATCTCGATCTCGTCGAGGCGAACGAGGCCTTTGCCGCGCAGGCGATTGCCGTCAACAAGGATCTCGGCTGGGATACGGCGAAGGTCAATGTGAATGGCGGCGCGATCGCCATCGGCCATCCGATCGGCGCGTCCGGCGCGCGCGTTCTCGTCACACTGCTCCACGAGATGGAAAAGCGCGACGCGAAGAAGGGCCTCGCCACGCTCTGCATCGGCGGCGGCATGGGCATCGCGCTCTGCGTCGCGCGGGATTGAACCATCGTCAGCACCGGACACCGGCAGCAAAAGGTTCCGACACATGAGCAGAGTTGCACTTGTCACGGGCGGCACGCGCGGCATCGGCCTGGCGATCTCGGTGGCCCTGAAGGCGGCCGGATACGAGGTCGCCGCCAACTTTGCCGGCAACGATGCCGCCGCCGAAGCCTTCACCCGCGAAACGGGCATCAGGGCCTTCAAGTGGGACGTCGGCGATCATGAGGCTTGCGCCAAAGGCATCGCCGCGGTCGAGGCCGATCTCGGCCCGGTCGACATTCTCGTCAACAATGCCGGGATCACGCGCGACGCGATGCTCCACAAGATGACGCCGCAGCAATGGCGCGAGGTGATGAGCGTCGATCTCGATTCGATGTTCAACATGTGCCAGCCGGTGGTCAACGGCATGCGCGAGCGCGGCTTCGGGCGCATCATCAACATCTCGTCGATCAACGGTCAGAAGGGCCAGATGGGCCAGACGAATTATTCGGCGGCCAAGGCCGGCGTCATCGGCTTCACGCGCGCGCTCGCGCAGGAAGTCGCGAAGAAGGGCGTGACCGTCAACGCCATCGCGCCGGGCTATATCGACACGGAAATGGTATCGGCCGTTCCGCCGAAGGTTCTCGAGAGCATCATCGCCACGATCCCGGTCGGCCGTCTCGGCACGGCGGATGAGATCGCCCATTGTGTCGTCTTTCTCGCGGACGACAAGGCCGGCTTCATCACCGGCGCGACGCTGACGGCGAACGGCGCGCAATACATCACGGGCTGATTTCAGCCCTTCTGCTTTTCCGCCTCTTCGCGCTCATAGCGCTCGGCGCGCGTCGGGTCGCCATGTTCGGGATAGATCCAGCTATCCGGCGGGCCGACATCGACGTGAACGAAGGGGCGTTTGACCGGATAGAAGCCGGCGCCGCCCTTGCCGAGCTTTTTCGCCACGCGATAGATCATGCCGGGGTCGGAGAAATCCTGCGTGAGATCCATCGCCATGCCGCGCATGTGGAAGCTCGAAGGATCGACGCCGTCGGAATGCGCGGCGAGCCAGGCATTGGTGCTCTCCGAGCGAAAGCCCGACATGGTGTAGAGCGGCTGGGTCGATGGCGTGAGACTGTCGATCTCCCAGAGAAGATCGAGAAGAGCGGTGTGCATCCGCGTCGTCTCGCCGGTCCTGAGATCGCGCATGAACCAGTCGATGCGCCGCAGCGCCTCGTCGATATAGGCGCCATCCGCCCAATAGGTGATGTTGAGTTTCTCGCCCGAATTGAGGCTCTGCATGTTGAGCCTGCGCTTGTAGGGGGCGGAGGCCCTGACGATGGCCGGAGCGGCGACGAGCCCCACGGCGCTCGCGCCCAGTGCCAGCGCGCCGCGCCGGGTGAGGGATTTTCCAAGCCGTTTCGTCGTCATGGGCTTCCGGTCCTGCATCATTGCACCGCGTGCGGATTGCCAAGCAGCGGGTCCGGCGCATTGGCGGCAAGCGTGCGCCCATCGCTTTCGGGAACGAGCTGCACGAAACGGTATCCGCGCTTTTTCAGCGCGACGATGAGGTCCGGCAGCATGTCCGCCGTGTGCGGCTTGGTGTCGTGGAGAATGAGGATGCCGCGCCCGACCTGATCGATATTGGCGAGCGCGCGGCGTTTCACCTCGGCGGCGGAAATCCTGAGCCAGTCGTCGGCGCCGAACTCGCAGGAGACGGTGGCGATGTTGCGGGCGGCGAGCCATTTCATCAGCGGCGCGGAATCGTTGAGCCCCGGAAAGCGGAAGAAGGGCGCAAGCCGCGCCTGATCCTCGGGCGGGGCGGCGGCGAGCGCCTCCTCGACGGCGGCGAAGCCGCGCGCGATCTCGCGCTTGGCGTCCTTGAGCGGCAGGTGGCGCAGATTGTTGGGGTGGAGCCAGCTATGGGTGCCGATGGTGTGGCCACGGGCCGCCACTTCGCGCACGAGGTCCGGGCGGGCCTTCGCATACCAGCCGACCATGAAGAAGGTCGCCTTGATGCAGTGCCGGTCGAGAATGTCGAGCACGCGCTCGGTCGTTTTCGGGTCGGGCCCGTCATCGAAGGTGAGGGCGATCTCTTTCGGCCCGAGGGCCCCGCCGCCCGCATATTGCATGGTGCCGTATCGCGCGCCACCCCTTGTCGTCAGCGTGACGGTGGGCGTCGGCGCCTCGCCGGGGCAGGCAGCCCGGGCCGCATGAGCCGGTTCCGTATGGGCCGGCTCCGCATGGACATGAAGCGCGAGGCCGATCGCGCCCGCCAGCAACAGGCCGGAAAGAAGTTTGATGTGCATGCCCCCGGCTCCGGATGTCCCCGCAAGGCAATCTAGCATTGTTCCAAAACGGGAAAAGCGGTTTCCGGCCTTGTCAGGCGCCGGGCGCCCAGTCATTCCCGGCCATTTCGAAGCCAGCGAAGTCGAAGCCGGGCGCGACGGTGCAGCCGACAAGGGTGAAAGCGCCGAGCGGTTCGGCCGATTGCCAGTGGCGGGCGGGAATGACGATCTGCGGCCGTTCTCCCTTGAGGAGGTCGGGACCGAGAACGGCGCGCGCCGCGAACTGGCTGTCGGGGGAGACGGACAGCGCCAGCGGGCCGCCCGCATACCAGTGCCAGACCTCCGCGGCGTCGACCCGGTGCCAGTGCGAGCGCTCGCCCGCCCTGAGCAGGTAGTAGATCGCGGTGGAGCGGGCGCGCGGCTCGCCCTCGTCGCGGAAGGTTTCGCGGTACCAGCCGCCTTCCGGGTGCGGCGCGAGATCGAGCAGGCGGATGATCTCGTCCGCGTCGGGCATGGAGGACATGATCAGAAATTGTCCTTGCGGCGGCGCGTCTCGGCGAAGACATCGACATTGGAGGCCGCCTCGAGGCCGATCGTGCGGCGCAGATCGTGGCTTGCCGCGCGCAGGAAGGGGTTGGTCGCCTTTTCGAGGCCGATAGTCGTCGGCACGGTCCATTCGCCGCGCGCGCGCTTCTCGTCGATCTCCCTGGCGCGGGCGACGAGGGCGGCGTTCTGCGGCTCGACGCTGAGCGCGAAGCGCGCGTTCGACTGCGTATATTCATGCGCGCAATAGACGGTGGTGTCGTCGGGCAGCGCCATCAGCTTGGAAAGCGAGGTCCACATCTGCTCGGGCGTTCCCTCGAAGAGCCGGCCGCAACCGAGCGCGAAAAGCGTATCGCCGACGAAGACGGCGTGATCTTCCACGAAATGATAGGCGATGTGGCCGCGCGTATGGCCGGGCACGTCGATGACGCGGGCGCGCGCCGCGCCGATCTCCACGATGTCGCCTTCGCCGACGGCGCGGTCGATGCCGGGAATGAGGTCCTTCTCGCCCTTGGGGCCGATGATCGTGCAGCCCGTCTTCTCCTTGAGTTCCGCATTGCCGCCGGCATGATCGAAATGATGATGCGTGTTGAGAATATGCGTGAGCTTCCAGCCCTTGCTGTCGAGCGCGGCGAGCAGGGGCGCGACTTCGGGCGTGTCGATGGCGGCGGTAGCGCCCGATGAGCGCTCATGCACGAGATAGCCATAATTGTCGTTGAGGGCGGCAAACTGGAGGATCTCGATATTGCTCATATGCGGGGTCCGGCTTTCACTGAATGGGGATGAACATAAGGTAGTGTCGATGAGGCCGAGTTTGAAGCCCTCAAGCGGGTGCAACGAAGCGTCAGGGAGAATCTGCTAGGGTTCCCGCATGCCGATGGATGTCATCGATCTCAGGAATTTTTACGGCAGGGCGCTCGGGCGGGTCGCACGCGCGCTGATCGGCCGGCGGATTCGCGCCATGTGGCCCGATGTGAAGGGGCTTTCCGTGCTCGGCCTCGGCTTCGCCACGCCCTATCTCGGATCATTTCTGGGCGAGGCGGAGCGCGTCGTCGGCCTCATGCCGGCGCAGCAGGGCGTTCTGCGCTGGCCGCCCGAGGGGCGCTGCCTCACCGGCCTCGTCGATGAAAAGGAACTGCCGCTCGAGGACGAGAGCATCGACCGCGTTCTCATCGTGCATGGGCTCGAGGCGAGCGAGGCGATGCGCGCCATGCTGCGGCAGGTGTGGCGGGTGCTGGCGCCGGGCGGGCGGGTGCTCATCGTGGTGCCGAACAGGCGCGGCCTCTGGGCGCGGCGCGAGGCGACGCCTTTCGGGCAGGGGCAGCCTTTCTCGCGCGGCCAGATCACGCAGGCGCTGCGCGAATCGATGTTCAGCCCGGCGGGCTGGGAGGTGGCGCTTTTCGTGCCGCCCTTCGATCTGCGGCCGCTGATGCGCTCGGCGCGCGCATGGGAGCGCGTGGGCACTTTCCTTTGGCCGCGCTTCGCCGGCGTCATTCTCGTCGAGGCGACGAAGCAGATCTATGCGGCGACGCCCATTCCGGAGGCGCGCTGCATGGCCGCGATCCGGCAGCGCGTGCGGGCGATGACGCCGGTGCCGCGCGGCTGGCAGAAGGACATGGAAGACGACCGCTGATTATTTCCGCGACAGCAGCAGCACCGCGTCCTCGGCGAGCAGATTGTCGATGCGGCCGGGACGGCCGACGCGGCGCGCGCGATTTCCGCTGACGCTCACCGCATCGTCGATATTGAAATCGACTTCCTCGCAAAGCGCCACGAAGTCGCGCACCGTGCAGAGGTGAATGTTCGGCGTGTCGTACCAGGCATGGCCGAGCGTGCGCGTCACCGGCATGCGGCCGGAGCAGAGAAGCTGAAGCCGCACGCGCCAGTTGCCGAAATTGGGGAAGGAGACGACGGCGCGGCGGCCGATGCGCTTCATCTGCTGGAGCACCTCGCGCGGATTGCGCGTCGCCTGGATGGTCTGGCTCAGGATCACATAGTCGAAGGCATCGTCGGGATAGGTGCGAAGGTCGGTATCGGCATCGCCCTGAACGACGGAGAGCCCGCGCGAAACGCAGGCATTGACCCCCTCCTGCGAAAGCTCGATGCCGCGCCCGTCGACATTCTTCGTTCGCGCGAGCAGTGCGAGAAGCTCGCCATCGCCGCAGCCGACATCGAGCACGCGCACATTAGGCGCGATCATCTCGGCGATGAGCGCGAGATCGACGCGGCTTTGCGCATGGCCGTTATTGCCGCCATTGGAGGCCGTCACGTCTCTTGCCGTCATTCCGCCAGCCCCCGGCGCTTGGCGGCCGAACCGATGAAACCCCTGAGGGTCGAGAACATTTCCGGTTCGTCGAGCAGGAAGGCGTCATGGCCCTTGTCGGTCGCGATCTCGACGAAGCTCACATTGGCGGCCGCCGCGTTGAGCGCCTGCACGACCTGGCGATTGTCCGAGGTCGGAAAGAGCCAGTCGGATGTGAAGGAGACGACGCAGAAGCGCGTCGCCGTGCCCTTGAAGGCGTTGGCGAGCACGCCGCCGTAATCGGCCGCGAGATCGAAATAATCCATGGCGCGCGTGATGTAGAGATAGGAATTGGCGTCGAAGCGGTCGACGAAGGTCGAGCCCTGATGGCGCAGATAGGATTCGATCTGGAAATCGGCGTCGAAGCCATAGGTGATCTTCTCCCGGTTCTGCAGATTGCGGCCGAACTTGCGGTGAAGGGCCGCCTCCGAGAGATAGGTGATATGCGCCGCCATGCGCGCGACGGCGAGACCTTTCGCCGGCGTCGTGCCTTCGTCGAGATAGGCGCCGCCTCTCCATTCGGGATCGGCCATGATCGCCTGCCGGCCGACCTCGTGGAAGGCGATGTTCTGCGCGGAGTGGCGCGCGGCGGTCGCGATCGGAATGGCCGAGAAGACGCGCTCGGGATAGGCGGCCGCCCATTGCAGCACCTGCATGCCGCCCATGGAGCCGCCGATGACGCAGAAAATGTCCTTGATGTCGAGCCGGTCGAGCAGCATGGCCTGCGCCCGCACCATGTCGCCGATGGTGATGACGGGGAAGGAGAGGCCATAGGGCTTGCCGGTCGCGGGGTCGATGTCCATCGGCCCCGTCGTCCCCATGCAGCCGCCGATGACGTTCTGGCAGATGACGAAGAAGCGGTTCGTGTCGATGGGCAGGCCCGGACCCACCATCTGCGGCCACCAGCCGCCGGGCTTGCCCGTGATCGGATGGCGGCTCGCGACATACTGGTCGCCCGTCAGCGCGTGGCAGACGAGGACGACGTTCGACTTGTCGGCGTTGAGCGTTCCGTAGGTCTGATAGGCAATGGTGAAGGGTGAAAGGCTGACGCCGCAGTCGAGCGCCAGCGGCGTCTCGGGCCCGAAGGTCTCGACGGCGCTCACGGCCTCGACCCCGTCCGCCGCGGCGGTGGGCCCGGTTTTCAGCTCTCGGCTCTTGCTCATCGCCCGGCTATCTTTCCCTAAAATCTCGGAGCAAGCCACGGGCGGCAGGGTCAGACGGGCGCTGGGCCAGGACCATTCCGGACCCCCGGCGGCAGGCTGCATAGCTAGGGACCAGGCCCGCTAAATGTCAATGTTTTCTTTGATTTTGCCGGGTGCGCCGCTTATGAATACCCCTCTTGCGGGCGGGGCGTGGGGGCCTTCCGCCTTCAATCCAGAGTCCCGTTCCGGCCAGCCGGATCGCCGCCGGGAGCCTTGTGACGAGAGCCCCCTGAAGAGCTGAGCCCCATGTCGAGCAAGACCATGAATCCCGAGAAGGCGCTCGCCGAGGTCCGGCGCGAGATCGACACGATCGACGACGCCATCCAGGACCTGCTGATGAAGCGGACCGAGCTTGTCGTCGAGGTCGCGGAAGCCAAGGCCCGGGCGGCCAGCGCCGAGGGGCAGGGCAGTTTCATCGCCTTCCGGCCGGGCCGCGAGGCGCAGGTGCTGCGCCGCCTTGCCGGTCGCCAGAGGGGGCAGTTGCCGCTCAAGGTCGTCTTCCGCATCTGGCGCGAGATCATCTGCACCATGACGCGCATCCAGGGGCCGTTCCGGGTCGATGTCTTCGGCGCCGACCGGGATCTCGCCTTCTGGGATCTGGCGCGCAGCTATTACGGCTCGTCGACCGATATGGAGCTTCATGAGACGGCGCGCGACGTGCTGCGGCGCGTCTCGCATGACCGTTCCGCCATCGGCATTCTGCCCGAGCCCGGCAATTATGCGGGCGGCGACTGGTGGCCGGCGCTGGCGGGGGGAGGCGCGGAGGGACCGCGCGTCGTCGGGCGTGTGCCTTTCCTCGAGATCGGGGACGACGCGGAGGCCGTGCGCGGCCTCGTCGTCGCGCAGGCCGAGTTCGAGCCGACCGGAGACGATACGAGCCTTGTCGCGGTCGCGACCGAGGGCGATGTGAGCGAGGCGACGATCGCGGCGCGGGTCAAGGCGGCGGGGCTTGCCGCAAGGCGGATCGCGGTTGCGGCGACGAAGGACGGCCAGGCCCTTCATCACAATCTCTTCGCGGTGGCAGGCCATCTCGATGCGGGCGACCCGCGCATTGCCGCGCTCGCGTCGGATGGGGCGATCGAAACCGCCTCCGTCATCGGCGGCTATGCGAACCCCGTTCAGCGCGCAAAGGATGGCGAGTGACCATGACGCACCCTCTGCCCCAGAAGGGCATTCTCGAGATCGAGCCCTATGTCGCGGGCCGCGCGCAGGCGCATGGCGCGGGGCGGGTCTTCAAGCTTTCGGCCAATGAGACGCCGCTCGGGCCGAGCCCGCGCGCGCGCGAGGCTTTCATTGCGGCGGCGGGCGCGCTCGAGTGCTATCCGGAAGGCTCGGCCGGCGAATTGCGCCGGGCGATCGCCGAGCGCTTCGGGCTCAATCCCGAGCGCATCGTCTGCGGCGCCGGTTCGGACGAGCTGCTGCACCTTCTCGCCCAGGCCTATCTCGGGGAGGGCGACGAGGCGATCGCGACCGAGCACGGCTTTCTCGTCTATCCGATCGTCACAAGGGCGGCGGGCGCGAAGCTCGTTTCGGTGCGCGAGAAAGGACTGCGCGCCGATGTCGATGCGATCCTCGCCGCGGTGACGCCACGGACGAAGATCGTCTTCCTCGCCAATCCCAACAATCCGACGGGGAGCTATCTGCCGGTCGACGAGGTGAAGCGGCTCCATGCCGGGCTTCGTCCCGACATTCTCTTCGTGATCGATGCCGCCTATTGCGAATATGTGCGCAAGAACGATTACGAAAGCGGCATCGAGCTTGTGGCGACGTCGGACAATGTGGTGATGACGCGCACCTTCTCGAAGATTTACGGCCTCGCCGCGCTTCGGCTCGGCTGGATGTATGCGCCGGCCCATGTCGTCGATGTTATCAATCGCATCCGCGGCCCCTTCAACGTCTCCGTTCCGGCGCTCGAGGCCGGCATCGCGGCGATCCGCGACATCGCGCATTTCGAGAAGGCGCGCGCGCATAACGAGACATGGCTCGCATGGCTCAGCGAGGAGATCGGCAAGCTCGGCCTCGAGGTCGCGCCGAGCGTTGCGAATTTCCTGCTCATCCGTTTCCCCGAAGAAGCGGGCAAGACGGCACAGGATGCCGACCGCTTCCTGATGACGCGCGGGCTCATCCTCCGCCAGGTCGGTTCCTACGGGCTTCCGCAGCATCTCCGGCTCAGCGTCGGCACGGAGGAGGCAAACCGCCTCGTCGTCGCCGCGCTCGCCGAATTCATGGGGAAGCGCGCATGAGCGCCGACCCGAAATTCGCGCGTATCGCCATTGTGGGCCTCGGCCTCATCGGCGGTTCGCTCGGCTATGCGGTAAAGCGCGGCAAGCTCGCCGATCACATTGTCGGCTATGCGACGAGCGAGGCGACGCGGCGCCGCGCGCTTGACCTCGGCTTCATCGACAGCGCCGCCGCAAGCCTCGCCGAAGCGGTGAGCGATGCCGATCTCGTCGTGCTCTGCACGCCGGTCGGCGCGCTTGGCGATGTCGCCGCCGCCATCGAGAAGCATCTGAAGAAGGGCGCGATCCTCACCGATGCGGGATCGGTCAAGACGGCGGTCATCCGCGATGTCGGCCCCTTCGTGCCCGAAGGCGTCAGCTTCATTCCCGGCCATCCGATCGCGGGCACCGAGCAGTCGGGCCCCGATGCGGGCTTTGCCGAACTCTTCGACGGGCGCTGGTGCATTCTGACGCCGGTGCCGGGCACGGACCGGGCCGCGCTCACGAAGCTCACCGCCTTCTGGGAGGCCTGCGGCTCGAAGGTCGATGTGATGGAGCCGAAGCATCACGATCTGGTGCTCGCCATCGTCAGCCATCTGCCGCATCTCATCGCCTACAACATCGTCGGCACTGCGGACGATCTCGAAACGGTGACGGAGTCCGAGGTCATCAAATATTCCGCCGGCGGCTTTCGTGATTTCACGCGCCTTGCCTCCTCCGATCCGACCATGTGGCGCGACATCTGCCTCAACAACAAGGACGCGATCCTCGAAATGCTCGGCCGCTTCTCGGAAGATCTCTCGGCCATGCAGCGCATGATCCGCTGGGGCGACGGCGAGGGACTTTTCGCGCTCTTCACGCGGACGCGCGCCGTCCGCCGCGCCATCATCGATGCGGGGCAGGACGTTTCCGCCCCGAATTTCGGCCGCAATCCGGGCCAGGCCGGCCCCGGAGGCGGGCGCGGCTAGAAGAGCGGGTCGAGCGTCGCGACGAGCAGCGGGCCGAGGAAGAGCCTTCCATCCTTCATCAGTACAGGAACATGGACCCGGCCCGACTTGTCGCCCTGCAACTGCGCGACAAGGCCGAGGCCGACAAGCGCGACGCGCGCATCCTTCTCCTTGACGACCTTCGCCTTCACAAGCGCGTTCACGAGCCCTGCATAATCCGCGATGGCGGCATCGAGGCGGCCTTCCGGCCGCATCTGCCGGTCGAGCGTCACTTCGCCCTGGGCCATGAGGTCGAGCGCGCCCCATTTGATGGCGAGATCGGAGATGGCGAGCTTGCCGCCATTGGCGAGCCATTCGCGCGACATCTCGACCGGGCTCGCATTGGCGCTTGCGGGCAGGTTGCGCAAGCGCGCCTGCGCGGCAAAAAGCGTCATGCGCTCGCCGAGAACCTGCGACGCGGCGAGGCGCTCGAGGTCGATATCGTCGCCCTGCAGCGCGATGTCATAGCTTGCCGCGTCGCCCGGCGCGGGCGGGCTTCCAGGTTCGGCCGCCGCGGGCTGCGCATGAAGCTGGAGGCGTCCGGCGGCGAAGCGGCCTTCCTTTCCCGCGCCCGCTTTGGCCGCGGGCTTGTCCGTGCCCGTATCGCGCAACGCGACGAGATTGTTGATGTCGATGGCAAGCCGGCCGACCGGAGCGCCGTCGATGGCGACATAGCTCGCCCAGGCGCCGTCCGAAATCATGCTCACCCAGTGCGTTTGCCGCGCGGGCCCGGACACGTCGCGATATTTCAGAAGCTGCCCGCCATCGATCTTCAGTACGACGTGGCGGAGATTGTAGGGCAGGAAATCGGCTTCGAGATTTTCAGCCGACCATTCCCATGCTTCCGGCGCGTGCGGCGCACGGATGACGGGGGCGACGAAGGCGGCCTCGATGCGATAGGGAAAACCGGAGATCGAAAAGGCGTCCCAGCCGACGGCGATCTTCTCGGCAGGCGCGGCGGCGAAACGCTCGATCGCCTCGCGCGTCTTGCCTGCGGCGACATACCAATAGGCCGAATAGGCGGCGAGCCCCGCCATGAGAACAAGCGTCGGCCCGAAAATGCGCCATGGAAACGCAGCTGCGGCATTTCTCGTGTCGGGTGGTGTGCTCGTCATGGTGTCGATAATATCCGCCGCGCCGTTCTTGAAATCCAGAAC
The DNA here is from genome assembly GCF_049671045.1 of Parvibaculum sp. Lineage (GTDB taxonomy): Bacteria > Pseudomonadota > Alphaproteobacteria > Parvibaculales > Parvibaculaceae > Parvibaculum. The sequence goes on along the minus strand of NZ_JBATUH010000113.1, from coordinate 33,440 downwards.
ATGCTTCCGGGGCACAGGATGCAGGATTTATGGGTCTTTGGATATGGGTCGCTGATGTGGCGGCCGGGTTTCGAGCATGAGGAGCGCAGGCCCGCGCTTCTCAGGGGCTATCGCCGTTCCTTCTGCGTTTACAGCCATGTGCACCGGGGCACGCCGGAGCGGCCGGGACTGGTTTTCGGCCTCGATGCGGGCGGAGCCTGCCGGGGCGTCGCCTTTCGCGTGGCGGCTTCGCGGGCGGAGGAAACGCGGCGCTATCTGCAGGCGCGCGAGCAGGTGACATCGGTTTATGTCGAAGCGTTGAAAAACGTCGAGCTTGTCGATGAGAGGCGCCGTGTCGAGGCGCTCTGCTTCATCGTCGATCGCAGGCATCCGCAATATGCGGGTGCGCTTCCCTTCGAGCGGCAGGTCGAAATCGTCGCGGGCGCGGAGGGAAGGTCGGGCCGGAATCCCGACTATCTCGAAAGCACGGTCCGCCATCTGGAGGAAACGGGCATCGCCGACCGCGAGCTCACGCGCCTCTGGCACGCCGTAGCGGAGCGCCTGCCGCGACCCGATCGGCGCCCGTGAAGCGGGCAAGCTCGCCAAGCGCGTCCTCGATCGCGGCCTTGCGTACCTTGTCGAGCTTCATGCCCGGTTCGAGCCACATGCCCTTCACTTCGAGCAGGCCCTTGTCTCGATGCGTCTTGAGATCGGCGCGCGCGACGAAGCGGTCGCCTTCGAGGATCGGCAGCACATAGTAGCCGTAGCGGCGCTTCGCCTCGGGCACGAAGATCTCGATGCGGTAGTCGAAGCCGAAAAGGCGGATGGTGCGTTTTCTGTCACGGATCGCGGGATCGAAGGGCGAGAGAAGGCGCAGGCTTTCCGGCATCTCGTCGAGCGCGGTGATCCGCGCCTCGATGCCGGGCAGCGCGAGCGCCGGTTTCCGCATGCCGTCGGCGCCTTCGACCGTCACCTCGACGATCTCCTTGCGGCGCAGCGCCTCCTTCGCCCAGGTCCGCGCCTCTGCGATCTCGACGAGGTCGAAGAAGGCGGCGATCTCCGTGGGCGTCGCCATGCCGAGGCGTTCCAGCGCCTCGCGGCAGGCCCAGTCGATCGTCTGGCCGCGCGTGGGGCGCGCCTTGCGCCATTCGTCCGGGATCACGCGCGCGGCGAGATCATAGACCTTTTCGAAACCGTCGCGCCGCGCGATGGCAAGTTCGCCCGTGCGCCAGAGATATTCGAGCGCCGTCTTCGAGGGGCCCCAGCCCCACCAGCCGCCTTCGCCCTTGTCCTCGAAATCGCGCGCGGCGAGCGCGCCTTCCTTGCGAATGCGGGCGCGCACATTGCGGATCGCCTTTTCGGGCTCGGGGCCGAAGCGCTGGCGCCAGCGGGGATGATCGATACGCGCCTTCGCCGCGCGGAAGCGGTGATGCCAGTGCGGGTAGAACTCGATGGGGATGAGCGAGGCGTCGTGCGTCCAGTGCTCGAAAAGCGCGCGGCGTTCGTGGTGGAGCGCGTGGAGGGTTTCGCGCCTGTATCCGCCCGCGCGCGAGAAGAGGATCATGTGGTGGGCGCGCTCCACCGTGTTGACGGAATCGAGCTGCACGAAGCCGAGCTTGCGCACCAGCGCGAGCGTTTCCTCATGATCGAGCGCGTGAGCGGCGCGGGGCCCGAGCGCGTGACGGTCGAGAAAGAGGCGGCGGGCCTCGCCGTTCGATATTGGGAGAGGCGTCATGCGGGGCGCGGCTCGAAGACGAATTCGAGCTTGAGCCCGTCCGGGTCCGCGAACATGACGGCGTAATAGCCTTCGCCATATTCGGGATAGTCCGCAGGCGGATCGAGCACGGTCGCATCCATCGCGACGAGCAGCCTGTGGAGCGCGTCGACATCCTCGCGGCTTTCCGCGATGAAGGCGACATGATGAAGGCCGGGCGAGTAGCGGTCGTGGCGGCGCGATCTGCCTTCGCCTTTCGCGGCGAAGATGCCGATGGTGGGCAGATGGCCGGGCGAGGCCGCATGCTCCCAGTCGATGCCGTTCTCATCCTCCGTCCAGCGGCGATAGCCCATATGGCCGAGCACGGCATCGTAGAAGGGTGCGGCGCGCGCCACGTCGGAAACGGTGAGGTCGAGATGATGGAAGAGACCGCGCATTTGCCTCAGCGGCCCGTCCATGGCTTCACGGGCACGCTCGCCACCGCGTTGAAGGGCGAGCCGTCGATGATCTTGTCGCTGATGGCGAGATAGACGAGCGTTTGCCGCTTCGTGTCGACGATGCGATAGACCTTGGTGTGCTTGAAGAAGACGGAGGTCTTTTCGGAATAGACCTTCTCGCGCGATTTGAGTTTCGCGAGGTCGGCGGTGATGGGGCCGGTCTGGATGCAGGAGAGCGAGAAGCGCGAAGGGTCTTCGGCAAGCCCCACCATGCCCGACATGCCGCCCGTGCGGGCCTGCGCGATGTAGCAGGTGACGCCGCCCACTTTCTCGTCATCGAAGCCGGACACGCAGACCTTGTCGTTCGCGCCCATGACGCGGAAGGTGGTCGAGACGCAATCTATGTCGTCGGCGCGGGCGGGTGAAACGAGCACAAGCGCGGAGAGAAGCCCAAGGCACGCGCTGACCAGAAGCGTTCGCATGGCGACGATGTCCCTTTGCGGCCGGTGCCCCGTGTCTTTCGCGGGCATGGCGCGATGTTACCCGCAAATCGCGCGCTGTCGATCAAACTTGTTCCAGCGGATCGCATAGCCGCCGCGCACCATGGCGCAGTTGAGTTCCGTGCCGGCCGATGTGCGGCAGATGGCGGTTACGCGGCCATAGCTCGTGCCGGTCGCTTCGCAGGTGAGCCTTTGACCGAGCGCGAGCGCCTCGAGCGCGCGCTTGGCGGCCGCCCCCGAAGCGCCGGGGCATGGATGTCCGCGCAGGCAGGTTTCGTCGAGTTCGCGCGCGGCGATCGCATGAAGGCGGATTTTCGGTCCCTCGGCGCAATAGATGGGGCCGTCTCCGTCATGGACGCCGGTCACGGTGCAGGTAAAGGCGCCTGGAGTCGCGGACGCGGGCAGCGCCGCCATGCGCGAGCGTATCGCCGCCGGGTGCGGGAAGTAATAGACGAGGCCGAAAACGCAGATGGCGAAGAGGACCGTCACAAGCACGAAAGACGGCTGCGCACGCCTTGCCCGGCCCCGCCCCTGCGGAGCGCCGTGCGAGTTCTTGCGGTAAGGCCCGTGCGCGTGCCGGGCGCGTCTGAAATTCGGAAATTTGTCCCGTGCGGAAAACATGCGTCCATCCGGAAGCGGGCAGCGGTTCCGGATGAAGATAGTTGCCGGGCGTTAAGGCTTCCCGGCTTCGCGGTGGTCAATTTATTTCAAATTGGACGGGCTCGCCGGGACGGGCGGGCCGGGGTGACATTGAGGGAAGGTGAAACTCTTCAACCGTCATCCCGGGCCTGTCCCCGGATCCAGTGCCGCAAGCTCGGAGCTTCTGACTCTGGCCCCCGGGGCTATGGGAGCCGCTGGCTCAGCTGCATTTCGAAAAACCGCAGGAAGTGCAGGTCTCGCAGCCTTCCTGCCGGATCATCGCCCGCTCGCCGCAATGTCTGCGCTAACCTGGGAAATTACAGCAATTTGCAGGTGCGCTAAAATTTACATTTTTGGTGTATATTTCAAGGTACGTGATTACTGTATGATGTCTCAAAAGCCGTGTTGGCTAATTGTGGATGGTCTCTTATTCGCGTCTAAATTCAGCGACGAAATTGGTGCCCCCGGTCGGATTCGAACCGACAAACCCGCTCAGGTGGTAGCTTGCAAAGCTACTGTGTCTACCGTTTCCACCACGAGGGCACCGATATGGGGCGAGTGGGAACCACGCAGAGGGTAGCCGCCCAAAGCGTGGCCCCTCGCCCCGACCATCTGTCGTCGCTCATTCGTGCGACAGCTCACGTTACAAAAAAAAGGGGAAACAGAACTCATTGCGCCGAGTCCTTTATTCCCCCCCTCACTCCATAATTCTGCGACGGATCGCCCGAAGGTCAACCGAATCCTTCATATAGTTCACATGATTTGGCTGACGCTGAAAAAGACCTCAGCTTTTCAAGTGCTTGTTAGACTCAGCTGCATTTCGAGAAGCCGCAGGAGGTGCAGGTCTCGCAGCCTTCCTGCCGGATCATCGCCCGCTCGCCGCAGCGCGGGCAGCCCTTGAGATTCGCCGCGCCCGTGCCCTGTTCGGGCTTTTCGCCCATAACGGCGCGGACGGCTTCCTTCAGCGGGTGGCCGTCCTCCTTCGCGATGAAGCCCGTGTCGATCATGTGCTGCTCGATGATCTCGCCGATGGCGGCGAGAAGGCTCGGCACATAGCGGCCCTTCATCCATGAGCCGCCGCGCGGATCGAAGACGGCCTTCAACTCCTCCACCACGAAGGTCACGTCGCCGCCGCGGCGGAAGACGGCCGAGATCATGCGCGTCAGCGCCACCGTCCAGGCATAGTGCTCCATGTTCTTCGAGTTGATGAAGATCTCGAACGGGCGGCGCCTGCCGTCCTGCACGATGTCGTTGATGGTGATGTAGATGGCGTGGTCGCTTTCCGGCCATTGCAGTTTGTAGGTGAAGCCCGGCAGCACCGTCTCGCGCTCGAGCGGCTTCGACATATAGACGACGCCGCCCTTTTCATAGGGCGCGGGCTTTTGCGGCGCGTCGAGCGGCAGGGCGGGCTGCACCTCCCCGGCGCTCGGGGCGGTGTCGACCGAGAGCACGGAGCCGCGCACATCGCTCGGGCGGTAGGTGGTGCAGCCCTTGAGCCCCTGCTCATAGGCCTGCATGTAGACGTCCTTGAACGCCTCGAAGGAAATGTCCTCCGGCACGTTGATTGTCTTGGAGATCGAGCTGTCGATATAGTCCTGGCAGGCGGCCTGAACCGCGATGTGCTCGGCCGGCGTCAGTTCCTGCGCGTTGACGAAATAATCGGGCAGCGCCGCCGTCTCGCCGAACGCCGCGCGGAACTTCATCACCGCGTAATCGACCACCTGCTCCTCGCGCCGCGTGCCATCGGGCATCAGCACCTTGCGCGTGTAGGAATAGGCGAAAACGGGCTCGATGCCCGACGAGACATTGCCCGCGAAGAGCGAGATCGTGCCCGTCGGCGCGATGGAAGTGACGAGCGCGTTGCGGATGCCATGTTGCGCGATCGCCTCGCGCACATCCTCGTCGAGCGTGGCAATGGTCTCGCCCGCGAGATAGGCGTCGCGGTCATAAAGCGGGAAGGCGCCCTTCTCCTTCGCGATATCGACGGAGGCGAGATAGGAGGCGCGCGAGAGCGCGTGCATCCATTTGCGGATGAGCCCGATCGAGGCGGGCGCGCCGTAACGGCTGCGGCACATGATGAGCGCGTCGGCGAGCCCCGTGACGCCGAGGCCGATGCGGCGCTTGGCCTGCGCCTCATGCGCCTGCTGTGGCAGCGGGAAGCGCGAGACATCGACCACATTGTCCATCGCGCGGATGGCGACGCGAACGAGGCCGTCGAGTTCCTTCTCGTCGATCCGCGCCTTCTCCGTGAACGGATCACGGACGAGGGCGGCAAGGTTGATCGAGCCGAGCAGGCAGGCGCCATAGGGCGGCAGGGGCTGCTCGCCGCAGGGGTTCGTCGCGTGGATCGTCTCGCAATAATGGAGATTGTTGCGCGCGTTGATGCGGTCGATGAAGATGACGCCGGGCTCCGCATAGGCATAGGTCGCGGAGATGATCCGGTCCCAGAGCGCGCGGGCCTTCAGCGTCTTGAAGACCTGACCGCCAAAGACGAGCGGCCAGTCGGCATCGGCCTTCACCGCCGCCATGAAGGCGTCGGTCACCAGCACCGAGAGATTGAACATGGTGAGGCGGCCGGCCTCGCGCTTGGCGTCAATGAACTGCTCGATGTCGGGATGGTCGCAGCGCATCGTCGCCATCATGGCGCCGCGGCGCGAGCCCGCCGACATGATGGTGCGGCACATGGCGTCCCAGACATCCATGAAGGAGAGGGGGCCGGAGGCGTCGGCGCCGACGCCCTTCACGGGCACGCCGCGGGGGCGCAGCGAGGAGAAGTCGTAGCCGATGCCGCCGCCCTGCTGCATGGTGAGGGCGGCTTCCTTCAGGCTTTCGAAGATGCCGGCCATGGTGTCCGGGATCTCGCCCATGACGAAGCAGTTGAAGAGGGTGACGTCGCGGCGCGTGCCCGCGCCCGCGATGATCCGGCCCGCCGGGAGGAAGCGGTAGCCCGTCAGGGCGTCGCGGAAGCGCCCGGCCCATTCGGCCCGCGCCTCGGGCGCCTCGGCCTCGGCAAGCGCATTGGCGATGCGCGTCCAGGTGTCCTCGACGGTCAGGTCGACAGGGGTCCCGTCTTCGCCCCGGAGGCGGTATTTCATATCCCAGATCTGTTCGGCGATCGGATGCATGGCGGCCTTCGACTTCGGTTGAGAGGGGCAGCCTAGTCCCAGCGGTTCGGCCGGGTCAATGTTCTCTTTTTGTCCAGAACGAGCCACAGGCTGAGACAGGTTAAAAGCCTGAAATGTCTATATGATTACCGTTATCCCCGATTTCCACAGGCAGGGCGGACGAAACTGTCCACAAGAGCCGCGCCGCGGCGCTCAGCCTGGCATGCCGGCTTCGCCGAGGAGTTTTCCGGTCGCCCCCTCGATGCGGGTCTCGAGTTCGGCCATGAAGGCCTGCCGGTCGAGGCCCGGAGCTATCGGTTCCAGAAATTCGATGAGGATGGTGCCGGGGCGGCGGAGGAACTTCCGGCGCGGCCAGAAGAGGCCGGAATTGACGGCCACGGGCACACAGGCCACGCCGAGCTGGCGGTAAAGGGCGGCGACGCCGGGCTTGTAGTCGGGTGCCGCCCCCGGCGCGACGCGGTGCCCCTCCGGAAAGATGACGATCGGCCGGCCGGCCGCCGCCGCCGCCTTGCCCTGCGACACGAGCCGCCTGAGCGCATTGGCGCCCGAGCCCCGGTCGACGGCGATCATGTCGGTCTTGCGGGAGAACCAGCCGTAATAGGGGATCCACAGAAGCTCCTGCTTCATCACCATGGCGGGGTCGTTGAGGATCGCCGTGTAGATGATCGTGTCCCACATGGACTGATGCTTGGAGGCGACGAGGACGGCGCCCTCCGGGAGCCTGCCCCTGATCTCGTAGCGGGTGCCGGCGACGACGCGCAGGAGCCACATCGTGAGGTGCGACCACTGCCTCATGGCCCAGACCGATGAGCCCCTCGGCAGCGCGAGGAGCGGCGTCGCGGCGACGATGATGACGACGGTCGTGAGGTAGAAGGCGAGGTTGAAGGCGATGGAGCGAAGCCAGAGCAAGCGGGGGTGTTCCTTTCAGCCTCAGATCTCCGGCCGCCGCAGAAGCGGGCGGGCATGGGCGAGCGTCAGCAGATATTTCGAATATTCGGCCACGAGCAGTTTCGTCGTGCCGGGAAAATCCCACCAGCCGTCGAGATGCAGCGTGTCCTGCACGACGGGGAAGGGCGTGATCGAGATGCCGGGCATGGCGCGCTTCAGCTCCAGCGTCGCGCGCGGCACGTGATAGGTCGATGTGACGAGGATGATCGAGCGATACTGATGCGTGCGCACCCATTCGGCCGTCTCGTTTGCATTGCCGATGGTGTTCTCGGCCTGGCGGCCGACATCGACGCAGCAGTCGAACTTTCCGGCCGGGCCCGCGATCATGCGCCTGACGGTTCCGATCTTCACTTCGGGGTGGACGCCGGTGATGAGCAGCCGCTGGCCCTTGCCGTCTTCGAGCAGCTTGTAGGCTTCGGTGATGCGGCCCTCGCCGCCCGTCAGCGCGACGATGCCGTCGGCGACGGGCACGCTGTCCGGCGCCTTGCGGTCGAGTTCGGCCGCAAAGACAAAAAAGCCAACGACATAGGCAGTCAGCGCAAGGCCCGCGATGCCCGTCAGGCCGCGCGCGATTCGTCGCCTCAATCCGCCTCGCAGCGCAGTCTCCGCCGCCATCTTTCCCCTACCTGCAAAATTACGCACCGATCCAGCGTCCGGGGCCCGAAACGGGGCGACTGTAGCATAGAGCCGGGAGGCTTAAAGCAGGCGGTGGAGCGTTCTGATGACGGTCAGCCGCGCGGTGACGAGGGCGACGAGGGCGGCGATGAGCGGCACGGGAAGGAGCGCGGGATAGAATTCCGGACGCAGGCCCGAAGCCGGAACGAGGAAGAGGCTCGTGGCATGGCCGTATTGCCCGAGCGCGAGGAAGGTCGCGACGGAAAGCGCAAGGCCGATGGCGCCGCCTCTGAGGCCGAGATGAAGGAAATGGCGCTCGATCTCCGCGGCGATGAAGCGGTCGCGCGCGCCGATGAGATTCAGAACCTCGACAACCTCGCGATTGGCGGAAAGACCGGCGCGCGTCGCGAAGGTGACGATGGCGATGGTCGTCGCGGCGACCACGGCGAGCACGGCATAGGCGAGCCATTCGACGGAATGCGCGGTGCGGATGAGTTCGGCATGCCAGCGGCGATGCGTGTCGAGCCGGGCTCCCGGCGCTGCGGCGGCGATGCGTTCCGCCAGCGCGTCGAAATCGGGCGGCGAGTTGGGGTCGATCCGCACATCGACGAGATGCGGCAGCGGCAGGTCCTCGGTCACATTGCCCTGACCGAGCCAGGGCTCGAGCAGGCCCGCGACATCGGCGCTGGTGAGCGCGCGGGCGGAAAGCACGCCCTGCGTGCCCGAAAGTACATTGAGGACGGCGTCCGTCTGGTCGGCCTGCGACATCGCGGGCGAGGGCTTCACCTCGACGGTGAGGGCGCCCGAAAGCTCGCGCGCCCATTCGGCCGAGGTGTGGCCCACCGTGAGCGCCGTGCCGAGGGCGAGGCTTGCGAGAAAGCACATGGCGGCGACGACGAGAATGAGCGGGAGGCCGGTTGCGCCCGCCGCCGGCATGACGCTCCGCGTCTCGACGATGAGCGCCCTGAGCCTTTCGCCCGGACCGCGCCTTTCGGCCGTCTCGTGATGGGCGCTGCGGCGCGCTGCGGCAGGATCAGCCACGGATGGCGAGCCTCCCGTTGTTGAGCACGAGTTCGGGCGCTCCCGCCGCCTCGACCAGCGCATGATCGTGGGTGGCGATCAGGACCGAAGTGCCGAGGCGATTGAGCTCGACGAAAAGGCGCAGGAGCCGCTTGCCCATTTCCGGGTCCACATTGCCGGTCGGCTCGTCCGCGAGCAGAACGTCGGGCTGGGCGACCACGGCGCGGGCGATGGCGGCGCGCTGCTTCTCGCCGCCCGAAAGCGTGGGCGGCTTTGCGTGCATGCGCTCGCCGAGGCCGACCCAGGAGAGAAGCTCCTTCACATCGGCGCGGTAGCTTTCCTCCGGCCGGCCCTGAATGCGCAGCGGCAGCGCGACGTTCTCATAGGTGCTCAGATGATCGAGCAGGCGGAATTCCTGAAAGACGACGCCGATGCGGCGGCGGAGGTCGGGAAGCTCCGCGCGGGGGAGCGTCGCGACATCCCGCCCGAACATGGTGATGAGGCCGCGCGAGGGGTGCGAGGCGAGAAACATCAGTTTCAGCAGCGAGGTCTTGCCCGCGCCGGACGGGCCGGTGAGAAAGTGAAAGGAGCCGGCGGCGAGGTGAAAGCTCACATCGCGCAGGATTTCCGGCCCCATGCCATAACGCATGCCCACATTCTCGAAGCGAATCATGCGCTGAAAGGTATCATGGATGAACGCTGCCGGAAGCTTGCGGAATGCCGGAACACACGCGCCGGTGCTCCGATCTTAATCGGACTTTAACCATGATGCGGGTTTCAATAGGCTTTGGCGAAGAGGCATCCCGCGGGGAGCCTCGAAGCGCGCCCCCGGTCGTTCACGGCTCAAAGTTTCGGCAAATACCCGGATGATCATTACCTGCCCGTCCTGCTCGACACGCTATCCGGTGGATGCGGCCTCCTTTGCGCCCTCGGGACGCAAGGTGCGATGCGCCAGATGCGGCCATAGCTGGCATCAGGCGCCGCCGACCGATCTGCCCCGCAAAGGCGAACCGGCGGTGGAAGACGACATTGGCTTCGCGGATGCGGCGGCTGCGGCAGGCGAGGCGGAAGCGCCCGTGGCCGAGCCTCTGCCCGTCCTCCCGGCTGGCGGGCCGCTCTTCAAGAGCAAGGCCGAGGTTCCGGCCGCTGCCGATGGGCAGGCCGATGCCCGAGCCGAAATGCCTGCCGATGTGCCAGCCGATGCGCAGGCCGGGGCGGGCGAGGACGCATCCGCTACCGACGCGGCACCGCCCTCGCAGCTCGGCAATGGCGGCAGGCTCCGCGCCTTCATTCACAACGCCGCCTCGACACGGCGCGGCCGCGTGCTCGGCGCCATTGGCTGGGTGCTGCTTGTCGGCTTTGTCGCCAGCACCGCCTATGCGGGCTGGCACTGGCGGCAGGACATCGCCGTGCGGTGGCCCGCGACGACGACGCTTTATGCGGCGGTCGACAAGCCCATCAATCTGCGCGGCTTCGAATTGCGCGGCGTCGGCTATGAGCGCCAGACGGAGAACGGCCTGCCCGTTCTCGCGATCAAGGGCGAGGTCGTGAATGTGAGCGGCGAGCGGCGCGCCGTGCCGCGCCTCAGGGTCGCGCTTTTCGATCAGCACCAGCGGGAGCTTTATCACTGGACCTTCGCGCTTGTGGAGAAGGACATCGCCCCCATGGAAGCGGCGAGCTTCGTCACGCGGCTTTCGAGCCCGCCGGTCGAGGCGCGCGATCTCGAACTGCGCTTCGTGCAGAAGGACGAGGATCGCGAAGCCGCAAAGGGCGAAGCCGCAAAGGGCGAAGCCGAGGGAGAGGCGGCCGCGAGCGAGAAGGTGCTGCCCTCCGAAACCGCCGGCCACTGACGCATGGCAGGGCCCTGCGCCGGCGATGCGCGCATTTCCGTCCTCTATTCGGCCGAGGCTCTTTCGGCACGCGTGCATGAGCTTGCGCGCGAGATCGTGGCGCGCATGGGGCCCCGGCCCCTCATCGTGCCGATCCTCAAGGGGAGCTTCGTCTTCGCCGCCGATCTCATGCGCGCGCTCCATGATGCTGGGGCGGCGCCTGACATGGATTTTCTCAGCCTGTCGAGCTATGGCGCGGGCCGCACCTCGCGCGGCGAGGTGAAGATCCTGCGCGACACGGAAGTCCCCATCGAGGGGCGCGACGTTCTCATCATCGACGACATACTCGAATCGGGCCGTACGCTCGCCTTCGCCAGGGATCTGATGGCGGCGCGCCATGCCCGCACGATCCTGACCTGCGTGCTGCTCGACAAGCCGGGCAAGCTCGCCACCCAGTTGAAGGCCGATTTCGTCGGCTTCGAATGCCCGGATGTTTTCGTCGTCGGCTATGGCATGGATGCGGCCCATGCGTTCCGCCAGCTTCCCTTCGTCGGCTTCGTGGAGGAGTGAGCGATGGCGCGCATTCTCATCGCCGAAGACGAGCCGAGCGTCCGGGCCTTCATCACGCGGGCGCTCGAAGGGGTCGGCCATGAGGTGGAGGCGGCCGCCGATGGCAGCGAGGCTCTTGCGGCGCTCGGGCGGGCGCGGGCGGGCGGCAGGCCGCATGAGCTTCTGCTCACCGATATTCTGATGCCGGTGATGGACGGCATCTCGCTGGCGCTTGCCGCTGCGCGCGACGCGCCGAACATGCCGATCCTGCTCATGACGGGCTATTCCGACCAGCGCGAGCGCGCCCACGGGCTCGAGGCAATCATCAGCGACATTCTGCTCAAGCCGTTCACGCTCGACGAGCTTGTCGAGCGCGTCGAAGCAGCGCTGGCGCAAGGCCCGCGCTGAAATCAGAAGCGCTTCAGCAGGCGGTCGAGATAGTCGAGTTCGATCTTCGGCCGGCCAAGTTCGCCCGCGCGGCGGCGCAATTCCTCGATGATCTCCCGCGCGCGCTGAATGTCGATCTTGTCGGGCACGGCGACATCGGCGCCGAGATCGGTGCCGGAACTCGGCAGCGAGCGGCCGAGGGGGTCCATGGTGCTGCCATTGCCGCGTCCGGTCGTGCCACGGCGTCCCGCCATGCTCTGCATCAGCTGATCGGCAAGCCCCTGCGCACCTTCGCGCAGGCCCGCTATCGCCTGCCCCTGCGCGCCCGTCGCCCGGTCGGCGCGGCCTTCGCCGAGGCGCTCGCCCGCGCTTTCCATCGACCGGCCCGCCTTGTCGAGAGATGAGGGTATCTTCGTTCCCGTCTTGGCGAGATCGCGGATGATGCCGTCGAGCTCCTGGCGCAGCGCCTCCTGCGCGCGCTTCAGCTCCTCGAGGGATTTGCCTGCGTGCTTTCCGCCCGCCTTGCCGCCCGTGCCGCTCTCGCCTTGCGCGCCCGCGCCGCCCTGATTGCCCTGGCCGCTCTGGCGGAAGGTTTCGTCCATGAGCTGGCGCTGCCGGTCGATGAGCTTGCCCATGCGATCGACGCCCTGCGCCATCGCCTGCTCGCTCTCGCTCATGGCCTCGTTGCCCTGCTGCGGCACGCGCATGTTTTCCATGATCGCCTGCAACTGCTCGAGCATGGCCTTGGCCTGTTCGCGCGCGCCCGTGCGGGCAAGCTCGCTGATGGCGCTCAGCATCTTCTCGAGCTGATCGCGGTCGATGGTCTGGCCGTCGCGGGGCGCGAACTGCTCCATCGGGTTCGGCATGTTGCCGCCCCGCGCGGCAAGCGAATCCATGTAGCGCTTGAAGCTTTCCTTGAGTTCGTCCAGCAGCCGCTCGATTTCGTCATTGCCCGCTCCCCTGGCGAGCGCGTCGTTCAGCGCGTCGCGGGCGCGGCGCAGATCGCTCTCGGCGAGCGAGAGGTCGCCATCCTCGATATGGAGCGCCGTCGCCCAGAGGAGATCGAAAATGCCGTTGAGGTCGCTCTCATGTCCGGCGCTGGTGAGCCGCCAATAGGCCGAGCGCAATGCGAGATAGACGGTGGTGTCGTCGATATAGCGTTCCGGATCATGCGTGAAAGCGTCGATGACGCTGGCGATGCGGGGTGTCGATGCGGGGTCGAGAGCGAGGGCGCGGCGCTGCTCGACGATGGCGGCGGCAAGCGGCTTCCTGAAGTCGCGGGCGGGCAGCGTCATGGCGACGGGCTCGCTCATGCCTTCCTGTTTCGCGTCGTCCTCGGCGACGAGCGTGATGGTGACCGGCAGGCCCGCCCAAGGGTGCGGCGTGAGATCGACATAGGTTTCGCCGCTCGCATCGCGGGGCCGGAGCGTGGGCAGCGCCAGCCTGATGACGGGCGGGGTGACATGCGGCACGGGCTTCGTGTGAGCGGCCGGTTTCGCGGCGCCGGGCTTCGGCTTCGGAGCCGGGGCGGCGGGCGGCGGGGGCGGCGGCGCCACGAGCGCGATGCGCGCCTCGGCGCTCACCACGCCATAGTCGTCATGGACCTTGTAGGCAAAACGAAGCGAGCCGGTGGCCGTGTTCTCGATGGGCTTGGTGAGCGCGATGGTGGGCTTCTCGTCCGGGATGACGGCGATGTTCCAGCTGCGGACGACGCGGCCGCCGACGGTGAGCGCGAATTCGGTCGCATCGGCGAGCTTCGTGTCGACGATGTAATTGCGGTCGCCGGTATCTTCCAGCAGTTCGGGCTTGCTGCGCTCTCCGCGCTCGCCGGAGGCCGTCTGGAGCGCCGGCGGGTTGCGGGGACCGTGAACGCGGATCGAAAAGACGCTGTTCACGGGCACGGTGAGCGTTTCGCCGTTCGCCGGCGTCTCGCCGAGTTCGGCGCGGCTCAGATAGATCGGCGCGCGCCCCGTATAGGCGGGGGGCGTGACCCAGGCTTCGATGGAGAGGGTCTTTGCCGCGCCGACGCCGGGCAGGAGGGCTGATGCGACGCGCCGAATCCGCCCGTCGCCGGTGCCCGCAAGCGCCACGACGAGGAGCAGGGCCACGATCGCGCGCAGCGCATAGGGGTCGCGCGCGGCAAGGCCGGGCGAGGGCAGGCCGAGCCTCAGCTTCCGAAGGCGCTCCGCGACCCAGTTCTGGTGGGCGCGCCACAGCGCGGCGTCGCCGCTGCCGGGCGCGGGAAGATCCTCATAGGCGGCGAGCGGCCGGTGCGGGAGGTCCGACACGCGCTCCAGATGGCGCAAGGCGGCGTCGCGCCCCGGCCAGCGCAGGCCCATGAGCCCACGCCAGACGAGCCACGCCATGAGAAGGGCCGAGGCGCCGAGCAGCGCCCAGTGGAGTGCCATGGGGAGCCGCTGAAAGGCGCCGAAAAGGGCAAGGCTGAGGAAAATGCCGGCGAGCCCCACAGGCGGCCACAGCACGGGCCAGAGCGCCTCCCAGACGAGGAGGATGCGCGCGATCCCGATGCGCCGCTCGACGCGCGGCGGCAATCGGCGCGCGACCCTCGCGGGAGCGTTGTGCTCGGGCTCTTTGCTATCGGGGCCGCTCAAATCTCGCGCCTCTTGCCGGGCCTGATACCGGAATATGGTGCGGGAAGCTTGCAGACTTTCCGGGAAAAATCATGCCCCCCGCCTATCGCGGAACCGGCCCTAGCGCTTCGGCGATGCCACAGGCCCGATCCATTGCGGAATGATATCCTGCTTCAGGATTTCGTCATAACTTGGGCGCGCGCGCACCACGGCATAGTCGGCGCCGTTGACGAGCACTTCGGGCACGAGCGGCCTCGTATTGTATTCGGATGCCTGAACGGCGCCATAGGCGCCCGCCGACATGATGGCGACGAGATCGCCCGCCATGAGGCGCGGCAGGGTGCGCCCCTTGGCGAGGAAATCGCCCGTCTCGCAGACGGGGCCCACGACATCATAGGCCGTCTCTTCGCTGCCGCCGGATGGCTCCGAAACGGGCCTGATCTCGTGATAGGCGTCATAAAGGGTGGGGCGGATGAGGTCGTTCATCGCGGCATCGACGATGAGGAAGTTTCTGTCGTCGCCGCGCTTCTCGTAGATCACGCGCGAGACGAGGATGCCCGCATTGCCGACGATGAGGCGGCCCGGCTCGCAGGTGATCTCGCAGCCGAGATGGCCGACCGTGCGCTTGACCATCGCCGCATATTCATCTGGATGCGGAGGAATATCGTTGTCGCCGCGATAGGGAATGCCGAGGCCGCCGCCAAGGTCGATGCGGCTGATGGCGTGTCCTTCCGCGCGCAAGTCGGCCACCATCTCGGCGACACGGCGGAAGGCGGCTTCAAAGGGTTCGAGCGAGGTCAGCTGGCTGCCGATATGGACGTCGATGCCGCTCGCCTCGATGCCGGGAAGCTCGCGGGCGCGCGCATAGACGGCGGGCGCGCGCTTCCACGAAATGCCGAACTTGTTTTCCGCCTTGCCGGTCGCGATCTTCTCATGCGTCTTGGCGTCGACATCGGGGTTCACGCGGATGGCGATGGTCGCCGTGAGCCCGCGCGCGGCGGCGAGCGCGGAGAGCAGGTCGAGTTCCGGCTCCGATTCGACATTGAACTGGTCGATGCCCGTTTCGAGCGCGAAGGCGATTTCGGCCGCGGTCTTGCCGACGCCGGAAAAGACGATCTTGCCGGGCGCGATCCCGGCGGCGAGCGCGCGGCGTAGCTCGCCTTCGGAGACGACATCGGCGCCGACGCCCAGACGGGCGAGCGTGGCGATGACGGCGAGGTTCGAGTTGGCCTTGATCGCGTAGCAGAGCCGCGCCGGCTGGCCCCTGAAGGCGTCCATGAAGACCTGCGCGTGGCGCGTCAGCGTCGCCGTCGAATAGCAGTAGAACGGCGTGCCGACCGCCTCGGCGATCTCGGGGATCGCGACATCCTCAGCATGCAGGATGCCGCCGCGATATTCGAAATGGTTCACTTGATTTCGTCCTAGCAGCCCGGAACCGCATTTTCCGGTATCTGGGTCGGATTGCCCGAAGGGATCATCGGCGAGCGCGTCGTGTCGACCGGGCGGCCTTCAAGGCCGGGCGGGGTCGCGCAGGCGGGCTGTTTTGCGGCCATGTCGGGGCTGACATTGGGCGGCGGCTCGAGATCGCCCTTGCGGCCGCAGGCGCCGAGCGCGAGGAGAGCCGAGAGGCCGAGCGCCGCCGCGATCGTCATCCGCCTGTTCATGTCATTTCTCCCCTGCCTTCGCCGCGGCGCGCGCCAGTTCCCGGCGCCACCAGGAGGCCGCCTCGCGCACATTGTCGGGCGCCGTGCCGCCGAAGCTCGTGCGGCTGCGGACCGAATTATCCACGCCCAGGACCGAATATACCTCATCGGTGATCCTTGGCTCCACCTCCCGCATTTCAGCAAGCGAGAGCCCGTCGAGATCGACGCCTTTCTGCTCGGCCTTCGCGACGAGGGAGCCCGTCACGTGATGGGCCTGGCGGAAGGGCATGCCGAGCTTGCGCACCAGCCAGTCGGCGAGGTCGGTCGCGGTCGCGAAGCCGCGCGAGGCGGCGGCGCGCATCGCCTGTTCGTTGACGGTGAGCGTCTCGACCATGCCGGTCATGGCGGCGAGCGAAAGCGAGAGCGCGTCGAGCGCGTCGAAGGCCGCTTCCTTGTCCTCCTGCATGTCCTTGGAATAGGCGAGAGGCAGGCCCTTCATCACGACGAGGAGCGTCGTCAGCGCGCCCATGACGCGGCCGGTCTTGGCGCGGACAAGCTCGGCGGCGTCCGGGTTGCGCTTCTGCGGCATGATGGAGGAGCCGGTGGTGAAGCTGTCGGGCAGGCGCACGAAGTCGAAGCCCGGCGTCGACCAGATGACGATTTCCTCGGCCAGCCGCGACAGGTGTGTCGCGGCGATGGCGGCGGCGGAAAGCGTTTCCAGCACGAAGTCGCGGTCGGAGACGCTGTCGAGCGAGTTGCGCGTCGGCCGGTCGAAGCCCAGTTCCTTCGCGGTGCGCGCGCGGTCGATCGGGAAGGAGGTGCCGGCAAGCGCGGCGGCCCCGAGCGGGCTCT
Source organism: Parvibaculum sp. (assembly GCF_049671045.1). GTDB lineage: Bacteria > Pseudomonadota > Alphaproteobacteria > Parvibaculales > Parvibaculaceae > Parvibaculum. Next base: position 16,612 of record NZ_JBATUH010000113.1, on the reverse strand, counting down.
CGTTGAGGCGCCTGCGCGCATCGGCGAAGCGGCCGCGATCGCGCGCCGCCATTTCCACATAGGCGAGGCAGTGGTGGCCGAAGGTCACGGGCTGCGCCGTCTGCAGATGCGTGAAGCCCGGCATGATCGTGGCGGCATGGGCCATGGCCTTTTCGACCAGCGCCTTCTGGAGCTGCGCGAGCTGCTCGTCGAGATGGTCGATCGTGTCGCGCACATAGAGCTTGAAATCGGTGGCCACCTGATCGTTGCGCGAGCGCGCGGTGTGGAGCCGGCCCGCCGCCGGTCCGATGAGCTCCGCCAGACGCGACTCGACATTCATGTGGATGTCTTCAAGCGCGCGGCTGAAGGTGAACTGGCCCGCGTCGATGTCCTTGCGGATTTCCTCGAGTCCCGCGACGATTTGCTCCGCGTCCGCGCTTGAGATAATTCCCTGTGCGGCCAACATGGAGCAATGCGCCTGCGAGCCCCGGATATCCTGGGCGAAGAGGCGCTTGTCGAAGTCGATGGAGGCGTTGATCTCCTCCATGATGCGGTCGGGGCCCTGGCCGAAGCGACCGCCCCACATTTTGTTGCTCATCGCAGTGTCCCCGGGTGCGCCCCGCCCCCGGCCCCGGCATTGCGGGAGGGAGTTGTCGGAAGCCCGATGTTTGGATCCAGACCGAAGTCTATCCTGATTTTGGCGGCTGCGGCTCTTGTGGCCGTCGCGGCTCTATACTTGATCGCGCGGCCCCTAGGCAATGGCGCGGCGGTGCAGGGGCCGTCATCGGTCGGTGCCGCGGCCTCGCTCGCCCCCTATGCCACTGGCGCCATGGCCAATTTCAGGGCCGATGCGGAGCCCCGGCCCGTGCCCGATCTCGAATTTCTCGACGGGGAGCGGAAGACGGTCCGGCTTTCCGATTTTCGCGGCAGGCTGGTGCTTCTCAATCTCTGGGCGACATGGTGCGCGCCCTGCCGGGAGGAGATGCCGACCCTCGACCGGCTGGAAGGGGCGCTGGGGGGCGACCGGTTCGAGGTCGTCGCTCTCAGCGTCGACAAGGACGGCCACGATCTTGCCAGAGGCTTTCTGGATGAGATGAAGGCCAGCCACATCAGCCTCTATAACGATCCGTCCGCGCGGGCGAACTTCCTGATGAAGGGCTATGGGCTGCCGACGACGGTGCTGATCGGGCCGGATGGCCGGGAGATCGGCCGGCTGGTCGGCCCCGCCGAATGGGACGCGCCCGAGGCCAAGGCGCTGATCGAGGCCGCGCTCAGGGTGAATTCGGTCGAATGAGGGCCGTCCCGGCCCGTCAGCGCTTGTCGACGACGAAAAGGCCGCCCATCAGCTGGCTGACGGCGGTGCCGCCCGCTGTGAGCGGGCAGGAGACGGCGTGCCAGGCGATGTAGGGACGGTCCGAACTCGTCATCGCGCCGCTGACGAAAACGGGCCTCGCCTGCTGGTAGGAGCGGCGGATCACCTCCAGCCAGCGGTCCTGCACGATTTCCGGCCGTGTCGGGACGATCGCACGGGCACCGAAATCGGAGAGGCTCCTGCCGGTGCGCTCCTCGCCGGTGAGTTCGACGAGCTTGGTGCCGAAGATGCGCATGCGGAAATCCTCGCCTCCGCGAAGGACTTCGCAAATGACGATGTTCGGCAGCAGCCGGGGAATTTCGCCGGGAACGATGTCGGAGCGATCGGGCATCGGCCGCGTGCCGCGCTTGGCATTCCAGTAAGCTACGAGTTCGGCGACGCGGGGATGCTCCGGCGCATCGTGATAGCGCAGCGGTTCCGCCAGCTTCGGCGTGTCGCTCGGATCTCTGCCCATATCAAGTTCAATCCGTGCATGGCCATCCCTCACCCCGGGACGGTAGTTCATTGTCGGACTCGGAAGTTAACGAATCCTGCTTCGCTATTTCTGGCGGCCGGTATGGAGGACGCTGACCATGATGCCGAAAATCTGGCCGATTTCCGCGTTGCCGGCCGTCAGGGGCATGAACATGCCGTGATAGGTCATGAAGGCGCGTTCGGGCGACACGGTCGGCGATCTGAAGAAGATCGCTTCCCGGCGCTTCAGGGTCAGTTTCGAGACGGTCAGCCATCTCCTGCGCAGTTCGGTGGCGTCGGTCGGGATGCGCGGCTCGCGTCCGAATTCCGAGAGGAGCTGGCCCGTGCGCTCCTCGCGCATGAGTTCGACAAGCGCCGTGCCCCAGATCCTCACGCGGAAGTCATTGCCGCCATCGAGCACGTCGAGCACGACGAGATGCGGCAGCAGGGGCGCGATCTCCGCGGGGCGGATGTCGCCGCGATCGGTGAAGGGGCGGCCTTGCCGCTTCTGCTCGAGATAGGCGTGAAGCCGCGCCACCGTTGGGTGGCTCGGCGCATCGAGAAGTTCGGGGCCGCGGCTCAGCCGGAAATCCTCTTTCACTTCCTCCAACCCGCCGATGCTCATCCAAACTTCCCCAACTAACGCGCCTCTTTACGGGGGCGGTCGGGAGAAGCATGACATGATGAGGGTTAAGGAAGTTTGGTTTTCCTCGTCGGGAGCGGGGATGCGCCCCCGCCGGACCGGGTCAGCGGGTCGGCACCGGCTTGTCGCCACGATAGTCGTAGAAGCCGCGGCGCGTCTTGCGGCCGAGCCAGCCCGCCTCGACATATTTCACGAGAAGCGGGCAGGGGCGGTATTTCGAATCCGAAAGACCGTCATGCAGCACCTGCATGATGGAGAGACAGGTGTCGAGGCCGATGAAGTCGGCGAGCTGCAAGGGGCCCATGGGATGGTTGGCGCCGAGGCGCATGGCCTTGTCGATGCTTTCGACGGAGCCGACGCCTTCATAGAGCGTGTAGACAGCTTCGTTGATCATCGGCAGCAGGATGCGGTTGACGATGAAGGCCGGAAAATCCTCCGCATTCGCCGTCTGCTTGCCGAGGCGGGCGGCAAGCTCGCGCACGGATTCGAAGGTCGCGTCGTCCGTGGCGATGCCGCGCACCAGTTCGACGAGTTCCATCACCGGCACGGGGTTCATGAAATGCATGCCGATGAAGCGCTCGGGCCGGTCGGTCGAAGCGGCGAGCCTCGTGATGGAGATCGACGAGGTGTTGGTGGCGATGATCGCATCCTCGCGCAGATGCGGGCAGAGATCGGCGAAGATCTTGCGTTTCACCACTTCGTTCTCGGTCGCGGATTCGACGACGAGATCGGCGGTCTCGAAATCCTCATAGCTGATCGCGGGGGAGATGCGGTCGAGCGCCGCGTCGCGGTCGGCAACGGAGATGCGGCCGGAGGCGACCTGGCGCGTCATGTTGCCGTTGATCGTCGCAAGGCCCGCCTCGATGCGCTCCCTCGAAGTGTCGTTCAAAAGCACCTCGCAGCCCGCCAGCGCGCAGACATGCGCGATGCCGTTGCCCATCTGTCCTGCACCGATAACACCGACCTTGCGAATATTCATACCGTTCACCCAAAGCTGGCGCGGGATTTCCTCCGCGCCCCAACATCATAGCCGATCGTCTGCGTTACACAAAAACGGCGCCGCAGGGAATGCCCCGCGGCGCCGTCCGCCAATTCATGGCTTGCCGGTCCTCCGGACTCAGAGGCCGATCTTCGACAGCTCCTGCTCGAGCGCGGGAACGGCCTGGAAGAGGTCCGCCACGAGGCCGTAATCCGCCACCTGGAAGATCGGGGCTTCCTCGTCCTTGTTGATGGCGACGATGACCTTGGAGTCCTTCATGCCCGCGAGATGCTGGATCGCGCCGGAAATGCCGACGGCGATATAGAGATCCGGGGCGACGACCTTGCCGGTCTGGCCGACCTGATAGTCGTTCGGAACGAAGCCGGCATCGACCGCCGCGCGCGAGGCGCCGACCGCGGCGCCGAGCTTGTCGGCGATCTTTTCCAGCATCTGGAAGTTCTCGCCCGACTGCATGCCGCGGCCGCCGGAGATGATGATCTTCGCCGAGGTGAGCTCGGGGCGATCCGACTTCGTCAGGCTCTCGCTCACCCACTCCGAAAGGCCCGGGTTGGCGGCGGCGGCGATCTTCTCGACCGCGGCCGAGCCGGTCTGGGCGGCGGCGGGGAAGGCCGTCGTGCGGACGGTGATGACCTTCTTCGCGTCCGTGGACTTCACGGTCTGGATCGCGTTGCCGGCATAGATCGGGCGCTTGAACGTATCGGGTGCGTCGACCTCGATGATCTCGGAGATCTGCGCCACGTCGAGAAGTGCCGCGACGCGGGGCATGAAGTTCTTGCCCGACGTCGTTGCGGGCGAAACGATCGCGTCATAGGCGCCGGCGACGCTCACCACGAGGGCCGCGAGCGGCTCGGCGTTGAGATGCGCATATTGCGCGTCGTCGGCGACGAGAACCTTCGCCACGCCATCGAGCTTCGCGGCGCTGGCCGCAACCGCCTCCACGCCCTGACCGGCGACGAGGATGTGGATTTCGCCGCCGAGCTTCGCGGCAGCGGTCACCGTCTTGGCGGTCGCGTCGTTGAGGTTCTGATTGTTGTGTTCAGCGATAACCAGCGTTGTCATCCGATCACTCCCGCTTCCTTGAGCTTCGACACGAGCTGCTCGACAGATTCAACCTTGATGCCGGCCTGGCGCTGCGGCGGCTCGGTCACCTTCAGAACGTCGAGATGCGACTTCACCTCGATGCCGAGATCGGCCGGGGTCTTCTCGTCGATCGGCTTCTTCTTCGCCTTCATGATGTTGGGAAGCGAGGCATAGCGCGGTTCGTTGAGGCGAAGGTCGGTGGTCACGATCGCCGGCATGTTGAGCTTCAGCGTCTGCAGGCCGCCATCGATTTCGCGAGTGAGCAGGAGCTTGTCGCCCTCGAATTCGAGCTTCGAGGCGAAGGTGCCCTGCGACCAGCCGAGAAGAGCCGAGAGCATCTGGCCCGTCTGGTTGCAGTCGTCGTCGATCGCCTGCTTGCCGAGAATGACGAGGTCGGGCTTTTCGGCCTCGACGATCGCCTTGAGGATCTTGGCGACGTTGATCGGCTCGACCGTCTCGTCCGTCTTCACGAGGATGCCGCGATCGGCGCCCATGGCAAGCGCCGTGCGGATCGTCTCGGTCGCCTGCGCGACGCCGATCGACACCGCGACGACCTCGGTCGCCTTGCCCGCTTCCTTCAGACGTACCGCCTCTTCGATGGCGATTTCGTCAAAGGGGTTCATGGACATCTTCACATTGGCGAGATCGACGCCCGTCTGATCCGATTTCACGCGGATCTTGACGTTGTAGTCGACCACGCGCTTTACGGGCACGAGGACTTTCATCGAGATAAACTCCCTGCGCGTCGCCCTGGCTGTTACGAAACGGTTTCGTCCGCCCCGGCGACCGATCGTGATGTTGCTCTTGGCCGCGGCCCTCAAACCGCCCCCACGGCGCGAAAAGGCACCCTTGAAGTGGCGACCCTGATGGGAACGAGAACCGGCAGCGCGAAGACTTGGCCGTTGTTGCAGCGCGGCAACCTAGAGCCGCTACAAGCCCCTGTCAACGGAATGGGGAGCGCGATGCCCGATCGCTGGCGGAGTTCCGAAATATCTTTCGTTACAGCGACTTACTGACGCGGGCGCTCAGCGGTTCGCCCCCGGCGTCCAGAGCACGTCGCCGGGGCCCCGGCCGTCGGGCGCCCAGTTGACGTATCGGGCGGCAACGAAAAGGAAATCGGAGAGCCGGTTCACATATTTGAGCGCCGGCTCGCTGACGAGGCCGGGCTCGGCCGCCTCGAGCGCGACCATGAGCCTTTCGGCCCGGCGACAGATGGCGCGGGCGAGATGAAGATGCGCGGCGGCCGCCGTTCCCCCCGGCAGAACGAAGGAGCGCAGCGGCGCGAGATTGGCGTTCAGCGTATCGATCTCGTGTTCGAGGCGGGTCACCTGCGCCTCGACGATCCGCAAGGGCTCGTAGCCGAGTTCTTCCTTCGTCTTGCCCGGCGTCGCGAGATCTGCGCCGAGATCGAAAAGATCGTTCTGGATGCGCGACAGCATAGCATCGAGCCTTGCGTCATCGGCGGTGGCGAGCCGGGCAATGCCGATCGCCGCATTGGTCTCGTCGACGGTGCCGTAGCTTTCGATCCTGAGCGTGTGCTTGGGCACGCGCTCGCCCGTCGCAAGAGAGGTCGTGCCTTTGTCGCCAGTGCGCGTGTAGATCCTGTTGAGTGTGACCATTCCTGATGCTCAGGCCTTTGCGAAGGGGAGCATGCGCTTCAGCACGCCGTCGCGCCGCACGAAATGATGATAGAGCGCGGCGGCGATGTGGAGAAGGATGAGCGCGGCGATCACCCAGGCGTTGATCCCGTGCAGCGTCTCGCCGATCTTGTGAACGGTCTCGTTGGGCGCGATCTGGAGGCCGAGCACGCCAAATGCCTTCAGGTTGAATTTCGACGTGGTGGTGATCGCGAGCCCCAGCAGCGGCTGAAGGATGACGAAGAAATAGAGCCCGTGATGGGTCGCCTTGGACGCGACAACCTGCCAGCGCGGCATGTCCGCGGGCAGGGCGGGCACCGGATGGCCGATCCGCCAGAGGAGCCGCGAGGCCATGAGGACGAGAACGGTGAGGCCGAGGCCCGCATGGGTCTGCATGACGCCGAGGCGCTCCTCCTTGGGCAGATCCTCAACCGTCCAGCCGGCATAGAGAAGGAGGCCAATGAGAATGACGATCGCCCAGTGCAACAGCTTGGCGACGCCGGAATAGGACTGGCTGGAATTCGCGGCCGTGGCGGCGTTGGTCATGGTGTCACCGAACCTTTCCGTTGTTCCTTCGCGCGGATGCGATCCGACTGCCGATGAAGTCTAGTCCGCGGCCCGGACCCCGCGCCACCTCTTCCGCCATGTGGCGATGGCCTCGCCGATCTCGTGGGGGCTGTCTTCCTGGATGAAGTGGATGCCCTTCACGGTCACCTCGGTCTGGTTCTTCCAGCTCCGGCAGAATTCGCGCTGGGGGCCGATGAGGATCGATCCCGGATCGGCATTGATGAAGAGCTTGGGCAGGTCGTTGGCGGCCATGTAGTCGGCATAGGACTGCACGATGGCGGCCACCGTCTCGGGCTCGCCGTCGAGCGGGATCTGGCGTGGCCAGCTCAGCGTCGGCCGCCTGTCCTCGCCCGGCTCGCGGAAGGGGCGGCGATAGACCTCCATTTCCTCATCGGCGAGCTTGCGGATGACCGATCCCGGCAGGACACGCTCGACGAAGAGGTTTCGCTCGAGGATCATTTCCTCGCCCTTTTCCGAGCGGAACCCCTCAAAAATGCGGCGCGCGGCCTCGTTCCATTCGCTCCATGCGAGCGGCCGCACGATCGCTTCCATATAGGCGATGCCTTCCACCGCGTCGCGGTGGCGGTTCGCCCAGTCGAAGCCGAGCGCCGAGCCCCAGTCGTGAACGACGAGGGTGACGCGCTCGCGCACGTTCACCGCCTCGAGAAAGGCGTCGAGAAAGCGGCGATGCTCCTGAAAGGTGTAGCGTTCGGGCCCGGAAGGCTCGAGCTTGTCGCTGTCCCCCATGCCGATGAGATCGGGCGCGATGCAGCGGCCCTGATCCTTCAGATGCGGCATCACATTGCGCCAGAGATAGGATGATGTCGGATTGCCATGCAGGAAGACGATGGGATCGCCTTCGCCAATCTCGACATAGGCCATCTGGCGGCCGGCGATATTGACCGTCTGCTTGGGAAGTTCGGCGGGCGAAATCGCTGTCATATCGGCCTCGTTTCGTTCCGGGGGGAGGCAGCATAGCCGCCCGCGGGGGGCGATGGCAAAATCCGGGGCGAGTCATGTCGCCGCATGGCGCCCGGAAACGGGCGCATTCCCACGAAAAAGGGCACCTGGAGAGGCGCCCTTCGATTTTGTGTTCCGCTTGCCCGCGACGTCAGAACTTGAAGCCGTAACGCACGCCGATGCCGGTGAGGCCGGGATTGGGCGTGCAGGCGCTCGCATTCGACATATGGTCGACCGTGACCATCAGGCTCGATTGCTCGTCGAGGCGATAGCCGACCGAGGCGTTCTCGTGGAACATGAAGCGGCAGCCATAGTTGATGCGGCTGCGGCCGTTGGTCGGGCCGGATGTTTCGCCATTGTGGATGGCGCCGCCGAACGAGCCCTCGATGAAGAGCGCGGGCGTCAGGTCGAATGTCCAGGCGAGGCCCGCATAGGCGATGCTCGTGCCGCCGCCCGTATTGATATTGGCGCCAATGGCAGGACGCGGAGCAAAGGCCCAGGACAGCCAGTCCGGCGACTTGAAGAGAACCTCGCCGTTGATGTCGGGATTGCTTGTCTCATGCCTCGTGGCGAAGAGGCTCGAATTGTGATCGTAAAGACCGATCCTGACCTCATCGACGAGATTGTCGGCGGCCAGTGCGGGCACGCTCGCGGTCGCCAGGATCCCCACCGCCGCCGCGGCCATCAAAACTCTTTTTTTCGGCACCTTGTTCCCCTTCTGCGGCCGCCCGTCCTGCGGCTGCCTCTATCGGTTGCTCGCCGTGGAAAGTAACTCATTCCGCGGCCGATTCTGCGCCATCCCGGAAGATTCTTGCAAGGCTGTTGCCGATTTGCCTCTGGTCCCCTTCCGCGCGCGGATGGCCCTCCGGGCCTCGCCCCTCCCGGCGCCGACCTGCCTCCGGCCGGGGCGCGCGTCCGTGACGGGGTTCATGTTTGAGTTGTGACACAAATCATGTCACTTTCCGTGACCGTCCGAAAACCTTCCGGATCGCAACCATGTCCGCCATCCAGACCGTTCTCGTCATCCTCGCCCTGGTCGGGCTCGGCGTCTTTCTTCTGCGGCAGATCGGCGGAAGGGAGCCCGTCTATCACGTCAGCGCCCGCGCGCCCGCCTTCTTCGTCGCGCTCAAATATCGGAATCCACAGCAGGCGGCGGAAAAGCCGGTCGCGGGAGTGGAGATCCGCTGGAGGGCGGATGCCGACTTCACTCTCATCGGCGGAGGCGCGCCCTATTGGGACCGTTTTCTGATCGTCGCGGGCGGCGCGCCGGATGCGATCCCCTTGCATCTTTCCGACGGAATCGAGGATGCCTATGTGGCGCGGCTCGCGCTCGCCGAGCCGCCGCGCCTCGTGCTGGGCGTCATCCGTCTCCTCGTCGCGACGCGGATCTGGCGGATGCCGGAGGGCGAGGTTTCGGCCGATCTCGGGCATACGGGCTTTCGCAACGATGCGATGCCCGATCGGCAAGCCATCGACCGGCTCATGGCGCAGCCCGTCACCTACAGCCCGTCAATGGTGAATTTCCTCAAATATTACCCGGCCGCCCGTTATGCCGGGACGGATGCCAGCCGGACGCCTTCCTCGGGCCGCGCGGCCTATAATCGCTATGGCGTCGTCGCGATGCAGACGGTTTACAGGACCGGTGGCCATCTCATCTTCTACGGCCGGGTCGAGGCGGTGCTGCGCGAGGCGAAGGACGGGCCGACGCTGGGGGCCTGGGACGACATCGCCGTCATGCAATATAGCGAGCCGAAGGCGATCCTCTCCATGGAGCGGGTCGAGCGCTATGTGAAGGCGCTCAATCATCGCGATGCCGCGCTCGAGCGCACGATCGTGATCGCCTCGACGGCGCGGCAGGGAAGCGTTCGTCAGCCTGCGGTGAAATAGAGCGCGGCCATCAGGAAGATGATGGCGACGAATTGCAGCCCGACGCGCCAGCGCATCAGCATCTGCGAGCGCGAGCCCGATCCGCCGCGCATCATGTTCAGGAGCCCCAGCACCAGAACCGCGAGGACGGCGGCCATGGCGATGGGCCCCAGATAGCGGAAAAATTCTTCCATCGCGTCTTCCTTTATCTTTGCTGGCTTTATCTTTGCGGGCTTTGTCTTTCGCGGGCTTCGCTGCCGTCGCCGCGCTCACTCCATCAATTGCCGCCTTCGAGAAGACGGCGCGCGATCACCTGCGCCTGAATTTCCGCCGCGCCCTCGAAGATGTTGAGGATGCGGGCATCGCAGAGCACGCGGCTCACCGGATATTCGAGCGCGAAGCCATTGCCGCCATGGATCTGCAGCGCATTGTCCGCCGCCGCCCAGGCGACGCGCGCGCCGAGGAGCTTGGCCATGCCCGCTTCGAGATCGCAGCGCCGTCCGCCATCCTTCTCGCGCGCGGCGTGATAGGTGAGCTGGCGGGCGACGAGGATTTCGACCGCCATCATCACGAGCTTTCCGGAAACGCGCGGGAAGTCGAAAATGGGCTTTGCGAACTGGATGCGCTCCTGGGCGTATTTGAGGCCGAGTTCCAGCGCCGCCTGCGCGACGCCGATGGCGCGGGCCGCCGTCTGGATGCGCGCGCTCTCGAAGGTCTGCATGAGCTGCTTGAAGCCCTGGCCTTCCTCGCCGCCGAGCAGGTTTTCGGCCTTCACCTCGAAATCGTCGAAACCGATCTCGAATTCCTTCATGCCGCGATAGCCGAGAACGGGGATCTCGCCGCCCGTCATGCCCTTGGCGGGGAAGGGGTTGGCGTCGTCGCCGCGCGGCTTCTCGGCCAGCATCATCGACAGGCCCTTGTAGCCCGGCTCGTCATTGGTGCGGCAGAGAAGCGTCATCACATCGGCGCGCGCCGCATGGGTGATCCAGGTCTTGTTGCCGGTGATCCGGTAGACGTCGCCGTCCTTCCGGCCTCGCGTTCTCAGGCTCGCAAGGTCGGAGCCCGTATTGGGCTCGGTGAAGACGGCGGTCGGCAGGATCTCTCCGCTCGCGATCTTCGGCAGCCATTTCGTCTTCTGCTCCGGCGTGCCGCCGCCGAGGATGAGTTCGGCCGCGATTTCAGAGCGCGTGCCGAGCGAGCCGACGCCGATATAGCCGCGCGACAATTCCTCGGAGACGACGCACATCGATTCCTTGCCGAGGCCGAGGCCGCCGAATTCCTCCGGGATCGTCAGGCCGAAGACGCCGAGCGAGGCCATCTGTCCGATCACGGAGAGGGGGATGTATTCGTCCTTGAGATGCCATTCATGGGCATAGGGCACGACCTCGGTGTCGGCGAAGCGGCGCATCTGGTCGCGGATCTGCTCGTAGGTCTCTTCAAGGCCCGGATCGCCGAAGGTCGCGGCGCCCGCCTTTTCGGCCATGAGTTCGGCGAGCCGGGCGCGCGTCTCGCGCGAATTGCCCTCGACGATCAGCCTGCGCACGGCAGGCGTGTGGAAGGCCGCGTGATCCGCATCCGAAATGCCGAGATCGTGAGGTCGGACGGTTTCGCCCTGGCTCATCGGGATGCCGCCTGAAAGCTGGCTCAGATATTCGCCGAAGGCGATGGCGACCATCAGCCTTTCGGTCTCGCCGAGGCGGCCTTCCTCGGTCATGCGGGCGGCATAGGCGGCAAGCTGGCGCAGCGCCTCGACATAGGTCGCCATCCAGGCGAGCCCGTGGGCGGCGAACTGTTCGCGCTCGATGAGAGCGGCCGAGATCCTGCCGTCCTTGCTCACCTTCCGCGTCACGGCGCTCCGCGCATGGGCAAGAAGCGTTCCGGCGGCGCCAACGGCGCTTTCGGTCAGCGGCAGAAGATTGCCGGGAGCGAGGATTTCGCCCGCGGTCGCGGCGGTGGAATTCTGGGCATGGCTCATGGGCAGCACTCACGACTTCTCAAACGAGGGGACACGGGGCTCGGGAATTCATACGGGAGCAGGGAGGAACGGCTCTCGCCATGTCGGGTTTTATATAGCCCCAAGCGCTGCGGGCCGCCAGCGGCGGTGAGATCCGCCGGGCAGCCCGCTGCATCCTTCATGTCCGGCCGTCATGTCCGGTCGTCATGCCCCGTGCCGGCCGGGGCCGGCGGGCATGGCTCAGAGGCTCTTGGCCGCTTCCTCCGCGATCGAGAGCGGGATCTTGAGATAGCGCCGGCCGTTCGCCTCCGCCGGGGGCATGTGCCCGGCCTTGATGTTCACCTGGATCGAGGGCAGGAGCAGGACAGGGCTTGCAAGCGTCTTGTCGCGCGCCTCGCGCATCTTCACGAACTCGTCCTCGCTCACGCCATCATGGATCTGGATGTTGTGCGCGCGCTCTTCGGCGACCGTCGTTTCCCAGACATAGGCGTCCCGGCCCGGCGCCTTGTAGTCGTGGCACAGGAAGAGCCTCGTCTCGGGCGGCAGGGCGAGGAGCCTGCGGATCGAGCGGTAAAGGGCGCGGGCATCGCCGCCGGGGAAGTCGGCGCGGGCGGTGCCGTAATCGGGCATGAAGAGCGTGTCGCCCACGAAGACCGCGTCGGCGACCTTGTAGGAAATGCAGGCGGGCGTATGGCCCGGCGTCGCCAGCACCTCGAAGGTGAGGCTTCCCAGCGCGAAGGTTTCGCCGTCCTCGAAGAGGTGGTCGAACTCGCTCCCATCGGCGGGCGCGGGCGTCACCTCGAAGACCGGGCTGAAAATCTTCTGCACCTTTCCTATATGCGCGCCGATGCCCACCCTGGCGCCGGTCTTCGCCTTCAGATACTGCGCGGCCGAAAGGTGGTCGGCATGGGCGTGGGTTTCCAGAATCCAGACGATCCTCGCGCCCGCCTCATGCGCGGCGGCGAGCAGGGCGTCGGCGCTGGCGGTCGCGATCCTGCCCGAGCGCGGCTCGAAGTCGAGCACGGGGTCGATGATCGCCGCATCGCGGGTCGCGGGGTCGACGACGAGATAGCTCACCGTATTGGTGGCCTCGTCAAAGAAGCCGCTTATGGCCGGCTGGGCTCGCTTGTTCATGTGGCTCTCCTTCAAACAGGGGGGCTTCGTTTCGTTCGCTCTTGATTTATATATTAGCAATAGTTAAATTAGCAATAGATAAATTAAGGCGCAACCCGAGACGGAGCATTGCCATGTCACTCAAGACCCTCACCCCTGCCGCCGCGCGGACGCTCATCGAGAGCGGGGCCGCCGTCATCGACATTCGCGAGCCGGACGAGTTCGCGCGCGAGCACATTCCCGGCGCGCGGAACGAGCCGCTCTCGAAGCTCGGAGGCCCCGTCGCGACCGGAAAGGCTGACATCGTCATCTATCATTGCAAGTCCGGCATGCGGACTAAGGCCAATGCCGACAGGCTGGCGGCCGCGAGCGGCTGCGAGGCCTATGTTCTCGAGGGCGGGCTCGACGCCTGGAAGGCCGCGCAGCTTCCCGTCGCGGTCGATCGCAAGCAGCCGCTCGAACTGATGCGGCAGGTGCAGATTGCGGCAGGCAGCCTCGTCGTCATCGGCGCCGTGCTTGGCGCGCTCGTCCATCCGGCCTTCCATGCGCTTTCGGCCTTTGTCGGCGCCGGGCTCGTCTTTGCGGGTGTCAGCGGCTTTTGCGGCATGGCGCGGCTTCTCATGCTTATGCCGTGGAACCGGGCGCTGCGGAGCTGAACGGGAGGTGACGATGTTCGCCCTTGCCGATCTGGTGGCGGTGGGAGCCGGTGGGCTCGTCGGGCTCACGCTCGGGCTCATCGGCGGCGGCGGTTCGATCCTCGCCGTGCCGCTCCTCATCTATGTCGTCGGCATCGCCTCGCCCCATGTCGCCATCGGGACGAGTGCGGTCGCCGTCGCGGCCAATGCGCTTGCAGGCGTCGTGCTTCACGCGCGGGCGAAGACGGTCAAATGGCCTTGCGCCGTCGTCTTCGCGGCCGCGGGCGTCGTCGGCGCCTTTGCCGGCGCAAGGCTTGGCAAGGCGATTGATGGCGAGCTTCTGCTCGCGCTATTCGGCCTCGTCATGATCGCGGTCGGCCTCTCGATGCTCCGGAGCGGCGCAAGGGACGGCAATCCCGATGTGCGCCTCGATCTTGCGTCGGCGCGCGCGCTCCTTCCCTCGCTCACCGGCTACGGTTTCGCGGTCGGCGCGCTTTCCGGCTTCTTCGGCATTGGCGGCGGCTTCCTCATCGTGCCCGGCCTCATCAATGCGACCGCCATGCCGATCCTCAATGCGGTCGGCTCCTCGCTCGTCTCGGTCGCGGCCTTCGGCGCGGCCACGGCGGCGAGCTATGCGGCATCGGGCCTTGTCGACTGGCATGTGGCCGCCCTCGTGCTCGCCGGCGGTGTCGCGGGCGCCTTTGCGGGCACGCTGCTCGCGCGCAGGCTTGCCGCGCGCAAGGCGGTGCTCGTCCGCCTCTTCGCGGGCGTCGTCATTCTCGTCGGGCTTTATGTGAGCGCGCGCGGGATCGCGGTTTTCGTCTAGCGGTTGCCGGCCTCGATCGCATCCTCATAGGTGCGCAGGCCCGCGCGCTTCGCCGACACGAGCACCGCCATGTTGCCGGGCAGGTGCTCGTTCTTCCACATCTTCATATGGGCCTTCGGAATGTCCTCCCAGGCGAAGACTTCCGAAAGGCCGGGATCGATGCGCCGGTCGATGACAAGCTGGTTGGCGGCGGAAGCCTGCTTCAGATGCGCGAAATGCGAGCCCTGAATGCGCTTCTGGCGCATCCAGACGAAGCGGGCGTCGAAGGTGAGGTTGAACCCGCTCGTGCCGGCGCAGAAGACCACCATGCCGCCGCGCTTCGCCACCATGCAGGAGACGGGGAAGGTCGCCTCGCCCGGATGCTCGAAGACGATGTCGGGATCAACGCCCTTGCCGGTGATGTCCCAGATCGCCTTGCCGAAGCGGCGCGCCTCGCGGATGAAATCGTTGAACTCGGCGGAGTTCACCTTGGGAAGCTGGCCCCAGCATTTGAAGTCCTTGCGGTTGATGACGCCTTTCGCGCCGAGCGACATCACATAGTCGCGCTTCGATTCATCCGAGATGACGCCGATGGCATGCGCGCCCGCAGTTGCGCAGAGCTGCACGGCGAATGAGCCGAGGCCGCCGCTCGCGCCCCAGACAAGCACGTTCTGCCCAGGCTCGAGCGTGTGCGGACGATGTCCGAACAGCATGCGATAGGCGGTGGCGAGCGTCAGCGTGTAGCAGGCGCTCTCTTCCCAGGTCAGGTGTTTCGGCCGCGCCATGAGTTGCTGGGACTGGACGCGGGCGAATTGCGCGAAGGAGCCGTCCGGCGTCTCGTAGCCCCAGATGCGCTGCGAGGGCGAGAGCATCGGGTCGCCGCCATTGCACTCCTCGTCGTCATGGTCGTCCTGATTGCAGTGGATGACGACCTCGTCGCCCACCTTCCAGCGTGTGACCTTCGAGCCGACGGCATAGACGATGCCGGACGCGTCCGAGCCCGCGATGTGATAGGGCAGCTTGTGAACGTCGAAGACGGAGATCGGCGTGCCAAGCGCCGCCCAGACGCCGTTGTAATTGACGCCTGCTGCCATCACGAGAACGAGCACGTCGTGGCTGTCGAGTTCCCATGTCGGCACGACTTCCACCTGCATCGCCTGGGCGGGCGGCCCGTGGCGCTCGCGCCGGATCGTCCACGCATACATTTTCGGCGGCACATGGCCGAGCGGCGGAATCTCGCCGATCTCATAGAGGTCCTTTCTGGGGAGCGGATTACCGCTGGCGGCTGCCGTGCCGTCACTCTTGGCCATGTTCCATCCTTGCTCGCGCCTCCGCTTCCGCCGTTCGTCGCGGTGAAAAGAGGCTTTCTCAAACGATCCCTGTCACGCGGGAGCCGGCTGCTGCCCACCGGCGGCGCGGATCATTGAAGCATGCCGCAACGGATGCAAGGGGTTTTTGCAGTGCAGCATAATTTCCGCTTCCACCAGCCCGTTCGGCGAGGCCAGGGGCGGGCACGCGGATTCCTCTTTCCTGCCGCTTCTTTTCCGGTATAGGCTTTTCGTACTGCGGAGCTCTACTCCGCACTTCATGAGGGAGGGAGGAACCGCATGAGCTTCGCCAAGGAATATGCAATCCCGCTCGAGGGCAGCCACTGGTCGGTGCCGCAGAGCTTCGACGCCACGTTCAACTGGAACTACGATCCCGAGCGCGCGGCGATGATGGGTCTCTATC
Source organism: Parvibaculum sp. (assembly GCF_049671045.1). GTDB lineage: Bacteria > Pseudomonadota > Alphaproteobacteria > Parvibaculales > Parvibaculaceae > Parvibaculum. Next base: position 817 of record NZ_JBATUH010000113.1, on the reverse strand, counting down.
GCAAGGGCGTGGAGATGCAGTGGGACGCGAATACCCGCATCGACTGGTCCCAGGAACTCGACGAGGACAATCCCGAACAGCTTCCCGACGCGATGCTGCCGATCAACGGCATGGCGCAGTTCGAGAAGATGTCGCGCAAGGAGAAGGCGAACGTCCGCAAGCATTTTCAGGCGTGGCAGCTTTCGCAGTTCATGCAGGGCGAACAGGGTGCGCTCATCTGCACGGCGAAGATCGTCACGCAGGTGCCGGACATGGACTCCAAGTTCTATGCCTCGACGCAGGTCATCGACGAGGCGCGCCATGTCGAAAGTTACAAGCGCCTTCTGGAGAAGTTCGGTCTCGCCTATCCCATGACGAAGCCCTTGCAGGATCTGATCGAGCAGACGCTGCTCGATTCCCGCTGGGACATGACCTATCTCGGCATGCAGATCGTGATCGAGGGCCTCGCGCTCGCCTCCTTCGCGCAGATCCGCGACCACGCGCAGAACCCGCTTGCCGCCGCCGTCAACGCCTATGTGATGCAGGACGAGTCGCGTCACGTGGCCTTCGGCCGTCTGGCGCTCAGGGATTATTATCCTCAGCTCACGGAGAAAGAGCGCGACGAGCGCGAGGAGTTCCTGCTCGAGGCGAGCTATCTCATGCGCGACCGCTTCGACGCCGTGGAAGTGTGGAAGAATCTCGGCCTCAACCCGGTCGACTGCGCCGAGCACATGTATCACTCCGGCTTCATGGAGACGTTCCGCAACGGGCTCTTCCAGCGCATCGTGCCCATCGTCAAGGATATCGGCCTCTGGGGGCCGCGTATCCGAAAGGGGTA
>NZ_JBATUH010000112.1:0-62927 GCF_049671045.1 Parvibaculum sp. | reverse complement strand
GGCGCGGGCTCCTCGGTCGGCGCGTCCGTCGCGCCCGCAGGCGCGGGGTTCGCGTCCTCGGGCTCGATGCCGATGGCGGCAAGGCCTGCGTCTGTGGCGACCAGCGTGACGCCGTGGCCGTCGCCGGTCTCGCGCCAGACGGGATCGCCCTTGCGCAGCTCCGCGTCGACCTCTTCGATGAGGCCCTTGGCGAGCATCGCGGCGACCACCTTGGCGGCCGCGCCGCCGCGCAGGGTCTCGGGTAGCGGCAGGGCGATGCGCGTTTCACGTTCCGCCGCGGCCTCGAGGATCAGGGTCTGGGTATTGGAAAGCTGGGTCATTATCGTCTCCATCTCGGGTCGCGCGGGATGTGCGCCCTTCTACGACCCCAAGCCCGCCATGGCGGGCGAGAGGCTTGAGACGTGAGCGTTCAAGCGCGCGCTTCAGCACTGGCGTGCGCCATCAGAACGCGCATCACGCAGGCCCAACGGTGTAGCTGTGCGCCCTGTCAGCGCGCTTCAGCCGGTTGGCTTCGTGCATGGCTTCCAGCGGCGTCAGATGCCCGCTGATCAGTTGCTCGTTTTGAGGGGTAGCGCCGCGTGTCAGGCGGTCGCAGCGATAGACGGCCCAAGGCATGTTCGTTTGCGCGCTCATGATGCGCCCCCGTGCGCGGCCGCGATGGCGAACGCCATGTCGAGGCTTGGCGCGGTCATGGGATCGCCGCTGAGCGTACAGCCATAGACCCAGAAGGTCTCGCCCCACCGATCGCTGCTGCGCCAGATCTCGATCCGGTCATGGGCGAACACCCGGCTCATGGCGCGTGTTCGCCTTCGCGGAAGGCCGCGTCGGTGATGCGCTTGAGGAGCTCGGCGTAGTGGGTGAGCGTTCCGACATGGCCCCAGTTGATCTCGTCGGGGCTGGCGTTGAAGTGCTCGTCGCTCAGGCGTGCGAGCCGGGCAAGCATGGCGTCGATTTCGGCCTTGCGGGCGATGAAGGCGTCGAGGGCCTTGGGTGTGTTCGCGGTCTGGGTCATGGCGGTCTCCTGTATCTGCTGGTGACCCCATACAGGCTCTGATCGCAGCGCTTATCAAGTCGATAAGCACCTGTTCTGGAACAATAATCGGAGCGGACATGCAGGGCATGAGCGAGCGCCAGTACGCCGCCCGGGTGGGCTTCTCACGGGGCGCGATCCAGAAGGCGAAGGCAGCCGAGCGACTGGTCCTCTATCCGGACGGCAGCATCAACGCGGCCGCCAGCGATGCGCGGCGCGCCGAGACGACCGACCCGTCGAAGGTGAGGGGCGACCGTGGCGCCAGTGGCGCCGCGAAAGCGCCCCGAACGAAGCCGCCCGCGCCGAAGCTGAAGCCTGTCCCTGAGGCGGCCCTCTCAGCCGTCGGCGACACGCTGCGCGAACAGGGGCTGGCGGTCCCCGCCGTCGGCGGCGGCACGACCTTCCTGCAGGCGAAGACGGCGAACGAGGTGCTGAAGGCGCAGGAGCGCCGCCTCCGGCTTCAGAAGATGAAGGGCGAACTCATCGATCGTGCACGCGCGACCGCGCTCGTCTTCCGGCTCGCACGCGAGGAGCGGGATTCCTGGGTCAATTGGCCGTCCCGCGCCGCGGCGCTGATGGCGGCGGAGCTCGGAGTGGAGGCGGCCGGGATGCAGAAGGCTCTGGAGATCCATGTACGCGCCCACCTCGACGAACTCGCCGAGGTCCGGCCGGAATTCCGCTGAGCGAGACAATGAGCTGTCCGATGACCTGACCGACTTCGACGGCGTCGCTGATCTCCTGCGCGCCTGGGGCGCCGGGCTCCGGCCCGATCCGGACCTGACTGTCTCGCAATGGGCGGACCGGCACCGGATGCTCTCGGGCCGCGCCTCGGCCGAGCCGGGGCGGTAGGCGAAGAGGGCATCCACCTCCAGGACGCTTCTTTTGTGGACAATGCCCTTTTGTTTCCTTGAACGGCGCCTGCTGACTTTTTGCTTTTCAAAAGCGGATGGAAACTTTCGCCTTCAGCCCGTGATCGCGGCTGTCGGAGGCGAATTCCCCGCGATAGGAAAGCTCGAGCGTCGTCTCCTCGGCGATGAGGAGTTCGACACCGCCGCCGAGAGAGGCGACGTCCTCGGAGAGGGGCGTGCCGCGAACCGAGAAGGTGGTGGCGGGCGAGCTCGCGAAGGCGGCGCGGGAGAGGGGCTCGACATCGCCGAAGACGTGGCGCCATGAGGCGGAGCCGAAAAGGGTGAGGGAGCCGGCCTCGCGCGCGGCGCGCAGACCGAGCTCCGAGGTGCCGGTGGTGTTGCCGGAGGAGGAGATGGAGAGCGCCGACGGCCCGCCTGTCTCGGTGAAGGCTTCCGTCTCGACATGGACGACGGCGAGGCCGGCGAAGGGTGTCAGTGTGACGGATCCCGCCTCCAGATCGACCGAGGCCTCGCCGGATGCCTGGAAGGTATGGGCGCCGTAATCCGCGGAAAGATCGTTGACGACGCTGCCCACGACAACCCTGCGGCGGCTTTCCGCCATCTGGTAGCTGTAGCCGAGCACGGCCTTCAGATCGACGGAACCAAGCTCGGTTCCCGCATAGCCCGCGAGATGGACGTTGTCGCTTTCGCCCGACGAGGAACGCCCCGAGACGTCGAAATCGGAGCGGCTGTAGCCGAGCGCGAAACCGATGCGGCTTGCCTCGCCGATCTCGCGGTCGACGCCGCCGAGGAAGCCCGCCGAATGGCGCTCGATGCCCGCCACCGACGCCGACCCGTCCGTCTCGCCCCAGCCCCGGACGAGTTCTCCCCACAGCGTGTAGCCCTGCGGCGTTTCGTCGCCCGCCGCAGGCGCGTAACCTTCCGCCGCCGCGAAGCCGCGCGGCGCGCCGAAACGCGAAAAGAGGCGGGAGAAGATTGTCCGCCGCACGATCCCGGCGGAACCGGAGAAGACGCCGGTCGAACTGGCATGCGCTTCGCCCGAAAGCGCGTCGAAGGCGGCCTGCGCGTCTTCCTCCGACATGACGATGATCTCGTCATAGAGAGGATTGCCGGCGCCGAGCGCCTCCGTCGCGGCCGCAACGCCCTGCTGGTTCGGCGTCGACGCCACATCCTCGAAGGCCGCCATCTGCGTGAGGGTGAGGAAGACGCTGGTGGCGTCGTAGGAGAGCTCCGGCGTGAGGAAGGCGAAGCCCGCCGTGACGCCGCCGAAGACGCCGCTGATGCCGCCATCGGCTGTGAGGATCGTGTAGGTGGTGGAAGGCGCATAGGAAGCGCCGTCATCGGTGCCGTTCTCCGGCACGACCTCGACGACCGCGCCGCTGTCGATGGTCAGCGCGCCGGCAATATCGATGAAGTCGTTATTGACGCCGGGCGTGTTGCCGCCGTCATTCACCTCGACTTCATAAATCGAGCCTGCGTCGAAGGCGAAGTCACCTGCGACGCTCAGCGTGCCGATCGAATTGCCGGGCGCGACCGTCGCGCCCGCGCCGAGCGTGGTTGCGCCGACCGTGCCGGAGCCGCCGAGGAAGCCGCCCGAGACGAGAAGGCCGCCCGCGAAGGTGCCGTCGACGATGAGGCTGCCCGACAGCACCTCCAGGCCGCCGGTGAAGGCGCCACTGATGCCGGAGAGAACGAGGCTTCCCGCGCCGGACTTCACGATATCGCCATTGCCGGACAGGACGCCCGCATAGGTGCCGTCCGCCGACTGGTCGAAGAGGAGGCTTGCGTTGTTGACGATGTCGCCCTGGAGGCTCGATGTGTCGCCCGCGAGCGTGCCGCCCGAAACCGTGGTGCCGCCGGTGTAGCTGTTCGCGCCGGAGAGGGTGAGCTTGCCCGCGCCCGTCTTCTCGACGGCGCCGGTGCCCGAGACAGCGCCCGCGAAGGTGCCGTCCGCCGCCTGCGCGAAGGCGAGCGATGCATTGTTGACGATGTCGCCGGTGAGGCTTGCCGCGCTGCCTTCGAGCGTACCGCCGCTCACGGTCGTACCGCCGGTGTAGCTGTTCGCGCCGGAGAGGGTGAGCTTGCCCGCGCCGGATTTCTCCATGCTTCCCGTACCGGAGATGGCGCCGCCGAACGTGCCGTCAAATGCCTGCGCAAAGGCGAGCGCCGCATTGTTGACGATGTCGCCGGTGAGGCTTGCCGTGCTGCCTTCGAGCGTGCCGCCCGAAACGGTCGTGCCGCCGGTATAGCTGTTCGCGCCGGTGAGGGTGAGCCTGCCCGTGCCCGTCTTCTCGAGGCCGCCGGTGCCGGAGATCGCACCCGCGAATGTCGTGTCGGTATTGCCGCTGCCGACGCTGAGCGCCGCGCTGCCGAGATCGACGGTGCCGCCGGTGCCGGACAGTGCGGACATGGAAAGATCGAAATCGTTGAGGTCGAGCGTACCGCCATCGACCGTATAGGCGCTGCCGCCGACAAGGGCCGATGCGCCCCCCGCGCGCAGCGTGCCGCCCGAAACGGTGGTGCCGCCCGTATATGTGTTCGCGCCCGTGAGGGTGAAGGTGCCGCTGCCCGTCTTTTCGAGGCTGCCTGTGCCGGCGATCATGCCCGCAAATGCCGTATCCGTGTTGCCGCTGCCGACGCTGAGCGCCGCGCTGCCGAGATCGACCGTGCCGCCAGAGCCCGACAGCGCGGAGATCGCAAGGTCGAAATCATTGAGGTCGAGCGTGCCGCCATTCACCTCGTAAGTGGCATTCGCGGAGAGGCTGCTCGCGCCGCCCGCGCGCAGCATGCCACCTTCGACAACGGTGCTGCCCGACCAGGTGTTGGAACCGGAAAGAATGGTGGTGCCCGCGAGCTGATGCACCTCGCCATTGCCGGTGATGGATGTCGAGAAATCGAGGCCCGTATCCGTGTGGTTGAAGACCAGCCTCCCATCGCCACTGCCGAGCACGACACTGGCCGCGTCCACCGTGCCGGCCGCCACCGCGGCCTCGCCTTCCGCCGCGCCGATGTTGAGGAAGGCCGTCGAGTTCGACGAATTGCCGATGATGACGGAGCCGCTGCCGCCGTTCACGCGCAGCACGCCAGAATCCGACAGGGTGACGGAGCCATAGGCAGAATCGCTGGAGGACTCGCCCGCGATACGCAAGCTTCCCGAAACCGACCAGAGCGAATTTTCGCCGGTGACGGTGGCATAGCCGCTCGAGCCGCTGGCCCGGCCGACATAAGTCAAGGAGCCGCTGTTGACGGTGCCACCGTTTTCGATGGTGAGATAGCCGGTGGAGTTGTAGTCGCCGAGCATGAGGATGTTGGAGGCCGTGAACGAACCGGTGCCCGTGACGGTCATGCTGCCGGTTCCGCGGTTTGCGCCGAGGTAGAAGCAGCAGCCGGCGGTGAGGCTGCCGCCATCGCCGACGGTTATAGCGCCGGTGTTGCCGGAGCCGTAGCCGACCCACGTCCAGTTCTCGCCGAACGCGGCCTGCGAGACGACCGGCTCGACGGGGCCGGTGATATAGGCGTCGTTGCCCGTGTTGGAGGGCACGCCGTTCGACCAGTTCGCCGCATTGTGCCAGTCGGTATCGGCGGCGCCGGTCCAGGAGGTGTCGGCACGCGCGGGCGCGATGGCGGGGGGCGAGAGCGTGGCGGCGACAAGAAGGGCGGCGATACCGGCGCCGGAAAGGAGCTGGCGGCGGCGTCGCCTGTGGACGAGCCGGGGCGTCGCGGGGGCCTCGCGGTGCGCCTTCCATCCGCGGAAGAGGGTGATGGCGAAGGTACGCCTTCTCAGATGTAGTGAGATACGGTTTTCAGCCGTTGCGTTCATCGGTATTGCCCCCAAAACAGCAGATGCAGATGGGGCGCAGTGTCCCGGGAGAGCGCGCTTCGGGACAGATGTACAGGTGTACAGGTGCCATCGGGGCGACGTGGGGCTAAATTCAGGAACCGCATCAGCCCGAGAAAGAAGAGCATCCTTGGCCGGAGACCGCATCATCATAGCCGACGATCATCCAGTGTTCCGGATGGGCATGCGCCACATCCTGACGCGGGCCTGTCCCGGCGCGGCGGTTTGCGAGGCGGGCAGCTTCGAGGAAGTGCTTGCGCTGACGGGCGAGGGCGAGACCCCGGCCATGTTCGTGCTCGACCTGCTGTTTCCGGGCTTCGCGCCGGAAAGTTCCATCGGCACGCTTCGCCGCCGGTTCCCGCGCGCGACCATCGCCATCGTCTCGATGGCGGATGACAGCGAGACCATTGACGTGGTGATGGCGGCAGGCGCCGACGGCTTCGTCGGCAAGTCGGTGCCGCCTGAAGAAATCGCCGAAGCGATCGCCGCAATCCGCAATGGCGAGATCGTGGTGAAGTCGGCGGCAGCGCATCTGCCGACTCCCGGCGGTACGAAAGCGGGCGGCGAAAGCGAGGTGCAGCTTTCCCCGCGCCAGCGCGAAGTACTGCAGCTCGTCGCGGCAGGCCTGACCAACAAGGAGATCGGGCGCGAACTCGGCATCTCGCCGATGACGGCGCGGATGCATGTGTCAGCGCTTCTGCGGACGCTCGGCGTCGCAAGCCGCGCGGCGGCGGCAGGCGTAGCGACGAAATTTCTCTAGACCGTCAGGAGACGGAGACCTCGCCCTCCGGCGCATCGTCACCGAGCGCGAAGCCGGTGAGGAGCGCGCGAAGCTCCGCCGGGTGCGCCGGCTTGCGCAGGAAGGGGATGCCGGAGCCCGCGAGACGCTTCAGCGTCTCCGGCTCGGAGCGGCCGGTGAGAATGGCGGCGGGCACCTCCCATCCCTCCATCTCGCGCAGCCTCGCGATGACATCGAGCCCGTCGAGATCGCCGCCCAGATCGAAATCGCTGACGATGGCGTCGCAACCGGACGCCGCCTCCGGCAGGCCGGCGAACTCGGCCACGTCGCAGCCCCAGCGGCGCAGCAGCGTGGCCGTCGCCGCAAGCACTTCCGCATCGTCGTCAACCACGCAAACGCGAAGCCCCGTCAGGGGATGCTGGCGATGGGCGCGCGGCGGAACGGTGACGGCGGCCGGCGCGACCGGGCGCAGTCCCGAAATGCGCAGCCGCGTACCGCGGCCCGCGGCGGATGCGATCTCCACCTCGAGACCGAGAAGCCCGGCGAGACGGCGCACAATGGCGAGGCCGAGGCCGAGGCCCTCCGCCTTGGGCACACCCCCGCTTTCGGCGCGGTAGAACTCGTCGAAGATGTGTTGCAGGTCCTGCTCGGCGATGCCGGGACCGTTATCGGCAATCTCCAGCGCGGCGCGGTCCCCCTCGCGGCGGGCGACGATCCGCACATTCGATCCGGGCGCATATTTCAGCGCGTTGGAGAGGATGTTCTGGATCATGGTGGAGAGAAGGGCGGGATCGGTATCGACCCAGATATCCGCCGTTTCCATCTCCAGCGTGCCGCCGCTGCCGAGCGCGGCGTCTGCGTTCTGCCGGAGGATGCCGCGCAGAAACACCTCGAGCGCGAAGCGTTCGGACCGGGGTTCGATGCCGCCGACATCGAGACGCGAAATGTCGAGCAGCGACCCGAGAAGACGGCTCACCGACCGGGCGGCATTGTCGATGCTCGTCACATGCTGCCGCGCCTCGGCCTCGAGATCGAGATCGCGCAGGCAGGCGGTGAAGAGCCCTATGGCGTGAATGGGCTGGCGCAGGTCGTGGCTGGCATGAGCGAGAAAACGCGACTTGGAAAGGTTTGCTTCCACCGCCTCGTGCCGCGCGTCTTCCAGTTCGGCGGCCATGTCGGTGATCTCGGCGAGCTTCGCGTCGAGCGAGCGCGTGAGATCGACATTGGCGCGGATGAAACGGAACATGCGGATGGCGAGGATGGAGAGCACGCCCGCATAGAGCATGATCATGCTGAAGACTGTCCCGCCGAAAATGCCCGGATCGTGCAAGACATGCGCAAAGCCGAGCAGCGGCACGGAGGTCCAGAGGCTGACGAAGCAGGAGCGCGGCAGCACATGCTGGGAGGAGACTGCGCCGAGCGCGGTGCCGCCCAGCGCCAGCGAATAGACGAGCATGAGGTGAAACTCGCCCGTCGCCGTGCCGAAGGCCCCGAGCCCCCAGGCGATGCCGACAAGAGCGGTGAGGGCCGTATGGGCGAGGCCGTAGGGGCGAGCTTCGTCGTCATCCACCGGACGGCGATGCGTGTAACGCCATGCGAGAGCGGCCAAGCCCGCGGAAAAGGCGCACATGGCGGCGTACCAGACGAAGGGCCAGACTTCCCCCGGCCGGACATAGACGAGCAGCGCCATCACTGCGGTGACGACGCCGATATGGACGAGCCAGGCCTGGAAGCTCAGATCGAAGAGATAGTCGAGCTGCCATTTCTCGGCGCGGCTCGCGGCACGAAGCTGTTCGACGATCATGCAGCTCCCCCTTTCCCCTCCATCCCCCTGCCCCCAACCTTGTACCAGCCCGCCCGGTCCAAGGTTGGGGCAAGTTCACGACAGCGTACCGTCTACCGCGAAGTGGTCGGTCGACAGCAGGCGCTCCGGCACAATCGGCGGACGGCCCAAACGAGCCGGATAAAGGGCCTCAAACTCCTGCGTCAGGTCGCCCAGCGCCGCGTTCGCAATCGCGCGGATCGTCAGCAACGGATGTTCCGACCGCATCCGCCTCTCAAAATCCACATATGAAAAAAGAGAGCCCGATCACTCATCTCGTCCGCGCATCATCCACCCTCCAGCCGTTCGCCAAGGGCAGTGAATCACGTCAATCCTTGTGCCGCTACCGACTTCTTCAACAGCCTGCTAGGCTGCCACGATGAACCGCCTCCTGCTGCTCGCCATCATCCTGTTGATCATCGCCGGGACTCTGCTCCTGTGGTTGTCGAACAGGTGGATCGAGCCGCGGCTGGAGCGGTCCGGGCGTGCCGCGACAACTTTCCTGATGAAACCCGGCACCGTACCGAGAGAGGCTGACAGCACCGAAATCATTGGGCTGGCCCTTCCGCTGATTGCTGTGGCGCCGTGGCAGCCTGAGGGCCATGCCGCCACGCGGAAGCCTGGTCGATAAGGCGATAGAAGAGCGGAACGAAGATGATGGCCAGGACCGTCGCTCCCAGCATGCCGCCGATCACGCCGGTGCCGATCGAGTGTCGGCTCCCGGCCCCGGCGCCGCTGGCAACCGCCAATGGCACAACGCCAGCGATGAACGCCAGCGACGTCATCACGATCGGCCGGAATCGAAGCCGTGCCGCGTTGACGGCGGCTTCCAAGACAGACTGGCCCTCCAGTCGACCAAGCACTGCGAACTCGACAATCAGGATGGCGTTCTTCGCCGCCAAGCCGATCAGCACCAGCATCCCGATCTGGAAATACAGATCGACAGCGAGGCCGCGCAGCCAGATTGCGAGAACGGCACCGAACACGGCGAACGGCACCGCCGTTATGACTGCCAGCGGCAGCATCCAGCGTTCGTACTGGGCGGCCAAAATCAGGAACACCATGACGATACCGAAAACGAACGCGAGTTGACCGGTGCCGCCCGCCTGCAGTTCCTGATAGGCGGAGCCGATCCAGCCGAGCTGGTAGTCCTTCGACAGGACCTCCGCCGCCACCGCCTGCATGGCGGCGATCGCCTGCCCGGAACTGTATCCCGGTGCCGGGTTGCCCATGATCTTGGCGGACGGGAACACATTGAACCGTTCGATCTGATCCGGCCCGCGGGTCCGTTCCACGTTGACCAGCGACGCCAGCGGGACCATCCGGCCGTCGTCGGAGCGGACAAACACCTCCTTGAGGTCGTTGGGGCTCTCCCGGAACTCCGCTTCCGACTGCACGTTCACCTGATAGTTCCGGCCGAAGAGGGTGAAGTCATTGACATAGAGCGACCCGAACGTGCTCTGCATCGCTTCATAGATGGTGTCCACCGGCACCTTGAGCGCCCGCGCCTTCTCCCGATCCACCAGCATCCGGTAGCGCGGAATCTGGGTCATCAGCGTGGTGCGAACGTCTGCCAGCTCCGGCCGTTTGCTGGCCGCAGACACCAGTTCCTGAGCAGTCGCCTCGATTTCCTTAGGGGACGCTGCGGTACGGCTCTGCAGATAGACCTCGAAGCCGCCGGTGGTGGACATACCGGTGATGGGCGGCGGGTTGAAGGCGATCACATTCGCTTCGGGAATCGTGTCGCTGAAACCCATCACTTGTCTGGCGAACGACTCCGAGTCCTGGCCGGGCCCGGTCCGCTCGTCCCAATCCTTCAACGTGATGAAAGATGCACCGGCGTAGCTCTTAAGGGCCCCGGCGAGCAGGTCGAAGCCGGCAAAGCTGGTCATTCCCTGCACGATGTCTTCGTTGAGCACCTTGCCGGTAAACTCTTCCATGGCCTCCTGTGTCCGACCCAGCGCCGCGGCCGGCGCAAGCTGCGTGACGGCCACCACGTAGCCCTGATCCTCGTTCGGCACCAGGCTGCCGGGCACCCTGCCGAAGAGCAGCACGGTCACGCCGATCAGGCCGACGAACAGCAGCACGCCGAGCACCGCCCGCCGCAGCATGAAGCGAACGCAGGCGAGGTAGCCGCGGGTCACGCTATCGAAAAAGCGGTTGAACCAGCGGAACGGCGGCAGCGGCTCATTGTGAGTCGGCTTGAGCATCAGCGCGCACAATGCTGGCGTCAGCGTCAGGGCGACGATCCCGGAGATGATGACCGACACCGCGATGGTGATCGCGAACTGCCGGTACATCACGCCGCTGAGCCCGCCCAGGAAGCCCACCGGGATGAACACAGCCGAAAGCACCAGCACGATTGCGATGACCGGGCCGGCCACTTCTTCCATGGCCTTGATCGCCGCCATTTTCGGCGGCAGTTTCTCCGTCGTCATCAGCCGCTCGACGTTCTCGATGACGATGATCGCATCGTCGACCACGATGCCGATGGCGAGGATCATGCCGAACAGCGTAAGCAAGTTGACGGAGAAGCCGAGCAGGTACATGCCGGCGAAGGTGCCAATCAGGGAGACCGGGATCGCCAGCAGCGGGATAAGGGAAGCGCGCACGTTCTGCAGGAACAGGAATACCACCACCACTACCAGGATGAGCGCTTCGACGAAGGTCTTGATGACCTCGTCGATGGAGACCTCCACGAACCGGGTGGTGCTGAAGGGAATGGTGTACTCAATGCCCTCGGGGAAGCGCTCCGCCAGCGCTTTCATCTTCTCCTCCACCGCAGCCGTCGTGTCCAGAGCGTTGGCGCCCGGCTGGAGATAGATCGCGACCGGCACGGTCGGCCTGCCGTTGTATGTGGCGGTGAACTCGTAGCGCTGGGCACCGAGTTCGATGCGGGCAACGTCCTTCAGGCGCAGCGCCGAGCCGTCGGGATTCGCGCGTACGATAATCTCCCTGAACTGCTCGGGATCCGAAAGACGGCCCAGTGTGGTCACGCCATAGGTGAAAGCGACGTCCTCGGTAGCCGGCTGACCGCCCATGGAGCCTGCAGCCGCTTGCGTGTTCTGCTCGCGCAGGACGCCCGCGACGTCGCTGGGTGTGAGGCCGAACTCGGCGAGCTTATCCGGCTTCAGCCATATGCGCATGGAGTAGTCAGCCGCGCCGAACAGGCTGGCATCGCCGACACCGGGGATTCGCTTGAGCTCGTCGATGACGTTGAGCAGAGCGTAGTTGCTCATGAACAAACGGTCGTAACGTTCGTCGGGCGACGAGAGGGAGACCAGCGCCAGGATAGAACTGGAGCGCTTCTGCACGGTCACGCCCTGCTGGCGCACCTGCTCCGGCAGCCGCGCCAGCGCTGCCTGCACACGATTGTTGACGTTGATCGTGGCCTGGTCTGGATCGGTGCCGATCTCGAAGTATACCGACAGGCGCATCGAACCGGCATCGGAGCTGGTCGAGCGCATGTAGATCATGTCCTCTACGCCGTTGACCTGCTGCTCGATGGGGGCCGCCACCGTCTCCGCGAGAGTCTCCGCATTGGCACCCGGGTAGGAAGCGGACACCACCACCTCCGGCGGCACGATTTCCGGGTACTGCTCGACCGGCAGCGCCATCATCGCGGCGAGCCCCGCCAGCACGATGACTATCGACAGAACAGTGGCGAATACCGGACGGTCGATGAAGAACTTCGAGATCATCGGCCAGTCCCCGAACTCGTGCCGCCATTTGTGGCGGCTTCGCCGTCCTGGTGGTCAGCGGAATTCGTCGGTGGTATCGGCCGTACCGGCTCACCCGGGCGGACCTTCGCTATGCCGTCGACGACCACGCGCTCACCAGCCTGCAGACCCTGCTCGATCACCTGGTCCTGCGCGACGCTCAGGCCAAGCGCGACCGGCTGCGGCCGGGCGATGTTCTGCTCGTTCAATACGTAGACCACCGGACCTTCCAGCCCCTCGGCGACGGCCTTGGCCGGGATGACAATTGCGTTGGAAAGCTGCAGCCCCTGCACCGAAATCCGCAGAAACTGGCCGGGCAGCAAAACCCCCTGCGGGTTCGGAAATACCGCCCGCGCCTGCACGGTCCCTGTCTGTGGATCGACAAAGGCGGCAGTAAAGTCGACGACGCCCTGCCGCTCATAAACCGAACCATCAGCGAGCCGCACCTGCACCGCCAAGTGCTGGGCGGAAGCAGAGGCTTCTCCTGCCGAATTGAGTTGTCTGCCAAGCGCAATTGCGTCGGCTTCCGGCATCGAGAAAAGCACGTGCATCGGGTCCAGCTGGCGGATCGTGGTCAGCAAAGTGCCGGCTGTCACCAAATTGCCGTTGGATACAGCGCGCAGCCCGGTCACGCCGCTGATAGGTGCGCGCACTTCGGTGTAGCCGAGATCGATGCGCGCCGTGCGCAGCACGGCCTCGGCGTTGGCCACGTCCGCCTTAGCTATTTCCACCGCCGACTGTGCTTGATCGCGCCGACTCTCACTCACCGCCTTTTTTTCATAGAGTTGCGAGGCTCGCTTCCACTGTCGCTGCATCTCGCGTAGTTGGGCCCGGGCGCGATCGAGTTCAGCCTCGGCCTGTTGAACCCGCGCTTCGTATGGGGCCGGATCGATCTGGAACAGCACCGCACCCGCCTTGACGAGGCCGCCTTCCTCATAGCTGCGCTCAAGCAGAATTCCTTCCACTTGGGCGCGAACCTCCACATAGTTTGCAGCCTCGGCGCGTGCAGGATAGGTCCGTTCCAGCGTCACCGTCTGCGACGCGACCGTCATGGCGGTGACTTCCGGGGGCGGCGGTAGAGTGGCGCTCGGTTGATCGGCGCCATCATCGCATGCGGCCAATAGCAGTGAGGCCGCCGCCAGGATCGGCAGAATGCCAGACGTACGAGTTCGCTCCACAGAAGACTCCTTGAACTGGATCGCCGAAATCACCGAATTAGACGCCGCCACCCAGCACATTCTCGGCCCCGCTGGCCGAGAATGTGCTGGGTGGTGATTGTTCTAACCGCTTTCATTCGCTCCAGCATTAATATACATACGCGCACGCATGTAAAGGATTTTTTGTATGGAGGATGTTTGGAGCGGTGGGGTACAACAGCACCAAGCAAGCGGGAGAGTGGATTGAGACGAACGAAAGAAGAGGCTTTGGAGACCCGCGAAAGCATCCTTGATGCTGCCGAGCGGGTGTTTTTCGAACGCGGCGTTTCTCGGACCACGCTCGAGCAGGTTGCGCATGCCGCCGACGTGACGCGAGGTGCGGTCTATTGGCACTTTCAGAACAAGTCGGACCTGTTCAACGCCGTTGTGGAGCGGGTGCGTATGCCGATGGAGAGTGCCTTCTATCAAATCCTTGAGAGCGCGGACACGATCGAGGATCTCGAGCGCCATTGCGCGACCTCCCTTGTCGAAGTCCACAGAAACGAACGGTTGCGGCGCGTATACACGGTTCTGTTACTGAAGTACGAATACACGGAGGATATGGGAAGTCTCATCGATCGAGAACGCGCCGCAAGAGAACACGCGACCAAATCATTGACGCGTTTCTTCAGCATACTGCAAAAGTCAGGACGAATGACCACCGCAAGAGAACCGCGTGCTTTGGCGCTCGCGCTCTACGCCTACATGCTCGGGCTCTATACCGACTATCTGCGCTCGCCTGAGCTATATCGCATGCCGGACGACGCGAGCATACTCACCCGCTATTTCTTCGACCCTCTCAAAGCGGCCCCGGCACGGTGAAAGCCTGTGCGCCTCGCGGTATGGGTTCTCGATCGGTGCAAACGCGACGCCGGGCCACTTGAGGATAATCATCATCCCTTCGGCCTTGCTGCCGGGCGCGTCGCCATCGCGGGCGATGATAGCCGTGGCCTTGTCGGGGACGGGCGCGCGGGCGATGTTCGAGATGCCGAGGCAGGCCCAAACCTCCTGGCCGGTCGCCTGCCAGATCGACAGCGCGGTTTCCACGCCCTCGCAGAGCACCAGCGGTTCGCGCCCCGGCAGGCGCACGGCGGAACGTTCGGCCCAGGAAGTCACGATCAACGACGCGGTCGATGCCCTCGACAATGCCATGAACCGGGCTCTGTCGCTGGCCATGGCCGACGCCAACCAGGCGCTGAGCGTGGATCAGACGAACCGTAACGGCCTGATCGTCCTCACCGGCACGCTGACGGCCTCCCGGACCCTGACACTGCCCGCCAATCATCGCCGACTCGCCATCCGCAATGCGACGAGTGGCGGCCAGGACGTCCGCGCCAGGCATGCGGGCGTCGGTGCGGAGGTCGCCATCGTGCCCGGCGCCACCGTGCTGGTGCAGGGCAATGGCAGCGATCTCTACGGGGTCGGCGGCGGCGCTGGCGCACTGGGTGATCTCACCGACGTCTCCATCGCCGGTGCCGCGAACGGCGACGTGCTCCAGTTCGACGGCGCGCTCTGGGGCGCTGCGGGCGTCGGCATCTTCAACCGCGCCCTGCTGCCGTTCCGGGGCGCGCTGGCGCGCAAGACCATCGACCAGTCGGTCGCGGCGTCGACATGGACCGCCATCCAGTTCGACACGGTCGGCTACGACACGGACGCTTTCCATGCGGTCGGCGCAAACACCCGGCTGACCGTTCCCGTGGGCGTCACCAAGGTCGCGCTCACCGCCAACATCCGCTTCGAGGGCGGCAGCGCCAACTGGACCGCCGTCATCCGCAAGAACGGCAGCGAGATCACCGGTGGCGGCGCGGCTTCCGGCGCATCAGGCTTCACGGACGGGCAGCTCAACCTCGCCAGCGCAGCGGTGCCGGTCGTCGCCGGGGATTATTTCGATGTCGCCGTGTTCCTCTCTGCGGCAAGGACCATCAAGGGTGTTGGCACCATGCGCTGCTGGTTCGCCATTCAGGTGGTCGAAACCCAAGATGCTGCCGACCCGCCGGCCGACCTGACCGGCTTCAGGACGGGCCAACCCGGCGCAGACGAAGTGCTGCTCCGCGTTCCCATCGCTCGCCGCACCCGAATGAAGGTGAACCTGGCCGGCAGTCAGGGCGTCGCGGGAGTGGCGGCCACTGCGCAGACCGATTTCGACATCCGCCGAAACGGCACGAGCTTCGCCACCATGCGCTTTGCGGCCGCCGGAACCACCGCCACCTTCATTGCGGCCAGCGAAACCGTGCTGGAGCCCGGCCAGGTGCTCAGCGTGGTCGCCCCGACGACGCCCGATGCGACCTTGGCCGATATCGGCTTCACGCTCGCCGGCACGCTGGTCGTCTGATCGCCAGACCGAGAGCCAGACCCATGGACCGAAAACGCGACATCGGCAGACTGATCAGCCTGCCAAACGACGAGTTCGAAGCCCTTCTGGAGCGGGCGGCCGCGACCGGCGCGCGCCGCGCCCTGCACGAGGTCGGCCTCGATGGCCAGCATGCCGCCGAGGACATCCGCGATCTGCGCTCGCTGCTGGCCGGGTTTCGGCTGGCCAGGCAAACTGCAGTCCAGACCGCCGTGCGCCTGATCACCACCGGCGTCCTGCTCGCCCTCATGGCCGGCATCGCCATCAAGCTGAAGCTCTTCGGCGGCGGCCCGTAGCCGCGCCCCATCCCTATTCATCAGCCCGCAATGACCCGCCCTCGAGGCGGGTTTTTCGTTTTCGGAGGACCCCATGACCACGACTTTCCACCGTCACTGGCGCGACGTGCCTGAGAGCGCCTGGCGCTGGCCGAACTTCAGCCCGGCCGAGCTTGCTTGCCGCGGCACCGGCAAGCTGCTGATCAACGAACCCGCTCTCGACAAGCTGCAGGCGCTGCGCGACCGGCTGGGCAAGCCCCTGATCATCCGCTCCGCCTATCGCAGCCCCGAGCACAATCGCGCGGTGGGCGGAGCCAAGGCGTCGAAGCACATGGATGGCGCCGCCTTCGACATCGCCATGGCGAACCACGATCCCGTAGCCTTCGAGGCCGCCGCCCGAGCCGTCGGCTTTCTCGGTTTTGGCTTCTACCCGCGGTCCGGATTCATGCACATCGACCTTGGCCCCGCGCGCCAGTGGGGCGAGCGCTTTCCGGTGAGGGCGACCGCCTTTGCAGCCGAGATGCCGCCCGCGCGCGAAGTGCTGGCCGACAGCCGCACCATGAAGGGCGGCGGCGCGGCCGGTGTGGCGACGCTCGGCGCAGCCGGGGTCGAGGTCGCGCAGAGCGTGTTGGCCGAGACACAATCCGCCATCCTGCCGCTCGTGCCCTATCTCGACACGCTGCGCTTTGTGTTCATCGCCGTCGCTCTCGGGGGGATCGCGGTCACGATCTACGCCCGGCTCGACGACTGGAAGCGGGGGCGGCGATGATCGGCGCTCTGTTCACCGGGATCGCCGCCGCTCCGTGGATGCGGGCGGCCCTGCGCTACGGCGCCATCGCACTTGCGGTGCTCCTGTTCCTGCTCGCGCTGCGGCGCTCCGGCGAGCGCGCTGGCCGCCTCGCCGAACGCCTCGAAACCTCGGAGAAGACCAATGACGTCCAACGCCAGATGCTCGACGCTGCGGCTCGCCGTTCTCGTGATCACGACGATCTCGCTGACCGCCTGCGCGACGGTCGCTTCTGATCTTCGCATCACGACCATCTGCCCACCCGTTGTCGAGTATAGCCGCGAGTTCCAGGCGCGCGCAGCCGACGAGCTCGATCTGTTGCCGGAGGGGTCGGCTCTCGCCGAAATGCTCTCCGACTATAGCGTCATGCGTGATCAGGCTCGGGCGTGCTCGCGGCCTTGAGAAAACGCTTGAAGTTTCGGCCATTTTGGCCACAAATAAGACAAACAAGCTACTTCAGGCGGGACATGCAAACGCTATCGGCCAGAGACGCGAAATACAACTTCGGTCGGCTGATCGACACGGCCCGCGCCGAGCCCGTGACGGTCGAAAAACATGGGCGGGCCGTCGTTGTGGTGATCGCCGTCGAGGAATACGAGCGACTGAAGGCAATCGAATCGGCGGACAGTGCCAAAGCGCGCGGTTCAATCGAAAGGCAATAACGCGGCGGGGGCTCAAAGTGACTGTCAAACTGCTGGAGCGCCCGAGGCTGAGAAATCACCAGCTTGCAAACTTTCAGATTATGACTGCGAAGCTGACACCCCGCTTCCAAAGCCTCAAGCAGATCGGTGGTGGCCGTGGGCGCTAGTTATCCGACAAAAATCATCCTGGCCTTTCGGAGTGGAGGCATTTGCGCGTTCCCGAAATGCGGCAAGCACCTTACGTACGACGCGAAAATGGGAGATGACGCCCATATCGGCGAAGCCGCGCACATCTGCGGTGAGAAACCCGGAGCGGCACGCTACGACGCGTCGATGACGGACGAACAGCGCGATAATGTGCGCAACCTCATCTACCTGTGCACCGATCATCACACCATCATCGACAAGGTTGAGGCTGACTGGCCTGTCTCGGAGCTTCAGGCCCTCAAGGAGTCACACGAGAAGCAGGTGCGCCAGGCAATGGAAGAGGCTTTCGCAGACGTTGCCTTCCCCGAGCTTCAGACAGCTGTGTCTTGGGTTTCCAAACAAACGCCCGCCGGAAACGGATCGTTTGATCTCACGGCTCCGGACGAGAAGATCAAGAAGAACGAGCTTTCAAATGGCGCTCGGCACATCATCGCGGCTGGGCTGACCTCGCGTGCAACGGTCGCAGCTTATGTCGAAGCGGAAGCACAGCTGGACTCTGATTTTCCCGAGCGCCTCAAGGCAGGTTTTCTTGAGCAATATTATGGTCTGCGGAAACAGGGCCATAAAGGGGATGAGTTATTCGAACTGATGTGCGATTTCGCACAACGAGGTATGCGGCGTCAGGCTGATAGGACCGCCGGGATCGCCGTGTTGATCTATCTCTTCGAAATTTGCGATGTGTTCGAAAAATGATCCTACCGACTAAACACATCCCGCAAAATGAAGCGCTGATCGGTGTCGGCGCAACCGTGCTTGCCCACCTAAGCGGACCAATGACCGTCTCCGGTCTTTGGGAGCGTCTTCGTTCGGAGCGCAATGTCGGCACGTTCGAACGATTCGTCCTCGCGACCAATCTCCTCTTCCTCATCGGCGCTGTCGACATCAGAGACGGGCTCATCACCCGGCGCGACACATGATTCGAGCTGTACGCGCAAGCCGGAGAGGCTTCCACAACACAACGTTCACAGCGGGCGTGAACCTTTTGCTTGCGGATCGCTCTATCAAAGCGGGTGATAAAGACACGACCAACGCCCTGGGCAAATCCACCCTCATCGAAATCATCGACTACTGCTTGGGTAGCAATGCGCCTGCTGGAAAGGGCCTTCGCATAGAAGCCTTAGAGGGATGGGCTTTTACGCTTGAGTTGGCCGTCGGTGGCAACGATGTCGCGGTCACCCGGTCCACCGATGAGCCCGGTTTCTTTGCCATCGAAGGCCCGACCACTGGCTGGCCCGTCCAGCCTGCCGCCAACAAGGAAGGCATCATCGGCCTCGACACAAAGAAATGGAGGTCAGTGCTCGGTTGGGCGTTGTTTGGTCTCAGCGAACTGGCTTCTGAAACCGGCTACAAACCATCCGTGCGATCGCTGCTTTCCTATTTCGTGCGCAACCATGCGGCCGCATACAACACACCTTTCAAGCATTTCGACAACCAGAAGACCTGGGACATTCAAGTTCACAACGCCTTCCTGCTCGGCTTGGATTGGGAAAAGGCCGCGACTTGGCAGCAGCTCAAGGATCAGAAGAACGCGTTGGTCGCGCTCAAGCAGGCAATCAAAACCGGTGCCGTCGATGGCGAACTCGGATCGCTGGGCGAGCTCGAAGCGGAGCGTTTGCGACTGGCTACCCAGCTCGAGCGTGAGCGCTCGGCTCTTTCGAACTTTCAAGTGCTTCCGCAGTACAGGGAAATCGAAAGGCAGGCGAATGCGCTCACGACTCAGATCCATAGTCTGCTTAACGCCAACATCGTCGATAAAAGGAGGCTTGAACGCTATCGCGACTCTGTCGCCACCGAAGATGCACCCTCCGAAGACCTCCTAGAGGCCCTCTACACCGAAGCAGGCATCGCCCTGCCGGGCGCTGTCGTCAAGACACTGTCCGACGCTCGCGCCTTCAACGCAAAAATCATCGCCAATCGGCGGGAGTTCATCGCCGGCGAGATTGCCTCGCTTGAAGCAGCAATCACGGAGCGTGACAGCCAAATCGCGGCTCTCACGGACCGGCGCGCGGAATATCTTAGCGCGCTGGCCGGACAAGGAGCCTTGGAGGAACTCACCCAGTTGCAGGAACTCCATGCCGCGACCCGGCTCAAAGTTGACGAACTGACCAATCGCATCACTCAGTTGCGACAAATGTCCACGAAATCCGACACGATCAAGGTCCAGACCGTCGAGCTTAAGCGCGCCACCACACTCGATTATGAGGAACGCCGTGCGCTCTGGTCACAGGCATTGAGCTTGTTTTCCGACTTCTCTGAACATCTCTATAATGCTCCCGGTCGGCTCGTGATCGACATCGACGACACGGGCTACAAGTTCGATGTCGAGATTGCCGGTAGCCCGAGCGAGGGCATCAGCAAGATGAAGATCTTCTGCTATGATCTCATGCTCATTTCGTTCGCGCGGCAGCGCGGTCTCGGCATTGACTTTCTCATCCATGACAGCACGATCTTCGACGGGGTAGATCCGAGGCAGCGGGCCCACGCGCTCGAACTTGCAGCTACGATGTCCGCGAAATTCGGCTTTCAGTACATTTGCTGCCTCAACACGGACATGTTACCCGTCAACGACTTTTCAG
Source organism: Parvibaculum sp. (assembly GCF_049671045.1). Classification (GTDB taxonomy): domain Bacteria; phylum Pseudomonadota; class Alphaproteobacteria; order Parvibaculales; family Parvibaculaceae; genus Parvibaculum. Next base: position 42,878 of record NZ_JBATUH010000112.1, on the reverse strand, counting down.
AAGGCTTCGACTTCGAAAGCCTGGTTCGTCTTCGGCTGACGGACACGGATCCAAGTGGTAGCCTGCTTGGCTTCCGCTACTGACGAGTAGACCTCATTCTTTCACGCCATTCTTTGTTCAAGCCGGTGCTTGCGCTTAGGCCAATCGGGTAGGACGCGGTCGAGCAGTTCGAAGAACTCCGGTCCGTGATGTGGCACCGCGATGTGGCAGAGCTCGTGCGTGATGACGTAGTCGATGGCATCCATAGGCGCCTCGATCAGCCGGCGATTAAGCAGCAGGCGAGATGCCGGCGACATCGAACCCCAACGCTGCCGAAGTTGGCGGACGATCAAGCCCTTGGGGCGAAAGTCTTCAGGGGCCGGGAAACGCAAAAGATTGACTTCCAGACGCTCGGCAAATTTTGCATGAGCGCGCTGCCGATACCAATGCTCGACAAGCTCCCGGGTGACCTCGGTTCGCTCGGGTCTGTGCGTTTGGACGACGATGAAGCCACGGACTAGCTTCACCGTCGCCTGGACGTGGGGCACTACTTTCAACCGATACTGGCGTCCGAGATAAAGATGGGTCTCGCCCGCCACGTACTGGCGATCCGGGGTGCGCGGAAGGAACTGGATGAAGTATCGCTGCTGACGCCGGATCCAGGCTGCGCGCTTGCGTACCTTCTCTTCGATCACCACCAACGAGGCAGCCTGCGGAGCAGCGACGACAACGGAGGCATCCGGCTCGACAGCTATTTCCAGTGTCGTCCGTTCACGGCGCACGATGGCGAAGTCGATTCTGTGTTCACCGTACTGGACGCTGTGTCGTTCGGTCTTCATCCCGGAAACCGCGCTCGTGCGAGATCCATGATCTTGAGCTCAAGGTCGTCCATCACCTCGACAGGCAACTCGATGCCGCGTTCGTCGCGAAGGACGTCGAAGAAATAGTCATCGATGGCGTTGCGCATCTTGTTCTGAGCGATGTCGTTGGACCAGACATCGACGATGTGATGGGACTTGATGATGTCGATGATCGTGAGCGCTATGGCGGCAACTTCGTCCTCCTCGATCGGTTTGCCATCATCGGTCGCGAGAGCGCCTTCAAGTATCCCGAAAAACGCCTGCCCATCGTCGTTGCCCTTGATCGCATCCGGCACCTTGCGCCCCCGGTCCTTGCGCGCGACTTTGCTCGCCAGATCGACCACGTTCTTGAGATAGTCCCGTTCGGAAATCCGTTTGGCCCGATAGTCGCGGATGGTCTCCTCCAGCAGCTCCGAGAACTTGCGGTAGAAGGTCGGGTCCTCGTCCATCTTTTCGGTGATGGTCCGACGCGTCGCACTGGCGATCCGGTCCGCTCTTGATGCCTCGGAGACGCCCGTCTCCTCCACCACCGCTTTCAGGGCGTCCGGGTCGTTGATGTTGACTATCTCGATGATCGTTTCGGCCGGCATGGCAACCACATGGTCGTCGAGCAGCTTCTGGATCTTCGGCTCGAACTCCTTGACGTCGATGGTCTCCTGGTAGCGCAGCTGAACCGAGCGCCTTAGTTCGGAGAACTGCTTCCAATCCCGCTTCATGGCGTCGATCTTCGACTCGTTGAATACGTCGAAGAGCTTGTCCGACGATAGCGAGATATGGAGGCAGCGGCTGAATGACTTCAGTCGTTCATAGAATTCCTGCCGGATAGCTTCATCGGCCAGGAACTGCTCGAACTGCTCCATGTCCTTCTTGTTCTTGACCGGCTTGAACAGGTCCCAGAGCTGATCGTGCAGCTGAGGCAGCTTTCGGATTTCCTCGCGCACGTCGTGGACCGTGCCGGCCAGATCTGCGGCATCGAAGCCCTCGAAGGCGCTGTAGGTGGTGAGCGCCGTGTCCAGCTCGCCCAGCAGCCCCTCATAGTCGATGATGAAGCCGAACTGTTTCTCGGTCGTGCCGTCTTCATAGAGCCGATTCACGCGGGCGATCGCTTGCAGCAGGTTGTGTTCGCGCAGCGACTTGCAGACGTAGAGCACGGTATTTCGTGGCGCATCGAAACCGGTCAGCAGCTTCGAAACGACGATCAGGATTTCCGGATCGCCGGACCCCTTGAACGCCTCGATGATCTGCCGTGTGTATTCGTCCTCGGTCTTGTACCGGGCCATCATCTGCGCCCAGAACCCGCGCACTAGGTCTTTCGATTCCTTATCGACCTCCTCGTTGCCCTCGTTATCATCGGGCGGCGAGATGACGATTTCGCTGGTGACGTGCCCGATCTCGTCGAGCACCTCCTTGAAGCGGACGGCTGCCGCCTTCGACGGCGCCACAAGCTGTGCCTTGAATCCCGTTCCTTGCCAGTGCTGACGGAAGTGCTCCGAGATGTCGAAGGCTTTTGCCCGGATCGCTTGACCGGTCTTCGACAGGGCGTCCATGCGGGAGAACTTGCGCTTCAGGTCGGCCTTCTGGCTGTCGGTAAGACCCTCACTGATCTTGTCGAACCACTTGTCGATCACGCCGCCATTGACCTGCTGCTCGACAAGGCGGCCCTCATAGAGGAGCGGTACGACGGCACCGTCAGCGACAGCCTCGTCGATCGCGTATTTGTGGATCAGGCCGCCAAAGGTCGAGAGGGTATTCTTCTCCTCCTTCAGAAGCGGCGTTCCGGTGAAGCCGAGATAGCAGGCCTTCGGCAACAGCCGGCGCATCCGCGTGGCGAACTGGCTGTGGCCACCATAGCGACCGGTCTGCGAGCGATGGCTTTCATCGACCAGGACGAAGACATTGGCATCCTCGTCGACATCTTCAGCGGCCTTGGCCGCCGTATCGAATTTGTTGATGATGGTCGTTACGAGCGGTGTCCGGTTGCGGATCAACTCAATCAGATGGGCGCCGCTGGTTGCTCGCACGGGTTCCAGTTCGCAAGACTTGAACGTATCCTTGATCTGTTTATCGAGATCGTCGCGGTCGGTGACGATCAGAATGCGTGGATTGGGTATGGCCTTATCGAGCGCGAGGGACCGACCCAGCATCACCATGGTGAGCGATTTTCCCGACCCTTGGGTATGCCAGATCACGCCCCCTTTGCGGCGGCCGTCCAGATTGAACTGACGGACGCGCTCAACTGCCTTGCGGATCCCGAAGAACTGCTGGTGGCGCGCGACCTTGCGTACGCCGCCATCGAACACGGTGAATCGACGCACCAAGTCCAATAGCCGTTCCGGCCGACACAGCGCGTGAATGGCACGGTCCTGCGCCGTGATCGTGCGCGGGCCTTCAGCCGCCAGCGCCTCGAAATGGGTACGCGCAAAAGCGAAATCACCCGAGAAGACCGCGTCGGCCTCCGCCGCGGTGAGCGGCCGATTGACCAGCGGATCGATAATTTCGTCCCGGTCTTCCTCATCCCGCCACGTCTGCCAGAACTGCCGTGGAGTTCCCACGGTGGCGTATCGCGCCTCGACCCGGTTCATGACCATGAGCAGCTGCGCGAAATGGAACAGCTGCGGGATGCTGTCTTCGTTCTGGTAGCCGATCAGCTGGCTACCAGCCTTCTTAAGGCTCTCGGTCGGCCGCTTGTTTTCGATCACCAGGAACGGGATGCCGTTCACATAAGCGACGATATCGCACCGTTTGGTCTGGGTGCTGGCCGTGCGCTCGACGGAAAGCTCGGCCGTGACGTGGTAGACGTTGTTCGATGGGATCTCCCAATCGATATAGCGGAACGAATAGGATTTGGAATCGCCCTGGATCGTCTTGGTGATGGTCGTGCCGAGGACGAGGGTGTCGTAAATGTCTTGGTTGGTTCCGCGCAGGCCCTTTTGCCGGTCGGGCGTGGGCTTCAGCCGCCGGATGGCTTCATGCGCATCCTCGAGATCGAACGGATAGTCCCGCCCCCGATGGGTAAAGCTGTTGATTTTCAGGAGCTGGTCGGCAAGGACGTCGTCAAGCACCACGTTGCGTAGTCGACCGCCGCGAAGTCGCACAGCCTCAGCTTGGGACAGGGGCTTGAACCCCAACGCCACTAGGAGCTGAAGAGCGGGGATCTGGGACTGGTGTTTCTCCGCAGCGTCGAAGGTCATCGCGCTCCCTCCGAGAACAGCCCGGACAGTGCCGCGCGCGCCGCGACCGCGTTGATGTTCGCCTTGATGATGCGGTCCAGTTCACTTCCATCCGTGTAGATCGCCGGCACAGCGCAGTGGACCCGGCCATCCTTGATGTAGTTGTCGGCCTTGCGGCGCGCGCCCTTGGTGTGGGGCTTGAATACTGCTACCGAAAGGCCACCCTGTTCTTTAACCAGTCGAAAGCATGGGATGTCGGTCGAGCCGTCGCCGATGAACACCATGTTCTCGAAGGGCACCGGCCTGTCGCGCTTTTCCACGAACTGATTGACCTTGCTGTTGTCACTCAGGTCGAAAGCACCCTTGTTGATGCGGAACAGGTACTGCGTCTTGGTGGTGTAGTTCACGGCAAGCGCCGGCCAGGCGGCGACGCCATTCTGGTCGAACATGAACTTCGACGCATAGACCTGGGCGAACTTGGACGCGATCGGTGTGCCCGCGAAGATCTCTGCGTTCCCGGACGAGACGAGGTAGTGCTGGATGCGGACACCCTGCGCCCTGCCATAGCCGGTGATGCGGTCGAACCATTCTTCGACCCCCTCGAACAGCTGGATCGCCTTGCCCCGCGCCTTGAAATCGTCCCGCCGAACCGGAACGCCGGCGGCGGCGGCCTTGCGCAGCATCAGATTCATGTAGACCAGCACTTCGTCTGCCTGATGCTCCTTGGTCAGGCGCTTCACCTCGGCCCAGAAATCCTTCGGTTTCATGCCAATGTCGGGCAGGAACTGGTGTTCCTGCATGTTGCCGTCCGCCAGCGTGCCGTCGAAGTCGTAGGCGATCGCCATCTCGATGTGTTTTTTGGCCATTCGCTTCTCCTTCAGACAGCGACGCGCCACTCGCCCGTAAGCAGCTTCTGCATCAGGCCGCGTTTCTGGCGGGTGAGGACTTCGATTTCATCGTCGAGCAGAGTCAGCTCCTGCTTTGCTGCCGAAAGAGTGCGGGCGATACTGCTCTGTTCATCAAGTGGCGGCACTGGAATCCGACAGGAGAAGAAATCTTCAACGCTCAAGTTCAGGAGGCCATCGTTGCGGACGCCTGAATTGATCAGCCGGGAGAGTTGATGGTTGAGCGCCCCAGCAGCAAAGAGATGTTCGTAGAAGCCATGGTCTAGGCCCGCCTCCAACGCGAAGCAGAAGTAAACAAAAGGAACCAGTGCTGCCGGTCGGTCGAGACGGTAGACGCAGCCATACGGCGCTGTAAGAGAATTACCCTTATTGTAGGCAAACTCTCCTTCCTTAAGGAGCGTGTAACGTTCAACGCTGCTGCCTGCCATATCGCGGGCAAACTTGTCTGACTGCATAAGGAAGCCAGACTTTGCTGAAATGGTCATGACCGGGTGGTCACCGCCGCCATTCTGGCGACGAACGCGAGCAGCGATGGAAGAGAGAGGCTTCAACGGCCACTTCTGGGGGAACGCGCCACCGCGGCCGATGAGCTGCTGCGTAAGTCCCGTCAACCGGTCACGCTTCGCCGCCCGGAGCGCCTCTAGTTTCTCGATGGCCTCGTCCCATGTCCGCAGGATTTCGGCGATCTTGCGCTGTTCGGGGAGCGGGGGGAGCGGGAGCGGTGTCGATTTCAATAGGTCAGTATCGAGCCGACCCGTGCCGTGCCCGGCGCTATCAACATGCCGAAGAATGTCGGACTTTCTGGCGATGAGAGCGAACGCAAGATACTCGCTGTCGACACCCTCCTTCGCTACGAGAGCCTTGATGTCCTGATTGAAGGTCACGGGCCCGTCGCACAGCACTACCGGCAAGTCCTTGAATAGGCCCATCCCACGCACAAGCACCAAAACAGTTCCGGCGGGGACGACTCGAACGGTATTGGCACCCTCCTCGGTTAGGCTTTCACCCACCCCATTTAGGCGCATGGCCTTCATATCCTTGACGGTCACCCACGGGATCGGCCCACCCCAAAAAGATGACCGCTCCTTATTTGGCGTGCCTCCTGAGTGAAACGTTGCTAATTCGGAGAGCGCGACGCTTTTCCAACCCTCAAGCATCCTCGCCCCCCTTCTTCTTCCGCTCCTTGGCGGCCTTCTCCATCTCCTCCAGCTGCGCAATATCGGCCTCATCCGCCGCCAGCGCCTCGGCAGCGCGGCGGCTGGCGTCGAACACCTCGAACCGCTCGACGGCCAACTTCTGCGCCACGTCCATCCGCAGCCGCCCGGCATGGGTCAGCACGTCGCGCTCGTTGAAGGACAGGAAGGCGTCGAGCTTGTCGGCCCACTCGGCCATGGTCACCGGCCGGCGCCGCCGCGCCTGGTCCTCGGCGTAGTCGAGATACATCACGACGATGCGGTTGAGCTCCTCGACCTCCTCGGCCTTGAGGTAGTTCTTGGCGGTCCCGACGTCGCCCTTGCGCACGACCGAGCCTTTCCAGCTGGTCAGGCCCATGTTGGGCGCCGCCGGGTCGCTGCGGCTTTCGATCAGTTCGGCGGCCGTCTTGCCCGTGACCGCCCAGAGCATCTTGTTCTGCACCTTCTTGAAGAAGGCCTGCGCCTGCTCGGAATTCTTGTCGTAGTCGACGGCGGTTGCGTAAAGATCGCGCACCTTCTGGTAGAACCGCTTCTCCGAGGCGCGGATGTCCCGAATGCGAGCAAGCCACTCGTCAAAATAGTCCCACTGCTCGGCCTGTTTCAGCCGGGCATCGTCCATGGCGAAACCCTTGACCAGGTATTCGCGCAGGACGGTGGTGGCCCAGCGACGGAACTGCGTGCCCCTCGGGGAGCGGACCCGGTAGCCTACCGACAGGATGACATCGAGGTTATAGGCGTCGACCTCGCGTTCGACCTGCCTCGAGCCCTCGGTTTGAACTATCCGGAATTTCCGGATAGTTGCACCCGGATCGCACTCACCCTCGGCGAAAAGGTTGCGGATGTGCTCGTTAACCGTGCGCACGTCCTTATCGAACAGCTCCGCGATCTCCCTCTGGCTCAGCCAAACGGTGCCGTCCACGGCCCGAAGGCCGATGGTCGCGGCGCCGTCCTCGGTGCTGTAAAGGATCAGTTCACCCTCAGACATCGACGCCCAGTTCCTTCAGATAGCCAGCCATCTTGCCCCGCACCTCGGCCAGCTCGGCCTCGATCGAGTTGATCTGCTTCTGCAGGGCAGCGACGTCGATTTCCTCCTCCGGCTCGAAGGTGTCGACGTAGCGGGGGATGTTGAGGTTGAAGTCGTTCTCCGCGATCTCTTCCGGGCTGGCGCGATGGGAGTATTTCTCGATCTCCGCCCGCGACGCGTAGGTTTCCAGCACCTTGTTGATATGCGCCTCGTCCATCACGTTCTGGGTCTTGCCCGGCGTGAACTCCTTGCTGGCGTCGATGAACAGAACGTCGCGCCGGTCCTCGTTGGCGCCGCCCTGTTCGCGGGAGCGGTCAAAGACCAGAATCGCGACCGGAATGCCGGTGGTGGTGAACAGATTGGCAGGCAGGCCCACCACCGCGTCGAGCAGGTTCTCTTCGATGAGCGCCTCGCGGATACGCCCCTCGGCGCCGCCCCGGAAAAGAACACCGTGCGGGACGATGACGGCCACCCGACCGCTCTGACGCCTGGCGATCTCGATCATGTGGGTGATGAAGGCATAGTCGCCCTTGGACTTGGGCGGAATGCCTCGCCAGTAGCGATTGAACTGGTCGGTGGCCGCATTCTCCGCCCCCCACTTGTCGAGGCTGAACGGGGGATTGGCCACCACTACGTCGAACTTCATCAGGTGATCGCCCTCGACCAGCGCGGGGCTGTTGAGTGTGTCACACCACTCGATGCGCGCGGCGTCCTTGGCGTGGAGAAACATGTTCATCCGCGCCAGCGCCCAGGTCGCGCCGTTCACTTCCTGGCCGTAGAGGGCGAAGTTCTCGGACCCGACCTCCTCCGCCGCCCGGATCAACAGCGATCCGGACCCGCAGGCCGGGTCGCAGATCGTATCACCCGGCTTGGGAGCCGCCAGTTTGGCGAGCAGGCGGGAGACGGCAGAGGGCGTGTAGAACTCGCCGGCCTTCTTGCCTGCGTCCGAGGCAAAGCGTGAGATCAGATAGATGTAACACTCGCCGATAATGTCCTCGGTCACCCGGCTGGGGCGCAGGTCCAGCGCCGGCTTGGCGAAGTCCTCCAGCAGGTTCTTGAGCCGCCGGTTGCGGTCCTTCACGCGCCCGAGATTGGCTTCGGAGTTGAAGTCGATGTTGCGGAACACGCCTTCGAGCTTGGCGCGGTTGGCGTCTTCGATCCGCTCCAGCGCGATGTTGATCCGCTCGCCGATGTTGGCCTCGTTCCGCGCTTCGTAAAGATCGTAGAAGCTGGCACCCTCCGGCAGAACGAAGCGCTCACGCTCTAGCCGCCGCCGGATCCGGATCTCATCCTCCCCATACTGTTTGCGGTAGGTTTCGAGGTGGTCGTTCCAATGGTCGGAGATGTACTTCAGGAACAACATCACCAGGATGTAATCCTTGTACTGTCCGGCATCGACGACGCCCCGGAAGGTGTCGCAAGCCGCCCAGGCCGTTTGGTTGACCTGTTGCTGGGTAAGCTGGTCGTTCATCGGGGCGTCTTTCCTTTCCTCGTTCTGGTGCGCATCCTGCTCGCTCGTTCGACGAGGATCAGGCCCATCATTCTTCTTCTTGTCTCGGCTGCGAGCTGCGACAGCTCTCGCTCCCTTTCGGCCAGCGCATCGACGGCGACGATTCTTCTCTGTGTCTCGATGTCTGGGACGTCGAGTTCGAGGTCGTCGAGGCTGGATCGGGGTATCATCCGGATGTTCGTGCCGCGTGCCGCAACGTCGAAGTGACGCTGCGCCGGGGGCTGATTGATCGCCCACGCCAGATACTCGGGCGTCACGACATCACGCTTCGGACGCAGCACGATCAGTGGGAGCACTGCAAGGGCAGGCTCCTTCAGGCGCTCGTCCAAGGCGGAGGCCGTGTTACGCTCACCCCGCGATCGGAACACAACGTCACCGGCGCGCACGAAATAGCGGTCTGCAAGGTCTTCCAACTGGACGCGGGTGAGGCGCTCCGGATCGACGAGGCCATCGGGGGAGATGTCCCGCAACTGGATTGCTAGCACGCCCCCGGCGGCCGTCGGCTCCAGTCTGCCGCGAGCGGTATAGCCGGTGTGGATGGTGCAGGCGTCAGCGAGGCGCATCGAAAATCCTCTGTAACTATCGCTACAGAAGGTAGGCGCGCGCAAGTCTGCTGTCAATGTCAAAATTCGCTGTAGGAACGTCTACTGCATTTTGGGTTCTGCCGGACCCATCCAAGTCGCGATGTGGGTCCGGCAGCAACTCTTAACCGTGAGCCTGCACCCTCTCGTTCGCTGGCGTACACGTCCTCAGCATGGTCTGCTCATATTCCTCAATATCTGATAGCCGGTACACCACCCGGCCGCCGAGTTTCACGAACTTCGGCCCCTCGCCGGTCCAGCGCCACCGTTCAAGCGTACGATGGCTAATCCCCCACCGCGCTGCCAATTGGATTTGGTTTATGCATGTCGCCTTCATTTCCGTTTCCTTTCGCTCAGGCCAGTTTGACTGCGACACAACGAAGGCGTGGAGGGAAAATACTATCAAGGTAATACTGGCCGAAGCGCCGAGCACCAGGTGAAGTGGCGTCTGTTCATGTAGCGAATTTCTGCGGTGGCGAAGATTCACTTAAGAATACGAAGGCGTGCTGGCGCGATGTGGGGCATACTTCGAGCGAGTTTGTCGAAGAGTCCTCTCCCTCCGCCATGAAGTCCTTGCGATCCCATCGGCATGAATGTGGTTGGCGGCTGGGCGTGCTGCGCGCCGTAGCCTCGAGCGCTTCGTTCCGAAAGGATTACTTCGTCCGGATAATTTTCCAGGCGTTAGAGCTACTCTTTCGGCCCAAATGCCCGGATTATCTAGCCGGATGAGCACTCGGCTGAAGCTTCGAATATTTCTATTATAAATCATCCGCGCAATTCGTTGTTCCCCCGACGGGCGCGGAAACCCCCGCGGGCCGGTGGAGATGCCCCCCCCCCTCCACCGGCCTAACTTTCCGTGTCCGTATCATCGTCAAATGCTGGCAAGGCTGAGCAACCGGAGCCGGTTGCTAGTGCCATTGAGGGCGCGGGCTAGCCGGCGCCGCCGGCGGCCGGATCCTGGGGGGTGCCTCGCTTCTTTCGGAGAAGATCGCGGAGGACCTCATTGTCGATGAGGGCGTCGATCAGGCGTTCCTTCAGGCGGCGATTTTCTTCCTCGAGCTGCTTGATCGCCCGTTCCATCCGTGCCGGGCGCCCCTGAAGCTTCGCATTCCATGAATAGATGGTGGCTCCCGAGACGTTGTACTTCTGGCTGAGCTGGGAAATACGCGAGCCCTTGCGGTATTCGTCCAGAATTGACGCAATCTGTTCGTCGGTGAATCTCGAACGCCTCATCGATCGATCCTTCCGGCTTTCGGCGTCTCCCCTTTCGTTTCACATTCGACACCGCTCGGGACAACTGGAGCGCAAGACACAACTGTGTCCCGCGGTCATCTAATTGCTGGCCGCAGGACACAGCTCTGGCTTCAAGAAAACTGTGTATGGCGCGGAAAAACCGCGGCCCTTTCAGGGGGCAAGCGAGCTCAGTGCATCGCTCAGATTGTTGTTGTTCGTCGTCGTTTGCGCGCTGTTGCTCGCGCTCTGATTGCCCTTGCTGTCCTGCCCCACGTCGATCTGCCCGGTTGAATTGTTCACGATGATGCAGCTCGAATTGGACGTCGCGGTCGCGCCGCCGGTGCCGCCGCCACCGCATACGAGCGTCGTGCCGCTGCCTCCTGCGATGGTGCTGCTGGCCGGATTGGTCGCTTGCCGCTGGATCGCTGCCATGGTCAGACCGTCAGTCTGCGGAAATTGCCAGGCTTGCTTGTTTTGCCCGGCCTCGGCAAGAGCGATTGCAGGCGCGAGTGTCACCGAGGACAGGACCGCCAACCCCATAAGCCAGCGTGGTGCCATCCCCTGTTTCATATAAATGAGTGCTGACATGATCCATGTCCTTTGCAAGAGCCGGAAAAGAACGAGGGGGAGGTACGCACCTCCCCCTCGCCTGTAATCAGGGAGTGACAGGCGGAACAGCCGCCTTGACCGTGATGCTCGCGTTGTTTCCAACTGCAGTCGCGGTGGAGTTGACGATCGAGCCAAACGTGCCGAGGTTGGTGTAATTGTTCAGGTCGACATACTTGACGATCGACTTTGCGCTCACGTCTGCATAGGCGACCTGGGTGATGTCGCCGATGAGAAGGCCATTGTCAGTGGCCGGATCATACGCGATGTCCACGCTGATGTTGTTCCCAACCGCCGTCGCCGCGCTTTCGACGGCGGCATTCGTGATGTTCTCGACGATGGACTTGGCTTCGATTTCAGAGGAGTTGATCAAGCCATCAGACCCGGCATAGATCAGAGCGAGCGCGCCCGAGAGATTGCTGTTGCCGGTATAGGGGACACCAGTGATGCCATCACCCTCGAAGTTGCAGTTGAAGCCGCCGAACAGGAACTGCCCGTCATGCAGCGTGACGGCAACATCGGTCGAGATGTTCTGGTTGTTGCCCACAGCGGTCGCGGTGCTGTTGACCGATGGAAGTTCGGTCAGGGCATCAAACGAATCGAGAGCCTCGACCGTCACGGGAACGTCGGTGAAGGCGGCAGTGAAGTTCACCTGATTTGTGCCCTCGGATACCGTGCTGCCCGTGACGTCACCATTTCCGCTCAGGTCACCGCTCAGAGTGGCGGCTACGGTGTCGTCGAGATATTCCGGATCGATGTCCGGACCATAGGGGCCACTCCAGTTGACCGTGAAGTCGACGGTCCCGTTGGTGCCTTCCGAGGGTTGGTAATTGTTGACGTCCTTGACGACCGATACGGCCTTCACGTCGCCAATGAACACCTGAAGCTTCTCCAGGTCGACGATGCCCGTCGGATCGAACACAGCCGGATCAATGTCTATATCGATATCGACGTGCTCGTGGACTTTCTGATACCAGGACCAGTGGACCCTGTCGAAGGCCGAGGCTGAACTGACTGCGCTGAATGCCAGAAGGGCGGTTACAGCACCTCCCAGCATAAGCACGGACTTGTTGTGCTTCATCATGTGCTTAATCCTCCTGTAGCTAGTGTGCGCTGAGCCGATCCAGTTGCTTTGCCATGTGATCCGTCTGCACAATGTCGCATTTCTGTTCCTTGGGCAGATGGAGGAAGTCCGTCATGATCTGATACACTGCCATTTCAACGACGGATCTGACGCCGAGTTGGAGCGGCTCGTTTTTGATCGCCCCGGCGTCAAACTGAACAAGTGTGGTTCCGAAGAAGCGGAAGACGCCCGCTTCGACCTCGTAGCCGTAAATCTGTTTCTGCAGGCTGGTGACGTAGTCGACGCCGAAGGTTCTGGAGTTCACGACGCGCATATCCAGCGCGACGTTGATGACGACCATCTTCGCGCCGCCGCCAATGCCCGTGACGAAGAGCTGGGCGCCCCCGCTGACGATGTTGTAGTTGAGTTCGGTGAGGGCGCCGGTGATGATGAAATCACTTGCAGGAAGCGCCGTGTAATCGCTGGTTCCGTGGGAGAGGCGGCCCTGTTCGGCAAGCCTCACTTCGGCAAGCGGTATCCGGAGGTCCATCCGCTCGACGAGGCGCGCCTTCTTCGTCTTGTAGAGGGCGCTGACGACCATCTCGGAGACGCCTTGCGTCAACTGATGGCCGTTCTCGTTGTAATTGATCTGTCCGGTCTTGTCGGCCACCTCGCCGACGGCAAATGTCGGCAGATTGTCTCCTGGCAGCGAGGCCAGATGGGAGAGGCACTGGCTGTAAGGCGTTTCGTTGCTGGTGACGGGAAAGCTGTAGAGCGGATCGACGCCCTTGCTTCCGAGAACCCCCGGTGTCGTACATCCGGCGAGCAAAAGTGTCGCAGCAGCGCCGGCGATTGCTGACTTTTTCATTGATCGCGCCCCGACTTGCATCTCCAGCGAGGGTGGAGACGATGAATGCTGAAAATCAGGATACGATTCTGATCGAAATATAATACAAATAGAACGAGGTATCCGGTTGCGGATTTGGCCGTACAGTTCCTAACCGGATGGGCGAATATTATATAAAATGCGTTATTATATCTTAGTCCGGTACTACCTCTTTTGAGTGAATGCACCGGAGGCTGCTGCTGATCTAAAAATGAAAGGTCAACGGCCCGCAGTCGATGCGTCCGCCTTCAGGGCGCGCGTCCGCGGAGCGGGAAGTCGTACCCCGATGAATTCGTGCGCGGACCTGGAGAGAGGCTGGAGACGTCTGGTCCCGGCGATCGTTCGAGGCGGAGCGGGAGGTCCAGATCTTCAAAAGGAGGATCGCGATGAAAATTATTCCAAAGAATTCAGACCAGCCGCGCCGTGCCCTCGCTCTTGGGATCTTTGCAGGCCTGGCTCTCACGGTCGGAGTTTCCGCCGCGGCGCTCGGTGCCGCGGGCCTCAATAACCAGGCCTATTCGTTCGGGAGGTTCGGCGGAACGCCGACTATCGGCATCGGTGGCGCGCAGGCGATCATCGGCAGCCAGGTCTTCAACATCAGGCCGGAAAATATTCTGCGTGGGCCCGATGGCAGCCTCTACACCGTCATGCAGGGGCCGGGACATAGCGCGCTTGTCTTCGATTCCGCGGGCCGGCTTGTCGTGGGCGTTCCGGGGGCTTCGCCCTTCAGCCTCTATCGCATCAGCCCATGGAGCTATCCGGCTATTTATGGATCGGACGCGGGCGATGTCGGGATGCTGACCAGCGCCACATTGACGAGCTGGACCTCAATGATCGGCGGTGGCGCCCCGGGAACATATCTCTATCCGACGAGCCAGAATGCGATCGACATGTGGATCGCCCAGGTTTTTGCCTTCCCTGGCCGATAGTCGCGGCACGGTCTGGAGCAAGCCGGGAGATCGCGTGGAGTGATCCCGGCTGCGCCAGCCTCAGATCGAAGGATCTCTGCCTTGCATGCCTTTGTTCAGCGCCCAGATCGCGGCCTGCGTGCGGTTCATCACATGGGTTTTCCTGAGGACGCTCTTGAGGTGAACCTTCACGGTCGCTTCAGCGATGTTGAGGCGGAGCGCTATGCGCTTGTTCGAGTCGCCATCGACGAGGCAGCGCAGAATTTCGATTTCCCGTTCGGACAACTCGGCGAAGGAATCGGGCTGGCGCTGATTCATCGCAAGTGGCAGGCCGTTCTGCGTGCCGTTGGCTGCGATCAGGGAGGCGAGCGAAGAGGGAAAGACTTTCTGGTCAAGAAGGACGAGCTTCAAAGACTCGGTCAGTGTTTCGCAAGAAATATTCTTCAATAAAAAACCATCGACATTGGCGGCAAAACAGGAACAAAGCTGCGTGGAGTTGAGGGTTTCACTCAGAACAACAACGCGGCAATCGGGAAGGAGGTGCCGCAGGCGGTTGACGCGACCCGGCGGATCGCCGTCCAGCGCAAGAAGCTCCACAAGCACGAGGTCGAAGTGCTCGCTGGCCTTGACGAGTTCCTCGAGGGCGGACAGGTCGCGGGCATCGCGCACCGTGTTCCCGTTCGCATCCCGCAGAAGCCGAACCATGCCTGCACGAAACAGATGGTTCGAATCCACGATTGCGATGTTGGCGTCTGCAAGAAGCATTTACTGTCTCCTTCAACTACGCGAATGAACAAAACTTCCATATGCTCGGGCCGTGGAAATTTCAGGGGGCGGCCGAGCGTCGTGAACGATGAGGTTGCTGGAGATCGGCGAAGCCCCTGGCGCCTTTGTTCTCCGATATTTCCGGTCTCAGAAAGCGATCGCCCGTCGGCGGGCATTCCTCTCTAGTCGATATCGGTCGAGCTCTTTGTGTGAATGATATGCCTTCCCGGAGCGGTCATCAAAGCGACATGGCAGTTCGCGTCCACGTTTGCTGAAAAAACCGATACTCACCCGCGAACTTCCTTGAGAGCGGCCTTGAAGCCGGCCAGCGAGAACGGGGCGATGAGGATTTTTTCCCCGACCTGATAGGCAATGACTCCCTCTCTCGTTTTCAGGAATTGTTCGAGGGCGAGATTGGTGCTGGATTCTCCCACGGGGACTTCGCAGAACTTGTCGGAGCATTTGCCGATCTTGAGGCCAGCTTGCCAGCCGCTTTCAAGCCGAAGGGAGGCGGGCTGGCCTGTTTTCGCCTTGGGCAGGATGCGCAGGCCCAGCCTGATCGGCTGACCGGCGGCCGTGCGGCCGACAAGGATCTGCACGCCGCTGCCTTCGAGGTAGGCGATGCAAACATTCTTGTCGAGGCACTGAACCGACCAGCTTTCAAACTTGCGCACAGGTGTTGCCGAATTCGCCGGGGAGGCAGCGATGACCGCGCCAACCAGAAGAGTGGCCACGAGCAATCCGGTGCGCATCCATAACATTTGCATCATTTCATTAATCTGTCCGGCCATCGTCATCCCTCCAATTGGCTTCGACTGGATACCTACAGAGCAATTCATTTAATCACACACTCTATGTAAAAAAAATGAATACGTAAGTAGTAGTTCCATCGTTTCGATAATAGTTAACGTAGATATTGAATTCGGGCGATAAAGTGAGGGTTTTCGTAAGAGAATGCACGTTTTAGTCTACATATAATTGGAAAATATTATATATAAAGCCGCGAATACGCTATGCAGGATGAATTGTTCATTTCAAATTTATTGTAATCATTCAGCAATATTCTGAGCCTTATCGCCATATATTTACAATTTGTTAAGTAATCGCGCTCTCTGGAAGTCAAGAAGGGAGCCGTGAATGTCTTTACGCCGATGGGGGAAACGGATGGCGCGTCCGTGCCATGCGGGTGCCCGGCATATCCGTCCGGCTCCGTGGCTGAAGAGGCCGCGCCCGAACGAGCGCCGCTTTTCATTGCGAGGTCCGATGGCGGGGGAAATATCATTTGCCCGGCCGCCACATTCACTCTTTAATGAAACTCATTAAATCGGTGTGGGGGCAAAGCGAGCCATGCGTGCGGCCGTTTGCGGAGCACGCGAAGCGAGGGAGGGACGCAGGTGACATTCCGGCATCCGGCGGAGCGGGATTTCAAAGGCACGATCGGGAGGACAGTTCAGGAATCCTCGCCCGACTGGCCGGCTGCCCCTTCGAGAGCGGGCAAGCCCAATGTGGTGCTCATCGTGCTCGACGATACGGGCTTTGCGCATCTGGGCTGCTATGGCTCCACCATCGCCACGCCGAATATCGACCGCCTTGCAGGCGACGGGCTCAGATTCACCGGATTCCACACAACGGCGCTCTGCTCGTCGTCCAGGGCCTGCCTCCTCACCGGCCGCAATCACCATGCGGTCGGCATGCGGGCGATCTCGAACATGGATACGGGCTATCCGAACATGCGGGGCGCCGTCACCCGGTCCGCCGCGACGCTCGCCGAGGTGCTGCGCGACAATGGCGTGGCGACTTTCGCGGCGGGCAAGTGGCATCTCGCGCCCATGGCCGAATGCACTGCCGCGGGCCCCTTCCATAACTGGCCGCTCCAGCGCGGCTTCGACCGCTATTACGGTTTTCTTCAGGGCGAGACGGATCAGTTCCACCCCGAGCTCACGCATGACAATCACTTCGTCGAGCAGCCGAAATCGCCCGAGGAGGGCTACCACGTTTCGGAAGACATCGTGGACAGGTCGATAGGCTTCATCCGGGACAGCGTCTCCATCGTGCCGGAGCGCCCGTTCTTCCTCTATCTCGCCTTCGGGGCGATGCATGCGCCGCATCAGGCGCCGCGGGTCTATCTCGACAAATATCGCGGGCGCTTCGATGCGGGCTGGGATGTGGCGCGGGAAGAATGGTTCGCGCGGCAGAAGGAGATGGGCATCGTGCCGCCCGGCACGGGGCTTGCCCCGCGCAATCCCGGCGTGAAGCCCTGGGCCGAGCTCGGCGACAATGAAAGGAAGTTCGCGGCACGGCTTCAGGAAGCCTTCGCCGCCATGCTGGAGCACACCGACGCGCAGATCGGCAGGCTGGTGAGCTTCCTCGAAGAGCTGGGCCTCATGGAGAACACGCTTCTCATGCTCGTCTCCGACAATGGCGCGAGCCAGGAAGGCGGCCCGACCGGCGTTCTCGACGAGATGCGGTACTTCAATCTCATGGCCGAGGATGTGGAGAAGGCCGTCGAGCGGCTCGACGATATTGGCGGGCCGCAGAGCCACAGCAACATTCCCTGGGGCTGGGCGCAGGCGGGCAATACGCCGCTCAAATGGTACAAACAGAACACGCATGGCGGCGGCGTGCGCGATCCCTTCATCGTTCACTGGCCGAAGGGCATCGGGCGGCCCGGCGAGATCCGGCGCCAGTTCTGCCATGCCATCGACGTCACGCCGACCGTCCTCGAGGTGATGGGCATCGAGCCGCCTTCGGTCGTGGCGGGCGTGCCGCAAATGCCGATCCATGGCGCGAGCATTCTCACGGCCTTTACCGATCCGCAGGCGAAGCCCGGGCGTCCCGTCCAGTATTTCGAGATGGGCGGCGATCGCGGTCTTTGGCTCGATGGCTGGAAGGCCGTCACGCATCATGCGCGCGGCACGCCGTTCGAGCAGGATCGCTGGGAGCTTTATCATCTCGACGAGGATTTCTCCGAGTATCACGATCTCGCCGAGCGCGAGCCAGCGCGGCTCAAGGCCATGGTGGAACGGTGGTGGCAGGAGGCGGAGGCGCATGGCGTCCTGCCGCTCGACGATCGGGGTGCCTTCGATCTCTTCCGCGCCTCGCGCAGGCCCGGCATGCCGACCTCGCGCTCGCGCTTCGTCTATTATCCGCCCGTCTCGCACATCGTTTCGGATGCCTGCCCGCCCGTCTTCCGCGGCTGGCAGATGACGGCCGAGATCGACCATCCGGCGGGCACCGCCGATGGGGCGCTGGTGGCGCGAGGCAGCATCAATAGCGGCTTTGCCTTCCATATCGACCGGGGCCGCCTGCATTTCGACTACAACTGCTTCCACGACCACACGCTCGTCGCGGCGCCGGAAGCACTGACGCCCGGCAAGCATGAGGTCGGCGCCGTGGTCGAGCGCATGGCCGACGGTTCCGGCACGGTCGCGCTCGTCATCGACGGCAAGACGGTCGCAACGGCGACGATCCCGAAGCTTCTCTTCCTCATTTCCAGCATCGGCATGGATATCGGCCGCAGCCTTTCGCCGGTCAGCGAGGCTTATCGCGCGCCTTTCGCCTATCCGGGCCGGATCGCGAAAGTCGTGTTCGGGCTGCCGCACGCGGAGCCCGACGCGGCCTCCGCCAATGCCGACCGAGCGCATGTGCGCGCCGCCATGTCGCGGCAGTAATATCGACGCATCACGGAAGAACCGACATTTCGGGGAGGTCATTCATGTCGTTGCCCACACCACTGCTTCTGCGCGGCGCGCCCGGCTCGCCCTATACGCGCAAGATGCTGGCCGTGCTTCGCTACAGGCACATTCCCTATGAGTTCCTTCAGGGCGACGCGCCGGAGAAGCGCGGCCTGCCGAGGCCCAAGGTGCAACTCCTGCCGACCTTCTATCTGCCGAACGAGCGGGGCGAGGTGGAGGCCGTGGTCGACTCGACCCCGCTCATCCGCCGCTTCGAGGCGGCGTTCCCGCAGCGCCGCGTCGTGCCCGCCGATCCGGTGGTCGAGTTTCTCGACTATCTGCTCGAGGATTTCGGCGATGAATGGCTGACGAAGGCCATGTTCCATTATCGCTGGTACTACAAGCCGGACATCGAGCGCGCGGCGGCGATCCTGCCGCGCTGGCGCGATCTGACGGCGCCGGAAGCGGAGGCGCTTAAGATGGGCGAGATCTTCGCCGAGCGGCAGATTTCGCGCCTCTATGTCGTCGGCTCGAACGACACGACTGCGCCCGTCATCGAGGCAAGCTACAAGCGCGTTCTCGACGCCTTCAAGGCGCATCTCGAGCAGCGGCCCTTCCTCATGGGCCGTCGTCCGGGCGCGTCGGATTTCGGTTTCTACGGCCAGTTGACGCAGCTCACCCATTTCGACCCGACTCCGATGGAGGTGACGCTTGCGCGCGCGCCGCGCGTATTCGCCTGGGTCGATGTGGTGGAGGATCTGTCAGGTCTCGATCCCGCCGAGAGCGACTGGATGGCGCGCGACGACATTCCGGGCACGCTCCGGGCGCTCCTCAAGGAAGTCGGCCGGGTCTATGTGCCGGCGCTTCTTGCCAACGCGGCCGCGCTCGCCTCGGGCAGCGCGGAGGTCCGCACCGAGATCGACGGGCAGGCCTGGGTGCAGCAGCCCTTCCCCTATCAGGGCAAGTGCCTGCAATGGTTGCGCGAGAAATATGCGGTGCTGAGGGCGGCCGATCGCGCCGATGTCGACCGGATCCTCGCGGGCACGGGCTGCGAGCGGCTCTTCACCGCCTGAGACGGAGCGTCGCCTCCGGTCCGCGCGCCCGATGGGAAGGCGCCCGGTCAGAGGCGATAGAGCCAGCCGGGGCCCACGAATTCCTGCCCCTCGTCGCGGCCGACCTCCGTTTCGATCAGCGCGTTCGTCCTGGCGTTGAGCGCGAGGATGAGTTCCTTATGCGCCTCGGGCTCCAGCGCGAGGTTCTGAAGCTCGTCGGGGTCAGTCGCGGTGTCATAAAGCGCCAGATCGTTATGCGCGCGAAGCGTCTCCCAGTCCCTCGGCATGTGATGCTCGCCGAGCCCGAAGAAGCGCGCGAACTTGTAGCGCCCGTCGAACACGCCCCTGTGGAGGCCGCGATTGGTCCGCGAGGGCCCGAGATGGCCGAGCTTCAGCGACTCGATCAGCATCGTCCAGGCTGAAGGTGTGCGGGCATTGCGCATCATGCCTTCGATCATCTGCGGGTCGATATAGAAGGGCACGCCGTAATTGTAGAAGGCGCCGCGCTCGTCGCGCTCCGTGCGCCCGCCGGTGAGCGCATTGGCAAGGCTCACGCCGGGCAGCTTGCCGAGCGGGTCTTCGAGTTCGCCTGGCTTGCCGCCCGCGAATTCGTAAAGCGTGGGCAAGAGGTCGACGGTGCTGCCGAGGCTGTCGACGGTGCGCGCCTTCCGCGCGTCGGGATGGCTGATATAGAGCGGGACCGCTACGTTCTCCTTGAAGATCACCGGGCCTTTCTGGCGCAGGCGCTGGGCGCCTGCCATCTCGCCATGATCGGCGGTGAGCACGACAATCGTGTCATCAGCGAGGCCGAGCGTCTCGAGCGCGGAGAAGAGGCGGCGCACCTTGTAGCTCGCATCGCGGATGCAGTTGAAATAATAGCTCTGGTTCCTGCGCCAGACGCGCTCGTCATCGGGCATCGCGCCATAGGTGAGGTCGCAGACCTTGCGGTAGGAGTTCACCGCCCAGGGTTCGCCCTCGGCGGGCTTTCGATAGAAGCTCGCGGGAAGGGGCAGGTCGCTCCAGTCGCGGTCATAGATCTCGCTCGCGGGCGCCGGCGCGAGCGGGGAGAGCACATCCGGGTTGCCGCGCGTCGCCGTCTGGCCCTGCCATGCCTCGAAGAAGCAGATGTCGTGCGGGTTCACGAGATTGACGGCGAGGAACCAGGGCTGTTCGGCGGGGAGCTTGCGCGCCACCTCGTCGAGCCACTGGATCGCGGAGCTTACCGTCGGCCCGTCATAGCGATAGCCGTCCCACACCTTGCCATGCGGATCGCCGTCGATGTTGTAGTCGCTGAAGCCATAGGGCTCGAGCGAGCGGTCGGTCTTGATATAGGGGCCGTAGCCGAGCTGCGCGGCATGGGGAATGTCGCTCAGGTGCCATTTGCCCTTATAGGCCGTGTAGTAGCCGAGATCGCGCAGATGGTGCCCGATGGAGCGGAGCTTGCCGTTGAGGCGGGGGAAGGGCGGCGCGCCGTCATTCACCACCATGTCCGTCTGCTGCGTGTGCCGCCCGAAATAAGCGACCGAGCGCGAGGGCGAGCAGGGCGTGGTGTTGACGTTGTATTTCGCAAAGAAAGTGCCGCGCTCGCCGATCCATTCATGCGCGGGGAGATCGAGGCCCGAAGGCAGCGTCGTCGCGGAGCGCTCCTGATCGGTCATCACGAAAAGGATGTTGGGGCGCTTGCGTCCGGCAATCGCCGGTGCGGCGAGAACGGGGCCTGCC
This sequence comes from Parvibaculum sp., assembly GCF_049671045.1. Lineage (GTDB taxonomy): Bacteria > Pseudomonadota > Alphaproteobacteria > Parvibaculales > Parvibaculaceae > Parvibaculum. Next base: position 21,747 of record NZ_JBATUH010000112.1, on the reverse strand, counting down.
TGAACGGCCGCGAGCGCCGCCATGCCGGTGCCGACAAGCTGGCGGCGCGTGGGCTTCCAGCCGTTTCCCGTGCTGTCGCTCATGGAGCGCGTCCTTTCATGGCTTCGATGATGTCTTCTTCCAGCGCCCAGAAACGATCCTGGCCCCAATGCGCGGGCAGGCCGTCGACGCGAAAGCTCGGCGCGCCCCAGAGGCCCGCGTCGAAAAGCGCCTTGCGATTTTCCTCCGCCACCTCGCGCCAGCTTTCATCGGCGAGGGCTGCCTTCACCGTTTCGGCGTCGAGGCCCGCGCGGCGGGCGACATCCATCAGCCCTTCATCGGAGGCGAGGTCGATGCCATCGGCGAAGGCGGCACGCATCCCGAGTTCCACGAATTCCTCGCCCCGGCCGCATTTCACGGCATGGTGAAGAACGGCGAGCGCGCGCTCGGCGCCGGCGCCCACCGGATCGACCGATTTGCCGAAGGGCGTCGCCGCGCGTTCGGCCTCGCGCTTCGTGTCGAGCATGATGTAGAAGCGCTTGACGCGGGGCACCGGCAGGCCGCGCATCACCATGGGCAGAATGAAGCGGAGGCGCAATTCGGCATCGTAATGCCGGGCGATCTGCCTCATCCGTGGGAAGGAAATGCACGAATAGGGGCTGCGGAAGGAAAACCAGTAGTCGATCACGGGCCGTGCGCCGCCTTGCGGGCGAGGCAGGAGCTTCAGCCCGCGATAGGGCGCGAGTGGCGGCGTTCCCTTCGGCGCGCGGTCGAGACCGAGGCCGCTCAGCCTTTCCTCGAGATGGTTGAGGCGGTCGACGCCCCAATACCACTCGCCCTCGAAACAGAACATGGCGCCGAGATAATGTCCGCGCCGCCGCCTTTCCCTGCCGCCCGCCGCGAGCGCCGAGGCGAGCGAAGCCGGATCGGCGCGGCCCGCCGTTTCGCCGAGCCGGTCGAGCGCCGCCCTGTCGCCCGCCCATAATGCGCGCCCCGCATCGGCCGCCAGTTCCGCGAACCGGCCGCTCGCCACGGCGCGGGCGAGAACCGCGTTGCAGGCCGCCACGATGTCCCCCGCGGGCAATGCGTCAGCCGGCGGAAATTCGAGGCCATATTCGCGGGCAAGGCGCGGCGCATCCCTCAGCGCATAGCGCCGCAGCCTCTCGCGCTCCGGCGCGGCGGCATCGTCGGGAGGCGGAACGATCCAGGGCGTGAAGGCGACATCGTAGCGCGCGAGAAGGGGCGCGAGCATCTGCGCCGCGACGTGGCTGTAGGGATCGTCGGCCTGATGGAAATAATGGATGGTGGGTTTGTCGCCGCGCAGATTGCGCGAAAGCGCGTGGAAGGCGCGGCGCGAATTGCGCAGCGCCCGGCTCGTCAGAAGAGAGCTTCCCGCGCGGCCGATCAGAGCTTTCATGCCGGTCCTCATCTCATCGCCCTTGACGCACCGGTTTATATAGTGACACGATCAATGTCAATATATAGGCATGGGCCAGAACGCCCTTCCGAAGGAGACGCCATGAGAGTGCTGAGAACGCCGGACGCGTGTTTTGCGAATCTGCCGGGATTTCCCTTTTCGCCCAACTACTTCGACGTGAAGGATGCGGACGGGACGGTGCTGCGGGTTCACACGGTCGATGAGGGGCCGAAAGCGGCGGCGCCTGTTCTTCTCATGCATGGCGAGCCTTCATGGTCCTATCTCTATCGCCACATGATCCCCGCGCTCGCAGCGCGCGGCCACCGGGTGCTGGCGCCCGATCTCGTCGGTTTCGGCCGCTCGGACAAGCCGGAAGAGGTCGCCGACTATACCTACGAGCGCCATGTGAAATGGATGAGCGACTGGCTCACCGGGCTCGATCTCAGGGGCGTCACGCTCTTCTGTCAGGATTGGGGGGGCCTTATCGGGCTGCGTCTCGTCGCCGCCTTCCCGGACCGTTTCGCGCGCGTCGTCGTGGCGAATACGGGCCTGCCGACCGGCACGGGCTGGACGGAAGCCTTCAAGCAGTGGCTCGATTTCAGCCAGACCGTGCCCGAGCTTCCCATCGGCGAGATCGTCAGCATGGGGACGAAGCGCGGGCTCGATCAGGCGGAGAAGGCCGCCTATCTCGCGCCCTTCCCGGAGGAGGCCTACAAGGCGGGCGCGCGGGCCTTTCCGGCGCTCGTCCCGATCACGCCGGAACATGGCTCGGTCGAGGAGAACAAGGCGGCGTGGAAGGTTCTGGAGCGTTTCGACAAGCCCTTCCTCACCGCCTTCAGCGATGGCGATCCGGTGACGGCGGGCGGCGAGCGCGTCTTCCGGGAGCGGGTGCCGGGCGCGAAAGGGCAGGCCCATGTGACAATCGCCGGGGGAGGGCATTTCCTCCAGGAAGACAAGCCGGCTGAGCTTGTCGATGTGATTGATGGCCTCATTCGCAAAACGGCCTGAGGGGGAGGGCACATGAAATACGAAATCGCCGTCTATCCGGAGCGGGAGAAGCTGATGGAGCTTGCGGGATCGACCGATCCCGCGCCCATCGTCATGGTCAACCTGCTGAAGTTCCGCGATGTCGCCGAGTACAAGGATGGCGGCACGGAAAGGATCAGCGGGCGTGAAGCCTATATGCGCTACGGCGTGGAAATGCGCCGGATCGTGGAAGCGGCGGGCGGGCGCTTCCTCATCTCGGCGGCGCTGAACAGCACCGTCATCGGCCAGGTGGAGGAACTTTGGGACATGGTGGCGCTCGTCGAATATCCCTCGGCGGCGGCCTTTTTCGCCATCGCGACGTCGCCGGAGGTTCTTGCGCTCGGCAAGCATCGGGAGGCGGGCCTTGCGGGCCAGCTCCTCATCCGCTCGACGCTGCTTGAGGATCACGTCTAGGGACGGGGGCCGTCCGCTCCCCGCTTTCTCGCGGGCGGGCAAGGCGCGGCCTTTTCTTTCCTGTCAGCGGGCGGCATAACCATCAGGGCTTATCTCCATGGAAGGGCCGATGGCGCGAACCGGAAAAATCGAAGCAGGCATGGATGGGCGGCGGCTGCGCGGGCAGGAGAACCGCCGCCGGATCGTCGAGGCCATGCTCGAACTCGTGCGCGAGGGCAATATCTCGCCGGGCGCAGAGGAAGTGTCGGCGCGGGCGAATGTCGGCCTACGGACGGTATTCCGGCATTTCGACGATATGGACAGCCTCTATCGCGAGCTGTCCGAAATGATGCGCGCGGAAATCGAGCCCGTGATGAACAGGCCATGGCCCGAGGGCGGCTGGCCGGCGCGCCTCGATGCGATCGTCGAGCGGCGCGCGCAGGTGTTCGAGAAGATCATGCCGTTCCAGATCGCCGCCGATGTGCACAAGCACCGGTCCGCCTTTCTGCGCGAGGACCATGAGCTGCTGACGCGGATGCAGCGCGCGATGCTGCGCGAAGCCCTGCCGCCCGAGCTGCGGAAGGACCGCATAGTCTTCGAGGCGCTCGAACTGCTCCTGAGCCTCGATGCGTGGCGCCGGCTTCGTCTCGAGCAGGGGCTTTCCGTCCAGCAGGCGAAGAAGACCATGGCGGCGGCCGCCGCCGCGGTCAGCGCCGCCAGGGGGAAGTGAGGCGGGGCTGATCCCTGGGGATTGATGTTTGCGCGCCGCGGGAGAAAATGATCTCCATGAGCGCAGAGCCTGCCACGGGGGAGCCGGCTGCCGAGTGGCGTTCCTCCGCCGATCTGTTCGGCCATCCCAAGGGGCTCACATTTCTGTTCGGAACGGAAATGTGGGAGCGCTTCTCATATTACGGGATGCGCGCCGTCCTCGTCCTCTACATGGTCAAATATCTGCTGCTGCCGGGACAGGCGGAAGGCGTCGTCGGGCTTGCGACGCTCAGGGCGGCGCTCGAATGGGTGCTCGGGCCGCTCGGCCCCCAGCCGCTCGCCTCGCAGATCTACGGCCTCTATACGGGCTTCGTCTATCTCACGCCGATCATCGGCGGGCTCGTCGCCGACCGGCTTCTCGGTCAGCGCCGGACGGTCATCATCGGCGCAGCGCTCATGGCGGCGGGTCATTTCATGATGGCGTTCGAGGGGCTTTTCCTCCTCGCGCTCTTCACACTCATCCTCGCCAATGGCGCCTTCAAGCCCAATATCTCGACGCAGGTCGGCAGCCTCTATGCGCCGGGCGATCATCGCCGCGACCGCGCCTATTCAATCTTCTATGTCGGCATCAATCTCGGCGGGTTCATGGCGCCGCTCGTCTGCGGCACGCTCGGCGAAAAGGTCGGCTGGCACTATGCCTTCGGCGCGGCAGGCATCGGCATGCTTTTCGGTCTCGTCATCTATCTTTACGGCCAGCGCCATCTGCCGCCCGATCCCCGCGAGCGCATCGCCGCCGCAAGGCGGGAGGCAAGGCCGCTCGACCGTGAAGACTGGCGCGCCATTGCCGTTCTGCTTGCCCTTTTCGTGCCGGTCAGTTTCTTCTGGGCGACCTATGAGCAGCAGGGCAACACGATCGTTCTCTGGGCGGACGGGTTCACGGACCGCTCGCTCGATCTCCTCTTCTGGCAGGGAGAGATTCCGACGACGTGGTTCCAGTCCTTCAATCCGTTCCTGATCTTCGCCTTCACGCCGCTCGTCGTGAGCCTCTGGGCGCGGCAGGCGCGGAAGGGGAGCGAGCCGTCAACGATTTCCAAGATGGCGCTTGGCTGCCTCGGCGTCGCCATCGCCAATCTGATCCTCGCATTCGCGGCCTGGCAGGCGGGCGGGGATGGCGGCAAGGCAGGCTGGCTCTGGCTTTTCGCCTATTTCGTCATCATCACCGTCGGCGAGCTTTACATCTCGCCCATCGGTCTTTCTCTCGTCTCGAAGATCGCGCCCGCCTCCATTCTCTCGCTTCTCATGGGGCTGTGGCTTGCGACGAGCTTCGCCGGCAATCTTCTCGCGGGCTGGCTCGGCGGTTTCTGGAGCGCGATGGGGAAGAGCGAATTCTTCCTCATGATCGCGCTCATCGCCCTTGTCGCATCGGCCGCGATTCGTCTCCTCGCCGGACCGCTGAAATCCGCTCTCGACCAGTAGCCTCAGTCGTGATTGGCGGTGAGGCGCAGGAATTCCTGGCGCGTTCTCGGATCGTCGCGCACATCGCCCAGAAGCTGGCTCGTCGTCAGCGTCGCGCCGGGGGAATTGACGCCGCGAAGCGTCATGCAGTTGTGCTCGGCGCGAATGACGACGCCGACGCCCTTGGGTTGCAGGATCTCGTAGATCGCCCGCGCGATGTCCGCTGTCAGCTTCTCCTGAATCTGGAGGCGCTTGGCAAAGCCCTGCACGACGCGCGCGAGCTTGGAGATGCCGACGACGCGCCTTGAAGGCAGATAGCCCACATGCGCGACCCCGACCACGGGCAGCATGTGATGCTCGCAGAAGCTCGTGACGCGAATGTCGCGCAGCACGACCAGCTCGTCATAGCCGCCTACTTCCTCGAACACGCGTTCGAGATAGGCGCGCGGATCGGTGTCATAGCCCGAGAAGAGTTCGCGGTAGGAGCGCACCACGCGGCCCGGCGTGTCGATCAATCCTTCGCGCTTCGGGTCGTCGCCCGCCCAGCGAATGAGAGTGCGGACCGCGGCTTCTGCTTCTTCCTCTGTTGGTTTCTGATCGTCTGACACTGAGGAGCCTCACCTGATTGTTCTTGTTGGTCTTCGTCGCGCCACTTTTATGCAAGAGGGAGGCTGCGGATTCCAGCTTTTCCCTTGCAACGCGCCCGTGGCGCCGATCTCTGCCCTTCATATGCGCCATTTGCGCCGCTGGATCACCCCCTTGGAGCGCGAAATGGCCGTGGCGCCGCATTTAACCCTGACGCCATCATGGATTTGTGAGGGTTTGATACCGATCAATGCCGCATTTTCCGCCCACCGCGATCATCTGAGGACGAAACGATCACGATCGGACAGACGATGGCGCGGTCGGGCAGCGAGGCGCGAAGCGAGGACGGAGCGGTCCACCCGTCACCTCATCGCCGTTCACCTGTGCGCCGGATGGCGCAGTGTGCCGTCGAGCGTCAGCAATTCGCCATATATGTCGATGCGCCGGTCGCGGAAGACGCCCCATTCGAGGCGCGCGCGGCGAAGCGCGTCGAGATCGAATTGCGCGGTGAGCACGGCTTCATCGGACTCGCCCGCCTCGGCCACCTTCTTGCCCGTGTTGTCGGCGATGAAGGACGAGCCGTAGAACGTGATTTCGCATGTGCGCCCTTCTTCGCGCCCGATCCTGTTCGAGGCGATGACGGGCACCATATTGGCCGCCGCGTGCCCCTGCATGGTGCGCTGCCAGTGGTCGCGGGAATGGATGGTCGGGTCGTGCGGCTCGGAGCCGATCGCCGTCGGATAGCAGATGATGTCGGCGCCCTTGAGCGCGAGGATGCGCGCGGTTTCCGGGAACCACTGGTCCCAGCAGACGGCCGCGCCGACGCGGGCATATCGCGTGTTCCAGACGAGGAAACCGCTGTCGCCGGGGGAGAAATAATATTTCTCCTTGTATCCCGGCCCGTCGGGGATGTGCGACTTGCGATAGACGCCAAGGATTTCTCCATCCGCGTCGATCATGACGAGCGAGTTGTAGAGGGCGTTGTTCGTCCGCTCATAGATGGAGACGGGCAGCACGACACCCAGGCGATATGCGAGGGCCCGCATGTGCCGCACGGCGGGATTGTCCGCCACGGGCAGGGCGAGATGAAGAAAGCCGGGCTCCGTGTCCTTGCAGAAATAGGGCGTCTCGAAAAGCTCCTGAAGCAGGACGATCTGCGCGCCGCGCTCGGCGGCATGCGTGACGAGCTTTTCCGCTCTCGCAATGTTCTCGTCGCGATCGGGGCCGCAGGCCATCTGCGTCGCGGCAACGGTCAGTTCGGACATCTTTGCACCCGGCGATACGGAAACGAAGGCTCATCCGCAATGGAGGGCCGCACCGACTCTAGATCGCCGCGTCGCGCCTTCGCAACCTCCTTGCAGCCAGCGTCATAGGTTCCTCATGCGTCACTTCATCGACACACAGGATTTCTCGAAGGCCGAGCTCCTCGATCTCATCCAGCTCATCCATCTCACCAAGGACGCGGACAAGCAGGGCGCGCTGCCGCCGCTTCTGAGCGGCACGTCGCTCGGCATGATCTTCGAGGAGCCTTCCACGCGCACGCGCGTTTCCTTCGAGGTCGCAATGACGAAGCTCGGCGGCCATGCGCTCTATCTCCGGCCGGGTGAAATCCATCTCGGCCAGCGCGAATCCACCAAGGACACGGCGAAGGTCATCAGCCGGATGGTGAATGCGATCGAGGCGCGGACGCTCTCGCACAAGACGGTGCTGGAGCTTGCGCGGCACGCAACCGTGCCCGTCATCAACGGGCTCACCGACTACAACCATCCGACGCAGGTGATCTGCGACGTCTTCACCATGCTCGAGCACAAATTGCCCGGAAAGTTGCTCGAGGACCTCAATGTCGTCTTCATCGGCGACACGACGAATGTGTGCTCGTCGCTCATGCTCATCTGCACCCAGCTCGGCATGCGCTTCACGCAGGCCGCGCCTCGAAAATATCAGGCGCCGGAAAGCTTGCAGGAGATCGCGCGAGAGAACTGCAAATTGTCGGGCGGAACGCTCGTCGTGACGGACGATCCCGTCGCCGCCGTGAGCGATGCCGACTTCATTTATACCGATCTGTGGTGGTGGGTCGGGCAGGAGGCGGAAATCCCCGAGCGCAAGGCCGCCTTCATGCCGAATTTCCAGGTTAATCTCGCCCTTTTCGAGAAGGCGCCCCGCCACGCGAAGATGATGCATTGCCTGCCTGCGAGCCGCGGCGTCGAGGCGACGGACGAGGTTCTCGATCACCCCCGCTCCATCATCTACGACCAGTCCGAGAACCGCCTTCACACGGAGAAGGCCATTCTCATCAAATTCGTCTATCCGCGCGTCAGCCGTCCGCCGCACACATTGCGCGACTGGCACGCGGGACGCATTCAGGCGTTTCTCGGCGAAAGCCTCCGTCTCACCTTCGATCCTTCGTGAACTGCAACCGCCGAACCAGATCGGAAAGCGTGGAGATATGAAAATGATCGCTCTCAACGAACCGGTGCCTCAGAGTCGCGGTTTCAAGCGCGTGCTCAATCAGCTCGACATGACGCTTTTCACCGTCTGCGCGATCCTCGTCATCGACACGCTCGCGGCCTCAGCCAAGGTCGGCGTGTCGTCGCTGGCGTGGTGGGTCATCACCTTCGTCTTCTTCTTCGTGCCCTATGGCCTCATCGTGGCCGAACTCGGCGCGGCATATCCGAGCGAAGGCGGCATACAGCAATGGATCAGGCGCGCCTATGGCGACAAATGGGCCGGACGCACCGTCTGGTATTACTGGGTCAATGTCGCGCTCTGGATGCCATCTGTGTACATCCTTTTCGCGGGCATGTTCGCGCAGCTCTTCGCGCCTGAAATGAGCCTCTGGGTCAAGATCGCCCTTGGCGTCCTTCTGACATGGATCACCGTCGGCGTCGGCATCGCAAGCCTCGCCAACAGCAAATGGGTGCCGAATATCGGAGCGGTGGTGAAGGCTGCGATCATGCTCATCATGGGCGTCGCCGGCATATGGATCGCCTCGACACGTGGCTTCGCCAATGAGATGACGCTCTCGACGCTGACGCCCGGCTGGGATGTCGGCCTCGCCTTCCTGCCCGTCGTCGTCTACAACTTTCTCGGCTTCGAACTCATGTCGGGCGCGGGAGAGGAAATGGAGAATCCGGCTCGCGATGTGCCGATCGCAATCGTCGTCGCCGGTCTTGCCATTGTCGGCTTCTATCTGCTCGCGACCTTCGGCATCCTCGTCGCGCTTCCGGTGAACGAGATCGGCCTCATCAGCGGCGTCCTCGACACGGTCTCGCGGCTTCTGGGCGAATCCGAACTCGCCAAGACCGCGACCGTTCTCATCGGCATCGGCGCTCTCTACACCTTCTTCGCCAATATGGTGACCTGGACGCTCGGCGCGAACCGCACCGCGCAGGCCGCCGCCGCCGATGGCGAGCTTCCCGCCGTCCTGGCCTCGCTCCATCCGACCTATCAGACGCCTGTTGGCGCTTTTCTCTGGACGGGCATCGTCTCGACGGTCGTCATCGTGCTTTACGGCTTCATGGCAGCAAGCGCGGAGGATCTCTTCTGGTCGCTCTTCGCCTTCAGCTCGATCATCTTCCTGCTACCCTATCTTCTCGTCTTCCCCGCCTTCCTGCGGCTGAGGCGGATCGACGCCGGGACAGCGCGGCCCTATCGCGTGCCGGGCGGCATGACGGCCTTGACGCTCATCGCCGCCATATGCGTTCTCTTCATTCTCCAGGCCATTCTCTTCTTCGTCTGGGTGCCGGGCGAGCCGGTCGACTGGAGCACGGCCGGGCCGGTCCTTGGCGGTGTCGTCCTCACCGTTCTCATCGGCGAAATCATTCTCGCGTTGCAGACGCGCCGCAAAGGAGCCTGAAACTCATGTCCCGACTCCTCGCCTCGACGCCCCGCGCCGACGGATTTTTCATGCCGGCGGAGTGGGCGGCGCATGCGGGCACCTGGATGATCTGGCCGGAGCGCACCGACAACTGGCGCATGGGGGCGAAGCCCGCACAGGCCGCCTTTGCCAGCGTGGCGGAGGCCATCGCCGAGACGGAACCCGTGAGCATGTGCGTCTCGCCCGCGCAGTATCAGAATGCGCGGCGCGTGCTCTCGCCGGCGGTTCGCGTCGTCGAGATGACGACCAACGACGCATGGATGCGCGATTGCGGCCCCACCTGCGTCGTCGATGGCAAGGGGCATGTGCGCGGCGTCGACTGGGTCTTCAATGCCTGGGGCGGGCTCGAAGGCGGGCTCTATTTTCCGTGGGATCAGGACGAGCTTGTCGCGCAGAAGGTGCTCGGGATCGAGGGGCTCGACCGGTACAAGGCGCCCATCGTTCTCGAAGGCGGGGCGATCCATGTCGATGGGGAGGGGACCCTTCTGACGACGGAGGAATGTCTTCTCAATCCGAACCGCAATCCGGGCCTGTCGAAGGCGGAAATCGAAGCGCAGCTCGAAGCTTGGCTCGGCATCTCCCGCACGATCTGGCTCGATCGCGGCGTCCATAATGACGAGACATCCGGGCATATCGACAATATCGCCTGCTTCGCGCGGCCCGGCGTCGTGCTTCTGAGCTGGACGGACGACACCGCCGATCCACAGTATGAGATCAGCAAGGATGCGCTGGCGCGCCTCTCCCATGCGAAGGACGCCAGGGGCCGCTCGCTCGAAGTAGTGAAGCTTCACCAGCCGGGGCCGCTCTTCCAGACGGCGGAAGAGGCCGAGGGCGTCGATCATGTCGAGGGCACGCAGCCGCGCGTGGCGGGCCTCCGGCTCGCCGCTTCCTATGTCAATTTCTACATCGCGAATGGCGCGATCATCATGCCGCTCCTCGATCCGAAACATGACGGGGCGGCGGTTGAAACGCTGGCAAGGGTGTTTCCCGGCCGGAAGGTGAAGGGCGTTGCGGCGCGCGAGATCCTTCTCGGCGGCGGCAATATCCATTGCATCACGCAGCAGCAGGCGGGCGGCCTCTGACATGCGGCTCGTGGTGGCCATCGGCGGAAACGCCCTTCTGAAGCGCGGCGAGGTTCTGAGCTTCGAGAACCAGCGGAAGAACATGCGCGCCTCGGCCGCCGCGCTGGCAGAAGCCGCGGGCCGCCACACGCTCGTCCTCGTGCATGGCAATGGCCCGCAGGTGGGGCTGCTCGCCCTCGAGGCCGATGCCTACAAGGCCGTGCCGCCCTATCCGCTCGATGTGCTGGGCGCCGAGTCGCAGGGGATGATCGGCTATGTGATCGCGCAGGAGCTGCGGCGCATGCTGCCGCAGCGCGGCATCGTCACCCTGCTGACGCAGACGGTGGTCGATGGCACCGATCCGGCCTTCGCGCGGCCGACGAAGCCGATCGGACCCGTCTATGCGGAGGCGGGCGCGGGCGGGCTCGCCGCGGAGCGGGGCTGGTCGATGGCGGCGGATGGCGAGGCGTTCCGCCGCGTCGTCGCCTCGCCGGCACCCCGGCGCATCGTCGAACTCGATGCCATCAGGCTCCTCATCGAGGCGGGACAGATCGTGATCTGCACGGGCGGCGGCGGCATCCCGGTCGTTGAGAGGGCGGGTGGCGTTCTCGAAGGCGTCGAGGCGGTGATCGACAAGGATCTCGGCGCGTCCCTTCTCGCCTGCAATCTCGATGCGGACCGGCTCGTCATCCTCACCGATGTCGAAGGCGTCTATCGCAACTGGGGCGGCGAGGAGCCCGATCTCATCAATCGTGCACGTGCGGACGAATTCGACGTCAGCGCCTTCGCGAACGGTTCGATGGGGCCGAAGGTCGATGCGGCCTGCCGCTTCGCGAGGACGACCGGCCGCCCCGCCTTCATCGGCAATCTTGCCGATGCGAAGCGCGTGATCGAGGGCGAGGCGGGAACCCGCATCGACCCCTGATGCGCTTCGTGTGCCCTAGAGCCGCACGTAGCGCAGCCGGAGCGCGTTCGAGATCACGCTGACCGAGGAAAGCGCCATGGCCGCCGCCGCGATGACGGGCGAGAGCAAGAGCCCGAAGACGGGGTAGAGCACGCCCGCCGCGACGGGGATGCCGGCCGCGTTGTAAATGAAGGCGAAGAAAAGGTTCTGGCGGATGTTCCGCATCGTCGCTTCGGAGAGGCGGCGCGCGCGGACGATGCCCATGAGGTCGCCTTTCAGAAGCGTGACGCCTGCGCTTTCCATCGCAACGTCGGTTCCCGTTCCCATGGCGATGCCGATTTCGGCCGCGGCGAGCGCGGGCGCGTCATTGACGCCATCGCCCGCCATGGCGACGATGCGGCCTGCCTTTGTGAGCTGGGCGACGACATTCGCCTTCTCCTCGGGAAGGACTTCGGCCTTCACCTCTTCTATGCCGAGGCGGCGGGCGACGGCCTGCGCCGTCGTCGGATTGTCGCCCGTCAGCATGACGATGCGGATGCCTTCGGCCCTGAGCGCGGCGAGGGCCTGCGGCGTCGTCTCCTTCACCGGGTCCGCGATGGCGATGGCGCCCGCGAGCTTTCCATCGACGCTGACGAAAATGGCCGTCGCGCCGTCGAGCCGCATTTCTTCGGCGCGGGCGGCGAGCGCCGCCGTCGAAACGCCGATCTCGTCCAGATAATTCGCATTGCCGATGACGATGCGCCGTCCCTCGACCGTGCCTGCCGCGCCCTTGCCGGAGGGTGAATCGAAGTCGCTCACCTCGGCAAGCTGGAGGCCGCGATCCTTCGCGGCGGCGACGATGGCGTGTGCCAGCGGATGCTCGCTCGCGCGCTCGACGCTGGCGGCAAGGCGCAGCAACTCGTCTTCGGCGAGGTCACCGGCCGTCGCCATGCCGACAACGGAGGGCTTGCCTTCGGTGAGAGTGCCCGTCTTGTCGATGACGAGCGTGTCCACCTTTTCCATATGCTCCAGCGCCTCGGCATTCTTGATGAGGACGCCCGCGCCCGCGCCGCGCCCGACGCCGACCATGATCGACATGGGCGTGGCAAGTCCGAGCGCGCAGGGACAGGCGATGATGAGGACCGCGACGGCGGCGACGAGCCCGTAGGAGAAGCGCGGCTCGGGCCCCCAGAGCGCCCATGCGCCAAAGGCGAGAACCGCGGTAACGATCACCAGCGGCACGAACCAGCCGGAAACGCGATCGGCGAGGCGCTGGATCGGCGCGCGCGAGCGCTGGGCATCGGCGACCATCTGCACGATGCGGGCGAGCATGGTGTCGCGGCCGACCTTCTCGGCGACCATGACGAAGCTGCCGGAGCCGTTGAGCGTGCCCGCGATCACCCGGGCGCCGGGCTCCTTGGTCACCGGCATGGCTTCGCCCGTGACCATGGATTCGTCGATCGAGACGCGCCCGTCCGAGATCACGCCATCGACCGGCACTTTCTCGCCGGGCCGCACGCGCAGGCGATCGCCGATGGCGACGAGTTCGAGCGCGATTTCTTCATCCTCGCCATCGGGCCGCACGCGCCGGGCCATTTTGGGCGCGAGGTCGAGCAGCGCGCGAATGGCGCCGCTCGTCCTTTCTCTCGCGCGCAGTTCGAGCACCTGCCCGAGCAGCACGAGAACGGTGATGACCGCCGCCGCCTCGAAATAGACGGCGACCGAGCCGTCCGCGGCGCGGAATGCCTCTGGGAAGAGGCCGGGCATGGCCGTTGCGACGACGCTGTAACCCCAGGCGACGCCGGTGCCCATGGCGATCAGCGTGAACATGTTGAGGTTGCGCGTGAGGAGCGATTGCCAGCCGCGTTCAAAGAAGGGCAGGCCCGCCCAGAGCACGACGGGCGTGGCGAACGCGAACTGGGTCCAGTTCGAGACCGTGCTGCCGAGGCTCTCGGTCAGCCCGGTCAGATGCCCGCCCATTTCGAGAATGAAGACGGGGAGGGTGAGCACGAGGCCGATCCAGAAACGCCGCTGCATGTCGAGGAGTTCGTGGCTCGGGCCAGTGTCGGCGGTGATCAGCATAGGCTCGAGCGCCATGCCGCAAATCGGGCAGGCGCCGGGGCCCACCTGCTGCACCTCCGGGTGCATGGGGCAGGTGTAGATGGTGCCTTCGGGCTGGGTGGCGGCGGGCGCTGCTTCCTGCGGGTGCAGATACTTCACCGGATCGGCGATGAATTTCTTCCGGCAGCCATCCGAGCAGAAATAATAGGTCTCGCCCTCGTGGCTGGCGCTGAATTTGGCGCTGGCGGGATCGACCGTCATGCCGCAGACGGGGTCTTTCACGCCGTGGCTGTGGGCGTTTCCATGTGTATGGCCGTTTCCATGCGCGTGGCCATGGGCGTGCTCATGCGCCTTCTCATGCGCGTGGCCGCCGCAGCAGGCGGGCCTCGTTTCAGTGGCCATGGTCCGGTCCCTTCGTCGCAACTGTCGATGAAGGGGACCCTAAACCTTCCTGTCACTGGAGGGTCAAGCGCCATGTGGGCCGGAAATCCGCCCCGGCGGAGCGCCGGTCAGAGCGGCTGTCCGGTGAAGGGCGCCTTCAGCTGGCCGACGAAATCCGGCGGCATGTAATGCCTGATGCCGATATCGGCCGGGGGACGGCGCGGCGAATTATAGAAGGTGCGGAAAATCTGGTCGAACAGCATCAGATTTTCGCCGTAGTTGCGATTGCCTTCGCTCAGATCCTTCGAATGGTGCCAGCGATGAAGGGCGGGCGTGTTGAAGACATAATTCAGCACGCCACAGCGCATCTCGATATTGCAGTGGGTGAGCATCCCGATGATGGCGGTGATCGCGCTCACGAGGAGGAGCACATCCCGCGGAGCGCCGAGAAGCAGCAGGACGGGCATGCCGACCATGAGGCCCGTGACCGTATCGACGACGTGAAAGCGGCCGGTATTGAAGAACCAGAGGCGCGTGACGCTGTGATGCACGGCATGGAAACGCCAGAGCCACGGCCATTCATGGGCGAGGCGGTGCTTCCAGTAGAGGCCCGCCTCGACGACGACGAGGCCGAGCGCCGTCTGGAGCGCGAGCGGCCAGCCCGTGGGCCAGAAACCGCCGCCCGAAGGGGCGAGCCAGTCGGCAATGCCCATGAAGGTGACGAATGTGATGATAACCTGGGCGAGGCCCTTGTTCAGCAGCGTGTGCGCGAGGTCGGGGCCCATCTGGCCGTCATTGGCGAGCCATTCCCGCTCATGCGGCATGAGGCGCTCGACGATCGCGACGGTGATGGCGAGGCCGAGATAGGTGAGATTGAAGGCCAGGACGTCATGCCCCGTCTTCATGCCGAGGCAGACAAGCCCCAGCGATCCGGCGAAGAGGACAGGCCACCAGAGATAGGAAAGAAAACAGCGCACGCTTTTCCCCCGCATTCGTCGGCAAACCCGCAGTCCGCCATGAAGTGCCAGGCATGATAACGAAAAGCGCGCGGCGGCGCATCGCGGCCGAAGCCTCCATTATGAAGAGACTTTCCGCCCTTTTGCGGCGCCGGGCCATCCATCGCTCCAGATTGGAGCGTGACGCGCTTGCACATGGCGCCACCCGGCCGCAGCGTGAACCTTCGTGAAATGACGCGGGGGCCGTCTGGGCGGCCGCCGAACTCGCAAGGAGCAGGTTCCCATGAGCAGTGACGCGATTGAATCCTTTGCCGGGACCCTTCCCGCCAGCGCCTCAAACGACAAGGGGAAAAAGGCGCCGGCGGCAACGCTGCGCGTCATGCGCGCAGGCAGCGAGGATATCGTCGTCGGTGAGAACAGCTCGCTCGAAGGCTCGTTCGAGACGCAGGGCTCGATGTTCGTCGATGGGCGGATGAGCCGTGCCGATCTGAAGACCTCGCTCCTGTCCATCGGTGCTTCGGGCTCGGTCGAGGGCGACGCCCATGCCGCGCGCGCGGAGATCGCCGGCGCCTTTGACGGGCAGCTCGTCGTCACCGGCGAGGTCATCCTTCGCTCGTCGAGCCATGTCACCGGCGAGATCCAGTGCGGCAAGCTCATCACCCATCGCGGCGCGACGATCCGCGCGCAGGTCAAGGTGATGGACGAGGAAATCGAGGCGGCCGAGGCGCTTGAGGAAGGCCGCCCGTTCAGGATGTTCCCGCTGCGCGCCAGTGTCACCGGCTCGTTCCTGCGCCGTTCGATGAGCTTTGGTTATGGCGTTTTCTTCACGCTCGGTTCGATCGGCATCATCTCCCTCATGTTGAGCTGAGCATCGTCGATCCTCGGCGGTACGTTTCGTACCGCTCGCCTTTGCGCCCGCGCTTCGCCGCGGGCGCTTTTTTCATGGCGGGGCGGCTTGCCGGCCGCGCGGCGCGGAGGCAGAGTTGCTCTTGCGCTCATTCGCCCCCGCGGGCCGGGATGGTTCGATGCGCCTGCGAGCGAAAGGCCGATGGGCCGACCGGACCCGAGCCGGCCGGAAGCAGTGCGATGCGAACCGTTCTCAGGGAGTTCATAGATGAGCGATAACAGAGAGCTTTTGACGCGGCGCGAGCGGGCCATACCGCGTGGCGTGGCGACCGCCTATCCGGTCTTTGCCGCGCGGGCGGAGAATGCCGAACTCTGGGATGTGGAAGGGCAGCGTTTCGTCGATTTCGCGGGCGGCATCGCGGTGCTCAATACCGGCCACCGGCATCCGAAGGTAATCGCCGCGGTCGAGAAGCAGCTCAAGAATTATACGCATACGGCCTTTCAGGTCGTCGCCTATGAGCCCTATATCGCGCTTGCCGAGCGGCTCAATGCTCTCGCGCCCTTCAAGGGGCCCGCGAAGACGATCCTCTTCACCACGGGCGCGGAGGCGACCGAAAACGCGGTGAAGATCGCGCGCGCGGCGACGGGGCGTTCGGCGGTCATCGCCTTTGCCGGCGGTTTTCACGGGCGCACGATGATGACCATGGCGCTCACGGGCAAGACATTGCCCTACAAGAAGAAGTTCGGACCAATGCCGGCCGAGGTCTTCCATGTGCCGTTCCCGGTCGCAGATCACGGGGTGACGGTTGCGGATTCACTGCGCGCGCTCGAATTCCTCTTCCGTGCCGATGTGGAGCCTTCGCGCGTCGCCGCGATCATGATCGAGCCCGTGCAGGGCGAGGGCGGCTTCTACGAGGCGCCGAAGGAATTGCTCGTCGCGCTGCGCAAGCTTTGCGACGAGAACGGAATTCTTCTGGTCGCGGACGAAGTGCAGACGGGGTTCGCGCGGACGGGGCGCATGTTCGGCATCGAGCATTCGGGCGTCGAGCCCGACATGATCACGGTGGCGAAGTCGCTTGCCGGCGGCTTTCCGCTTTCGGGGGTCATCGGGCGGGCCGACATCATGGATGCTGCGGAGCCGGGCGGCCTTGGCGGCACTTATGCGGGGAGCCCGGTCGCCTGCGCCGCCGCGCTCGCCGTTCTTGACGCGATTGCGGAGGAAAAGCTCATCGACCGCGCCAATGCGATGGGCGCCCATATCAAGGGGCGGCTGCAGAAGATCGCGTCGCGCAACGACACCGTCCCCATCACCGGCATTCGCGGTCATGGAGCGATGATCGGCTTCGACATCGTGAAGCATCGCGGCGCCTATGAGCCGGATGCGGATGCGACGAAGCGCGTCACCAATGCGGCGCTTGAGGAGGGGCTCATTCTTCTTTCGTGCGGCGTCTTCAGCAATGCGATCCGCATCCTCGTGCCGCTGACGGCCTCGGACGCGATCCTCGACGAAGGGCTCGACAAGCTCGAGCGCGCGCTCGTCTCGTCGCGAGGCTAGTGCGGCGCGCCCTGTCCGCGGCTCGGCGCGGGTGCCCTCGGGCGCCCGCTCGAAAAGGCTTACCCCTTTTGCGCCCCGATCCGGGAGTGCGATAAGCCGAATTTGCTGCGAAACAGTATGTTCACTTTAGGGATACATTTACACTAGCTCAACACTCGGAACGCTAATCTTGGGCACCATTCAGGTGTACAAAGATGATGTTGAGCGCACAAAGAACTCCGGTAAAGAAAAAAGGCCTTCTTGCGCAGTATTCAACCAATCTGGGCGAGTTGATTTCGCGCAAGCGGGCGGAACAGGCGCTCAGGGCGGCCAAGCTCGAGGCGGATGCGGCAAGCCGCACGAAGTCCGAATTTCTCGCCAATATGAGCCATGAGCTGCGGACGCCGCTCAACGCGATCATCGGCTTTGCCGATCTCATGCGGCATTTTGCCTCGGAGGGGCGCGACTCCGGCAAGAGCCTCGAATATGCGGCGCATATTTCGGGCGCCGGCCGTCACCTTCTCAATATCATCTCCGACATTCTCGACATTTCGAAGATCGAGAGCGGCACCTTCACTCTCAATATCGAGGAGTGCAGCATCCGCGAACTCGTCGATGCGAGCCTGCTGCTCGTCCGCGATCGTGCTCGCGCCAAGCGGCAGTCGCTCGAATTCAAGGCGGCGCCCGACCTGCCGATCCTGCCGGCCGATGCCGCGCGCATGAAGCAGATACTCATCAACCTTCTTTCCAATGCGAGCAAGTTCACCGGGGAGGGTGGCCGGATCCTGGTCGTGGCGCAGCGCACGCCGGAGGGCGGCGCGACGATCGCCATCGCCGATACGGGCATTGGCATGACGGCCGATCAGCTCGCCGTCGCCCTGCAGCCCTTCGGCCAGGTGCAGTCGAGCTATTCCCGCGCGCATGAGGGCACGGGCCTTGGGCTTCCGATCGCGGCCGCGCTCACAAGGCAGCATGGCGGCGACTTTCACATTTCCAGCCAGCACGGGAGTGGCACGACCGTGGTGGTGACGCTGCGACCGAACGTGCCCGGCGCCGATCATGCGAACCGGGCCGCGCCGCCCGCCGCTCCCTCCCGCTCCCGCCTGCCGTCTCTCGAGGCGGCGTCCCTCCAGCCAGGCCGAAGCTCATGACCATTCCCACAGCGGCATCCAGACCGTCGGTTCCAGAGCAGGAGCGCCGCGGCGTTCCCATCGCCGAGCCGAAGCGGATCGCGCATATCGTCTCGGTGTCCGGCTCGCAGGCGGTCGCCGTTCTCGATCGCGCGATTTTCGACGAGATGGGGCGGCGCGACTCGCGCGTACAGATCGGGTCGCTCCTGAAGATTTCCACACCGACCTCATCGGTCGTCGGGCTCGTTTCCGCGATCTCCTCGCCGACGCCATCGATCGATGCGGGAAGTCCCGAACTTGGCCTCATCGAAATCAATCTGGCGGGCGAGCTGGTGGCCGATCCGGCGACCGGCCGGCTTTCCTTCCGGCGCGGCGTCGCCTCGCTTCCGAGCCTTGGCGATGCGGTTCTGATCGCCGACCGGCACGATCTCACGCGCGTCTATGCGCAGCCCGCCGTTCCGAGCATCAAGGTCGGCACGCTCTATCAGGACCCCGCCGTGCCGGCGCGCCTGCTGATCGACGAGCTTCTCGCCAAGCACTTCATCGTCGTGGGCACGACGGGTTGCGGCAAGTCGTCCGCACTCACCTGCATCCTGCGGCGCGTTCTGGAAGATCATCAATATGCGCATATCGTCGTGCTGGACGTGCACAACGAATATCCGAGCGCCTTTGGCGATCAGGCCGAACTCATCGACCCGGGCAATCTCCATCTGCCGATCTGGCTGCTCAATTTCCAGGAGCTGACGGAGGCGCTGACAAGTGCCGACTCCCATCGCGACGCGGAAGCGGAAATCCTGCGCGATGCCGTCGTCGTCGCCAAAAGGCGTTTCGTCGATGCGGGCACGACGCGAACCCCGACCATGATGCGCAGGCCGCTCGATGGCGGCGGCATCACCGTCGAGACGCCGACGCCCTTTCGCCTTTCCGATGTCGTCGCCTATATCGACGAGCAGCTTGGCAAGCTCGACCGCGTGCAGGCGACCGTTCCCTATCGCAGGCTCAAGAACCGCATCGAAACGCTGGTCGGCGATCAGCGCTACAGTTTCATGTTCGGCAGCCTGACCGTGCAGGACACGATGACGGAAACGCTCGGGCAGCTCTTCCGTGTGCCGAGCGACGGGCGCCCGGTGACGGTCATTAATCTCTCCACCGTGCCGTCGGAAATCCTCGACGTCGTCATCTCCGTCATTTCGCGCCTCGCCTTCGACCTCGCCGTCTGGAGCAAGGGCGGCCTGCCGATGCTGCTTGTCTGCGAGGAGGCGCATCGCTACGCGCCCGCCGGCCCCGCCGACAAGTTCGCGCCGACCCGCCAGGCGCTGTCGCGGATCGCCAAGGAGGGCCGCAAATACGGGCTCTCGCTTGCGCTCGTCACCCAGCGCCCATCGGATCTCGATCCGACCGTGCTGTCCCAGTGCAGCACCGCCGTCGCCATGCGGCTTTCGACCGAGCGCGACCAGACGGTGATGCGCGCGAACACGCATGACGGCGCGCTCGATCTCCTCGATTTCCTGCCGCTCCTCGGCGACAGGGAGGCCATCGTCTTCGGCCAGGGCGTCGCCATGCCCATGCGCATAAGGTTCGACGATCTCGGCAAGGAGCACGCGCCACATAACCTTCAGGCCGGTTTCTCGCATCACTGGAAATCGCCGAACATGGACCGCCAGCAGCTCGAAACGATCATCGCCAGATGGCGGGTCGCCGGGCGCGAAAGGACGGATTCGGGCTCCGGCCGCTAGGAGAGGCGGGCCGCCTGCGCCCTTCCGCCCGATCGGCGATCCTTTTTTGCGGCGGGCTGTCACACGGGCGGCTCTCCCTTCGTCTTGTCCCCAGATCACACGCTCAACCAGCGAGGACAAGATGACGACACGCAATTTCCGCCGTTTGGACTATCCGGCAGCTTCTCCCAAGGCCCTTCAGGCCATGATGCAGCTCAGCGGCCACGCGCATGCGGCCGGGCTCGGGGAAGACCTCATCGAACTCATCAGCCTTCGCGCATCGCAGATCAATGGCTGCGCCTTCTGCATCGACATGCACACGAAGGAGCTGCGTGCGGCGGGCGCGTCGGAGCAGAAGCTCTATCTTCTGAGCGTCTGGCGGGAGACATCTCTCTATTCGCCGCGCGAGCGGGCCGCCCTTGCCTGGACCGAGGCGCTGACACGGCTTGGCGAGGAGGGCGTTTCCGACGCGATCTATGAAGAGGCGCTCGCGCAGTTCGGCGAGGCGGGCCTCGTCGATCTCACCGCCGCCGTGGTCGCCATCAATGGCTGGAACCGCTTCAGCATCGCCTTCGGCGCCGAGGCGGGCCACTACAAGGCGGGCTCGCTACGCGAACGCGCCGCTTCCTGAATCCGCCGTCCGCGCCCCGGCTTGCGGTTGCCGTAACGGCAGCGCGGGCCAAGGGCCGCAGCGAGGCCAAGTTCTTGCCGATCTCGTAAGGGAAGCCGCGATGCGGCTTCCCTAATTGTTAAGCATTGCCGGGAATACTTGCCGCTCATTCGAACCCTAAATCCTCGGGTTCGGCCAAGTGGGTACCTGACAATGGACGACCTCCTCAAAGAATTTCTCGCTGAGACGACCGAGGCGCTGGAAATGCTCGACAGCGAGCTTGTCGAGCTTGAACAGCGCCCGGCCGATCCGGTGCTGCTCGCCAGCATTTTCCGCATCATGCACACGATCAAGGGGACTTGCGGCTTTCTCGGGCTGCCGCGCCTCGAGGCGGTGGCTCATGCCGCCGAGGATGTGCTGGGCAAGATCCGCGACGGCGAACTCGATGTCAGCGCGGATGCGGTGTCGCTGGTCCTTGCGGCTCTCGACCGGATCAAGGAGCTGATCGCGGCGCTCGGCGTCTCCGGGGCCGAGCCCGAGGGCTGCGACGAGGATGTCATCGCGGCGCTTCGCCAGATGGCGAGCGGCGAGTGGGTTTCCGAGGCCGGAATGGCGGAGGAGGCTCTTTTCGAGACGGCCGTTCCCGCCGAGCCCGTCTCGGTCGACGGGCTTTATGAGCGGATCGGCGGCGCTTCCGTGTTCGATTCGGCCTGCGAGCAGGCCTGCGCGGAATTGCTTGCGGCCATTTCCGACCATCCCGATCCCGAGAGCGAGCTTCTCAATCTCCAGTTCGCGCTTGCGGGCGCTTTCGCCTCGGCGCTGACCGGCAAGGCGGGCGCGGCGGACGATATGGACCGCGTGATCGCCGGCCTTCTCGCCAGCGGCTGGACCGAGCGCGAGCTTCACATGCTTCGCGACGAGTTCGGCAAGGCGCTCTCGACGCTCGAAGTGGCCGATGCCGATATCGCCGCCGTTCTCTCGCGCTTCAATGTCGCCGCGGCGGTGCCTGCGGCGAGCCCCGCGCCCGTGATGGCGGAAGCGGTTGCCGAGGAGATCGCCGAAGAGATCGTCGAGCCGGAGCCGGTCGCGGCCCCGGTCGCGAAGCCCGCCGCCCGGAGCGCCGCCCGCTC
>NZ_JBATUH010000111.1:0-74123 GCF_049671045.1 Parvibaculum sp. | reverse complement strand
GCCGCGCAGGGATGAAGGTGCCCCGCGATCTCGCCGGGGGCGGGCGCGGGCCGGGGCTCATGGCGGAAGGTGAGAGGGCCTGCGCGCAATTCCTCCCGCACCGTGCCGCCGAATTTCCGCGAGGGGCGGGGGTCGTGATTGCCCGCGATCCAGATCCAGTCCGCGCGGCGCGTCAGCCGCGCTAGCATGGCTGCGTCCTCGGCGCCCATGCGCGCCTCGGCCTCGCCGTCATGGAAGCTGTCGCCGAGCGCGACGAGGCGCGAGGGGCGGAACCGCCCGATCAGCACTTCGAGGCGGGAAAGCGTCGCGCGCGTATCGTAAGGCGGAAGCGCAATTCCCCTTGCGGCGTAGGCGGAGCCCTTTTCGAGATGAAGATCGGCCACGACGAGCATGCGTTCGGCCGCCCACCAGACCGCGCCTTCGGGCAGGACGATGAGGTCCGCGCCACAGACGCGCAGCGCTGGCGCCGCATGAAGGTGCTCGTCCCTCGCCTTTTCCATCCCCTCAAACAAGACGTGTCGCCTCTTCGATGAGTTTGTCCGCCGCCTCGTGGAGCAGCGCCTCGCTCGCCTCGCCATCGACGCGCTCCTTGCCGATGTCGAGCAGGACCGGCACGGCAAGCGGCGAAACGCGGTCGAGCCTCTTCAGCACGATCTTTCCCCGGATGCGCCTCAGCATGTCGCCGACGCGCGCGACATCGAGAAGGCCCGCTGCCGCGTCGTTCCAGGTCGCGCGCAGCAGAATGTGATCGGGTTCGTGCTCGCGCAGCACATTGTAGATGAGGTCCGATGAGAAGGTCACCTGCCTGCCCGTCTTCTCCTGGCCGGGATAACGCCGCTCGATGAGCCCGGCAATGATCGCGCAATCGCGGAAGGTGCGCTTCAGAAGGTTCGATTCCGCAAGCCAGCTTTCGAGATCGTCACCCAGCATGTCCTCATCCAGGAGGCGCGAGAGCGGCAAGGCGCCGCGCTCGGCCATGAGGCCCACATCGCGCAGCGACCAGATGGCTAGCGCATATTCCGAGGCGATGAAGCCCATGGGCCGCGCGCCCTCGCGATCGAGCCTGCGCGTGAGCAGCATGCCGAGCGTCTGATGCGCGAGGCGGCCCTCGAAGGGATAGCAGACGAGATAGAACCTGTCGCCGCGCGGAAACGTCTCGACCAGCAGCTCGCCCTCCTTCGGCAGAAGGGAGCGCCATTCCTGCATCCGCAGCCATTCCTTCACCTGCGCCGGCAGATATTTCTGTTCTTCGCGATGCGCGAGCATGTGCCGCACGCGACCGGCGAGAAAGGTCGAGAGAGGAAACTTGCCGCCATAATAGGACGGGATCATGGGATCGCCGCCTTCGGCGCGGGTGACGAGCGCTTCCGTTTCGCCCAGTCCCTCGAAGCGCAGCAGATGGCCCGCGAAGAGAAACGTGTCTCCCTGCACAAGCTGATCGACGAAATATTCCTCGACCTCGCCCAGCACATGGCCCCCATATGCGCTGCGCGGCCGCCGCCCCTGCCGGATGAGCCGCACCTTCATCATCGGCGCTTCGACGATGGTGCCGACATTCATGCGATATTGCTGCACGACGCGGGGCGATGCGGGCCTGAGGCGCATGTCGCCCGTCATGGGCGCATTGGGCCGCAGCCGCGCATAGCGATCATAGGTCCTGAGCGCATAGCCGCCCGTCGCGACGAAGGCGACGACATCGTCGAAATCCTTGCGCGAGAGGTGGCGATAGGGCGCGGCCTCGCGCACCTCGCCGTATAGCTCCGCCGGATCGAAGGGCTCCGAGCAGGCGCGGCCGAGAACATGCTGCGCAAGCACGTCGAGCGCGCCCTCGCGGCGGATGCGCCCGTCCTGCGCGCCTTCGATGGTCGCGACGCGCGCGGCCTCGCATTCGAGAACCTCGAAACGGTTGGCGGGCACGAGCAGCGCCCGGCTCGGCTCATCGAGGCGGTGGTTCGCGCGGCCGATCCGCTGCGCGAGGCGGCTTGCGCCCTTCGGCGCGCCGAGGCAGACGACGAGATCGACCTCACCCCAGTCGATGCCGAGATCGAGCGTCGAGGTGCAGACCACGGCGCGCAAGCTGCCTGCCGCCATGGCGGCCTCGACCTTTCGCCGCTGCTCGGGCGCCAGCGAGCCGTGATGAAGCGCGATGGCGAGCCCATCCTCGTTCAGCCGCCAAAGCTCCTGAAAGGCGAATTCGGCCTGGCTGCGCGTATTGACGAAGACGAGTGTGGTCCTGTTCTTCCTGATCGCGTCATAGACGAGCGGCAGGGCGTGGCGCGCCGAATGCCCCGACCAGGGGATGCGGTCCTGCCCGTCGCTCCCATCCTCCGGCCCTGCGGGCACGAGTATGCCGATCTCGGGCCGGGCGCCGGGCGGCGCGACGACGATCTCGCTCAGCGCCTCTCCGCCCGCTGGCTGCGGCATCAGATAGCGGCGCAATTCCTCGGGCTCGGCGACGGTCGCCGACAGCCCCACGCGGCGCAGGCCCGGAGCGAGGCGCGAGAGGCGCGCAAGATCGAGCGACAGAAGATCGCCGCGCTTCGAATTCGCCAGCGCATGCAATTCGTCGAGCACGACGCAGGCAAGCCCGCCGAACATTTCCGCCGCATCGGGATAGGAAAGCAGCAATGCCAGTTGCTCGGGCGTCGTCATCAGAATGTCGGGCGGCTCGCGGCGCTGCCGCTGGCGGCGGTTCGCGGGCGTGTCGCCGGTGCGCGTTTCGATGGCGACGCCGAGGCCCATTTCGGCGACCGGCGTTTCGAGATTGCGCTTCACGTCGACCGCAAGCGCCTTGAGGGGCGAGATATAGAGCGTATGCAGCCTGCCCCTTCGCTCCTTCAGCGCGGAAAGCTCGGCGAGGCTCGGCAGAAACCCGGCCAGGGTCTTGCCCGCGCCCGTCGGCGCGATGAGCAGAACCGATTTGCCCTGCCGGGCGAGGTCCATCAGCGCGAGCTGATGCGGGCGCGGCGTCCAGCCGCGCGCGGCGAACCATTGCTCGAAACGTGCCGGGAGAGGCGGGTGGCCGGGCTCCTCACGACGATGGCCGGGACCGGGCGCTCCAATCGCATGTCGCTTCATCGGGCGACTATAGCGTCCGCCTCCCGCCCGCCGCATCAAGCACGTTTCCCTTGGCGGCCGAAAATGGGAAACTGCGCCAAAGGGCCGGGCCGCGTTCCTGTCAAACAGGGCGGCCCCGATCAGGAGCCCATTCAGGAGACTGTACGCGCGTGAATTCTATTTCCCCCCAATTGCCTCCCGACATGGTCATGGAATTGAACGCCTTCTTCCCCTATCTCGTCGAACACGGGGTCAATTTCGCCTCGGCCCTGTTCATCTTCGTCGCCGGGCTCTGGTTCTCGGGCAAGGCGTATCAATGGACGGTGGCTGCCCTTCGGCGCACGCCGCTCATCGACGCGACGCTTCAGGGGTTTTTCGGCAGCCTCGCCCGCTATGCGGTGCTCGCCTTCACCATCCTCGCCGTGCTGGCGAAGTTCGGCGTTCAGACGACGAGCCTCATCGCCATGCTGGGCGCGGCCGGCCTTGCCGTCGGCCTGGCGCTACAGGGAACGCTTTCCAATGTCGCGGCGGGCGTGATGCTGCTCATCTTCCGCCCGTTCCGCGCCGGCCAGTATGTCGAGATCGGCGGCGTCGCGGGCACAGTGAAGGAACTCACGCTCTTCACGACCGAGCTCGCCACCTCCGACAATGTGCAGATCATCGTTCCCAATGCGAGCGTGTGGGGGCAGGCGGTCAAGAATTACAGCCATCACCCGACGCGCCGGATCGATCTCATCTTCGGCATTTCCTACGATGACGACATCGGCGCGGCGATGGCCGCCATGCGCGACGTCATCGCCGCCGACAATCGCGTGCTCGCCGAGCCCGAGCCCCTCATCGCGGTTAATGCGCTCGGGCAAAGCTCGGTCGACATGCTGCTGCGCGTCTGGACATGCACGGCGGATTACTGGCCGGTCAAATTCGACCTCACCCGCGCCGTGAAGGAGCGCTTCGACAGGGAAGGCATCACCATCCCCTATCCCACGCAGACGGTTCACAATCCCGAGGGGGCGCACGCGGCGCGCGCGCTGAAGCCCGGCGGAACGTCGCGCAGCTAGGCGGGATTTCAGGGGACGGCGGCGCGCCCGGACCCGCCAGAGGTCCGATGCCCCGTTTCTTCCCCGAATATATGGGATAGGTTAACTCGATCGGCCCATTACGCGCCCGGAGGACAAGCTCATGGATCGGCTTTTCGGCGGCCCCGTTCTCCCGACACTTCTCAAGCTCGCCGCGGCGTCGGTCGTCGTCGGCGTGCTGCTCGCCTGGTTCGGGATCAGGCCGATCGACCTCTGGCTCGATTTTCTCGACACGGTGGAGCGCATCTGGCGCATGGGCTTCGACGCGATCAACTGGTCGGTGAAGTATTTCCTGCTCGGCGCGGTGGTGGTCGTGCCCATCTGGCTCGTCGTGCGGCTCTGGACCTATCTCGTCGAGAAGAAGTGACGCAGGGGCGGCCTCGCAGCCGCTCGGCCCATCACGCGCATGCTGGCGAAGGATCGTCCGGCTGCTATCCTCCCGCCAACGCAACACATGGGAGGACAATATGGTTTCGATGTTTCGCGACGGGCTCCTCAAGGGCAAGCGCATCCTCGTCACGGGCGGCGGGACGGGCCTCGGCAAGGAGATGGCGGAGGACTATCTCAGGCTCGGCGCCGAGGTCTATATCTGCGGACGCCGCAAGAACGTGCTCGACGACACCGCCAGAGAACTCATGGACAAACATGGCGGCTCGGTGAAGACGCATTCGGTCGATATCCGCGTCGCGGCCGCTGTCGACGAGATGATCGCGGAGATCTGGGCCGATGGCGGACCGCTCACCGGCCTCGTCAACAATGCGGCGGGCAATTTCATCAGCCCGACGAAGGATCTCTCGCCGCGCGGCTTCGACGCCATTGCGGGCATCGTCTTTCACGGCTCCTTCTATGTGACGCTCGCCTGCGGCAAGCGCTGGATCGAGGACAAGGTGCCCGCGAGCGTCATTTCGATCCTGACCACATGGGTCTGGAACGGCAGCCCCTTCACCGTGCCCTCGGCCATGTCGAAGGCGGGCCTCAACATCATGACGAAGTCGCTCGCCGCCGAGTGGGGCGAGTACGGCATCCGCCTCAATGCGATCGCGCCGGGACCGTTTCCGACCAAGGGCGCATGGGAGAGGCTGAGCCCCGGCGAGTCCGTCGAGGGCGACACATCGCGCGAGGGCATTCCCATGGGCCGCGTCGGCCGTATGGACGAACTGAAGAACCTCGCCACCTTCCTCATGGCGGATGGCTGCGAATATCTCACGGGCCAGACCATCGCCATTGACGGCGCGATGCATCTTGCAAGTGGCGGCAATTTCTCGCGGCTGTCGAAGCTGAGCGAGGCGGAATGGGCCGGCATGCGCGAGATGATCCGCAGCGCGAACGAGAAGGACAAGGCGCAGCGGAGCATCTAGGCAGGTGGCGACATGCGGGGCGCGGCGCTTGCGGCGCTCCGCATGCCCCGGGGCCCTCGGCCCCCGCTAATCCATCGTGACGACGACCTTGCCGATCGCCTGCCTGTTCTGAAGCATGCGCATGGCATCGACCGCGCGTTCGAGCGGGAAGGTCGCGCAGACATAGGGGTCGATCTTCCCCTCGGCGGCGAGGCGGTCGATCGTCTCGATGTTCTGCCTTCCCGCCTCGGGGTCGCGGCGGCCATATTCTCCCGCCCGCACGCCGACGACCGAGAAGCCCTTGATGAGCGGCATGTTGACCGACACCGAGGGAATGCGGCCGCTGGTGAAGCCGATGATGAGGAGACGGCCGTTCCAGGCGATGCAGCGTACGCTCTCGTCGAAGATGTCGCCGCCGACGGGATCGTAGATCACATCCGCGCCCTTGCCGCCGGTGAGTTCCTTCACCCGCTCGCGGAAGCCGCCCGTGACATTGATCACATGATCGGCGCCGCGCGCCTTCACGACTTTCAGCTTTTCATCCGAGGCCGAGGTCGCGATGACCGTCGCGCCCCAGAGCTTGCCGATATCGACCGCCGCCATGCCGACGCCGCCCGTGCTGCCATGCACGAGGAGCGTCTCGCCCGCCTTCAACTGGCCGCGAATGATGAGCGCCACATAGGCGGTGAGATAGGCGGCCGGATAGGCCGCCGCCTTGACGAAGCTCAAGCCCGGCGGCTTCGGACGGCAGTTTTCCGCCGCTATGTTCACTTCCTCGGCAAAACCCCCGATCCTGAGCCCGGCGACCACCTCGTCACCCGGCTTCAGGGCCGTGACCCCCGGACCGACCTCGGCGACGATGCCTGCGCCCTCCATGCCCGGCGCGAAGGGAAGCTCCGGCTTGAACTGGTATTTCCCCTGCACCATCAGGATGTCGGGAAAGTTCACGGCGCAGGCCTTGAGCCTCAGCCGCACCTCGCCGGGACCGGGCGGCGGCAAGGTCACATCGTCGAGCCGGAGAACGGATATATTCTCCGACAATTCGTGTACGCGCATCGAGCGCATCGGCGTCTCCCCTGTTTTGATTTCGTTTGCGGGCGAGGATAGGGCCGCGAGGCCGGAAATCAAACGACGCCGAGCGCTTCGAGGATGGTGACGAGGCCGAGCGCGAAAAAGATCGCCGCCGCGGCGCCGCGAACGAGCTGAAGGGGGAGGAACTTCGCCGCCGCATCGCCGAGAAAGACCACGGGGACATTGGCGATCATCATGCCGATGGTCGTTCCCGCCGCCACGATGACGAGATCGTCGAAACGGGCGGCGAGCCCCACGGTCGCAAGCTGGGTCTTGTCGCCCATCTCGGCGAGGAAGAAGGCGATCGTCGTGGTGATGAAGGGGCCGAAGCGCGAAGCGCCGCCCGAAACCTCGTCGAACTTGTCCGGAATGAGCATCCAGACCCCGCCCGCGACGAAGGAGATGCCGAGCGTCCATTGCAGCACTTCGGGCGTGAGCCAGGAGGCGATGAGAAGCCCCGCGCCCGCCGCCAGCGCATGATTGACGATGGTCGCCGCGAAGATGCCGGCTATGAGCGGGAGCGGCCTTGCGAAGCGCGCCGCGAGCACGAGCGTCAGCAACTGCGTCTTGTCGCCGATCTCGGCGATGGCGACGGCGGACAGCGAGATCAGGAAGCCTTCCATGATTTCCTCGGGGCCGGGTCGCGGGTTGAGCCAATGACCTGAGCGGCGCATCCGCCCGGCCGGGGAGATGCGTCTCAAGCCAAAGGTCTCGCCAGGCGGTTCATCGCTCCCGCATGCGCGCGCCATGGAGGGGGAAACCCGGCTCCAAGTCTGTTGACGCGCGCCCCTCTCTTTCCCGAAGGATGGAGGGAGGCTACTCCCCTAAGGATAGGACCGGATAACATGCGGGGCCCCGGACGGGCAAGCGGATATGCTCCCGTGCTGCCGGTGTGTCAGGAGGGGCGGCGCGAGGCCCCCGCCTGCCCTCTCAGGCGTGGAGAATACGCCGCACGTCGCGGGCGATCTCCTCGCAGGCGCGCCTTGCGGCTGGAACCACGCCCGTCATCGCCGTGAAGGCATGGGCGAGGCGGTCGTAGCAGCGATAGGTCGTGCGGACGCCCGCCACGCGGAGCTTGTCGGCATAGGCCTCGCCCTGATCGCGCAGCACGTCGAAGCCCGCCGTCACGACGATCGCGGGGCAAAGCCCTTCGAGGTCGTTCGCCTTGAGCGGCGAGGCGCGAAGCTCCTTCGCCTCGCTTCGGTCATGGAGATAGTGGCCGATGAACCAGTCCATGATTTCGCGGGTGAGCGGATAGACGTTCTCGCAGCTCGTCCATGAGCCGCCCTGCCATTCCATATCCGTCACGGGATAGATGAGAAGCTGAAGCGCGGGCTCCTCCTCGTCCGACCGCAGCGTTTCCTGCGCGACGACGGCTGCAAGATAGCCGCCCGCGCTGTCCCCGCCGACGCCGATGCGGCGCGTCATGCCAAGCTTCTGGGCATTGTCCCGCGCGAAGCGATAGGCCGCGAGCGCATCCTCGGCGGCGGCGGGATATTTATGCTCGGGCGCCAGACGATAGGCGACAGAAAGAACGACGCATTCGCCGATCTCCGACAGCATCGAGCAGAAGGTGTCGCATGTATCGAGATCGCCGATGACGCAGCCGCCAAAATGGAAGAAGACGAGACCGGGGAGCGGCCCTGACGCATTGGCGGGCGTGTAGAGACGCGCGTCGAGCGGGCCTGCCGGGCCTGGCACCTCCATCTCCTCCACACGAACCTTCGGGCTCCGCACGCCGTCGAGGAGCTTCAGCCCTTGCGCGGTCGCCGCGCGCGCGGCCACCGGGTCGAGCGTGGTGATGGAAGGCGCGCGGGCGCCTTGCGCGGCGAGAAACTGCACGCGGGCATCCAGCGTGCGTCCGTCGATCGTCAGCGGCTTTCCGCCAGCCATGGCGATGAGCGCGCCATCCGGCAATTTGAGCAGAGTGCGGACGATCAGCTTCTGGATGCTCAAACCCTATCCTCCCCCAAGGACATGCCCGATCAGGAACCGGCTTCCGTCTTCACAGGCAGCGCATGGAAACCGTGCAGCACGAGCGTGGTCGCGAAATCCGCCGCGGTTTTCGGATCGATCTCGCCACGCATGATCATGCGGTCGCCGATCTCCATGGCGATGCCGACCACGGCCGCCATGAGATATTCCGAATCGACCGGCGGCACATTGCCGTCGCGTATGTCTTCCTCGATGTATTGCCGGATTTCCTCGAAGCCGGCGACCATCTCGGGGCTGTCCATGCGCACGCGCAGCGCCGTCGGATTGCGCCTGATGATCTGGAAGGTCATCCGGTCGCTCGCCAGATAATCGAAATAGGTGCGGAAGGCGTTGCGGATGAATTCCTCGAAGGTGCGCGAGCGAATGCGATCCGCCTTGAGACGGGGCCGGATGCGGCGCATGCCGTCATCCATCAGCGCCTCGAAGACCTCTTCCTTGCTCTTGTAGTAGTTGTAGAAGGTGCCGGAGGCGAGGCCGGTCTTGCGGATGATGTCGCGCACCGTGGTGGCGCCGTAGCCGAGTTCGGCAAAGACCTCACGGGCGGCGTTGAGGATCGCCTCGCGATTGTTGAGCTTCGTCTGTTCGCGCTTGCCCATGGGTTTCGCCGAAGCAGCGAACGCTCCCGCCGCTCCGGCGGACAGCTCCTTCTCCTTGACCTCGGTCATGCGCGGGCCGAAGTCCTTAAGCTCTCGGACGCAGTCATCATCCCTCCTGGCGCCTCTCCCGGGTTTCCCCGAGCGGGCAACCTCCAATGCGCCTAATCTAAACGAAAGCCCGGCAAGGTCAATTTGCCGCACTCGGGAAGCCTGAAAAAAGGCTCTTGATTCAATGGGTTGAACGATCGAATCAGAGGCGCGGAAGGCGAGGCGCCCCGAAGCGAGACAGAGCGAAGGACACGCCCCCGCCCCCGGGCAACAAATTTGGTGACCGTGGGCGCCATAGCGCGTAAGCCTCGAACCGTTACCCGACCGGCATTGCGGGGCGGAGGAGCCGGAAGAAAGGCTCCCCCTGCCATGCGCGGCCAACGAACAGACCAGACCCATGCAAAGCGAATTCAAGATCACGCCCGAAGTCGTCGAAGCCATGAAGGCCTCGATGATCGCCTATACGCCGCAGGCAAAGGCCCTCAACATGAAGGTCATCGACGCGTCCGCCGCCAATGCCTGGCTGAGCGTCCCTTATGACGAGAAGCTCATCGGCAATGTGGAGACGGGCGTCATTCATGGCGGCGTCATCACGACGCTTCTCGACCACACTTGCGGCATGGCCGTCCAGCTCGCGCTTACAGCGCGCATGTCGATCGCGACACTCGATCTCCGCATCGACTACATGAAGCCCGCGACGCCGGGCCTTGCGCTCATGAGCCACGCGCATTGCTACAAGGTCACGCGCAATATCGCCTTCGTGCGCGGCACCGCCTATCACACGGACGAGGCGGACCCCATCGCCGCCTGTGTCGGCACGTTCATGCTGGGCGCCAACCGCACCCTGCCGCCCAGCGCGATGGCGCTCAGCGACATCATGCCGAAGAGCGAGGGGTGAGCGAGATGGCCGACAACAAATCCGGAGATGCGCCCGTGACGCGCGACCTCGAAAAATTCATCGAAGCGATCCCCTATGCGCGCTTTCTCGGCATTTCGGTCGATCAGAAGGGCAACGAGATCACGACGGTGCTCAAATTCGACGAGAAGCTCATCGGCAATCCAGCGCTGCCGGCGCTCCATGGCGGCGTCATCGGCGCCTTTCTCGAAATGACGGCGATCATCCAGGTCGCCTTCGAGACGGGCATGCCCTCGATCCCAAAGCCCATCGGCCTCACCATCGACTATCTGCGCTCGGGCAAGCCGCTCGACACCTATGGCCGGGCGCACATCACCAAGCAGGGCCGCAGGGTCGTCACCGTGCAGGCCGAGGCCTGGCAGGAGGACCGCGCGCGGCCCATCGCCTCGGCGCATGGGCATTTTCTGCTCAAGGCCGAGGAAAATACGGGCGCCTGAGCGGGGTGCCCTCTTCCGCCTCTCAGAGATCGGTGAAGAGATCGAGCACGTTCTCCGGCGGGCGGCCGAGCGCCGCGCGCTGACCGAAAAGGACCACGGGCCGCTCGATGAGGATCGGGTTCTCGGCCATGGTCTCCACGAGCCGGTCGTCGCTCAGGGCCTCGTCGTCGAGGCCCAGTTCCTTGTAGAGCGCTTCCTTCTTGCGCATGAGGTCGCGCGGCTTCATGCGCAGCTTCTTCAGCACCGCTTTCAGCTCCTCGGCGGAAGGAGGCGTCTTCAGATATTCGACGATCTCGGGATCGAGGCCATGCTGCTCGAGAAGCGAGAGCGTCGAGCGCGAAGTGCTGCAGCGCGGATTGTGCCAGATGGTGACTTTCGCCATGCCGGATTCCTTTCTGGAGTTGGCCTTGCAAGGCCGGCCTTTCGCCTCTCGGCAATCTAGTTCTTCACATCGACGCCGATGGCGTCGCGAATGTTCCCGAAACCATCGGCGGCGAGGGCCTGCGCCAGTTCCCGCTTGATGCGGCGGACAAGGGCCGGCCCCTCGAAGACGAGCGCCGTATAAAGCTGAACGAGCGACGCGCCGGCGCGGATCTTCGCATAGGCGTCCGCGCCCGACGACACGCCGCCGACGCCGACAATGGGGATTTTCCCGCCCGTGAGGCGATAGATCGTCTTCAGCACCTCCGTGGAGAGCGAAAAGAGCGGCCGGCCGGAAAGACCGCCCGTCTCGGAGGCGGCGGGCGAAGAGACAAGCCCCTCCCGCCTGATCGTCGTGTTGGAGACGATGAGGCCGTCGAGCCCCTTTTCGAGCGCCACTTCGGCGATGTCGGCAAGTTCGGCATCGGTGAGATCGGGCGCGATCTTGAGGAGGACGGGCGTGCGCCCTTTGCGTGCGGCGAGCACGCGGGCGACGAGGTTTTCAAGCTCGGCCTTGTTCTGAAGCGCGCGCAGGCCGGGCGTGTTGGGCGAGGAGATGTTCACTGTGAAATAGGAGGCGAGCCCCTCGAAGGCGGCGATGCCCGCTTCGTAATCGGCGATCCTGTCGGCCGCGTCCTTGTTGGCGCCGATATTGACGCCGACGATGCCGGGCCGCGCGCGGCGCGCCTCGAGGCGGCGCTTCAGCGCCGCATGCCCCTCATTGTTGAAGCCGAGCCGGTTGATGACGGCGCCCTCGCCGTTCAGGCGGAAGATGCGCGGGCGCGGATTTCCGCTCTGGGGGCGCGGCGTCGTGGTGCCGACCTCCGCGAAGCCGAGCCCGAGCTTCAGCATGACGTCGGGCACTTCGCCGTTCTTGTCGAAGCCCGCAGCAATGCCGAGCGGATTGGAGAAATGCAGGCCCCAGAGGTCAATCGCGAGCGAGGCGGGATCGGGCTCGTCGTCGCGCGGGGCGAGGCCGAGCTTCAGCGCAAGGATGGTCAAGCGGTGCGCGCGCTCGGGGTCGATATGGCGCAGCACGGGCCGCGCGAGCGGAAAGAGATCCATGTCGTTCAATCCATCGCGGGGAAACGATGTTCGCCGCTGGCACACAGGGGAAGCGGATCGACGCGCTTGACCGCACCGAGATCGAGCACGCCATAGAGGTGAGGAAAGAGATCGCCGCCGCGCGAGACTTCCCATCTGAGGTCGAGCGGCGCGGAATCGACCGCGACGAGCAGGAGATCGGCCGCGCCGGCAAAATGCTTCGCCGCCGTTTCGCGCACCTGCGCCGCCGTCGAAAAATGGATGAAGCCGTCTCTGAGGTCGACGGCGGAGCCTTCGAAGCGCCCCTTTGCCTCGGCCGCGCGCCACTCGCTCTCCGTCACGATCTTGTAAATGGTCCGTGCGCTCATGGCCGCCCTTTCACATGCGGGCGCAATGTAGCGAGGGGAACCACGGCGGACAAGAAACGCGGACCTCATATTCCGGCTGCGGGGCCGTATTTTCTGTGCGAAGATTCCTATTTTCCGGGCCAGAAGTCCGAATAATAGGAATTTCCGCCTCGCCATGCCGCAATCGCTCTCCCATGGCCGCCTGTGGGCCGCGATCGACCAGCTTGCCCGGCATCATGGCTTGTCGGCTTCCGGCCTTGCCAAGGCCGCAGGGCTCGACCCCACCGCCTTCAACAAATCGAAGCGCATCACCGCGCAAGGGCGGCCGCGCTGGCCGAGCACGGAAAGCCTTTCGCGCATTCTCGATGCGACAGGCGCAAACCTGGACGAGTTCTTCGCGCTCGTGGAAGGCCGGGAGGCAACGCCCCGCCAGCGCCGCGTGCCGCTCATCGGACTGGCGCAGGCAGGCGCGGGTGGACATTTCGACGATGCCGGATTTCCGGCCGGAAGCGGCTGGGACGAGGTCAGTTTCCCCGACATCAACGACGAGAACGCCTATGCGCTCGAGGTCACGGGCGACAGCATGATGCCGGTCTATCGGGAGGGGGACGTCGTCGTCGTCTCGCCAGCGGCGTCGATCAGGCGCGGCGACCGCGTGGTCGTCAAAACGGTCGCGGGCGAGGTCATGGCGAAAGTGCTTGCGCGCCGCACGGCAAGAAGCATCGAACTCGCCTCGCTCAATCCGGCTTACGAAACGCGCATCCTTCGCCCCGAGGACATCCTCTGGATGGCGAGGATCATCTGGGCCAGCCAGTAGCCCGGTCCGCTTTCCTGGTATCGGCGCCGAACTGATCGGCCAGAATGGCGCGGAGGT
Organism: Parvibaculum sp.; assembly: GCF_049671045.1. Classification (GTDB taxonomy): domain Bacteria; phylum Pseudomonadota; class Alphaproteobacteria; order Parvibaculales; family Parvibaculaceae; genus Parvibaculum. The sequence continues at coordinate 60,905 of NZ_JBATUH010000111.1, read as the reverse complement.
CGCGCTCATCCTGCGTATCGAGCGCGCGCTTCAGCCGTTCGGCGCGCTGGTGCGCGAACCGTCCGGATGCATCGGCCGGCTCCGCATCGAGAACGCCCGACAGCACCTGCCGCGCTTCGGCGCGCCGCCATGCCCCGCCAAGCGCGACGAGTTGCAGTGCATATTGATAGGCGATCGCCGCATTGCCGGCGTCGAGCGTCAGCGCATAGGTATAGGCGGCGATGCCTTTCTCGATGGAGGCGCCGTAGATCGCCTGCCCGAGCAGGCCGCCTTCATGCACGATTTCGAGATTCCAGCCGCCGAGAAGCGCATTCGCCCAGGGGTCGGTCGGCGCGAGTTGAAGCGCCTGGTCGATATGCTCGCGCGCCTCGTCGGCGTAACCGGCGAAATGCGCGGTCACCACGCCGTCGAGCCGGCCGAGAAAGCCGAGCGCCAGCGCGAGGCAGAGATGGCCTTCCGGGTTTCGCGGATCGAGCGCGATCGCGGCGCGGGCATCCTTCTCCGCCTGCTCGAAGCGCGCCCGGCGCTCGGAAGGCGGCGCGAGATAGTCGCCTTCCGCCAGTTCCGCGCGCGCGGCAAGCGCGTTTCCTTCCGACGTGCCGAGGAGGCGCGCAAGCTCGGCCGCGTCCTCGAACCTGCCCCGCGCATAGGCGTCGCGCGCGGCCCCGATGCCTTCCGACGCCCGCGCCGGGAGAATGGGGAGCGCCAGTAGCAGGATCAGAAGGACGGAGCGTGCGGCCATGACCGCATGATCCGGTCATGCGGCGCAGGCCGCAAGAGCCGATACCCATCACATCTGCGTGTGAGTGGCGCTATGGAGAATGAGCCGCCAGCGGCGCCTCAGCCCTTCGAGAGATCCTCGCCATCAAGGGCGCGGCGGATGAGGCGCACCGTCTCCTTCACGCCGTAAAGCGCGATGAAGGAGCCGAAGCGCGGTCCCTGCGCCTCGCCCAGAAGAATTTCATAGAGCGACTTGAACCAGTCGCGCAGATTGTCGAAGCCGTGCGTCTTGCCGATCTCATAGACGATGTTCTGGCAGTCCTCGGCCGTCGCTTCGGCGCCCGCCTTTTCGAGCGCTTCCGCCAGATCGACAAGCGCGATGCGTTCGATCTCGCTCGGCGCGCGATAGGTCTTGGTTGGCTTCACGAAGTCGTGGAAATAGTTGATCGCATAGCCGACAAGCAGGTCGAGGCGCGGGAAGCGCTCGGGCGTCGCGTCCGGCGCATAGCGGCGGATGAAGCCCCAGAGCACGTTCTTGTCCGCAGCGTGGCTCGCGCTCACCAGATTGAGAAGCAGCGAGAAGCTGATCGGCAATTCCTCCGACGGCGGATTGCCGCCATGAATGTGCCAGACCGGATTGCCGAGCCGCTCCTTCGCGGCCTGCTTCGGATAGGCGGCGAGGAATGAGAGATATTCATCGACATTCTTGGGAATGACGTCGAAATAGAGCCGCTTGCCGGTGCGCGGCGACTGGAACATGAAGAGCTGGAGGCTTTCGGGGCTCGCATATCGAAGCCAGTCCTCGATCGAAAGGCCGTTGCCCTTCGACTTCGAAATCTTCTTCCCCTCCTGATCGAGGAAAAGTTCGTAGTTGAAGCCTTCCGGCGGCGTGGCGCCGAGCACGCGGCAGATGCGCGAGGCGAGTTTGACGGAATCGATGAGATCCTTGCCCGCCATTTCGTAATCGACGCCGAGCGCCACCCAGCGCATCGCCCAGTCGGCCTTCCACTGAAGCTTGCAATGGCCGCCTGTCACCGGCACCTCGATCACCTCGCCCGTGTCCGGCTCCTCATAGCTCACCGTGCCCTTCTCGACATTGCGCGCTACGAGCGGCACGAGCAGCACATGGCCCGTGCGCGGGCTCACCGGCAGAATGGGGCTATAGGTGGAGGCGCGCTCCTCGCGCAGCGAGGGCAGCATGATGTCCATGATGGCGTCGAACTTCTCGAGCACTCTGAGGAGCGTCGCATCGAAGCGGCCGGACTTGTAATACTCGGTCGACGAGGCGAACTCGTATTCGAAGCCGTAGGAATCGAGGAACGAGCGCAGCATCGCGTTGTTGTGCGCGCCGAAGCTCGGAAACTTGCCGAACGGGTCGGGAACCTGCGTCAGCGGCATGTTGATGTAGTTGGCGAGCATCTCCTGGTTCGGCACGTTGGTCGGCACCTTGCGCAGGCCGTCCATGTCGTCCGAAAAGCAGAGAAGCCGTGTCTTGACCCCCGGCGCGAGCGTCTCGAAAGCCTTGCGCACCATGGTCGTGCGCGCGACCTCGCCGAACGTGCCGATATGAGGCAGGCCGCTCGGCCCGTAGCCCGTCTCGAAAAGGATCGTGCGATCGGGCCCGCCCTCTTTCTCCAGCCGTTCCACGATTTTTCGCGCTTCCTCGAAGGGCCAGGCCTTGCTGACGCGGGCCGCTTCAAGAAGCTCGGTATCGCTGACGGTGAGGGAGTTGGACGGCATTTTCGAACCCGGAATGGCAATACTTAGGAAGTTGTAAAGTGCCCGGACCCTATGCTCTGGGCCCCCATGCCGTCAACGCGGCGAACCTTCATTCGCAAAACCCCGCGCGACAGTGCCAGAGTAACCGAACAGCGCCATGACTTCGGAACCGGATTCGGCTGAGAGCACCCCCAAGAAGACCCCCGAGACCGGCCCGAAACGGCGCCTGCACCGGCCGCTCGACATCGGCACGAGGATCGAGGCGGAGCAGGTCCGCCTGCTCTTCGAACTGGGCGAGGCGAGCCGCCTCACCATGTTCTGGGCGATCCTCATCGTCGGACTGGCCTTCTCCGAGACGGCGCCGCTCTGGGCCACCGGCGTGGTGCTTCTCATCCAGCTCATCGCGCAGATCAGCTTCGACCGCGTGCGAGCGGGGTTCGACGGCGATCCCGATGCCGTCGGGCGCGCGCTCATCTGGGCAAGGCGCTATGCGGCCGTGGCGCTCATCAGCGGCTCGACATGGGGCATGGGGGCGCTGGTGTGGCTGCCCGGCTCGTCCTTCGCCCACCATATTTTCTATGCGCTCGTCGTCTCCTGCCTTGCCATGGCGACCGCGGTCACTCGCTCGACCTACCCGCCGGCCATCATCGCCTATATCACCCCCATCGCGCTGCCGACGCTCGCGCTGCTGCTTCTGTCGGGCGAGCCGCTCGCCATGGCGACGGTCGCGCTTGCGGCTGTTCTCGTCCTCGCCATCGGCGGCTGGACGCGGCGCGTCCACCGCTCCTATCGCGAGGCGATCCGGCTGCGCTTCGAAAATGCCGATCTCGTCGAGCGCATGGCGCGGGCCCATGCCGCGACCGAACAGAAGCGCCAGGACGCCGAGGAGGCCGAGCGCACGGCCCGTGCCGCCAACAAGGCCAAGGGTGAATTTCTCGCGATCCTGAGCCATGAAGTGCGCACGCCGCTCGACGGGATCGCACGGATGGCGAAGCTCCTGCGCCAGGAGCCCCTGAGCGAAAGCCAGACCAATCTTTCCCAGGCGATCGGCGAGTCGAGCCGGATGCTGAGGCGGCTCTTCGACGACATGATCGACTTCTCGCAGATGGAGGCGGATGCGCTGGAGCTGAAGCCGCTGAGCTTCGATCCGGCCGAGATCGCGCGGAGCGTGACCCGCCTGATGCGGCCGCAGGCGGCCGAACGCGGCCTTTCGCTGGAACTCGACCTCGCGCCCGGTACGCCGCCCTATATCGTGACCGATCCGGACAGGCTCCGGCAGGTGCTCGTGAACCTGATCTCCAACGGCATCAAGTTCACGGAGACGGGCGGCGTCATGCTGAGGCTGCAGCCCGTAGCCTTCGCGCAGGGCGGAGCGGGCGTGCGCTTCTCCGTGCTCGACACCGGCATCGGCCTTCCGCCCGAGGCGCAGGCGCGGCTTTTCGACAGTTTCGCGCAGGGCGAAACCCCGAACGGCCATGGCAGGCCCGACGGCATGGGGCTCGGGCTTGCGATCTCGGACCGCCTCGTCGCGCTCATGGGCGGGCGCATCCAGGTCGACAGCGCGCCCGGACGCGGCAGCACTTTCTCCTTCCTCATTCCGCAGGAAGCGGGCACGGCCTCCGCCTCGCCCGCGCCCGCTCCCGTGCATGCGCCCATTCACGCGGCAGAACCGGGCGACGCCGCCAAAGGCGCAAGGCGCGAGCGCCTCGTCGATCACGATCATCTCTACGAACTCGAGCGCGAACTCGGCCAGACGGAGATAGCCGAACGCCTCGTCGAGACGCTGGAGGCTATCCTCGACCTTCAGGACGGGATCGACGCCGCGCTTGAGGCGCAGGATGCCGGCACTCTTCGCGACAAGGCGCTCGCGCTCGGCAGGCAGGCGGCGGATATCGGCCTCGTCGCGCTTGCGGGCGTCGCGAACGATATCGGGCAGGCGGCCGAGCGCGGTCAGGCTGAGCAGGCCATCAACGACGTGCCGCGTCTTCACCAGAAAATATCGGCAACGCGGCGCGCGCTCGCCGATGTCTTTCCCGGACTTGGCGCCTAGGGCGGGCGATTAGAGGTTTCGCGGCGCCTCGCGGGCGCGGCTATACTCGCGGGCGATGACCCACAATCCCTCAAGCGATTCGGCGGGGTTAGCCCCCTCGCACGGCCCCGTTCTGCCCGATGCGGCAGCGCTGGTTCCGGCGCGCATCGGCGAAGGAGCGAACAGCCGCTGGGGCGCGCTTGCGGTGAGCGCCGATGGCGAGGTCGAGGAACTCGGCGCGGAAGAAGCCCTCGCCCGGCTCCAGCGCGAGGCGGTCATGGTCGTCCATCCGGCCTTCACGGCGCGGCGGATCGCGCTCGGCCTGCCCGGCCGGCGCATGTCGCGCGAGGCAGGCCCCAAGGTTCTCGATCTTCTCGAACTCTTCGCCTTCGTCCACCCCGCCGCGCCCTGCCTTCCGACGCCCGGGGGCCTCGCGCGGGCGCTCGGACTCGATGCGGGCGACGCGCCGGAGGCGCAGGCGCTGATGCTGCACGAGGCGGCGGCGCGGCTTCTTTCGACGCTGCAATCGCCCGCCTATCCCGACCGCCCGGCCGCCGCCCGCGTCGCCTGGCGCATGGCGGAGGCGGGCTGGTCCTGGGGGCCGGGCGTCGTTGCCGCGCTTCGCGATGTCTTCGCGCGCGAGGGCAAGCCGCGCGCCGGCCAGGGCTTCGATGTCTGGAACGACCTGCCCGAATGGGAGGAGCGCGCGCCCCGGCCCGCGCCCGGCCAGATGCCGGTCAGCGAAGAGGAAGCGCGCGGCAGGCTCGCCGAACTCGTCGGCCCCGATGCGGAACGACGCGCGGGCCAGTCCGATTTCGCCGCCGAAACCTCGCATGCCTTCGGCCCGCGCAACATGGCGGGCGCGCCCAATATCGTTCTTGCGGAAGCGGGCACGGGCATCGGCAAGACGCTCGGCTATATCGCGCCGTCGAGCCTCTGGGCCCAGCGCAACAAGGGCACGGTCTGGCTCTCCACCTATACGAAGAACCTCCAGCGCCAGCTCGATCAGGAATTGACGCGGCTCTATCCGGACCCGGCGGAAAAGGCGGAGAAGGCCGTCATCCGCAAGGGGCGCGAAAACTATCTCTGCCTTCTGAACTTCGCCGAGATCGCGGATCGCGCCGTGCTCTCGGGCGGGGCGGTGGCCGTCGGCCTCGTCGCGCGCTGGGCAAGGGCAAGCCGCGACGGCGACATGGTGGGCGGCGACTTTCCCGCCTGGCTCATGCAGCGCCTCGGCAGCGCGGCCACAGGCGGCCAGGGCCGCTCGGCGCTCACCGACCGGCGCGGCGAATGCGTCTACAGCGCCTGCCCGCATTTCAGGAAATGCTTCATCGAAAAGGCGATCCGCAAGGCCAGGCGCGCCGAGTTCGTCGTCGCCAATCATGCACTCGTGATGCGACAGGCCGCGCTCGAACAGGCGGGCGCGCTCCTTGCGCCGGAAGCGCTCAAAAATGCCGAACGGAGCGTCGAGGCGGCGGGCAATGCCGAGGATGAGGAGCCGACGGGGCGCGAGGCGCGCTCGCGCTTCGTCTTCGACGAGGGGCATCACATTTTCGATGCGGCGGACAGCGCCTTCTCCGCCCAGCTGTCGGCGAGCGAAACGGCCGAGCTCCGGCGCTGGATCCGCGGCGCCGAAGGCCAGCGCGGACGGCGCGGGCGCGGGCTCGAGGAGCGTGTCGGCGATCTCGTCACCGGCGATGGCGAGGCGGAAGACGCGCTCGCGGTCGCCATCGACGCCGCAGGCGCATTGCCCGCACCCGGCTGGGCCACGCGCCTCAATGACGGCGCGGGACGGGGAGCGGCCGAGAAATTCCTCGCTCTCGTGCGCCAGCAGGTTTACGCGCGGGCGAGCGAAGCCGAGCAGATGTTCTCGCTCGAGGCGGCGACGGAACCGCCGGTGCCGGGGCTCGAGGATGCGGCGCGGGCGCTCGACACGGCGCTTGAGCGGATCGCGCAACCGCTGATGCGGATCGCGGAACGGCTGCGCGCCCGCCTCGACGCGGAGGCCGAGGATCTCGACACATCGACACGCATCCGCATGGATGCGGCGGCGCGCGGGCTCGAAAGGCGAGCGAAGCTTCTCATTCCCTCATGGCGCTCGATGCTCGCCTCGCTCGGCGGTCCGACGCCGGAGGATTTCGTCGACTGGTTCTCCATCGAGCGCATTCAGGGCCATGAGGCCGATATCGGCATGCACCGGCACTGGCGCGATCCGACGATCCCCTTCTCGGCCGCCGTTCTCGAGCCCGCGCACGGCGTCGTTATCACCTCCGCGACGCTGCGCGACCGGCTCGTCGACGACGGGGACGGAGAGGAGAGCTGGAGTTCCGCGGAAATCCGCACGGGCATCTCCCATCTGGCCCTGCCCGCGCGGCGCGCCTTCATGGTCTCGCCCTTCGACTATGCCGCGCAGTCGCGCATCTTCGTCGTGCGCGATGTGAGCCGCAACAACATGGACGAGATCGCATCGGCCTATCGCGCGCTCTTCCTCGCGGCGGGAGGCGGCGCGCTCGGCCTTTTCACCGCCATCCATCGTCTGCGCGCGGTGCATGAGCGGCTCGTCTCGCCGCTTGAGGAAGCGGGCCTTGCGCTTTACTCGCAGCATGTCGATGCGCTCGACACCAGCACGCTCGTCGACATCTTCCGCGCCGAGCGCCATGCCTGCCTTCTCGGCACGGATGCGGTGCGCGACGGCGTCGACGTGCCGGGAGACTCGCTCCGGATGATCGTGTTCGACCGCACGCCATGGCCGCGCCCGGATATTCTGCACAAGGCACGCCGCGAAGTGTTCGGCGCCGCGCGCTATGACGACATGCTGACGAGGCTGAGGCTCAAACAGGCATTCGGCCGCCTCATCCGCTCGGGCCGCGACAGGGGCGTCTTCGTCATGCTCGATTCGCGCCTGCCCACCCGGCTCACATCGGCCTTTCCGCCCGGCGTCACCGTCGAGCGTGTCGGGCTCGCCGAGGCCGTTGCGGGCGCGCGGGCATTTTTCGGCGGCGAGGAGGTCGGACAGGGACCGGGACAGGGCCTTGCCGCACCCGCTTCCAGTCCCTAAGCTCGCCCCGTCTTCAATCAGGGACAGTTCGCATGTCGACGATCGCACCCGAGACCGCCCTCATCTATGTCATGGTCACCATGAGCGCCGTGGACCGCGCCATGAGCGACAATGAGCTCCGGACGATCGGGGACATCGTGAAACAGGCGCCCGCCTTCCGTAAGTTCGATACGGAACGGCTCATCCCGATCGCCAGGGAATGCGCCTCGATCCTTCAGGAAGATGGCGGCCTCGATGCCGTCTTCGGGCTCGTGAAGGATGCCCTGCCGCCGCATCTGCGCGAAACGGCCTATGCGCTCGCGGTCGAGATAGCCTCCGCCGATCTCGCGGTCGGACAGGAGGAAATCCGTCTCCTGCAGCTTCTGCGCGATGCGCTCGACATCGAGAAGCTCGTCGCCGCAGCGATCGAGCGCGGCGCGCGCGCAAGGCACATGACGGTCTGACCCTATTCCGCCTCGCAGGCACCCGTGCCGGTCTTCTTCAGCTCGTCGTCGATGCGGTCATAGAACGATCGCACGCATGCGCCATGCGCATCATCGGCATCCGTCTCCCGGTGAATGAGAACCGGCAGCGCTCCCTCGTAGGAATAGACATCGGTTCCGCGCGTGGCGCCCGAACGCCAGCGGCTCATGATTTCCTGATCCTCGGCATTGAACTCGGGCGACGCGATTTCATCGAGCGCCGGGCTTGCGGCGAAAATTCCGTCCTCCGCCGACCAGAGCCAGTTGCGATAGAGCGCATGCGTTCCAGCGGGTGCTGCGCGCATGACACGCAGGTCGAGGAAGCCGTCAAAGTTGAGATCGAGCATTTCGAGCCCGGCATTCTCGGCCTCGTCAGCCACGGGGGAATCGATGCCGGCGATCGTCTGGAGAAGTTCGGCCTCGCCCGAGCGGCGAATTTCGATGCGCTCGATGCGGCGCCCGCCGCCCGCGCCCGCGTCCTGCCAGAAGATCGTGAGGTCGAGCACGGGAAGGCCTGGGTTGATCTGGCTCTGGCAGAGGACGGGGCTCCGATCGGACGACGATGACGGCCTCAGGCAACTGAACGAGCCTTCAAAGGTTTCATCGCCCGCGGGTTCGGCGCCCGCCGCCGTGAAAGCGCCAGCCGCGGCCGCCATCATGACGCCCGCCGCCAGCGCGAGATGCTTCCCCTTCACCATTCGTCCGCCCCTGCCGCGTTCCCGCCGCCCGGAAATCACCGTCCCCGCACAGTCTAGCCGAGCCTTGGGCAAAGCGCAGTGGGGGAACCTTCCGCAGCGGCAGGCTCGCTCGGCGCTGCCCGCCACGGCGCCCCCTTTTTCTCTCGCGCAAAGCCGCCTTATAGTCCAGCGCACCCGCTTCGCCGGCTCCCTCCGCCGGGTGGCCGTGAGGGCTATGCAGACAGGTTCCGATGAGCGCCTTCTTTCTCGCCCATGAGTCGTTGATCCGGCTTGCCGCCTTTGGCGGCGTGCTGCTGGCCATGGCAGTCTGGGAAGCCGCCGCGCCCTGCCGGGCGCGCCGTTTCGAGCGGCGCGCGCGGTGGTGGACGAATATCGCCATGAGCGCAGCCGGCACGGCGCTTGTGCGCCTCAGCCTTCCCGTCGCCGCCGTCGGCACCGCCCATTGGGCCGCCGAGGCCGGGTTCGGCCTTTTCAACCGGATCGAGGCGCCCGCGCCCCTCGCCTTCCTGCTGACGCTCGTCGCGCTCGACCTCACGATCTACGGCCAGCATGTCGCCTTTCATCGTTTTGATCTGCTGTGGCGGATGCACAGGGTGCATCATGCCGATCCCGACATCGACACGACGACGGGCATCCGCTTCCACCCGGCGGAAATTCTCGTCAGCATGCTCGTCAAGATGCTGGCGGTGGCCCTGCTCGGAGCGCCCGTCGCGGCCGTCGTCGTTTTCGAGATCGCGCTCAATGCGACCTCTCTCTTCAATCATGCGAATATCTCTCTCGGGAAAAGGATCGACCCTCTCATGCGGCTCGCCCTCGTGACACCCGACATGCACCGCGTGCATCATTCGATCTTTCGGGACGAACACGACATGAATTTCGGCTTCAACCTGTCCATCTGGGACCGGCTCTTCGGCACTTATCGCAAGAGCCCTCGCGAGGAGCAGCGCTCCATGAGGATCGGCCTCGACGCCTATCCCGGCAGCGAGCCCACAAGACTGCTCTGGAGCCTCGCGCTCCCCTTTGTCGGCGCGGCGCGAGCTCCCTCCCCAGCAGGCGCGACAGGCCGGGAGAAGACAGAATGAAACGGCTCTGCCTCATGCGTCACGCGAAATCGGATTGGAGCGATCCGTCCAAGGACGATTTCAGCCGCCCTCTCAATGCGCGCGGCAGCACGGCCGCCGATTTCATGGCGGATTTCATCGCCCACTCGCCTTACGTCCCCGATGCGGTGCTCTGCTCGACGGCGCGGCGCGCGAACGAGACCTTCCTTCCGCTCGCCAGGAAGCTGCCGAAGGAGGTTCCCGTCATCCACCGCGACGAGCTTTATCACGCCATGCCTGATGTCATGCTCGAGGAAATCCACAAGGCTCCGGCGAGCGCCGAAACGCTGCTCGTCGTCGCGCATAATCCCGGCCTCGTTCTGCTCGCCATGGCGCTTGCGGAGGACCCGGACGAGGAACTCGCGCTCAAGGTCGCGCATGGCGTGCCGACCGGCGGCTTCATCGTTTTCGAGTTCGACGTCGAAAGCTGGAAGGAAATCGAGGAGGGGGCTGGCCGCGTCATCTTCTTCGGCAGGCCGCGCGACCTCATGGCGGCGGCGAAGAAACATTGATCAGCGAATGTCCTGCCCGAAATAGCGGCGGCTGATTTCGGCATGGGTGCCGTCGGCAGCCATCGCCGCCAGCGCCTCGTCGAGTCTTGCGCCCAGCGCCCGGTCTTTGGCCCTGTAGGCGATACCGGCTCCGGCGCCGAAAAAGGCGGGGTCCGAATAGTCGGAGCCGACGAGGCGGCAGCAATCCGCGCCGCGCGCGCCCTTCAGCCAGTGCAGCAGCGCATTGCGGTCGGCGAAGAGAAAATCCGCGCGCCCCTCGGAAAGCGCGGCCTCGGCCTCGTCCAGTGTCGGCAGGGGCACGGCCACGACGCCCGGAAAACGGCGCGCAAGAAACGCCTCATGGACCGATCCCTTCTGCACGGCGACGCGCTTTCCGGCCATGGAAGCGGCGCTCGCCTGCGCCAACGCGCCTGACTTTCGCGCGGCAAAGCGGCCGGGGGTCGAATAATAGCTCGCGGTGAAGGCGACGCGGTCATCGGCGGGCGGAGCCTGCCTGCCCGGCGAGGGAATGAGCATGGAGGCGACGACAGCGTCGGCCTTTCCGTCCGCAAGCGCCGGGAGAAGCGCCGCCCAGGGCCGGGTGTCGAGCGTGCAATTCCGCTTCAGGCGCGCGCAGAGAGCCTCGGCAATATCGACATCGAAACCGGTGAGTCGCCCCGCCGCGTCGCGGTAGTTGAAGGGCGGATAGGCCCCTTCCGTCAGAATGCGGAGCGGCTCCTCCTTCATTTCATGAGGAGGGGTTTCGGCGGGCGCGGAAGAAAGCTCCGGGCTCGCATCGATCGCGGGCGCCGCGGCGAGCCGCCAGGGCAGCGGCGCTCCCTCATAGGTGTGGGCGAGCGCGCCTGCGAGGACGACGATCGCGATCAGATTGACGAAAAGCAGCAGCCGCATGAGCGCGGGTCGCCTTCTTTCTGCCGGCGTGTGCCGGTCTGGGACGGTCTGCCCGCCGCCATGTGCCGGCCGGGCACGGGAAGCGGGCCTCTTGAAGGGTCCGAGCAAGGCCCATGCCCACCTTTCGGACTATTTCCGTGTGCGAATACTAAAATTATCATTTTCCGGAATATCGGGGCGGCTGCATTTACGCCGCGCGAGGCACCTTCTGGGGTGGGGGGAAAAATGAGCGAGGCGGGGGATACCCCTTCGGCCGTGGGGCCCGAAGGGGAAGAGTTCGCTCGGCCAGGATTTGGCGAGGCGCCTGCCCTGCCGGGCTTCATCCATCAGCCCGCCGGCTCGCGCTGGCGTGTGCCACTCCTGGGCGAACTGGCCGTCGATGCAGGCCTCATCGGCGCCGACACGGTGCAGGTCGTCCTCGCCCATCAGCGCCGCTGCGGCACGAGGTTCGGCGACATTCTGATCGCGCAGGGTAAAGCCCGGCCCGCCGAGATCGCCCGGCTCGTCGCCGCGCAGAGCAGCATCCGCTATATCGACCTCAGACAGGACCCGGCGGACCCGACGCTGGCGCGGGCGAGCGCTCTCGATTTCTACATCGCCGCGCGCTGCATGCCCTGGCGATGGATCAAGCGCGAGCCCGTCTATGTGGCCGCCGATCCCGAGCGCGCACGGGCCGCGATTGAAGCCCATGAAGGCAGACCCTGCGCCATCTTCGTCGCCTCATCCCATGATATCGACCGGGCACTGCGCGAGCGCTTCCGCGAGGAACTGAACGAGCGCGCGCGCTTCGCGCTCGCCACGGAATTTCCGGAAAGCTCCGCGCATGAGCGCATGACCGTGCCCCAGATACGGGTGGCTGCCCTGCTTCTTCTCGCGGCCAGCCTCGCCTTCTGGCTTGCGCCGCTCGGAACCGCATTCGCCATCAATGTGCTGACGGGGCTCTGCTTCCTCACCGTTGCGGGGCTGCGCTTCGCCTCGATCTTCATCGGCCTGCTCTCCCCGCCGACGAAGGAAGAACGCGCCTTCGACGCGTCCATCCCCTCAAGCGACATGGATCTGCCCGTCTATACCGTCATCGTGCCGCTCTTCAAGGAAGCGGAGGTTGTGCCGATCCTCGCCGATGCGCTGAAGAAGCTCGACTATCCGGCCTCGAAGCTCGACATAAAGCTCGTCTTCGAGGAGACGGACGAGGCGACCTATGAAGCCGCGCGGAAACTCGGCCTGCCGGGCAATTTCGAATTCATCCGTGTGCCGCGCACGCTGCCGCTGACGAAGCCGAAAGCCTGCAATTTCGCGCTCCCCTTCGCGCGGGGCGAGTTCCTGGTCGTCTATGACGCGGAAGACATACCTGCGCCCGACCAGCTTCGCCGCGCTGTCGCCGCCTTCAGGCTCGGCGATCCGAAGCTCGCCTGCGTGCAGGCGCAGCTCAACTATTACAACTGGTTCGAGAACTGGCTCACGCGCCAATTCGCCATCGAATATGCCTCGTTCTTCGACCTCCTGCTGCCGACGCTGGCGAAGCTCGGCCTGCCGGTGCCGCTTGGCGGCACCTCGACCCATTTCCGCACCGATGTGCTGCGCCGCGCGGGCGCCTGGGACCCGTTCAATGTAACGGAAGACGCCGATCTCGGCATCCGCCTCGCCATGCTCGGCTATCGCACGAGCATCATCCGCTCGACCACGGAAGAAGAGGCCAATTGCCGCCTCGACAACTGGCTCCGGCAGCGCTCGCGCTGGGTCAAGGGATGGGTCCAGACCTATCTCGTCCGCATGCGCCACCCCGTCAGGCTCTATCGCGCGCTGGGGCTGAAGGGCTTTCTCGGATTCCAGATCGTCATTGGCGGCTTCTCGCTTTCAAACCTCGTTCATCCGCTCTTCTACCTCGCCGCCATCGCGGCGCTGATCGCGTCGGACTCGCTTGCCGATCTCGCGCGCGACCTGCCGGTCGCCATCTTCAATCTCGCCGTGCTCGTCTCCGGCTACGGCATCACCATTCTTGCGGGCATGACCGCCGCAGGCGCGCGCGGCCGGAAATCGCTCGTCTTCGACGCGCTGATGATGCCGGCCTACTGGCTCCTGATTTCGGCCGGAGCCTACAAGGCGCTCCAGCAGTTGGTGACGCGGCCGTTTCACTGGGAGAAGACGGAACATGGCATCAGCCGCCTCATCCCGGATCAGCTCGCCCGCACGATGACGGAGAGCGATAGACCGATGGCTTAATCCGAAAGGGACGAGAGTTCCTAACGAGTCTCTAAGGGTTTCGGATGAAACTCGCGGCGATGGAGATTCGAGGTTCCCCGGCATGCCCGCCAATCAACTTCCGACGCCATTCCCAAGCGAATCGCTCACGGAAAAATTTCCGTTTCACGAGGTTTCCGTTCTCGTCGTCGAGGACGCCCCGCAATTCGCGGGGATCGTCGCGGGCATTCTCAAATCCTTCGGCATCGGGAAAATCTATCCCGCGCGCAACGGCGAGGACGCGCTCCACATTCTCGCCCATCAGCGCGTGCATGTGGTTCTCGTGGACGATCTCGAGCCGCCGCTCGACGGCCGCACGGTCGTGAAGACGCTGCGCAAGCCCGACTCGGGATTGCCGAACCATGTGCCCGTCATCTTCATGACGGAGCGGCCGTTCAAGACAAACGTCATCGCCGTCCGCGACAGCGGCGCGACGGAAGTACTGTCCAAGCCCTTCTCGGCCACGCAGCTCATGACGCGGATCGAATCCGTTCTGCGCAGGCCCCGCCCGCTCATTCACAGCGGCGATTTCGACGGGCCCGACCGGCGCCGGCAAGTCAAGGCCGCGCCCGAAAAGAAGCGCGCCAGCGACCGCCACGCCGAGTAGAAAGCCCGGCGGCGCCTTTTTCGGGGGTCACGCGCAGGCGTCGCGATAGCGATCGCGCAGCAGGTTCTTCTGGACCTTGCCCATGGTGTTGCGCGGCAGGCTTTCGACGAAGAAAGCGTGCTTCGGCACCTTGTAATTGGCGATCTTCTCCTTGAGCCGCGCGATCAGCGCCGCCTCGTCAAGCGCACTCCCCTCGCGCAGCACCACGACCGCGACGCCCGCCTCGCCGAAATCCTTGTGGGGAACGCCGACGATCGCGGATTCGTCGACCTCCGGCATTTCGTCGATCAGCGTCTCGATCTCCTTCGGATAGACGTTGTAGCCGCCCGAAATGATGAGGTCCTTGGCGCGGCCGACGAGGTGAACGTAACCGTCCGCGTCGATCATCGCGACGTCGCCGGTCCTGAACCAGCCGCCTTCCGCAAATTCCTCGGCCGTCTTTTCGGGCATGCGCCAATAGCCACTGAAGACATTCGGTCCGCGCACTTCGAGGCCGCCGATCTCGCCTCGCGGCAATTCGCGCCCGTCCTCGCCCATGACGCGAACCTCGACGCCCGGAAGCGGAAAGCCCACCGTGCCGGCGCGGCGCTCGCCATCATAGGGATTCGATGTGTTCATGCCGGTTTCGGTCATGCCGTAGCGTTCGAGAATGGCAAGCCCGGTGCGCGATCTGAATTCCTCGAAGGTCTCGGCGAGCAGCGGCGCCGAACCGCTGGTGAAAAGCCGCATATGCGCGACGAGCCTCGCGTTGAAATCCTCGCCCGCGAGGAGCCGGGTGTAGAAGGTCGGCACGCCCATGAAGGTGCTCGCGCGCGGAAGCTGGCGCAACACCTCGGCGCGGTCGAATTTCGAAAGCCAGATCATGCGCGCGCCGGAGAGAAGCGCGCAGTGGCAGGCGACGAAGAGCCCATGCGCATGGAAGATCGGCAGCGCGTGAAGCAACACATCCTCTTCCGTGAAGCGCCAGGAATCGCGCAGCGCGATGCCGTTCGCGGCGAGATTGCCGTGGCTCAGCATCGCGCCCTTGGGCTTGCCCGTCGTGCCGGAGGTATAGAGGATCGCCGCGAGATCCGATGAAGCGCAGTCGGCGACGGGCAAGGCATCGCGCACTTTCGCCGCCGCCTCGCTGAAGCTGCCGAAGCCCTCGGCATCGAGCGTCAGGACATGCGCCGTCCCGTGGCGTGCGGCGATCTCGTGCGTCTCGGCCTCGCGCGCCGGATCGCAGATGATGAGGGCGGGTTCTGCATTGCCCACGAGATAATCGACCTCGTCCGTCCGGTAGGCCGTGTTCATCGGCAGGAACACGAAGCCGCCGCGCAGACAGGCGAGATAGGCGATCAGCGCCTCGGGCGATTTTTCCGCCTGCACGGCCACACGGTCGCCATGCCTGAGCCCGAGGCCCGCGAAAAGCGAGGCGGCCCGCGCGGTCGCGCCCGCAAGCTCCGCGAAGGTCCAGCTCACGCGGCCGCGCGCACGGTCCGGCACCTCGATCGCCACCTTGCTGCGATCTGCGGGAAACGACATTTCGATGAGGGAATAAAGGGAAGTTGGCATCGCTCGCTCACATCATCGTCAAAAGTGCATGTCCACTTATAGCGCATGCACCTTCACGATGGACAATGCGAAGAGCGGACGAGGGGCAGCGAGCCCCCCGCCCCGTCGTCAGGCTCGTTTGCGCCCGGTGAACATGGCGCGCACGAGATTTTCGCGGTGCTCGAAGCTCGAAAAGGCGACGCCCGCGAGATGGAGGCCGACAAGGACGAGCATGAGATTGGCCAGCGCCTCATGCACTTCCTCGACCCATTCGACGCCCCAGAAGGCATCCGTCGTCATCATGAAGCCCGTCGCGCAGAGCGCCGAGAGCATCAGCAGCAGCGCCGCCACCATGGCTCCCCCGGCCGGGTTGTGGCCGAGATAGCGCTTCGCCCGGAAGCGCGGCATGTCGCGCATATAGGCGATGACGGTTCGCGGCGAGCGGATGAAATCGGTGAAGCGGGCATGCTTCGTTCCGATCAGGCCCCAGACGAGCCGGAAGCCGAGCAGTCCCATGATGACATAGCCGGTGGCGATGTGAACGCTTTCGGCCTCGTCGCCCGTCGCCCAGGCAATGATGAAGGCGAGGACCAGCGACCAGTGGAAGATCCGCACCAGCGGGTCCCAGACCTTGACCGTGGCCGGCCGCATCGCGCGGCCGGCATTGTCGGTCGTGAGTTCAGCCGCCATCAGTCGTCATCCTTGCGGTTGACGAGTTCGCCGCTCACCGGGTTCATGAAGATTTCGACCTTCGCCTTGTTGCTGTCGAAAGCGTAGATCTCGTAGCAGCCATCCTCGACCTTCACGCGGCGCACCTCATAGCCGAGCGCCGTCGCCTTCGCCTTTGCCGCGTCCTTGCTCATCCATTGCTCGCGGGGCTGATCGGTGCAGCGGGCATCCTTGTCCGCAGCCATGGCGCTTGAGGTCATCGCCGCCGAGGTCAGGGCGGCGGAAGTCAGGGCGAGAGTGGCAAGAGCGCCTGCGGCCAGTATCGTCTTCACGCGCATCGTTCGATCTCCTTCAATGGGGAGGCGGCATCGCCTCGATGGAGACGACCCTAGGCGCGGGCGGCTGACCGATCGCTGAGACGCTTTGTCAGCATTCTGTCAGCCTCGATCGTGCGATGATGCGCCGATGAGAAAACACAAGCCTTCGCCAGGAAAAACCGCGGCGGCGCTCGCGCTCGTCGCCCTCATTTGGCCGCTGGGCGCCGGGGCGGGCGATCACGACCGCGCGCGCGAGGCGCGGGAACGGGGCGACATAAAGCCGCTGGAGGACATACTTCCCGGCATAAGCCGCCTCTATCCCGGCGACATCGTGAAGGTCGAGCTCGAGCGGGAAGACGGGCGCTGGATCTATGAGATCAAGCTCATCGGCAAGGACGGGCGCCTCGTCAAACTCGATGTCGATGCGCGCAGCGCCGAGATCATAGAGGCGGAGGGCCGCTGATGCGCCTTCTCGTGGTCGAGGATGACGACCGGATCGCGAACGACATCATGACGGCGCTCGCCGCCGCCGGCTATGCGGCCGAGCGCGAAAAGGATGGCGAGGAAGCGTGGTTTCGTGGCGACACGGAAGATTTCGACGCCATCGTCCTCGATCTCGGCCTGCCATCCATGGACGGGCTTGCGGTGCTCAAGCGCTGGCGGGCGGCGGGACGGCGCATGCCCGTGCTGGTGCTGACGGCGCGCGGCTCATGGGTCGAGCGCGTCGAGGGGATCGATGCGGGCGCCGACGATTATCTCGCCAAGCCGTTCCGCATGGAGGAGCTTCTGGCCCGGCTGCGCGCCATCATCAGGCGCTCCGCCGGGCAGGCGGCGCCCGTTCTCGTCAACGGTCCGGTGACGCTCGATCCGCGGCAGATGAAGGTGACGGTGAACGGAGTGCCCGTGCATCTTTCGCCGCAGGAATACAGGCTCCTTTCCTATCTTCTCCATCATGCGGGCCGCGTCGTGCCCCAGCTCGAACTGACCGAGCATCTCTACGCACAGGATTATGAACGCGAGTCGAACGCCATCGAGGTGCTGGTCGGGCGCCTGCGCCGGAAGCTCGGCGTCGATCTCATCGAAACGAGGCGCGGCTTCGGCTATTTCGTCGCGGAAGCAAAGTCATGACCCGGCGCTCGCTCCGGCTGCGGCTCATCGCGGGCTCCGCCCTTTCGATCGCGGCGGCGCTGGTGCTGGCGGGGCTCGGCCTCGTTTTCCTGTTCGAGCGCCATGTCGAAAGGCGGGTGGATGGCGAGCTTGAAACCTATCTGCGCCAGATCGCCGGCAATATCGCCTTCGACCCCGATGGCGCGATCCGCCTTTCGCCACAACCGGCCGACCCCCGCTTCGACCAGCCGCTGAGCGGGCTCTACTGGCAGATCGAGGACGAGAAGAGCGGGCAAAGGCTTCGCTCGCGCTCGCTCTGGGACACGGCTCTCACGCTTCCCGCCGACAGTCTCGGCCGCCTCGTCATTCACCGGCACGAGCTGCCGGGGCCCGCCGGAACGCAGCTCGTGGTGCGGGAACGCGAGGTTCTCTTTCCCGATCGCGGTGCGGAGCGGCCGCTGCGGCTCGCCGTCGCCATTGATCGCGCGGAGATCGCGCGCGCGACGCGGGATTTCGGCGCGGATATGGCGCCCTCGCTCCTGCTCCTCGGGCTCGCGCTTCTGGCGGCAGGCTGGCTGCAGGTGCGTGTGGGCCTCCAGCCGCTCGAAGCCGTGCGGCGCGGCGTCGAGGCCATTCATGCAGGCACGCTGAAGCGGCTCGCTTCCGACTATCCGGACGAGGTGCTGCCGCTAGCGGAGGAAATCAACGATCTTCTCGATGCGCAGGAAAAGGCCATCGAGCGCTCGCGCGGCCGGGCGGCCGATCTTGCGCATGGGCTCAGAACGCCGCTCTCCGTCCTTGCGGCCGATGCGCGGCTGTTGCGCGCGAGAGGCGAAAGCGAGATCGCCGACGACATAGACGAACTCGCCGAAACCATGC
This sequence comes from Parvibaculum sp., assembly GCF_049671045.1. Taxonomy (GTDB): domain Bacteria; phylum Pseudomonadota; class Alphaproteobacteria; order Parvibaculales; family Parvibaculaceae; genus Parvibaculum. The sequence goes on along the minus strand of NZ_JBATUH010000111.1, from coordinate 42,367 downwards.
GCCGCCATGCCGAGCGCGCCATCGCCCAGACGCGGCTGAGGCCGAGGCGCGGCCTCTCCGTCGCGCTCGCGCCCGCTATCGCGCGGCTCGTCGCGACCATACGCAAGACGCCGCGGGGAGAGGCGCTCGAATGGGCAAGCGACATAGCGGCGGATGCGCGCGCCGCCATCGACGAGGGCGACCTCATCGAGCTTGCCGGAAACCTGATCGAGAATGCGGCGAAATGGGCGCGCGGGCGCGTTCGCATTTCCGGCGGAGCAGCGCCTGGGGGCGTCGTCCTTCGGATCGAGGATGACGGGCCGGGCATTCCCGAGGCCAAACGCGAAGCGGCGCTGAGGCGCGGCGGGCGGCTCGACCTAAGTGCGCCCGGAAGCGGGCTCGGCCTCGCCATTGTCGGCGACATAGTGGAGAGCTATGGAGGCGAGCTTCATCTGGAGGAAAGCGAGCTCGGCGGCCTCTGTGCCCGCGTCGTCCTGCCGGCGGCGGCGGCAAGGCCCGCCTGAAGGCCGACGGGAGAATGCCCGGTTCAGAGGCTTTTCCGCCGCCCTTATCCAGCCTATGATTTTCGGCATGGGGCGGGGGGTGCCCAGGCGGGGGATTTCGTTCAGTTTCTCTCAAGGGAGGCCCGGCATGGCACTGCGCAAGTTCATCATCGAACGCGATATCCCCTCCGTCGGCACTTTCGAGCGCGAGCAGCTTCGCGAGGCCGCGGCCAAGTCGAACGACGTCCTGAAGAAGCTCGCCCCGGACATCCAGTGGCAGGAGAGCTATGTCGCGGACAACAAGACCTTCTGCGTCTATCTCGCCAAGGATGAATCGCTGATCCGCAAGCACGCGGAGATGAGCGGCTTTCCGGCTACGAAGATCACCGAGATCAAGGGAATGATCGACCCGACGACCGAACGCAAGGCGTGACGCCGGCAGGGGCTCCTGCAATCGCGGCCGAAAGGGCCCGGAGGAGCGTTGGAGCGGGTGAAGGGAATCGAACCCTCGTCGTAAGCTTGGGAAGCTTCTGCTCTACCATTGAGCTACACCCGCGCCCGCCTTTAGTAGCGCGGGGCCCGCGCCCGGCGCAAGAGCCTACCAGCGGTTCCGCACCTCCTCGGCAAAGCCGAGGAGCCGGCTCGCCTCGAGCCTGCTGCCATCGTCGAGCACCACCTGCCCCGTGAAGCGGCCGAAGACCTGATGCTGAATGGAGCGCAGGAGCTTCAGATCGAAATTCGCGCTGCGGTCGATGATCGGCTCGAACTCCATTTCGAACCGCCCGTCGCTGCTCGTGAAGCGCCAGGGCGCGCCGTCATAGGTCCCTTGGGGAATGTGAAAGGCGACATCGGCGAGCTTGTGGGCGCGCCCGTCGACGAAGAGCATGTTCTCGCTCGCCGCCGAGGTGTCGCCGAAGCCATAGCCGATGTTGAAACCGAAGGGCCGCCCGCCGACGAGCCCCGAGGCCGAACCCCAATACCAGGTGTTGTCATAGGTCCAGACGCCTCGGCCCCAATCGAGCACGCCGAAGGCCGAATGCGGCTCGAAGGCGAAGCGCTGGCCGTCGAAAACGATCTCGCCCTCGGCCGGCAGGCAGTTGATCTTCTGGTTGTAATAGAAGGCGCGCGGCGCTCCGGCGAAAGGCGTCGCGATGACCATGCGGTCCATCGGAGGCTGGGCGAGCCACAATTCCCCCTTGAGCCCCCTGCCGCCCGCAAAGCCCGGATAATCGACGCTGAGCCGCCTCCCGCCCGGCTCGTGGCGGAAGGCGAGCGACACCTTCGCATGGCGCTGCACGATGTCGCCCGCATCGGCGCTTTCGGGAAGCCCCATTCGCCCGCGCGGGAAGACCAGCATCGCGCTGTCGTTGAGCGCCCCTGGCGTGCGGAAGTCGAGCCATGAAGCGGCGAGCAGGCCCATATAGGAATTGTCCGCGACGGTCAGCGCGAGGCCGTAATCCCCGGCGAGGATGCAGTAATAGTCCCATTCCTTGATGCGGTACCAGGGCGCGCGAATGGCGCCCCGGCGATAGCGCTTCACTTCGGCGCGCGCCCAGCCCCGTTCGGCGAGCGCGCCCGCCCCGTCCAGAAGATCGCCGCCCGTCAATTCATGCTGCATGCCCCTGCCCCCTCGCGCTTTGCAGGCAGTCTAGCGGGCCTCGCCGTTTTGTGAACAGCGCCCGCAGCCCGAAATGCTATACCTGCCGGTATGACCGACATGTCCCGAACCATCCTGCCGCTCGAAAAATTCTCGGACCCCGACATCACGGCGAAGGGCGAGCGGCGCGCATCCGTGTCCTTCCGCTCCCTCGAAACGCTCTGGATCAATACGGGCACGCTCTGCAACATCGAGTGCGCGCATTGCTACATCCATTCGAGCCCGACCGAGGACCGGCTGTCCTACATCACCGCCGCCGAGGTCGCGCGCTTCCTCGACGAGATCGGGCGCGAAAAGCTCGGCACGCGCGAGATCGGGTTCACGGGCGGCGAGCCCTTCATGAACCCGGACCTCATCGCCATGGCCGCAGACGCGCTCGGCCGCGGCCATGAGGTGCTGATCCTCACCAATGCGATGCAGCCCATGATGCGGCCTGCGCCGCGCGCGGGCCTTCTCCGCCTCAAGGAGGCTCACGACGCAAGGCTTCGGCTCCGGGTGAGCCTCGATCATTATACGGAGAAACTGCACGACCGCGAGCGGGGACCGGGCAGCTTCGCGCGGACGATGGCGGGCTTGCGCTTTCTCGCGCGGGAGGGGTTCGCGTTCTCGGTGGCGGGCCGCACCATCCATGGCGAGGGCGAGGCAACGGAGCGCGCGGGCTTTGCGGCGCTCTTTGCGCGCGAGAAAATCCCGGTCGAGGCGAACGACCCCGGCGCTCTCGTGCTCTTTCCGGAGATGGACGAGAAGGCGGATGTGCCGGAGATCACCACCGCCTGCTGGGGCATCCTCCATGTCGATCCGGCGACCGTCATGTGCGCGACGAGCCGCATGGTGGTGAAGCGGAAGGGCGACGCCTCCCCCCGCGTCGTTGCCTGCACGCTCATTCCCGACGATCCGCAATTCGATCTCGGAGAGACGCTTGCCGAAAGCTTCCGGCCCGTGAAACTCAATCACCGCCATTGCGCGAAATTCTGCGTTCTGGGCGGCGGGAGCTGCTCCGCCGGCTGACATCCCCGGGCGGGGCGCCAACCGCTTTGACCTCGATCAATGAACGCCCCCGCCGCCTGATCCAATCTTGCCTCCTGTTGAGAGTGGCGCGCCGCACGGGCGCGCCCTCGAAGCGAGGAGAACGGACAATGACAGCGAAATCTCTGATTTTGGCGGGTGTTGCAGTGGCCGGTCTCTTCGCCGGCGCGGCATTCGCCGATGTGTACATGAAGGGCGAAGACGTGGCCAAACTCATCGTCGGCAAGACGATCGAGGGGCAGTACCGGGAGTGCGGCGCGGGCCGGAACGACTTTCAGGAGTATTACGAGAAGAACGGCACCATTCGCGGCCGCGAGCGCCCCTGCAACATTCAGGGCTCATGGACCAAGTATGGCGGCACATGGGCGGTCAAGGACGGGAAGTTCTGCATCACGCTCGGGCCCAATCGTCCGAACGGCTGCTACGACTACCAGATCGACAAGTCCGGCACGCTGCGCCGCGTGAACGAGGCCGGCGTCACGGACCTCACCTTCAAGATCTATGACGGAAACCCGGATCATCTCTGAGTTCCGTCGGACGTTGCGCGGCCGGCCTGTTTTCCCCTGACCCCCCGGGGCCGGCCGTCGCAACCCTCCAGCTTCAATGCGCGAAGGCGATCCAGAGAAGCGGCAGCACGATGGCCGTGACGATGCCGTTCAGCGCCATGGCCACGCCCGAGAATGTGCCTGCCCGCCAGCTCACCTGAAAAGCGCGCGCCGTGCCCATGCCATGCGCGGCTATACCCATGGCAAAGCCGCGGGCGCGCTCGTCGCGGACGCGAACCATGTTGAAAAGCGCGCTGCCGAAGATCGCTCCGATGCCGCCCGTGATGATGACGAAGGCGGCGGTGAGCGCCGGTATGCCGCCGATCTCGGAGGCGATGCCCATGGCGATGGGCGTCGTCACCGATTTGGGCGCGAGGGAGCGGATCGTCTCGATGTCGGCGCCCATCGCATAGCCGATGAGGACGGCGGAGAGAACCGCCGCCGACGACCCGATGACAAGCGCCACCACCATCGGCACGAGCGCGCTCCTCACCTCGGCGAAGTTGAGATAGAGGGGAACGGCAAGCCCCACCGTCGCCGGTCCGAGCAGCCAGAGCAGGATCGACCCGCCGCGCGAATAATCCGTGTAGGGCACATCTGAAAAGACGAGCAGCGCGATGATGGGAGCGGCGGCGATGAAGACCGGATTGGCGGCCGGGTGCCCGTTGAGTTTTTCCTGCACCCAGCGCGCGCCCAGATAGGCCGCGAGCGTCACGCAGAGCCACAGCATTCCCTCTCCGGCGAACCAGACATGCTGCGCCGTCATTCGTCGCTTCCCCGTTGTCCGGTGAGCCGCGCGGCCCAGTGAAAGGCGAGCGCGCCCGCAATGAGGGCGATGAAGGTGCCGCCCGTCAGCGCCACGACGATCGGAAGGAGGTCCTGGCGCACCAGCGCCGCATAGGCCATCACGCCCACGCCCGCCGGGATATAGAAAAGATTGAGATGCCGGAGCAGAAATTCGGCCATGCGGCGCAAGGGCTGCGGCACGCGGCCGAGAAAGGCGAACACGCCAAGCAGGATCAATATGCCGATGACCGTTCCCGGCACGGGAAGATGCAGCAGGGCGGCCACGCGCCCGCCCGCCCAGTTGCAGAGCACGAGCACGAGAAAGGCCGCCGCATAGGGAATGACGCCGCGCGCCCGCATGTCGTCAGAGCGGCTTGAAATGTTTCGAGAGCTTCAGCCCCTGACGCTGATAGTTCGAGCCCATGCGCTCGCCGTATAGCACGGCTGGCCGATCCGTCAGGCGTTCATAGACGAGGCGGCCGATGATCTGGCCATGCTCCAGGATGAAGGGCACGTCATGGCTGCGGACCTCGAGGACCGCGCGGCTTCCGAGGCCGCCAGCCTCCTTCGCGCCGAAACCGGGATCGAAGAAGCCCGCATAGTGCACGCGGAACTCGCCCACCAGCGGATTGTAGGGCACCATCTCGGCGGCATGGCTCGCCGGCACATGGACCGCCTCGCGGGAGGCGAGAATATAGAATTCATCCGGGTCGAGAATGAGTCCCTTGCCCGGGCGCACGTGAAGCGGGTCCCAGAAATCGAGAACGTCATAGGCGGCGCGGCGGTCGACATCGATCACGCCGGAATGACTCTTGGCGCGAAAGCCGACGATGCCCCCTTCCTGCTCCGGCTGAAGATTGACGGTGAGGCCGAGGCCGCCATCGATATCGGCGTCGCCATCCACAAGCCCGACCTCATCATGGAGGCGCCGCATCTCCGCATCGGAATGCGTTGCCGTTCCGCGGCGAAAGCGGATCTGCGCGAGGCGCGAACCGGGCCGCACGAGAATGGGAAAGCTGCGCGGCGAGATTTCGAGATAGAGGTGCCCCTTGTAGCCCGCCGCCACCTGATCGAACTCGGTCGAGAAATCCGTGATGACGCGCGTGAAGACATCGAGCCGGCCGGTCGAGCTTTTCGGATTGGCGGCGGCCGAGGTGCGCTCGGAAAGCGCCAGCGCCTCGACGAGCGGCACGAGATAGACGCAGCCCGTCTCGAGCACCGCCCCTTCGGAAAGGTCGATCTTGTGGAGGGTCAGCTCCTCGACCCGCTCCATCACGCCGCGATCGGGACCGGGGAGGAAACTCGCGCGCAGCCGGTAGGCTTGCGTTCCGAGCCGCAGGTCGAGACTTGCGGGCTGAATCTGCTCGCGCTCGATCTCGCGCGTCGCCCAGATCTCGCGTTCACGGATCATCGCCTGAATGGCGTGCGCCGGCAGAATGCCGGTCGCAAAAGCCTGGCCCGGCCCGACGCGACGGGGCTCGGCATCTTCATAGTTCGGAAAAAGATCGTCCACCGCACTGGTCATCGACATACCCTGCCTCAGGAACGGCCATCGGGCCGCCCGCTGTTATAGGTCGAGGCGCCGCCAGCGGGAAGCACCGAGGGCGTTGTGCAGGCCGAACGGGAATTGTTCCCCGTTTGTACCGGTTTTCCCATGATGTGCCCACGCGCCCGGCGGGGTTTCGGGCCGCGGCTTGCGCGCTCGTCATCCCCGAATGGAGCCGCAGGCCGCGCGCAGATGCAGCAAGGGCTGCGCTTGACGCATCCCGGCAATGGGAATTAAATGCGCGCCAATCCCGTGGTGATTTTAGCCGACCGGCTTGCGGCCACGTAAAACAACCCGCTAAACAGGTCGGGTTTTGCGAAGCCCCGACCACCTGCCGGTCGGGTTTTTCGTTTCCGGCGACCCTCGGGCCGGCCGACATTCAGGCAGGCAAGTCATCATGACCAAATCCTATCGTCCCCGTACCGCCCTCGTTCATGGCGGTGCGCGCAGGAGCCAGTTCGGCGAGACCAGCGAAGCGCTCTTCCTCACCTCCGGCTACACCTATGAATCCATGGAAGCGGCAGAGAAACGCTTCACCGGCGAGGAGCCGGGCTTCATCTATAGCCGCTTTGCGAACCCGACGGTCCGCATGTTCGAGGAACGCATGGCGCTGCTGGAAGGGGCGGAGGATGCGCGCGCAACCGCGAGCGGCATGGCGGCCGTCACCGCGGCGATCCTCTGTTCGCTGAAGGCGGGCGATCACATCCTTTCGTCGCAGGCGGTTTTCGGCTCCTGCCGCTTCATTGTCGAGACGCTGGCGCCACGCTTCGGCATTTCCTCCACGCTCGTCGACGGGCGCGATCTCGACCAGTGGAAGAAGGCGATCAGGCCCAATACGCGGATCGTCTTCCTCGAATCGCCCTCCAATCCGACGCTCGAAGTGATCGACATCAGGGCCGTCGCCGAGATCGCGCATGCGGCCGGCGCATTGCTCATCGTGGACAATGTGTTCGCGACGCCCATTCTGCAGCGGCCGCTCGAACTCGGCGCCGATATCGTCGTCTATTCGGCGACCAAGCATATTGACGGACAGGGTCGCTGCCTCGGCGGCGTGGTGCTGTCGTCGAAGCAATGGATCGCCGACCATCTGGCCAATTTCCTGCGCCAGACGGGCCCCGCGATCAGCCCCTTCAATGCCTGGGTGATGCTCAAGAGCCTCGAGACGCTCGATCTGCGTGTGCGCGAACATGCGCGCAACGGCGAGGCGGTTGCCCGCTTTCTCGAAGACCATCCCAAGGTCACGCGCGTTCTCCATCCCGCGCTCAAGAGCCATCCGCAGCACGAGCTAGCCATGAGCCAGATGGAGATGGGCGGCAACGTCATGGCCTTCGACGTGAAGGGCGGAAAGGAAGGCGCTTTCCGCTTCGCCAATGCGCTCGAAATCATCAAGATTTCAAACAATCTCGGCGACGCCAAAAGCCTCATCACCCACCCTGCGACGACCACGCATCAGCGCCTCACGCCCGAGCAGCGGGCGGCAAGCGGCATCAGCGAGGGCATGTTGCGGCTTTCCATCGGGCTCGAAGATCCGCAGGACCTGATGGAGGACCTCGACGCGGCGCTGGCGGGGATCTGAGATCCCCGCCCTTGCGCGATGCTGACGCCCGGACACACGGCGTTAATGCAACCTTAGCGGATTGTCTTTAATGTGAACGATCGGAGGCCCCCTGGCGGGCGAGTGCAGGTTTTCGCAAGTAGAGGCCGCATCTCCTGCAGCGCCCGCAAGGTCGCCTTCACTCAACGTCAGCGGATGATGCATTCGCGCAAGGACAGCACGATGTACAGTTCCCAGACCAACTCCATCCACATCAAGGTCGAGCCGACCTATCTCGAGGATCAGTCCGAGCCCGACCAGGACTATTATGTCTGGGCCTATCACGTCGTGATCGAGAACCGGGGCGAGAAGACCGTGCAGCTTCGCTCGCGCTACTGGAAGATCACCGATGCGAGCGGCCATGTGCATGAAGTGCGTGGTCCCGGCGTCGTCGGCGAGCAGCCCGTGCTGAAGCCGGGCGAGCGCTTCGAATATACGAGCGGCACCCCCCTCGCGACGCCCTTCGGCATCATGTTCGGCAACTACCAGATGGAAACGGACAGGGGCGAAACCTTCATCGTCGACATTCCGGCCTTCTCGCTCGACTGCCCGCATGTGACGGCCCTGCCGAACTGACGTAGCGTCCCCCTTCACCAAACTGGCGTTTTTTCCCCGATCTCGCGTAGCATGACTGCGGGAGGCGGGGGGCCTCCCGTCTCATGGGCCGGGCTTCGTCCCCCCGCAGAAAACGCCCGGGACCGCCAGGGTCCGGCGAGGGGAGGAGCCATGAACTATCTTGTGACCGGGGGGACGGGCTTTCTCGGCCGTCACCTCATCGACGAACTCGTGAAACGCAAGGGCACGATCTATGTGCTTGTGCGGCCGGGCTCGAAGGAAAAGCTGAAGCGCCTGAGCGAGCGCTGGGGGGCCGAGGCCGCGCGCGTCGTCGCCGTGACCGGCGACATCGAGAAGAAGCGCATGGGCGTCGCCCCTGCCGAGATCGCGAAGCTCAAGGGCAAGGTCGATCACGTCTTCCATCTCGCCGCGATCTACGACATTGCCAATGAGGACGAAGCCGCGCAGATGGCCGCCAATGTGGACGGCACGCGGCACGCGCTCGAACTCGCCGAGGCGGTCGGCGCCAAATGCTTCCATCATGTCAGCTCGATCGCGGCGGCAGGGCTCTTTTCCGGCTGGTGGCGCGAGGACATGTTCGAGGAATGGGAGAACGGCAGGCATCCCTATTTCTCGACCAAGCATGCCTCCGAAGCCGTGGTGCGCAACGAGGCGAAGATGCCCTGGCGCATCTACCGGCCCGGCATCGTGGTCGGGCATTCGAAGACAGGCGAGATCGACAAGATCGACGGGCCTTACGTCTTCTTCCGCATGCTCAAGAAACTGCGCCGCATGCTGCCGCCCTGGGTTCCGCTCGTCGGCATCGAAGGTGGCTACATCAACATCGTGCCGGTCGATTTCGTGACCCGGGCGCTCGATCACATCGCGCACAAGCCGAAGCTCGACGGGCACACATTCCACCTCACCAACCCGGAGCATCTGCGCGTCGGCCAAGTGCTCAACATGTTCGCGCGGGCGGCGAACGCGCCGCAATTCACGGTGCGCGTCGATGCGCGCATGTTCGCCTTCATTCCGAAGGGCCTCCGCGACAGCCTGATGCGGCTGCCGCCGGTGAAGTCGATCATCGAAAGCGTTCTCGGCGATCTCGGCATCCCGCGTGCGACGCTCAAATTCTTCAACTACCCGACGCGCTTCGACGCCCGCGATGCGGAAAAGGCGCTCAAGGGCTCCGGCATCACCTGCCCGCCACTCGAATCCTATGCGGGATTTCTCTGGGATTACTGGGAGCGCAACCTCGATCCCGATCTCTTCCGCGACCGCTCGCTCTCGGGCGCGGTCAGAGGGAAGACCGTGCTCATCACCGGCGCCTCGTCGGGCATCGGACATGCAACAGCGCTCAAGGTCGCGGCGGCGGGCGGCCGGGTGCTCATCGTCGCGCGCGATGTCGAAAAACTCGCCGCGACGAAGGCCGAGATCGAGGCCGCCGGCGGCGAGGCGCATACCTACAGCGCCGACATCGCCGACATGGCCTCCAGCGACAGGCTCGTGCAGCAGGTGCTGAAGGATCATGGCGGTGTCGACATTCTCGTCAACAATGCGGGCCGCTCGATCCGCCGCTCCGTACATCTCTCCTATGATCGCTTCCACGATTTCGAGCGCACGATGCAGCTCAATTATTTCGGCGCACTCAGGCTCATCATGGGCTTCCTGCCCTCGATGGTGGAGCGCAACCGCGGCCAGATCATCAACATTCTCTCCATCGGCGTGCAGGTGAACCAGCCGCGCTTCTCGGCCTATGTCGCGTCCAAGGCGGCGCTCGGCGCCTTTGCCCGCTGCGCCCAGCCCGAGTTCCATCACAACAATATCGCCTTCACCAATATCTACATGCCGCTGGTGAAGACGCCGATGATCGCGCCGACCAAGATCTATGACAGCGTGCCGACGCTGGCACCCGACGATGCCGCCGATCTCATCTGCGAAGGGATCATCGAACGGCCGAAGCGGATCGCGACGCGCCTCGGCACGTTCGGCGAGGTGCTGTGGGCGCTTGCTCCCAACATCACCAATATCCTTTTCAACACTACGTTCCGCCTCTTCCCGGATTCAGCGGCGGCAAAGGGCGAGAAGCCGGCGCCTAGCGAGGCGCAGGCCTCGAACGAGGCGGTGGCGCTCGCGGCGCTCACCCGCGGCCTTCACTGGTAGCGTTCGTTCGGCTCTCCCCCTCAAGGGGGAGGCAGGCTATGTTGGGCATCCTTAAGCAGAGGATGCCCAATGCCCGCCAAACGCCTCAGCACGCGCGAGATGCTCGAAAGGCTCGTCGGCTTCGACACGACGAGCCGCAATTCCAATCTCGAACTCATCGCCTTCGTCGAGACCTATCTTTCGGCTCATGGCGTATCCTGCCGGCTCATCGCCAATGAGGACGACACCAAGGCCAATCTCTTCGCGACGATCGGCCCGGCCGACCGGGCGGGCGGCATCGTGCTTTCGGGCCACACCGATGTCGTGCCCATAGACGGGCAGGACTGGACGAGCGATCCCTTCGCCATTGTCGAGCGCGAGGGCAGACTCATCGGGCGCGGCACGAGCGACATGAAGGGCTTCATCGCCTCGGCGCTCGCCCATGTGCCGGAATTTCTGGCGCGCGGGCCGCAGATCCCCGTTCACCTCGCGCTTTCCTATGACGAGGAGGTCGGCTGTCTCGGCGTCAGGCCGATGATCGACGCGGTCATCCGCACACTGCCGAAGCCGCAGGTCGTGATCGTCGGCGAGCCTTCGAGCATGAAGGTCGTCAACGCGCATAAGGGCATCCAGTCCTATGTGACGAAGGTGACGGGCCTCGAATTCCATTCGAGCCAGACCCATCAGGGCGTGAGCGCCATCCAGTACGCGGCGGAACTCATCACCTATCTCATGAAGCTCGCGGAGGAGATGCGCGAAAGGGGCGATGCGACAGGCCGCTTCCGTCCGCCCTATACGACGATCAGCGTCGGCACCATCAAGGGCGGCAGCGCGGTCAATATCGTTCCCCGCTCCTGCACCTTCGCATGGGAGTGCCGGCCTCTTCCCGATCTCGACCCGGAGGAGATCATCACGCGCTTCATGGCCTTCGCCGAGCGAGAGGTGCTGCCGCGCATGAAGGCCGTCTATCCGAAGGCAAGCATCGAAACGTCGGTGCGCGCCCGCTCGCCGGGGCTGGCGCCCGAGGAAGGCTCGCCCGCCGAAACGCTGGTGATGAAGCTTGCGCAATGCAATTCGGCCGAGGCCGTCTCCTACAACACGGAGGCCGGGCTCTTTCAGCTTGCCGATGTTCCAACCGTCGTCTGCGGCCCCGGCTCGATCGACCAGGCGCACAAGCCCGACGAATTCATCGAGCTTTCGCAACTCGCCGAGTGCGACCGCTTCATGATGCGGCTCGCCGAATTTGCCGGGGGCGCATAGGGGCGGATAGAGGCGCCCGCGAGCGTGCCCGTCAGGGCACGAGCACCGGCGACATGGTGCGATTGATCTCGGCGGTGAGCGCCGTGTCGAATTTCTGCGCGATGATGTTCATCAGCTCGAAATAGGCGCGATCGCGGTCGTTGAGATTGGCGCTCTGGAGGATCGTCTTCTCGCCCGTCGCAACGACATTCGCCGAGTAGTTCGCATAATTGCCCGGCTGGTCGCCCTGGATCGCCACGCTGAGCTTCGCCTTGAGCGTCGCCGTCAGTTTCGTGTCAACCTGATCGCCGAAGAAGCCCTCGACGCCGCCTTTGACCGGAAGCTTCGTCTCGACCACGCTACCATCGAGGATGGTCAGCGTCGCGATGCCGCGCTGGCCGACGGCGACGAGGCGCGTATCGGCCCAGCGATGAGCGATACCGGCGGGCGTTACCGCATGAAGCTGTTCCACATTCGGCGCGCGGCCGGGCGGGTTGTAGCGGTCGTCGACAGCGACCGAGGAGACGGAGAGCTTGACCGGTTTGCCGACGAAGCCGATATCGGCCTTGGGCGCCGGCGCCGGTTCGTTCGCGCAGGCGCCAAGCAGCGCCGCCGAAGCGACAAGCATAGCGGCCGCAACACCGCGCATCGACACTCGCCAGATCATTCCAGTCCCTCCTTCAGTTCGTCGGCCGCAAAGCGGTAGACCTCGCTGCAGAATTCGCACGTCGCCTCGATGACCCCTTCGGTCGCCAGTTCCTCGAGTTCATCGCGTCCGAAGGAACGGATGACCGAACCCATGCGCTCGCGCGAGCAGCGGCAGCCAAAGGAAATGTCGGCGGGATCGTAGGCGCGAACGCCATCCTCATGGAAGAGGCGGTAGAGAAGCCGGGTCGGCGCAAGCTCCGGATCGAGAAGCTCGTGATCCTCGACCGTGTCGATCAGGATCGAGGCGCGGTTCCAGTTCTCTTCCTCGTCGCTCAGCGGGCTCTGGTCCTCGGCCTCGCGATGCCCGGTCAGGCCGCCATCGCGCGCAATGTGCTGGATCATGATCGCGCCTGCGCGCCACGAGGTCGCCGCATGGCCGGACGCATCGCGCCGGTAGAGCGGCCCGGCGGCGAGCCGGATGCGCGTCGCCACCTGCTCGGAGCTCGCGAAATACTCATGCGCCGCGTGGGAAAGCCCTTCGGTGTCGAGCGCGACGATGCCCTGATAGCGCTCCATGTCCTCGCCCTGATCGATCGTCATGGCGAGATAGCCTTCGCCGAGCAGGTCCGCCGTAGAAACGCGACCGTCAGCGAGGTTGGCGGCGAGGCGCTCGTCGTCCAGTTGCGCATAACCGCGTACATGGCCCGCACCGCCCTCCTCGCCCGTCTCGTAATCCGCGACGAGCATGCGGACGGGGCCCTTGCCCTGCGTCTGGAGCGTGAAGCGTCCCTTGAATTTCAGCGCCGAGCCGATCATCGCGGTGAGCGCGATCGCCTCGCCGAGAAGGCGCGAAACGGGCTCGGGATAGGCATGGCGCGTCAACACGCGATCGACCAGCGGCCCGAGGCGCACGACGCGGCCGCGAATGCCCAGCCCCTCGATCTGGAAGGGCTGAACGAGATCGTCGGCGCCGATTTCAAAATGGCCGGTCAGGGAGCGCGGCTCCGTGTCACTCATGAGAGGTACTCATCGGGAAAAGCACCAGGCAAGCACGCTCTTCTGCGCATGGAGGCGATTTTCCGCTTCATCCCAGACGACCGATTGCGGCCCGTCGATCACTTCCGCCGTCATTTCCTCGTCGCGATGCGCGGGAAGGCAATGCATGAAGATCGCATCCTTCTTCGCCGCCGCCATGAGGCGGGAATTGACCTGATAGGGCGCGAGCAGATTGTGGCGATGGCGCGCCTTCTCCGCCGGCGTTCCCATCGACACCCAGGTGTCGGTGGTCACGCAGTCGGCGTCCTTCACCGCCTCGAAAGGATCGGCGGTGAGCACGATCCTAGCGCCCTTGCCCTCGGCCCAGGCGAGCACCTCGGCATCGGGCACAAGCTCGGGCGGGCAGGCGAGGCGCAACTCGAATTCGAGCTGGGCCGCCGCGTGAATCCAGGACGTGACCATGTTGTTGCCGTCGCCCACCCAGGCGATGCGGCGGCCTTTGATTGGCCCCTTGTGCTCCTCGAAAGTCATCACATCGGCCATGAGCTGGCAGGGGTGCGACTTGTCGGTGAGCCCGTTGATCACGGGAACGCTCGCATATTTCGCAAGATCGAGAAGATGCTTGTGATCGGTCGTGCGGATCATGATCGCATCGACATAGCGCGAGAGAACGCGGGCCGTGTCGGCGATGGTCTCGCCGCGGCCGAGCTGGGTGTCGTTGCCGTTGAGCAGCAGCGTCTCGCCGCCGAGCTGGCGCATGGCGACGTCGAAGGAGACGCGGGTGCGGGTCGAGGGCTTCTCGAAGATCATGGCGAGGAGCTTGCCCTTGAGGGGGCTGCCTTCATCGGGCTCCGCATGAGGCCGCCCCTCGCGCGACGCCTTGCGCCGGGTGGCGTCGTCGAGCATGGCGCGAATTTCGCCGGGCCTGACCTCGCTCAGATCGAGAAAGTGCCTCGGCTGCAGCCGTTCCATCGTGCTGGCGGCGCTCATTGGGCCCCCTGTGCGGCGGTTGCCGTCTTTGCAAGTTGCGTTTCGAGCACGGTGCAGGCCCGCTCGATCTTTTCCACCGCCTCGTCGAGATGGCTCTCGTCGATGATGAGCGGCGGGAGAAGGCGCACCACATTGTCACCCGCGCCGACCGTCAGCAGATGCTCGTCGCGCAGCGCCTGAACGAGATCGGTATTGGGCACATGGGTCCTGATGCCGAGCATCAGCGCCTCGCCGCGCACGCTCTCGATGATCGCCGGATGGCGGTCGGCGAGCATGGCGAGCTTCTGGCGCAGCTTGAGGCCAATGGCGCGCACATGGGCGAGGAATTCGGGCGCCGCCATCATGCCGACGGCGGCCTCCGCCACGGCCATGGCAAGCGGATTGCCACCATAGGTCGAGCCATGCGTGCCGACCGTCATGCCGCGCGCGGCCGCTTCGGTCGCAAGACAGGCGCCGACGGGAAAGCCGCCACCCAGCGCCTTCGCCACCGCCATGATGTCGGGGGTGACGCCGGAAAGCTCATGGGCGAAGAGCCGTCCCGTGCGGCCGAAGCCCGTCTGCACCTCGTCGAGCACGAGAAGGATTCCCGCCTCGTCGCAAAGCGCACGGATGCGCCGCAGCTGCTCGCCCGGAAGGACGCGGATGCCGCCCTCGCCCTGAACCGGCTCGATGAGGATGCCCGCCGTCTTCGGGCCGATCGCCGCCTCGAGCGCCTTCATGTCGCCGAAAGGCAGGTGCTGGAAGCCCGGCATGTCGGGGCCGAAGCCTTCCATATATTTCCTGTTGCCGCCCGCCGAGATGGTGGCGAGCGTGCGGCCGTGGAAGGCGCCCTCGAAGGTGATGAGTTCGTTCCGCTCGGGGTTGCCGCCCGCGTAATGATAGCGCCGCGCCATCTTGATCGCGCATTCGAGCGCCTCGGCGCCGGAATTGGTGAAGAAGACGGTGTCGGCGAAGGTGAGATCCACGAGCTTGCGGGCGAGCTTCTCCTGACCCGGAATCCTGTAGATATTGGAGACGTGCCAGACCTTCTGCGCCTGCTCGGTCAGCGCCTTCACCAGCGCCGGATGGGCATGGCCGAGCGCATTGACGGCGATGCCGGCGCCGAAATCGAGATAGCGCTCACCCTTGGCGGTGAAGAGATAGGGCCCTTCGCCCCTCTCGAATTCGAGATCGGCCCGCGCATAGGTCGGCAAAACTGGGGTAATCACGATAAATCCTTCTCTTTTCTTCCTGGGCCGCAGAGCTCTCTAAATCCGGGAGAGCATCGCTGGCCGGGCGACGGTGGGAATTGCAAACGACGAAGAGCGGCTTCCCGCGCACCTCGCCGGTGCCGGGGGTCTCTCTGTCAGCGTCGTCGTTTCCCGTTCAGGATCATTCGATCACTCCGTCCCCTCGCCGGGCGGCCGGGCATTTCTCGCGCCCGATGGCATGCGCCCAATAGAAAAAGCCGCCTTATGGGGGCGGCGATCCGAGAAGCATCGGAGTATTACGGAGCGAGGCGGGGGCTGTCAATCCGCCCGCCGCCATCATGTTCCATAATTTACAGCCCTACCCCTTCAGCCGGTAGCCACGCCGGAAGAGCCGGTCGCTCACGATCCAGAGCACGGCATTGATGGCGATGGTGAGGACGACGCCGGTCTCGATGGAGCTGTCCGCCTGCCCGGTGAAGCCATAGCGGAAGCCGTCGATCAGATAGAAGACCGGGTTCCAATGCGTGATCGTGCGGGCGAAGCCCGGAAGCTGCTCGACCGAATAGAAGGTGCCCGACAGGAAGGTGAGCGGCAGGACGATGAAATTCGTCACCGCCTGGAGATGGTCGAACTTCTCCGACCAGATGCCGCCAATCATGCCGAGAAGCGAGAGCATGAGCGAGGCGCCGACCGCGAAGAAGACAACCGCCCAGAGATGCGCCACCTGAAGGCCCACGAACGGCAGCATGCTCGCAGCCGTGACGAGCCCGACGACGACGCCGCGCGTGACGCCTGCCATGGCGATCCCGAAATTGAGTTCGCCGGGCGAAAGGGGGGGCATGAGCAGATCGACGATATTGCCCTGCACCTTGGAAATGAGGATGGAGGAAGAAGTATTGGCGAAGGCGTTCTGGATCATCGTCATCATGATGAGGCCCGGCGCCAGAAACTCGATGAAGGGAACGCCGTGAACGGCGGGACGCAGATGCCCGACCGCAAGGGCGAAAATCGCAAGATAGAGAAGCGTCGTGATGACGGGCGCGACAATCGTCTGCACAAGGACTTTCCAGAAGCGCCGCACTTCCTTGACGTAGAGCGTCCAGGTGCCGAGCCAGTTGACCGCGCCGAAGCGGCGCGCGCCGCGCGTGGGGAAGCGCGGGATCGAAGGCTCGTCCGAAGCAGTGGTCATCGCGTTCTCCGTCTTCCTGTTCTCGTCGGGCTTTATTCTCGCCGGGCCGTGAGCTTTACGCCGTCGGCATGGCGGAGGCAATTGTCTGGAAAAGCCTGAATTCCTGTGGATAAGGGGTAGCACGCCCGCACGGCATGGTTGCGGAAATATGCCCTCATCTTGTATATTTACTTTCACGGCCTACGAAATCTAGTGCTGCAAAATGGCCTTTGCGACGTCCCGTCCTCACTCGCTTCCGGGCGTCGCCTTATCGGCCTCGATCGGCATCCCGCGAGTCACGCGGGCCGGCATGAGCATCGAGGCGAGGGGAAGGTGATTCAATGTGGACCGATGAACGCGTTGAAATGTTGAAGAAGCTCTGGGCGGACGGGCTGAGCGCAAGCCAGGTCGCCAAGCAGCTTGGCGGGGTGACGCGTAACGCCGTGATCGGCAAGGTGCATCGTCTGGGCCTTTCCGGCCGCGCGACGCCGAGCCGCCCGGCACGGCCCCGGACGCAGACCACGCGGACCATGCCGCCCCTGCGCGGGCGCCCCGATCCGCTGGTCGCGGAGCGCAGGGTGGAAGATGTCCGCAGCGCGGCGCCGATCATCGAACGGGCCGAGATCGCCCGTGTCGAGGCAGAGGAAGTGATCGACCCGGCCAAGAGGGCGACGGTTCTGACGCTCACCGAGCACACCTGCAAGTGGCCGATTGGCGATCCGGGCCGGCCGGGCTTCCACTTCTGCGGGCGCGGAGCGGACTCCAACTCGCCCTATTGCGCGGAACACTCACGGCTCGCCTACCAGCCCGTGCAGCCGCGGCGCAAT
Organism: Parvibaculum sp.; assembly: GCF_049671045.1. GTDB lineage: Bacteria > Pseudomonadota > Alphaproteobacteria > Parvibaculales > Parvibaculaceae > Parvibaculum. The sequence goes on along the minus strand of NZ_JBATUH010000111.1, from coordinate 24,976 downwards.
CGCGACCGCCTGCGCAAGGACAGCTACGCGATCTGACAATCGCGAGGGCCTGAACAAAAACCGGCAACCCGATTTTCGGGTAGGCCGGTTTTTTGTTGCACGGGTGGCAGTTCGACTTTCGCGGTCCCGGCATTAATCTCGCCACTATTCGCAATGATCTGCCGACGAGAGGATTGCCGATGAGCCATCTCTTCCAGCCCGTCAGTCTCGACGGGCTCACCCTCGAAAACCGTATCGTCATCGCGCCCATGTGCCAGTATTCGGCCGATGAGGGCGCGGCGACCGACTGGCACCTCATTCACCTCGGCAATCTGGCGCTTTCGGGCGCGGGGCTTCTCATCGTCGAGGCAACCGCGGTGGAGCCCGAGGGACGCATTTCGCCAGCCGATCTCGGCCTCTGGTCTGACCGGACGGAGGAAGCGCTGGGCCGCGTCCTTCGCGCCGTCCGCGACTGGTCGCCCATCCCCATCGCGCTGCAGCTTGCCCATGCGGGCCGCAAGGCATCGACCCGCGCGCCATGGGAAGGCGGCAAGCAGATCGCTGCCGGCGATGGCGGCTGGCGGACCGTCGCGCCGAGCGCCCTTCCCTTCGCCGCCACGGACGACGCCCCCGTGGCCCTCGACCGCGCGGGGCTTCAGCGGGTGAAGGAGGCTTTCGCGGCTTCAGCCGTCCGCGCGTACCGCCTCGGCTTCTGCGCCATCGAGCTTCACGCCGCCCATGGCTATCTGCTCCACCAGTTCCTCTCGCCGCTTTCCAACCGCCGCGACGACGCCTATGGCGGCTCGCTTGAAAACCGGATGCGCTTTCCGCTGGAGGTCTTCGAGGCGATACGCGCCGCCGTTCCGGCCGGGATGCCGGTCGGCATCCGCGTCTCGGCGACGGATTGGGCGGAGGGCGGATGGGACGTCGACCAGACCGCGGCGCTTACCCGCAAGCTCGAGGAACGGGGCGCTGCCTATATCCACGTGTCAAGCGGCGGCCTCACGCCCGCGCAGAAGATCGCCGCGGGGCCGGGCTATCAGGTGCCTTTCGCCGAGAGGCTGAAGCGCGAAACAAAGCTTCCCGTCATCGCGGTCGGCCTCATCACCGAAGCGCGGCAGGCCGAGGAGATCCTCGCCTCGGGGAAAGCCGATCTCGTCGCGCTCGCCCGCGGCGTGCTCTACGATCCGCGCTGGCCGTGGCATGCGGCGGCGGAACTCGGCGCGCAGGCGCATGCGCCGAACCAGTATCTGCGTTCGCAGCCGCCCACTCTCAAATCATTGCTGAAGCCCTACGGCAGCTAAAGCCGCCTCAGGCCGTGAACTGCTCGTCGAGCGAATAGCCGGCGGAGCGCACGGTGCGGATCGGGTCCCTCTCGCCCTTGTCGTTGAGAGCCTTGCGAAGGCGGCCGACATGCACGTCCACGGTGCGGGCCTCGACATAGACATCCGAGCCCCAGACGGCGTCGAGAAGCTGTTCGCGGCTGAAGACGCGGCCGGGATGCTGGATCAGGTGATCGAGCAGGCGGTATTCGGTCGGGCCGAGATGCACCTCGCGCGCGCCGCGCCGCACGCGGTGGGCGGCGCGGTCGATCACAATGTCGCCGAAAGTGACGAGATCCTCCGTAAGCGCGGGGCGGATGCGGCGCATCACGGCGCGGATGCGCGCGAGAAGCTCCGTCATCGAAAAGGGCTTCGTCACATAGTCGTCGGCGCCCGTATCGAGGCCGCGGATGCGATCGGCCTCCTCGCCCCGCGCCGTGATCATGATGATCGGAAGGTTGCGGGTTTCGGAGCGGCCGCGCAGGCGCCGGCAAAGCTCGATGCCGGAAATGCCGGGCAGCATCCAGTCGAGAAGCACGAGGTCCGGCGTTTCCTCGCGGATCAGCATCGCGGCCTCATCGCCATCGGCGGCGACAAGGACGCGATAGCCCTCCTTTTCGAGGTTGTACTGGAGGAGCGTCAGAAGCGCTTCCTCGTCCTCGACGATCATCACCGTCGGCTTCATGCGGCGCTCGAAGACCGCACCGGCCTGCTCGCGCCCTTCAGTCATCGCCATCCGAACCTCACACTCATCCTTCCATGCGCCGGCTTCTAGGCGCCAACGGGCGTCGAGCTTGTCTTGTCGCCCTTCGGCCTGTCATCGACGACGCGCTCGCCGGTCACGAAATAGGTCACCGTCTCGGCGACGTTGGTCGCATGGTCGCCGATGCGCTCGATATTCTTGGCAATGAAGAGAAGATGCGTGCAGACGCCGATCGTGCGCGGATCTTCCATCATGTAGGTCAGAAGCTCGCGGAAGACCGAGTTGTACATCTCGTCGATCTCCTCATCGCCGCGCCAGACCTCCATCGCCGCGTGCGCGTCGCGGTTCGAGAAGGCGTCGAGCACGAGCTTGAGCTGGTGCTGCGCGAGACGCCCCATGCGGGCGATGCCCTGAATGAGGCGGACGGGCGTATCGAAATCGCCCTGAATGACGAGGGCGCGCTTCGCGATGTTCTTCGCAAGATCGCCGATACGCTCGAGATCGGTCGAAATCTTGATCGCAGAAATGGCTTCGCGCAGGTCGGACGCCATGGGCTGGCGCAGCGCGATGATGCGGATGGCGCGCGCCTCGATCTCGGCTTCGAGCGCGTCGATCCGGCGGTCCTCCTGGACCGTGCGCTCGGCCAGCCCGCTGTCGCGGCGCGACACCGCCTCGATCGCATTGGTGAGCTGGGCTTCGGTCATCCCGCCCATCTGGGCGATGCTCGCGGCAATGGAGTCGAGTTCTTCCTGGAAGGACTTAACTGTATGGTCGGTCACGCCTGGTCTCCTCTTGGCCTTGATAGAGCCTCTGCTGTGCCGCTGATCTCGGCGGCGCCCGCCGGGCCTCGCCATTCCGGGGCGTCGTCGGCCACTTCCGTAATCACGCGCGGAAGCTAATGCCCGGGTGCGAATTGTTCGTGACGGTTTTGTGTCACTTTTCTGACAGTCGCCATAGTAACCCGGAAACCGGCAATCCGCTCAATCCCGAGCTGCGGCATGGCCGGGCATGGCGAGGGTCCGCCTGCGCTCAGGCGATGGCGGGGAGCGTGACCGTGAAGACAGAGCCCACGCCAAGCTCGCTGTCGATGGCGAGCGTCCCTTCATGGCGGTTCACGATGTGCTTCACGATGGCGAGCCCGAGCCCGGTGCCGCCGCTGACGCGGCCCGCCGTTGCCTCGACGCGGTAGAAGCGCTCGGTCAGGCGCGGCAGGTCCTCGCGCGCGATGCCGGGGCCGAAATCGCGGACGGAGAGCCGGACGGCGGGCTTGCCGGCCCGGCTGTCCGGCGCCAGCGCGATCTCGATCCGCTTGCCGCTCCGGCCATAGCGGAGCGCATTGTCCACGAGGTTCTGGACCACCTGGACAAGCTCGTCGCGGTCACCCCTGACACTCGGCAGGCCCTCGGGCGCCGACACGGCGATTTCGACGCCGCTCTTCTCGGCAAGAGGCGTCAGCCCGTCGACCACATCGTTCACCACGCCATGCAGATCGACCACGTTGACCGGACGCATATGCTCGCGCAGCTCGATGCGCGAGAGCGAGAGCAGGCCCTCGATCAGCCGGCGCATCCGGCCGGCCTGATCGGCCATGATGTCGAGGAAGCGCGCCTGCGCCTCCGGATCATCCTTGGCGTGGCCCTTCAGCGTCTCGATGAAACCCGACAGCGAAGCGAGCGGCGTTTTCAGCTCGTGGCTGGCATTGGCGATGAAATCGACGCGCATCGCCTCTACGCGCCGCATCTCGGTGATGTCGCGCAGGAGCAGAAGCACGGGGCTGCCCTTGCGGCGGCGTAGGGGGTCGCCCGCGGGGCCCGTGCCGGGGGCCTCGATCTCGATCGGGCGGATGATCGCGTTGTAATGCCGCTCGACGGGAACGGGGACGCTGTATTCGACCGCAACGCCTTCCCCTCCCCTCGACACGCCCTGGAGCGCTGTCATGAGCGGGGCTATGCGCAGCACGGTGGCGACATGCTTGCCGAGCGCGGCCTCGCCGATGAGCGCGTTCGCAGCCCGGTTCGTCAGAATGACGCGGCCCGTGCCGTCGAGCACGACGACGGGGTCGGGCAACTGGTTGAGAATGGCCTGGCCCGCGCCAGCGCCGAGGATCGCCGCGGCGGAAACGGGCTCGGCCATCGGCGCACGGGTGACGACCTTCGTCTCGCCGGTCAGCGTGCCCCGCAGCACGGCGATGCCCGCAAGCGCGAGGAAGGCAAGGATGGCAGGCAGGGCGCCGATCGCGCCCGCGAACACCAGGACGAGAAAGACGAGGGCGGATGCGATGATGAAAGTTCGCGTCCCCGTCCAGCGATCGACGAGACCAAGGGCACGTTGCCTCATGAGACCGCTCCCTCCATCCGCCGCCGTCATTGTTCTGTCACCCTCCTCCGGGCGCGGGAGCAGTCCCCGCGCCGCAATCCGGTTGAGCCTAGACGCCGAAATCCCAGTTTGCGCCTTCGTGGTAGCATTTAAGTATGTTCTTCGCGATGACAATACGATGAACCTCGTCCGGCCCGTCGGCGATCCTGAGCGTGCGCGCGCCCATATACATGCCCGCAAGCGGCGTATCGCCCGAGACGCCGAGCGCGCCATGCACCTGGATCGCGCGGTCGACGACGCGCTCGAAGGCTGCCGGCACGAAAACCTTGATCGCCGAAATATCGACGCGCGCGTCCTGGCCATCTTCCATCTTGTGGGCGCAGTGAATGGTCATGAGCCGCGCGGCCTGAATGTCCATGTAGCTGTCGGCGATGAAGCCCTGCACGAACTGCTTGGTCTCAAGCCTGCCGCCATGCACCTCGCGCGTGATGGCGCGCTTGCACATGAGATCGAAGGCCCGCCACATCTGGCCGATCGAGTTCATGCAGTGGAAGACCCGGCCTTCGCCGAGCCGGTCCTGCGCCGCCTGATGGCCCGACCCGGTGCGGCCTAGCTGGTTTTCGAGCGGCACACGGACATTCTCATATCTGATCTCGCAGTGGTCGCCGCCGGTATGCCCCCAGACGGGCACCGAACGGATGATGTTCACGCCCGGCGTGTCCATGGGGACAATGATCTGGGTCATCTTGTCCTTGGTGCCGCCCTTCCCGTCCGAGGCCTCGGTGCGGCACATGACGATGGCGAAGTTGGCCGCGCGCGCGTTCGACGTGAACCATTTGTGCCCATTGATGACCCAATGATCGCCATCCCGCACGGCGCGGGTCTGGATCGCATAAGGATCGGACCCCGGCTGGTTCGGCTCGGTCATCGAGAAGCAGCTTTCGATCTCGCCGCGAATGAGCGGCTCGAGCCATTTCCGCTTCTGGTCGGGCGTGCCGTATTTGAGCAGGATCTTCTGATTGCCGGAATTGGGCGCGACGACGCCGAAAAGCCGGGCCGAAAAGGGCGACCAGGCGAGAATCTCGTTCATATAGGCATGCTTCAGAAAGCCGATGCCCATGCCGCCATATTCTTCCGGGAGGTGCGGCGCCCAGAGCCCGTCCTCCTTCACAAGGGCGGCGATGCGCCGGCGCGTTTCCTTCGCCTCCTCGCCGCCCTTGAAGAGAACCGGCTCGGCGGGAATGATCTCCTCCGACACGATCTTCGCGGTCCGAAGCCTGATCTCGTTGATGTCCTCGCCCAGTCCCGGTATCGGCTGCACCTGCATTTCGTCCTCCTCCCTCATTTCCCTCTTCGCCAAATATCTCCGAGGCGGGAGCGCCGGGCCAGCCCCAAAGGTTCGCAAGCCTCACGCCCCAATGGGCGGTTGATGACTTTCCTCCGATTTGCCTTAGTTTATGCCGCTTGAGCCGGAGCCCGGCGGACCGGCGGCATGAGTGTTGGCAAAGGGTCGAACAATGACGGAAATCAGGGGCAAGACCGCGGTGATAACGGGGGCTGCAAGCGGCATCGGCCGGGCAACGGCGCTCGCGCTGGCGCGGGAAGGCGCTCGCGTCGCCGCCGTCGATGTCGACCGCGAGGGGCTTGCCGAGACGGCGGCGCAGATCGCCAGGGCGGGGGGACAGGTTTCGACCTATCTCGTCGATGTCGCCTCGCGCGATGCCGTCCATGCCTTCGCCCAGGAGATCGAAAGCGCCTTTGGCGGCGCCGACATCGTCATCAACAATGCGGGCGTGGCGCAGGTGGCCCGGGTCGAAGAACTCTCATTCGAGGATTTCGAGTGGCTGATGAACATCGACTTCTGGGGCGTCGTCTATGGCACCAAGGCGTTCCTGCCGCAGCTCCGCGCAAAGGGCGAGGGGCATATCGTCAATGTATCGAGCGTTTTCGGCCTTTTCGCCGTGCCGACGCAGGCCGCCTATAATTCCGCCAAATTCGCGGTGCGCGGCTTCACCGAGGCGCTCCGCCATGAAATGCGCGGCTCCGGCATCGTCGTCTCCTGCGTCCATCCGGGCGGCATCAAGACCAACATCATGCGCAATGCGCGGTTTCTCCAGAGCGTGCAGCAGACGGTGCGCGAGGAGGCGGCGACGGGCTTCGACCGGCTCGCGCGGACGACGCCCGAGCGCGCCGCCGATGTCATCATTTCCGGCATCAGGAAGAACAAGGGCCGCATACTGATCGGCACCGACGCGAAGATCCTCGACATCATCCAGCGGCTGATGCCCGCCTCCTATGGCAGCATCCTCTTTCGCGGGCGGACCGGCATCGGCGCCCTCACGGAGAACGAGGCGGCCGAACGATAGGCCCGGCCCGACAAGACCGGCCCGATAAGCCCGCCCGGCGACACGGACGGATTTGGGCCCCTGAGAGCGATGCGTTAGTCTGGCGAACACAGCAACTCAAACCTGCCGGACCATTCATGTCGCCATCAGACCCCCGCGCGACCGGGCCCTCGTCGCAATTCTACTTCTCGCAGCGCCTCAGGCTTCACTATGTCGATTGGGGCAATGAGGGCGCGCCGCCACTGCTTCTCATCCATGGCGGGCGCGACCATTGCCGCAACTGGGACTGGGTCGCCTCCGAGCTCAAGGACCGCTATCACGTCATCGCGCCCGACCTGCGCGGCCATGGCGACAGCGCATGGTCGCTGGGCGGTACATATGACATCAACGATTTTCTCTACGACATCGCCCAGCTCATCCATCAGCGGGGCCTTGCGCCGCTCACCATCATCGCCCATTCCATGGGCGGCGCCATCGCGCTGCGCTATGCGGGGCTCTATCCGGAAACGGTGAAGAAGATCATCGCCATCGAGGGCCTCGGCCCGTCGCCCAAGATGATCGCCGAGCGGATGAAGGGCAGCGTCGAGGAGCGTCTGGACAAATGGGTTCAGGAGATGCGGGGGCTCGCCGCCCGGCAGCCGCGCCGCTATGCCTCGGTCGGCGAGGCGCTGAAGCGCATGCAGGACGAAAACCCGCATCTTTCGCCCGAACGGGCGCGCCATCTCACCGTCCACGGCATCAACCAGAACGAGGACGGCAGCTATAGCTGGAAGTTCGACAATTACGTCCGCGCCTTCTCGCCCGCGGGCTTCGACGAGAAGACGACGACGCATCTCTGGTCGCGCATCACCTGCCCGACGCTGCTCATTCGCGGCACGGAGAGCTGGGCGAGCGATCCCATCGCCGACGGCCGGGCGCGCCATTTCCGCAATGCGCGCGTCGTCGCCGTGGAAGGGGCCGGACACTGGGTCCACCACGACAAGCTCGAGGAATTCATGGCGCTCACCAACGAGTTCCTCGCCGCCTGAGAAGGCCGCACCCGGAGCGCCTTCCCCCTCGCGACGGCTTTTCAGCGGTCATGGATTAATGTATACCATTAATCCATGACCGGCCGGGCTGCGACCCCGCACGCCCATCGGGCCGCCATCGCGAAACGGGGGGAACCGTGAAGCTCAGAAATCTCGCCATCGGCATTGCCGCCGCGGCCGTCATCGTGGCGGGCGGCGCCTATATCGCCATCAAATCGAACCCGCTGCTGGTGGTTCGCGTCATCGCGACCCTGCGCGATTTCCGCCTCAAGCCGAGCCAGCCCGTCGTCTGGCAGCAGGGGCCGGCGACGGCCGAGGTGGCGGCGAGCGAGCGCAAGCCGAACGTCGTCGTCATTCTCGCCGACGATCTCGGCTTCAACGATCTCACCTTCAATGGCGGCGGCGTCGCGGGCGGCGCCGTGCCGACGCCCTATATCGACTCCATCGCGCATGACGGCGTGGTGCTGAGCCAGGGCTATGCGGGCAATGCGACCTGCGCGCCCTCGCGCGCGGCGATCATGACCGGGCGCTATGCGACGCGCTTCGGCTATGAGTTCACGCCCGCCCATCCCGCCTTCGAGAAGCTCGTCGGCACCTTCCGCTCGCCCGGCCAGCCGCGCGCGCCGATCTATCATGCCGAACGCGAGAAGGACGTGCCGCCGATCGACAGGATCGGACTTCCCTCGAGCGAGATTACGGTCGCCCGGCTGCTGCAGGGACAGGGCTATCACACGACAATGCTCGGCAAGTGGCATCTCGGCGAGACGCCGGGCAAGACGCCCAATGATGTCGGCTTCGACGAGTGGCTCGGCTTCCTCATCGGCGCGCAGAAATATATCCGCGACGGCGATCCGAGCGTTGTGAACTCCAAGCAGGATTTTGATCCGATCGACATCTTCCTCTGGACGGCGCTGCCCTTCTCCGTGACCTACAATAACGGCCCGAGCTTCCGGCCCTCGCATTACATGACCGACTATCTCGGCGATGAAGCCGTGCGCGTCATCGAAGCGAACAGGAACCGGCCGTTCTTCATGTATCTCTCCTTCAACGCGCCGCACACGCCGCTTCAGGCGCTGAAGTCCGACTATGACGCACTACCGCAGATCAAGGATCACAGGCTGCGCGTCTATGCGGCGATGATCCGCTCGCTCGACCGCAATGTCGGCAAGGTTCTGGAAGCGCTCAAGGCGAACGGCCTCGACGAGAACACGCTCGTCATCTTCACCAGCGACAATGGCGGCGCGCACTACATCGGCCTGCCCGATATCAACAAGCCCTATCGCGGCTGGAAGGCGACCTTCTTCGAAGGCGGCATCCATGTGCCCTATTTCATCAAATGGCCGGCCCGCCTGCCGCGCGGCATGCGCTACGAGCAGCCGGCGGCCCATGTCGACATCTTCTCGACCGTTGCGGCGGCCGCGGGCGCGGCGACGCCGACGGACCGCGTGCTCGACGGTGTCAATCTTCTTCCCTTCATCGAAGGCAAGGCCGAGGGGCGGCCGCACAAGACGCTCTTCTGGCGCTCCGGCGACTACAAGGTACTGCTCGATGGCGACTGGAAGCTCCAGGTCTCGGCGCGTCCGGACAAGATCTGGCTCTTCGACCTCAAGACCGACCCGACCGAGCAGACCAACCTTGCGGAGAGCCAGCCCGAAAAGGCGGCGGAGCTGAAAAAGGTTCTCGACGGCATCGACAGCGAGCAGGCAAAACCCATCTGGCCCGCGCTCCTCGAAGGCCCGATCGCCATCGACCATCCGCTTGGCGTGCCCGCGAAGCCCGATGACGAATATATCTACTGGGCGAACTGATGCCGGGCGAAACACCAACGGGGACGAGCCCCGAATGACGAGGCCCCGCCTCATTATCGCCGCCGTGGCGGCCGTCGCGGTCGCCGCCGCGCTCGGCGCCATATGGGGCGCGGGTGGCAGGGAAGCGGCACGGCTCGCCGAAGCCGCGCCGCGCGCCTGCCTCGATCTGTCCACGGATCGTTCGGGCTCTCACCCCGGCATGGTGTGGGTGCCGGGCGGAAGTTTCGAGATGGGCGACAATGTCTATCCCGAGGAGGGGCCCGCGCGCCGCGCGGAGGTTGCGGGCTTCTGGATGGACCGCCACGAAGTCACCAATGCCGAGTTCGCCGCCTTCGTCGCGGCGACGGGCTATGTCACGGTTGCCGAGCGGCCGGTCGATCCCGCGAAGCATCCCGGCCTACCGCCGGAGATGCGCGAGCCGGGCGCGGTCGTCTTCATCATGCCGAACGACATAGACGGCAGGGGCGATATCAGCCAGTGGTGGCGATATGTTCCGGGCGCGAACTGGCGCCATCCGGCGGGACCCGGCAGTTCCATCGAGAGTTACGAAAACTTCCCCGTCGTCGCGCTCGCCTATGATGACATCGAAGCCTATGCGCGCTGGAAGGGCCGTAGCATTCCGACCGAGGCGCAATGGGAATGGGCGGCGCGCGGCGGCAGGTCAGGCACGCCCGATCACGAACAGCCGAAACAGGCCAATACCTGGCAGGGGCTCTTCCCGGTCATCAACACGGCCGATGACGGCTTTGTCGGCCTTGCGCCTGCCGGATGCTTCGAGCCCAACGCCTATGGGCTCCACGACATGATCGGCAATGTCTGGGAGTGGACGTCGGACCCTTACCGCGAGAACCATGCGAACGGAAAGGCCGATGCAAGCCGCCGCGTCATCAAGGGCGGCTCCTATCTCTGCGCGCCCAATTACTGCATGCGCTACCGCAGCGGATCGCGCCAGGGCCAGGAAGCGGATCTGGCGACGAGCCATCTCGGCTTCAGGACGGTGCTCGCGGCACCGGGGCCCTGAGCCCGCCGGCTATTTCCGTTCGCGCTTGCGCGGCGTGTTCGCCATGCGCTTCAAGGCATCGAGCGTTTCGGGCGAGACGGGCGCGGTCAGGAAACCGACGATCGAGTCGAAGAGATTGGCGATAAAAAGGTCACGCGCCGCCACCTCATGGGCCGCATCGTGATGCCGCGTCCAGATGGCAAGCGAACTCAGCGCCATTTCGACCATGAAGCGCTGGCGCTGGATCGCGATCTCCGGCGCGAGATCGCCAAGAGCGGCGACGATGAGCGCGTTCGCGCGCGTAATTCCCGGAAAGTCGCTGCGAAGCGCGACGGTCGGCAGGTCGAAATCGGACGAATGAAGGATCTCCGCCATGAAGCGGATGAAGCGCACGCCCTCCGCGCTACCGAGAAGTTCGAGGAGCGGCATGAAGGTCGCGCGCAGCAGGGCGCGCAGATCGGCCTCCTGCCCGGCCTTCACGAGTTCGTCGAGCATCTCCTGCCGGCGCAGATCGACGTCCGCTACGCGGTGGCGCATGATCGCTTCGACGAGCGCGCGCTTCGATCCGAAATGATAGTGAAGCGCGGATTCGTTGCGCTGTCCGGCCGCGGCGTTGATCTCCTTCAGGGTCACACCATGGATGCCGCGCTCGCCGAAAAGCTTCTCGGCAGCGACGATGAGGCGCGTTCGCGTATCGCCGCGCCGGGTGGCCACATTATCCTTTGTCGTCATGCAACGAACCTAATGAACACCATTAAACCGGTCAAGAGAGCTTCGGCATATCTCCGAAGCACCTTATGATCTCTTTATGCTTCGTACGAACTTTTCCCGGCTGTTCCAACCGGGTTTTTCCCGTGCACAACGTCACCCGCTCGTGGAGGCCGCGGCGCGCTTCCAACGGGTCGCGGGAGCGTTCGACGCGCGGGTTGACGCATCGTCTTTCGCGCCCATGCGGGGCGCCGCCGCGCCGCTGAGCCTCGCCCTCCTCGCCGCGCTCGGCGTCGCTGCGGCGCCTTCGCATGCCGGCTCGCAACCCATGGCGGCAAAGGCGCATGCGGAGAAGCCCTCCGGTGAGCTCGAATTCACGACGCGGATCGAAGGCAGGAAGATCCCGGACGAACTGCGCGCGCTTCTCGAAGACGCCATCACGCTCGGCAAGGGGAAGGCGCCGCCTCCGCCGACGCTCGGCCAGTTGCGGCGGCGGGCAACCGGCGATGCCAATCGCATGATCCAGGTCCTGCGGTCCGAGAGCTATTACAACGGCACCGCCGAGCCCGTGATTCAGGAAGCAGCGGGCGGGCGCTTCGATGTCGTCTATCGCGTCTCGCTCGGCCCGCGCACCATGATCCGCAGCTTCGCCATCACCTATCCAGATCACCCGTCGGACGAGGCGTCGTTGCCGCATGACGGGGCGGCGCTCGGACTGAAACCCGGCAGGGCCGCGCGCGCGCAACGTGTGATCGACCTCACCAATGCGGCGCTGGCGCAACTGGAAAATCGCGGCCATCCGCGCCCGAAACTCGCGGAACGCAAGGTCGTGGTCGATCTTGCCGCGAACGAGGCCGATGTCACGCTCGCCATCGAGGCGGGGGAGCCGCGCCGCTTCGGCGAAATCGAGATCGAGAACAAGGGTCGGACGAAGCCGGACTATGTCCGCTCGCTCGCCAGGTTCAAACCGGGCGATGCCTATGATCGCAGAAAGGCGGACGAGACCGTCGCCGCGCTGCGCAAGACCGGCCTCTTCGATCAGGTTTCGCTCGAAACCGGCGAGGCGGTAGGCGACGCCGTGCCCCAGAAGCTCACGCTCAGCGAGCGCCCCCACCGCTCGGTCGGCGTCGGCGCGACCTGGTCGTCGAATGAGGGGCCGGGCGTGCGCAGCTTCTGGGAGCACCGGAATGTCCTTGGAGCAGGCGAGAAGCTTCATCTCGATCTCAACATCGCCGAGATCGAGCAGCTTGCGGGCGCTCATTTCAACAAGCCGCATTTTCTGCGCGACGATCAGAACCTTCTCGCTGATTTCGAGATCGCGCATGAGGACACCGACGCCTATCGCGAGAACAGGGTGAAGGCCGCAATCGGCCTTGCGCGGAAGCTGCGTCCCAATCTCGATGCGAGCGCGGGCGTCTCCTTCGAGATCGAGCGAACCGACGACAGCACCGGCTACCACGCCTACGAACTTTTCGGCCTTCCGCTCACCATGCGATATGACGGCAGCAACAATCTTCTCGACCCGACGGAGGGAACGCGCCTCGCGCTTGCGCTGACGCCCTATGCCGGGCGGAGCGGCACACCCGTCGCCTTCACCAAGATCGAGACGACGGGCACGGCCTATTGGAGCTTCGGCACACGACCCGACCTCACGCTCGCATTTCGCGGGCGCTACGGCACCATGCTGGCGCAGAAGACGCTCGACGTGCCGGGATCGGTGCGCTTCTACGCGGGCGGCGGCGGCTCCATCCGCGGCTATGCCTACCAACTCGTCGGCCCGCTCGATGCCAACAACAAGCCGCTCGGCGCGAGGTCCGTTTTCGAGGCGAGCACCGAGGCGCGCTATCGCATTACCCGCGAGATCGGCGTCGTCGCATTTCTCGACGGCGGCAATGCCTATTCGACGCTGACGCCGAAGTTCAACCGGCAGCTTCAATGGGGCGCGGGACTGGGTCTGCGTTATTACACGCCGATCGGACCCATACGCGCCGATGTCGGCGTGCCGCTGAACCGGCGGCACGGCATCGACGATGCCTTTCAGGTCTATTTCTCGCTCGGGCAGGCTTTCTGATGGCAGTGCGCGCATCACCCGATCTTCGCGACACGACCGGCATTGCGCGCGCCGCGGGCGCCGTCTTCTTCGGCACGGGCGCGCTCGCGCTCATGTTCGTGGCGCTCGCGCTTGCCGCGCTCAACATCGCGCCGCTCCGCCACGCCGCGCTCGAACGTGCGCTGGCGGAGGTCAATCGCGGCGCCGCCAGGATCTCGATCGGCGACCTGGAAGGCCGCTGGCCGACCACGCTCCTCGTGAAACGGCTCACGGTGAGTGATGCCGAAGGCCAATGGCTCTCGCTCGACAGCGCGGAGCTTCGCTGGCGGCCGGCGGCGCTCCTCGCAGCAAGATTCCGGATCGAGCGGCTTGCCGTCAGCGGGCTCGATGTTTCGCGCGCGCCCCGGAGCGCGGAACCCGCGCAAGAGACGAGCGGCTTCAGCCTGCCCGTGCTTCCCTTCGCCATCGAGATAGATGACGCGAAGTTCGAGAAGCTCTCGCTCGGCAAAGCGCTCGCCGACCCGCAGGCGCGAGGGACGCTCGCAACGCTCGACGCCGATGCCCGTCTCCTCCTCACACAGAGCCAGATCGATCTTTCGCTTGCCGCCGCGAGAACGGACCGCACGCCCGGAAAGATCGAGGCGCGGATCTTCTTCGACCGGCGCAATAGCGGGCTCGATCTTCGTGTGCAGGGTGAGGATGGCGCGGCGGGAAAGCCCGGCCTCATCGCGACGCTCGCGAAACTCGAAGGCGTCGAGCGCCTGAGCATCGATGCCGCTGCGCGAAACGAGAACGGCCAAGTCAACGGGAATGCGCGGATCGACGGCGGCAAGGCCATTGCCATCAAGGCGCGCGCCGAAGGCCGCTGGGACAGCGCCCTCGACATCGAGGCGAGCGCCAGGGCGGAGGGCGAGATGGCGGCGCGGCTTCTCGCCGATCTCGGGCGGCCGCGCGTCATCGAAGCCGCCGCGAAGATCGGCTGGGGCCGCGACGACAGGCTGAAGCTCGACAATATCGCCGTTGCCGCAGGCAAACTCCGGCTCGAAGGATCGGCCGCCATCGCCAATGCCTCATCCGCCGTGCCGCATGACCTCCGCGCGGAAGGCACGCTCGCCGGTCTCGACCGGCTTCTCGATGCGCCGGGCAATGCCGCGCTTGCCTCGCTCGCATGGCGCATCGGCGCGACGCTCGACATGCGCGCCAACATCGCCCGCATCGCCGAAGCCACGATCAGCGCGCCCGCGGGTGAGATGCGCCTCTCGGGCGAGGCGGCGCTCGACGGCAGCACCGCCAAGGGCAAGGCAGATGCGTCAATCTCCGATCTCGCTCCCTTCGGCGCGCTTGCGGGGCAGAAGCTCGCGGGCGAGGCGAAGATCGCGCTCTCTCCCTTTGCGCTCGATCCCGCAGGCGAATTCGCCGGCGACTTCACCCTGGAAGGACGCTCGCTCGACTTCGCCGACGAGACGCTCAACCGGCTTGCGGGCAATGCGCTCGGCGCCGATGGCTCGATCATCCTGCCGAAGGAGGGCGGGTTCGCCCTTCCCTCCTTCACGGTCACGCCCGCATCGGGACATTTCCACCTCCGGGGAAATCTCGCCAGTGGTCCGACTGACATGCTTTCAGGCGAGGCGCATTTTGAAACCGGCGATGCCACGAAGCTTCCCGGCGGCGAGGAGGTTTCCGGCGCGCTCAAGGCCGATGCGACGATCGGCGGAACGCTGGCCGCGCCCTCTCTCGCGCTGAAGGCCGAATTGTCGAAGGGCAGCATTGCGGGCTTCGATGCGCAGCTCGCGACGCTCGATGCGACGGCGACCGTCGCCGGTTCGGGGCCGCTCTCCTTCCGCCTCGACGGCGCGGACGGCAAGGCGGCGCTCGACGCAACGCTGGCGCTTCCGGCCGAAGGCGGCGCGCGGCTCGAGGCGCTCAGGGCCGATCTCTTCGGCCTTCCGCTCGCGGGCGATGTCGCCATGACCGCGGACGGGCTCGTCACCGGCGCGCTTAAGGGCGAGAACGCGCCGCTGGCGGCGCTCTCCCGTTTCGCGGGCCTCGGCCTCGCAGGCACGGGCACAGTGGCGCTCGACGCCGAAGCGAACAAGGGCCGGCAGAATATCTCTCTCAGCCTCGACGCGCCGCGCATGACGATAGAAGAGGACATGCTGACGCTCGATCGCGTCAGCCTGAAGGCGAAGGCGAGCGATATCAACGGCAAGGCCGAGATCGACGGCAAGCTTGCGGCCGCATCGGGACAGGCGGGGGTGACGCGGCTCACCTCCTTCGGCGCGACGGCTCAGGGGCCGCTCTCCGCGCTCGCACTCACGGCCAATGTTTCCGGCACGCGCGAGAGCTTCAAGTCGGAAGCGGTGTCGCTCGAAGCGGCGGCGCTTTTCGCGTCGGCCGGGGACCGGCTCACGGTCTCCACGCTCGCCTTCTCGATCGGCCAAAGTTCGATGGTACTGGCCGAGCCCGTCACGCTCGATGTGAGCAAGGGGCTTTCCATCAGCGGCGCGAGCTTCGACATGAAAGGCCCCTCCGGCGCGGGGCGCACCCGCGCCGACATCGCGCTCGGCGCGCGGACCGTTCGGCTTCATCTCGATACGGAACATCTTCCACTCGAGCTGGTGACGCCGCTCTTCCTCTCGCAAGCGGCGCATGGCACGGCGGCCGGGAGGATGGACCTCGACAGCGCCAAGGGCACGGGCGCATTGAGCCTGCGCTTCGATGGCGTGCAGCTTGCAAGCGCCGATGAGCGCGAGCGGCCCGCCTTCAACGCGACGCTCGACGGGAGCTGGGCGAAGGGCCGCCTCGACCTTGCCGCGCGGGCCGAGGGCGTTTCGACATCGCCCTTCGACCTGAAGGCGTCGCTGCCGCTCATTCGCGATCCCGAGGGCGCATGGCCGATGCTCGCACAGAAGGGCGCCGTCTCGGCCAATCTCGACTGGGAGGGCCCCCTCGCCTCGCTCGTCGCGCTTGCCGATGTGCAGGGCCAGCAACTGAGCGGCGATGCGAAGATCGCGCTCAGCGCGGGCGGCGACATTTCCGCGCCGCGCGTCAGCGGCCGCGCCACGGTCGCCAATGGCGTCTATGAGAATTTCGACAGCGGCACGATGCTCCGGAACCTTTCGATCGATCTGGAGGGACGCGAGGACGAAAGCCTCCATTTCATGCTCGAGGCGAGCGACGGCGGCAAGGGGCGCGTTTCTGCCGCAGGCGATGTGCGCCTCGCCCGGAGCGCCTTCCCGGCCATCTCCATCAACGCCACATTCGCCAAGGCGCGGCTCGTGCAGACCGCGGAGGCCGACATCTCCTTCGACGGCAAGCTCGAACTCATGGGGCCCGCCTTTCCACCGACGGAGGAGACGCCGCTCACGCTCAAAGGCGCGCTGACGACGACGCAGGCAGAAATCCACATTCCCGATCGGCTGCCCGGCAGCGTCGCCGAAATCGACGTCGTCGAGATCAATGGCGCGCCCTCGCGACGCGCAACGTCCGAGAAATCGTCGCCGCTGCCGCTCCTGCTCGATCTCGGCGTGAAGATTGGAAGCCCGGCCCGGGTCAGCGGCCGCAATCTCGACTCTCTCTGGACGGGCGATCTCACCATTGGCGGACGCGCCGAAAATCCGCGCATAGGCGGCACGCTCACGAGCCTGCGCGGCAGTTTCGATCTCGCAGGCAAGAGCTTCGCGCTCAAGAAGGGCGCGGTGCGCTTTCTCGACCGCGCGCCCATCGACCCCGACATCGACGTGAACCTCGCCTATGCGCGCAGCGACCTTACGGCGACAATCGCGGTCAGCGGGCGAAGCTCGGCGCCGGAAATCGCGTTTACCTCGACGCCCGATCTGCCGCGCGACGAAATCCTCTCCCGGATTCTCTTCGACAAGGGGGCGGGCGAACTCACAGCCATGGAAGCCGCGCAGCTCGCCAATACGCTTGCGCAGCTTTCGGGCAAGGGCGGGCTCGGCGGGGTGGGCGTGCTCGACGCGATCCAGAAATCGCTCGGCCTCGACGTGCTTCAGGTCGGCACGGCCCAGTCGGGCGCGACGACCGTCGCCGCGGGCAAATATATCCAGAAGGGTGTCTATGTGGGCGTCGAACAGGGCACGCTCGCCAGCGATTCCTCGGTCAAGGTCGAGATCGAGATCACGCCCCAGATCAGCGTCGACACCCGGATCGGGCAGGACGCCTCCGGCGATGTCGGCGTCAACTGGAAGTGGGATTACTGAACGGCCTCAGCGCCTCTCCATGCGCCGAAGCCGTCCGGCCTTTTCATGCCGTCCTTCGGCCTCAGAAGGGCGAGCGGGAGGGGTAGGTTTCGTCGCGCCCGCCGCTCGTGCCGTCGAGACGGCCGCCACGGGGCTGAATCCGGTTCATGTTGTCCAGCAGCTTCTTCTGGCGAAGCGCTTCCTCGCGACGCTTCTGCTCGTATTGTTCGGCATACATCTCCGCATCGTGCTGCTGCGGCGTGGCGTAGCGCTTGTCCTCGTTCGAGCGGTAGTTGACGGGCGGCGAATCCGGCGCGTCGTGGATCTCAAAGGTCTGATCGCCGCTCTGCTGCGGCGCGGCATTTTCCGGGGCCTGGCTCGACCCGCCGGCATCCGCCGCCATGGCCGCCGTGCCAATTGCGGCCGCCAGAAATGCCGCCGCGCCGATGGCCATCAAGGGCCTCGTTACCCGATATGTCATGTGTCAGCGCCCTTTCCTGGCAACCCGTTGCCCTCAATATAGGAATGCCCGCCGCGCCCGTATAGTTGCATTTCGACCACTTTCCGGGCCATCCGGCCGAACCCAAGCGGGCCCTCCCCGGCGGCAGACCCACTGCCCGCACCCCGTGACTTTCCCGCCCTCGCGGCCGGAAGCGGAACCGCCCCCAATTGTTCAGTTTACGAATTAAAAAGGATGGCGGCGTAGGCGCGAGGCGGCCGCCCGACTGCGAATGAAATTCAATCCGAGCAGGCCCTCGCCTGTCGCGGACCATCTGTCGCACCCCGCGGAACCGCTTTGGACACTCTGCCGCAGAGGCAGGCTCTCCGGAATAGGTACAGTTTTTTCATGGGTATCCGCCTCGCCGGGATCCGGTCAACCGGGCAGAACGGTCGCGAAAAAGAGGCGGCAAGGAACGAGACGGGAAGACGGCGCCCCATGACGAAGATCAAGTATATCGAGTTCGACGGCACCGAACATCTGGTCGATGTACCGAACGGCCTTTCCGTGATGGAAGGCGCCGTGCGCTACACCATTCCGGGAATCGATGGCGATTGCGGCGGCGCCTGTGCCTGCGCCACCTGCCATGTCTATGTCGAAGGCGAATGGGCCGGAAAAGTTCCGCCCATGGAAGAACTCGAGCGCGACATGCTCGATTTCGCCTTCGACGTCAAAGAAAACAGCCGCCTGTCCTGCCAGATCAAGGTGGACGAAACGCTCGACGGCCTCGTCGTGCGCACGCCTGCCCGCCAGTACTGAGTTGCGCTCCGCGCGGACGCCCAGGCTCCGCGCATCCGAGAAGGCTTCACCGGCCGCGCGTCAACGAGCGGCCCCACAGCGGAGGAAAGGCAATGAACGCGAAGACAGAGAAGGTCGTCCGGAAGGGCGACTGGAAAGTCACGATGACGCCGGACGACATCTACCGCCATCCCATGGATATCGCCTGGCATTTCGACTACATCTTCGGCGAGGAGAAGGTCGCCGATCTCTACAAGCGCGCGAAGCAGAACCAGTGGGATGCGGACGATCTTCTGCCCTGGGACACGCCGGTCGACCCCTCGAAGCCCCTCATCAACAATGAGCAGGACATCTATCACAAGATGCCCTTCTTCAAGAAGCTGTCGAAGTCGCAGCAGGAAACCTTCACCGCGCATTCGACGGCGCAGCTCCTTTCGCAATTCCTGCATGGCGAACAGGGCGCGCTGATGACTGCGGCCTGCGTCACCCATTCGGTGCCCGATGCGGGCGCGAAACTCTATGCGGCGACGCAGACCATGGACGAGGCCCGCCATGTCGAGGTCTATTCCAAATATTGCGACAAGATCGCCATGGTCTATCCGATGTCGCCCTGGCTCAAGGCGCTGATCGACGCCACACTGCAGTCGGACCGCTATGAGAAGGTGATGATCGGCATGAACATGGTCGTCGAGGGGCTCGCGCTCGGCGCCTTCAACAACATGTACCGCTCGACCACCTGCCCGCTTCTGAAGCAGCTCACCTTCAACGTCATGCGCGACGAGTCGCGGCACGTATCCTTCGGCCATGTGTTCCTCGGACCGGTGATCAAGAAGCTGCACAAGGACGATGTGGAGGACCTCGCGGAGTTCGCCTTCAACGCTGTCAACATTCTCGTTCAGGCGCAGACGGCGGGCACGATCGCCAATCGCGTGGACCCCGGCTTCATGCAGGTGCTGGAGAATAGCGGCATCGACCCGAACGACTTCTTCAAGGGCCTGCAGGAAGCGGCCGACGAAGGCGTCGCCCAGACGCTGCCGCCCGGACAGGTTCACGCGCTCAAGGACCTGATGATGCCGGCCATCGCGCGTGTCGGCCTGCTCACGCCGACGGTGCTCAAGAAATATGAGGAAGCGGGCATTCCCGTCTTCGACGATCCGCGCGTCCTCATCGCCATGGAAGGCGGTCACCCGACCGGCGAGGCGGCCGCGGCCGAGTGACGGCACGGATCCCGCCCCGGTGGGGCGCCGGGGCGGGATCTCCCTTCTGCCGGGCAGAAAGGCTCATGACCGATATGAACGAAACCAGCATGGACGATACGCGGAGCGGCGCTTTCTTCCGCGCTATCGTCGCGAATGTGCCGGAGGCGATCATCATCGCCACTCCCGAGGGCGAGATCACCTATTTCAATCCGGCGTCGGAGAAACTTCTCGGCTATCGCGCGGACGAAGTCGTCGGCCGCTCCATCACCATGCTCGTGCCGCAGCAACCCGGCCGCCGCGCGGATCCGGTGAAGTGGCTCGCGCGCTGGGCCGCTGAGCCCGACCATATGCAGTCGCGCTTTCTTGACCTCATCGGCAAGACGAAGGCCGGCCACGAAATGCCCGTCGATGTGCGCGTGGCCGAGACTGAAATCGGCGGCGAGCGGCGCTTTCTCATCACCTTCCGCGACAATACCGCCCGGCGGCAGGAACAGATCGCCTTCAAGGAAGCGCATCTCAAGGCCTCGCGCATTCTCATGATCGCGGAGGACGCGATCGTCTCCGTCGATGCGGAGCAGAAGATCACCTTCTTCAACCTCAAGGCCGAGCAGACATTCGGCTACAAGGCGGAGGAGGTTCTGGACAAGCCCCTCGAAATGCTGCTGCCCGAGCGCTATCGCCAGCGCCATGTCGAGCAGGTCGAAACTTTCGGCGCGGGGAAAATATCGTCGCGGCTGATGAACCAGCGCGGTGAGATCACGGGCCTGCGCAAGAATGGCGAGGAATTTCCGCTCGAGGCCACGATCACCAAGGTCACGGTCGGCGGCAACATCACCTATACGGCGCATTTGCGCGACATCACCGAGCGCAAGAGGGCGCAGGAGCGGCTGCGGGAAAGCGAGAGGCGCTTCCGCGCGATCTTCGATCACGCCTTCGAGGCCATCGGCCTGCTCAGCCCCGACGGCACGGTTCTCGAAATCAATCGCGCGGGCCGCGCGCTCACGGAAGGTACGGCAAGGCTCGAGGGTCTGGCGCTCTGGGATCTGCCATGGGCGGGCGGCGAGTTCACGACCGACGACTTCGCCCGCCAGCGCCTCAAGGCTGCGATCGCCGCCTGCGCGCGCGGCGAGACGGTGCGCTACACCACGGAGGTCCGGACGGACGGCGAAACGCACAAGATCGACCTTTCGCTCGTGCCCGTGAAGGATGCGAGCGGAGAGGTCGTCTATATCGTGCCCGAGGGGCGCGACGTCACCGGCCAGGTCTTCTGATCAGGTGACGCCGCCGCCTCGTCAAAGGCTTGCCGGGTCGGCCACCTTGACGATGAGCTTGCCGATGTTCTCGCCGTCGAAAAGCTTGTTGACGGCGGTGGGCGCCGCCTCCAGGCCATCGACAATGGTTTCGCGATGCCGGATCTTGCCTTCGGCGACCCATTGGGCGAGCTGCATCGCGCCTTCCGCGAATTTCTCCATGAAGTCGACGACGATGAAGCCGCGAACGGTGATGCGGCGCATCAGGATCGGGGAATAGTCGGCGCGCATCGGCTGATCGGTGTTATAGCCGGAGATCATTCCGCAAAGCGGCATGCGGCTGAAGAGGTTCATCCGTGCCATGACGGCTTCCATGATCTCGCCGCCGACATTCTCGAAATTGACGTCGATGCCGTTGGGCGTCGCCTCGGCGAGCCGCTCCTTCCAGTCCGGCCGCTTGTAGTCGATCGCCGCATCGAAGCCCAGTTCCTCGGTGATGAAGCGGCACTTCTCCGGCCCGCCTGCGATACCGACCGCGCGGCAGCCCTTGATCTTCGCGATCTGGCCGACGACCGAACCGACCGCGCCCGCCGCCGCCGAGACGACGACCGTTTCGCCCGGCTTCGGCTTGCCAAGCTCAAGCAGGCCGAAATAGGCGGTGAGGCCCGTCATGCCGCAGGCGCCGAGCATCGCCGTCAGCGGCACGGGCAGGCCCTGAGGGAGTACGCTCATGGCGCGCGCGCCTTCATCGGCGATGCAGTAGTCCTGCCAGCCGGTGAGGCCCGACACATGATCGCCGGCCTTGTAGCGCGGAGAATTCGACTTCACTACGACGCCGATGCCGCCGCCGCGCATGACCTCGCCAAGCTCGACCGGCGGCATGTACTGATCCATGTCGCTCATCCAGATCCGGTTCGTCGGATCGAGGCTGAGATAGACGACCCGCACCAGCGCCTCGCCCGGTCCCGGCTCGGGCAGCGGCTCGCGCACGAGATCAAAGTCCGAAGTCTTGATCCTGCCCGAGGGGCGCGACTTCAGGCGGAATTGGCGGTTCACATCGTTCTTCATGTTCGGCCTTTCCATTACGGCATTACGATTTCAAACCAGAAGTCGAAGATGTCGAGCAGCTCGACGAAATCGGCGAGCGCCGCCGCATCGCCGTCCACGCTTGCAAGCTTCGCCGCGATCAGCGCATCGAGCTTCTTTTCGTGGAGGACGAGTTCGGCGAAAGCAGGCTTCGCGATGCTGAGGCTCGCATCGGGCTTCGCGCTCTTCTTGCCCCTGGCGTGATGGAGGACGGCGTTTTCGAGCGAAAGGAGAAAGGTCTCGCCGCTATCGGTGAAGCTCACATTGAAGACATAGCGCTTCGCGCCCGCCCTCGGCCCGTTGAGGCGGACGGAGAGCGAGTCGAGAAGCTGCTCGGCGGGCAGCGCGCGCACCTGGCCGCTTGCGCCCGGGCGCGGCGTCGGCGAGGGCGGACGCGGATTGCGAAGCTCCATCGCCGCGGTGAGATAGAAACCGCGCCAGGGACCCGACTCCGCCTGATAGCCAAGCTGTTCCAGCGCATCGGCCTGAAGGTGCCGCGCCTCTGCATTGGCGGGGTCGGCGAAGACCAGATGGTTCACGACTTCCGCAACCCAGCGATAGTCGCCCTTGTCGTAGGAGACCCGCGCCTTGCTAAGAAGCGCATCCGCGCCGCCCATGAACTCGACATAGCGGTTCGCCGCCTCGACAGGCGGCAGGGGACGGAGATGGGCCGGGTTGCCATCGAACCAGCCGAGATAGCGCTGATAGACGGCCTTCGCATTGTGGCTCAGCGTTCCGTAATAATCGCGCGTGTACCACTCGCTCGCGAGCGTCGGCGGCAGGGCGATTTCCTCTGCGATCTCGAGCGGCGTCAGGCCGTGATTGGCGAGGCGCAGCGTCTGGTCGTGAATGTATTTGTAGAGATCGCGCTGCTTTTCGAGATAGGTGATGACCTCGCCACGGCTCCAGCGCGGCCAGTGATGGCTGGCGAAGAGCACATCCGTGTCGCCACCGAAAAGCTCGATCGCCTCGTTGATGTAGTAGCTCCAGCTTTTCGCATCGCGCACCTGCGCGCCGCGCGGCGTGTAGATGTTGTGCAGGTGGCAGGAGCAGTTCTCCGCCATGCAGAGCGCCTTCATGCCGGGGAAGAAGAAATTCATTTCCGCTGGCGCTTCGGTGTCGGGTGTCATCTGGAAGACGATCTCAACGCCGTCGACGACGAGCTTCTCGCCCGTGCGCCGGATGATCTCGTTTGGCGGCACGAGGCTGACCTGACCGAGAGAGACGGTCTTGCCGAGGCCCGCATCGACATGCCCCTTCGGCCCGCGCGGCAGGAGCGCGCCATACATATAGGTTGCGCGGCGGCCCATCGCGTTGCCGGCAAGCACGTTCTCGCTCACCGCATGTTCGAGAAAACCTTCCGGCGCGATGATGCGCACGTCCCCGCGCGCAAGGTCATCGTCGGTGAGCACGCCCTTCACGCCGCCATAATGGTCGACATGGGAATGCGTGTAGATGACGGCGGTGACGGGCCTCTCGCCCCTGTGCTTGCGATAGAGATCGAGGCTCGAGCGCGCCGTCTCCGACGAGATCAGCGGATCGATGACGATGATGCCCTTCTCGCCCTCGATGAAAGTGATGTTCGAAAGATCGAAATTCCTGACCTGATAGATGCCGTCCGTCACCTTGAAGAGGCCGTGGATCGAATTGAGCTGCGCCTGCCGCCAGAGGCTCGGATTGACCGTATCGGGCGCTTCGCTTCCTTCCACCTCGAAGGCGAACTGCCCCATATCCCACACCGGAAAGCCCGCCTCGTTGAGCGACTTCGCATCGGGGATGGTGTCGATGAAACCGCGCCTCGAATTTTCAAAATCGGCGCCCGTGTCTGCGGGTAGCGATGCGCGCACATGCGCATGCGCGCGACAGGTGGCTTCTGTGGCATCCTTGGGTGTCGGCATCGCCCCTCTCCAACGGTTTCTTCGCCAGGGTTCGTCCCTTTTGCGGGAGACTAGAGCATTATCGCAGCCCACTGAATCGATAATGACGCGCACCGTGCCGGAATGAGGAAAGAAAAGGGCCGGCGCGAGCGGCCGGCCCCTGTCGATTGCCCGACGAGACGGGTTCAGCGGCGCGGATCTGGCGTCAGCCTGAGATAGGGCTTCAGCGCCTTCCAGCCTTTCGGAAATTTCGTCTTGGCCGCTTCATCGGTAACCGAGTTGACGATGATGACGTCATCGCCCGGCTTCCAGTTCACCGGCGTCGCAACCGCATAACCGTCGGTCATCTGAAGGCTGTCGATCACGCGGAGGATCTCATCGAAATTTCTCCCCGTCGTCTGCGGATAGGTGATGGTCAGGCGGATCTTCTTTGCCGGATCGATCACGAAGACGGTGCGGACGGTGTAAACCTCGTCATGCTTCGGATGCATCATGCCGTAGAGGCCAGCGACCTTGCGGTCGGGGTCGGCGATGATGGGGAAGTTGAGCGCGGAGCCCTGCGTCTCGCGAATATCCTCCGACCATTTCTTGTGCGAGTCGACCGGATCGATCGAAAGTCCGATCGCCTTCACATTGCGCTTGTCGAATTCCGGCTTCAGCCGCGCCACATAGCCAAGCTCGGTCGTGCAGACGGGCGTGAAGTCGCGCGGATGGGAAAACAGAATTGCCCATTTGTCGCCGATCCAGTCATGGAATTTGATGTGGCCTTCGGTCGTGTCGGCCTCGAAATCGGGGGCGGTGTCGCCCAGCTGAACGGACATGGAAGGTTCTCCTTCTGCTATTGCCGTCGAGGCCAACACGGTAATTCG
>NZ_JBATUH010000110.1:0-1578 GCF_049671045.1 Parvibaculum sp. | reverse complement strand
CGTCCTTCACATGCACATTGCCGGCGCGTTGCGCCGCGACGGTCGTCTCCCAGGCATAGGCGTCGCGGCCTGGCGCCTTGTAATCGTGGCACATGAACAGGCGCGTTTCTGGCGGCAGGGCCAGCAGACGCCGGATTGACCGGTAAAGCTGGTGGGCGTCGCCGCCAGGAAAGTCCGCCCGCGCCGTGCCGTAGTCCGGCATGAACAGGGTGTCGCCGACGAACACCGCGTCGCCGATGCGCCAGGATACGTCCGCCGGCGTGTGCCCTGGCGTGTGCAGGGTTTCCACCTCCAGTTCGCCGATGCGGAACCGCTCGCCATCCCTGAACAGATGGTCGAAATCGCGGCCGTCCGTATGCAGGTCCTCCGCATTGAACACGGGCCGGAAAATCCGCTGCACCTCTTTGATGTGCTCGCCGATGCCGATTTTGGCGCCGGTTCGCGCCCTGATCCACGGCGCGCCGGACAGATGGTCCGCGTGGGCGTGCGTCTCCAGGACCCATTCGATCCGGTAACCGGCGGCCTCCGCCGCCTTCAGAATGGCTTCCACCGAACGGGTGTCAACCGCGCCGGAGGGGTGGTCGTAGTCGAACACGGGGTCGATGACGGCGGCGATTTTCGTCGCCGGGGCCGCTGCCCGATAGCTGACGGTGTTGGTGGGCTCGTCGAAAAACGCCTGAATGAGCGGTCCGGGCATGTGGGGCCTCCCCTGAATGTTTGCGCCGAAACGGATATTGACAATATATGAGAGATAACTAAATAAGCAATATCTTAATTAACCGAGCCACGAGGCCGCCATGTCGTCTTTCCCAGCCCCCCTGTCCGCCCCTCTGCCTGCTCCCTTGCCTGCCATCGCGCCCGAACAAGCCCGCCAGATGCTTCAGAATGGCGCGGTTCTGATCGACATTCGTGAAGCGGATGAGCACGCCCGCGAGCACATTCCCGGCGCGCGCTCCCGCCCCCTGTCGTCGTCCATATCGTCCATGACCGGGCCCAATGACGCCGCGGTTATTTTCCATTGTCGCAGCGGCATGCGCACGGCCAGCGCCGCCGACCGGCTGGCCGCCGGCGTCATGCCTGACTGTCAGGCCTGGGTGCTGGAAGGCGGCCTCGACGCCTGGAAGAAGGCCGGTCTTCCGGTGACGACGGATCGCAGCCAGCCGCTGGAGATGCAGCGTCAGGTGCAGATCGGCGCTGGCTCGATGGCCCTGGCCGGCGTGCTGCTCGGCCTTCTGGTCTCGCCATGGTTCTTCGCCATTTCCGGCTTTGGCGGCGCTGGCCTGATGACGGCCGGCGTGAGCGGCTTCTGCGGCATGGCGCGGCTTCTGGCCCACGCCCCATGGAACCGGGCGTTGCGTCCGGCGGCGCCTGCTTCATGCGGCGTTTCCGGAAAAAACTGACGCGCCAGGCCGGGATGTCACGCCATGATCGCGCCTGAAGCATTTCTGGGCCTGGGCGCCGGCGCTGTCGTCGGCTTCACGCTTGGCCTTGTGGGCGGCGGCGGCTCAATCCTCGCGACGCCGCTGCTGGTGTATCTGGCCGGCGTCGCCAATCCGCATGTCGCCATCGGCACAAGCG
>NZ_JBATUH010000109.1:0-12049 GCF_049671045.1 Parvibaculum sp. | reverse complement strand
ATGCGGACGATGCGCTCGTCCGGAAGCCCTGCGATCTTCTTCCAGAGGTTGAACGCCTCGTCATCCTCCGCATAGACGGTCGACATCAGCCGGTCTTTCGGCAGGCCGAATTCCTTGGTAACGAGGTTCCAGGCCAGTTCGATCGCATCGGCCTTGAAATAGTCGCCGAAGGAGAAATTGCCCAGCATCTCGAAGAAGGTGTGGTGGCGCGCCGTGTAGCCGACATTGTCGAGGTCGTTGTGCTTGCCGCCCGCGCGCACGCATTTCTGCGCCGTAGCCGCGCGGGAATAGGGGCGCGTCTCGTTGCCGGTGAAGACGTTCTTGAACTGCACCATTCCGGCATTGGTGAAAAGCAGCGTCGGGTCGTTGTTCGGAACGAGTGGCCCCGACGGCACGATCTCGTGGCCGTTCCTGCCGAAATAGGAGAGATACTTGCTGCGGATCTCGTTGAGCCCGGCCATTCCGTCATCTCGCTTCGTATTCTGGGGCGCGCGCCTTGCCGGCCCTCCCGGCGGGCGCGCCCTGGAAAGTTGAAAGTCGTTCGAGCTTTTACCGTCCGCCCCGGCAACTGTCTAGGAAAGCCCCTTGGCGAGGGATCGCATCCCCCTGCCCGCGCCAGTCTGCCCGCCGCCCGCGCAAGGGCATCGCAACCGGCCTCCGGAAACGCAAAACGGCGCCGGGGGGTATCCGGCGCCGCGCCTTGCACAAGCAGGCTAGAGAAACCTTGCGGGAAGCAGCCCTCTCAGGCGCTCGCCTCCATATCGCCATCGTCATCTGCATCGTCCTCGGGCGCGCCTTCCATGATCTGCTCTGCGATCAGCCCTGCATTCTGCCGGATGGCCTGTTCGATCTGGGCGGCCATGTCGGGGTTTTCCTTCAGGAAGGTCTTGGCGTTCTCGCGGCCCTGCCCGATGCGCTGGCTGTTATAGGAGAACCAGGAGCCCGACTTCTCGACGATGCCCGCCTTGACGCCGAGATCGATGAGTTCGCCGGTCTTGGAGATGCCCTCGCCATACATGATGTCGAATTCGATCTGCTTGAAGGGCGGCGCGACCTTGTTCTTGACCACCTTCACGCGGGTCTGGTTACCGACCACCTCGTCGCGATCCTTGATCGCGCCGATGCGGCGAATGTCGAGGCGGACCGAAGCGTAGAATTTGAGCGCGTTGCCGCCCGTCGTCGTCTCCGGGCTGCCGAACATCACACCGATCTTCATGCGGATCTGGTTGATGAAGATCACCATGGTGTTCGACTTGGAGATCGAAGCGGTGAGCTTGCGGAGCGCCTGGCTCATGAGCCGCGCCTGAAGGCCGGGCAGCGAGTCGCCCATCTCGCCCTCGAGTTCGGCCTTGGGCGTCAGCGCCGCAACCGAGTCGACGACGAGCACGTCCACCGCGCCGGAGCGGACCAGCGTGTCCGCGATCTCGAGCGCCTGCTCGCCCGTATCGGGCTGGGAGATGAGAAGATCGTCGAGCGCGACGCCGAGCTTGCGCGCATAGACGGGATCGAGCGCATGTTCCGCATCGACGAAGGCGCAGACGCCGCCCTTCTTCTGGGCTTCGGCGATGGTCTGCAGCGCCAGCGTCGTCTTGCCGGAGGATTCGGGACCGTAAACCTCGATCACGCGGCCGCGGGGAAGCCCGCCAATGCCGAGCGCGATGTCGAGGCCGAGCGAGCCCGTGGAAATCGCCTCGATCTCCACCACCTGCTCATTCTTGCCGAGCCGCATGATCGAGCCCTTGCCGAACGAGCGTTCGATCTGGCTGAGAGCGGCTTCGAGGGCTTTCTGCTTGTCCATATCGTTCCTGTCGCCCTTCTCAACGAGCTGAATCGTCGGTTTCGACATCCCGGTTCCCCTTATTTCATGCTGGCCTGGCCGAAGCAATCAAGGGTTAATGTACCGGTTTTGTTCCGACTAGCAATCTGAAATTTAAGATATTGATTTTAAAATGGAATTCAAGACAAGTTCGGCAGATGTTCACGCCTTGGCCGACATGGTTGCCGTGAATCACCCTCAGCCGCCCATCATCTCCTTCACGGCCGCCGCGAGCTGCTTCAGCGAGAAGGGCTTGGGCAGGAAGTGGAACTCCTGATCGGGGTCGAGGCTCTTCTCGAAGGCATCCTCCGCGTAACCCGAAACGAAGATGACCTTCGCGCCCGGAATCCGCGCCCTCAGTTCCTTGATCATGGTGGGGCCGTCCATATTCGGCATCACCACGTCCGAGACGACGAGGTCGATCTGGCCCTTGAAGCCCTCGACCAGCGCGATGGCCGCCTCGCCGCTTTCGGCCTGCAGCACCTCATAGCCGCGCGTGGTTAGCGCGCGGGCGGCGAAGGTGCGTACCGCATCCTCGTCCTCAACGAGAAGGATCGTGCCCTTGCCGGTGAGGTCCGCGGGCTCGGCCGCGCTTGCGGCGGCTGCTGCCTCCGCCTCGGCCTTCGCCTCCGCCGGCGTTTCGAAATAGCGCGGCAGATAGATGCGGAAGGTCGTGCCCTTGCCGACCGTCGAATAGAGGAAGATGAAGCCGCCGGTCTGCTTCACGATGCCATAGACGGTCGAAAGCCCGAGGCCCGTGCCCTTGCTCGGATCCTTGGTGGTGTAGAACGGCTCGAAGATCTTGCCGTGATTTTCCTTCGGAATACCAACGCCGGTATCCGCGACCTCGATGAGCACATATTCGCCGGGCGGCATCAGCGCGTGGTCGAGCGCGCGGCTGTCCTCCTCCGAAACATTCGCCGTGCGGATCGTCAGCCTGCCGCCATCCGGCATCGCGTCGCGCGCATTGACGGCGAGGTTCATGATGACCTGTTCGATCTGGTTCTGATCGACCTTGACGAGACCGAGATCGCGACCATGAACGATCTTGAGTTCGACCTTCTCGGTGAGAAGGCGGGAGAGAAGGTTCTGAAGCTCGGCGATCGCGTCGGTGAGCGAGAGCACCTTGGGCCGCAGCGTCTGCCGGCGCGAGAAGGCGAGAAGCTGGCGGGTAAGGTTCGCCGCGCGGTTCGCGTTCTGCTTGATCTGCATGACATCGGCAAATGAGGGATCGCCCGCCTGGTGCCGCGCGAGCAGCAGGTCGCAAAAGCCTATAATCGCCGTCAGCAGATTGTTGAAGTCATGCGCCACGCCGCCCGCGAGCTGGCCGATGGCCTGCATCTTCTGCGACTGGGCGAATTGCAGCTCGAGCGATTTCTGCTCCGTCGCGTCGATGAGATAGATGACGGTCGAGCCGCCCTCCTCGCCCATATCGACGCGGCTCGCATAGAGAAGCCCCACGCGCTCGGAACGGTTGACGGGCCGCACCTCGATGGGCGGGCCTGAAAGCGTGCCAGCCTGTGCCCTGCCAAGCACTTCCTCGACGCCTGGCCGGTCGTCCTCGGCCACGAGGCCGGCGAGGTTCGCGCCGCGCTCCACATCGCCGACATAGGAACGAAAGGCGCTGTTCGCATTGTCGATCCGGCCTTCGCGATCAACCGTGGCGATGCCGATGGGCGCATTGTTGAAGAAGCGCGCGAAGCGCCGCTCGGCGTCGCGCATCGTCTCCTCCGCCTCGTCCGCGGTGGCGCGGTCGAGCACCATGGCGCAGATCATCGGCTCGCGCCCGTCGCCGCGCGAAACCTGCGTCTGCACGATGCGAACCGGCATGACGCTGCCATCGCCCGCGCGCAGATCGACATCGAGCGTGGCGGTGCCGTCGAGTCCGGACGCAAGGGGGAACCCGCCCGGATCGCCCGCCGCGAAATCGGTAAGTGTCGTGCGCCGCTCCGTGGCGCGGTCGGGCTCGATGCCGAGCCAGCCTGCGAGCCGCGCGTTGATAAACGTGATCTCGCCATTCACCTCGGCGACGTAGAAGCCGATCGGCGTCGTCGACATGAAGGCGATGACGCTCTGCCACTGGCGCTCCGCAATCTCGACGCGCTCGCGCTCCATGGTGAGGTCGCGCAGCAGCCACACGGCGCCGCCTTCCTCCCCGCTCAGCGGACGCACCACGATCCTGAAAACGCGCTCCACCGCGCCCGCGCGCGGCGAGAAGCGAACCTCCTCCTCGCCGGCAAAGCCCGTCCGCCCCATCTGGGTGAGGCGGAAGAGCGTTTCGGCAAGGCCGTCGCGTCCGGCGAGCAGGCGCTCGAGCGGCGCCGGCCGCTCGGCATGAGCCGTGCCGAGCAGGCTGCGATAGGCTTCATTGGCGAAAATCACGGCGCCGCGCCGGTCGGTCACATAGCAGGGATCGGGAAGCGCGTTGAGCGCCTCGCCCGCCGCGAGCGGCGCCCGGCTGAAGGCATCGCTCCCGCTCATTCCAAGCCCGAAGATGAGAACGCCCGCCGCTCCGATCACGCCCATGACGGTCAGCGCGCCGCTCACGCCGAAGGCATGAAGGCCGAAAGCATCGAGCAGCGTCGCCGCGAGGCCGACGCCCGCGCCTGTGAGAATGACGAGACGCCGCCCGGATGGCAGCGCCGAAAACACGCCTTCCTGCGCCTCTCCGGTCCACGCAGCTCCGCCGCCGCTGGCCTCTGCCGCCGCCCTATGCTCCAGCTCCGGCAATTCGGCCGGTATTTCGCTCATCGGCATTCCCCCGAAGCCGCCCCCGCTGCCCGGCTCACACCGGGCTCCGATCCGGAATTATGAATTTTGCGCGCCGCGAGGGCGCGAATCAATTGGCCCTGCCCCGTCCGGCGATCTTAGCCTTAAGCCGCATCACATATCCAATGACCTCGGCGACCGCCTTGTAGTGATCCGGCTGGATTTCCTGGTCGATTTCGACCGAGGCGTGGAGCGCGCGAGCGAGCGGCGGGTTCTCGACCACGGGCACGTCATTCGCCTCGGCGACCTCGCGGATCTTGAGGGCGATGGCATCGAGCCCCTTGGCGACGCAGACGGGCGCGCCCATGCCCTTCTCGTATTTCAGCGCGACGGCATAGTGGGTCGGGTTCATGATGACGACGGTCGCCTTCGGCACATTGGCCATCATGCGCTTGCGGCCGCGTTCGATGCGCAACTGGCGTAGCTTCGCCTTGACCGTCGGGTCGCCTTCCATCTGCTTGTATTCGTCCTTGATCTCCTGGATGGACATGCGCTGCTTCTTGAGCCACTGGAAACGCTCGAAGAGATAGTCGAGCGCCGCCACGACCGTCATGACGGCGATCACGCCGCCGAACATCTTGAGCGCCAGAGCCTTGACGAGCGGCAGCAGCAGCGAGACGTCCCAGGTCATCATGAGGCCGAAGTGATCGCGTTCCGGCCAGACCAGCAAGAAGACGACGCTGCCGACGAGCACGAACTTGATCATGCTCTTGAGGAGATTGACGAGGCTCTTCGGACCGAACAGGCGCTCGAGCCCCTTGATCGGCGAGAGCTTGGAGAAGGAAGGCTTCATGTTCTCGCCGGTAAAGACCGGCGCATGCTGGAGAAGGTTGCCCGCCATCGCCGCGACGATGAGCACGCCGAGCGGAAGCGCCATCGCCCCGAAAACCACCATGCCGAGATGCAGTATGACGCCGCGAAGATGATCGCGGTCCATCGGGATCGCCTCGGGCGAGATCAGAAACACCTTGAGCGCATCCATGATCGTCCCGGCCGACGACGTGCCCATGAGGCCGACCGCCATGGCGCCGCCCATCATCACGAACCAGGCATTGATCTCCTGGCTCTTGACGACGTCGCCGCGCTTTTGTGCGTCTTCTAGCTTTTTGCCTGTTGGTTCTTCTGTCTTTTCGGAATCGTTCTGTTCGGCCATGGCGCCCCCTCCCGCGTCACTGCACGAACACGGCCATCGTCTGCTCGAAGCCCTGCAGGAACCACGTCATCATGGCGCCCAGAAGCAGGAAGAGCAGCGCGAAGCCGAGGCCGATATTTCCCGGCATGGCGATGAAGAAGATCTGGATCTGCGGCATGAGCCGCGAAAGGATTCCGAGGCCGAGATAGAAGACAAGACCGAAGACGAGGAAGGGCGCGGAAAGCTGCACCCCGAGCGTGAAGGCGCCGGAAATGGCCTTGACCGCCATCTGGAGGAAATCGCCGACGGGAAAGGACGCGCCCGGCTCGAAGATGAGGTAGCTGTCGCGCATCGCGGCGATGAGCAGATGGTCGAGATCGGCCGCGAAGATGAGCGCCACCGCAAGCAACGAGAGAAAGGAGGCGATCATCGCGCCCTGCGTGCCTTGCGTCGGGTCGACGCTCTGCGCGAATGAAAGCCCTGTCTGCATGCCAATGATATTGCCCGCGACCTGCAGCGCGCTCATGATGAAGCGCGCCGAAAGCCCGATGAAAAGCCCGATGAGGATTTCGCCGATCACGGCCATGGCGAGCCCCGGAACGCTCGTGGGGATCGAGCCATAGGCGCCGGAAACGAGCGGCATCATCACCGCCGTCATGACGAGCGCGAAAACGAGCCTGACGCGCGAGGGTACGGACACTTCGCCGAGCGCCGGCAGCAGCATGATCATGCTGCCGAGGCGCGAAAAGACGAGCATGAACACAAAGCCCGTCTGCGGCAGTATTTCGATCGTGATCATGCGGCGTCCGCCCCCGGCCCTGTCCCGCTCTATCCCGCGACGATCTTCTGCGCGATGAGGTGCATGTAGCCCGCGAGCGACTGGCCCATGAAGGGCAGCGCCACGAGCATCACCAGAAAGATCGCGACGATCTTCGGCACGAAGACCAGCGTCATTTCCTGAACCTGCGTCAGCGCCTGCAGAAGCGCGATGGCGATGCCGACGACGAGCGCGACGATCATCATCGGTGCGGAAACCGAGAGCAGCACATAGATACTCTGGCGCGCGAGGTCGAGCACTTCAGGTCCGGTCATGATTTTCTTCTCTTCCCCGCTTCGTCGGATCGGCTTTCCGCGATGCCGTCTCAGATCGGCATCTTCATGATGTCCATATAGGCGGCGATCACCTTGTCGCGCACCGCAACGACCGTCTGGAGCGTCGTCTCGGCTTCGGCCACCGCCGTCACCACATCGACGAGGCTTCCATCCTTGCTCGCGGCGGAAGCGGCCATCTGGCGCTCGCTCGTCTTGCCGACATCGACGCCGTCATTTATGGCCTTTTCAAGAAAATCCCCGAAGCCGCCTGCGCCCGCAGCCTGCTTGGCCGCGCCCGCCTGCGGAGCGGCGCCACCGCCCATTCCGGCTGCGCGGGCATAGGCGTTGAGGGCGACTGAAGCTGGAATGGTCATGAACCGCTCCCCTTACTTTTTCAGGATGTCGATCGTCTGCGAGATCATGCGACGCGACGCCTGAATGAGATTGAGATTGGCCTCGTAGCTCCGCTGGGCCTCGCGCATGTCCATGGCTTCGACGAGGCCGTTGACGTTCGGCATCTTCACATAGCCATTGGCGTCGGCGGCGGGGTGCCCCGGCATGTATTTGAGCTGGAAGTCCGAATTGTCGAGGACGGGCCTTCCGAGCTTCACGGTCTGGGTGCCGAGCGAGCGGTCAAGGCTCTCTTCAAATGTAGGAAGCTTGCGGCGATAGGGATCGCCGCCCGGCGTCTTCGCGGTCGAATCCGCATTGGCGATGTTTTCCGCGATGATCCGCATACGGCCGCTCTGGGCCTTGAGGCCCGAAGCCGCCACCATCATCGACTTGAGAAGGTCCATGGCGCTCATGAAGAGCCTCCCTCAACCGTTGCCGATGGCGAGGCGGATGAGACCGAGGCTCTTGGAATAGAGGCTCGTCACCGTCTCGTAATCCATCTGTGTCTGCGCGACCTTGATCATCTGGTCCTCGAGCACGACCGAATTGCCGTCCGGCGTCGTCTCGAAATCCGGTGCCTTGGCCCGCTCGCCGCCCCGCGCCTGGCCGAGATTGAAGCTCGCGGCCGCGCCCGCGACGGGCGAGCCGATATGCATGCTGCTTGTGGCGACGGGCGCGAGCTTCGGTCCGCTCGCATCGACCATCGCGCCGAAATCAAGCTCCTTCAGATCCTTTGCCGCATAGCCCGGCGTATTGGCGTTGGCGACGTTCTGGGAGAGCACCTGCTGGCGCTCGGTCAGCCAGTGCAGGCGCTGCTTCATCATCGTGAAGATGGGGAGATCGCCGATCGACATGGTCGCGTGCCCGTTTGAAGACCGTCCGTACTCCCCTTCTGGGCGTTTCCGGCGGCGCTCTCAAAATCTGTCGCAAGCCACGCATTCCTTGGCGGCAGGGTCAGTTTTGCCGCGTATCGTTAAAATCGTCCTAACGCGGCAAAAATGACCGGGTACGGTAAGAAAGCCCTAACCACCAAAAGCCGCCCTTTCTCTGGGCCTTAACCGGAAATTAAGCACGATCCCGGCAAATTGTGCCCAGGGTGGGTGATCCGCTTCGGGACACCCGGGGGCAATCGGGCTGGGCCATGGACCTTACAGAGATATTCCGCTTCGCGGCGGCGCTCGCGTTCATCATCGGACTGATCGGCGTCTGCGCCTATGGCGCCCGCCGCCTCGGTCTCGCGACGGGAGGCTTCTCCGCTTCCGGCGCGCTGAAGCGCCTCGCCATCAGCGAGGTCAAGGTGATCGACGCCAAGCACCGGCTCGTTCTCATCCGCCGCGACAGCAAGGAGCATCTCATCCTGCTCGGCGCCGAACAGGCGCTCCTCATCGAGAGCGGCATCGACGCTCCGGTGATTGAAGCAGCGCCCGCCGCCGCGGCGCCCGCTCCCGCACTTCAGTTCCAGCGCATCGTCGATTTCATCAAGGAGCGCCGCGCGTGACCTTTCCGATCCAGAACGCCTCGCGCCGCTGGCCTCTTGCCGCAGGGCTCGTCGTCGCCCTCGCCGCCTTCCTGCTTTCAGGCCCCGCCTTGGCGGACACGATCAAGGTCGATCTCGCCGACAATTTCGGCCTGACCGATCACATCGTTCAACTCGTCGCCCTGATTACGGTGCTGAGCCTCGCGCCGTCGATCTTCATCATGGTGACGTCCTTCGTCCGCATCGTCGTGGTGCTCTCGCTGCTTCGCACGGCCATGGGTCTCCAGCAATCGCCGCCCAATGCCGTCATCGTCAGCCTCGCGCTTTTCCTCACCGCCTTCGTCATGACGCCGACCTTCACTCGCGCCTATCATGACGGCATCGAGCCGATGATGAACAAGCAGATCGAGCTTGGCGAAGCGTTCACGAAGACGAGCGAGCCCTTCAAGGATTTCATGCTTACCCAGGTTCGCAAGCAGGACCTCAAGCTCTTCGTCGATCTCTCCAAGGCGCCTGAGCCCGAAGAGGCGAAGGACCTTCCGCTTCAGGTCGTCGTGCCGGCCTTCATGCTGAGCGAGCTTCGCCGCGCCTTCGAGATCGGCTTCCTCATCTTCCTGCCCTTTATCGTCATCGATCTGGTCGTGGCCTCCGTCCTCATGTCCATGGGCATGATGATGCTGCCGCCAGTGATGATCTCGCTGCCGTTCAAGCTGATCTTCTTCGTGCTGGTGGACGGATGGGCGCTGATCGCGGGAAGCCTCGTCCAGAGCTTCGGCACCTGACCGGCGAGGCCGGGGTCCAGAGCGAGGGGCTCTGAATTGGTGGCCCGGCATCCCGGCCTACGCCGGAACAGGTACGCCCGGACTACCAGCGGAAATTCCGAACGCCCCGATCAGTTACTTGCGACGGGCGTCCCGTCGATCTCGGAGATCCGGTCCGGCTTCTTCAGAGAATTGACGAAGCGCTCCATCGCGTTCACGGAGGCGATGCGGCTTGCAAGCTCGCGGAAGGCGACGCCCTGCCGCTCGATCGGCTCCGTCACGACCGCAAACGCGCTCGCATCGGCGGTGTCCGCCATGCGGGAGCCGAATTTCGTCCGCATGCGTTCGAGCCCCGCCTCGTCATTGCCGAGCGAATAGGCGATGGCGCCACGCATGATCTGGAAGCGCTCGTCGGCGCCGAGCGCCCGCTCCCCGCCGGCATTGGCCAGCAGCGCTTCCGCCGCCTGCCCCGCCTCCTCCCAGCGCTGCGCCTCCCAGAACACATCCGCCCTGAGGGTGCTTGCGGCCGCGCCCGGCATCTCCGAGAGCAGATCGAGCGCCAGATCGAACTTCTTGACCGAGGCGAGCGCGCGCGCCTCGATCAGACGGCGTTGCAGGTCGAGATCTTCCGGCAACTGGTTCTGGTTCGTCGAGCGGATGGCCTTGAGCGCGGTTTCGGGCTTGTCGTCGAGCAGGTAGATGGTGGCAAGACGCGCCGCGACCTGCGCCTTGGCGACGCCGCCCACAAGCCGCTTTTCGATCTGGTAGCTCAGAAGCTCGGCGGCCTGCGGCAGCAGATCGACCGAAACAAGCCGCTCCGCCAGATGCCGGATGAGCTCGTCTCCCCTGCGCCCTATCGGCGTGAGATCCTGAAAATCGTGATAGACCGCCAGCGCCTGCACCGCCGGAATCCTGTCCGCATATCCGTCGATGAAGAAGCTCGCGAAAATGTCCGGCATCCGGGCGCCGAGAGCATGCGCCCCGTCGTCATGCGGAAAATTCATGGTCACGACATGCATGACCCTGAGGGCGGCAAGAATGTCGTCCTGCTTCAGCCGCAGTTCCGCGAGCTTCGTCAGTATTTCGAGTTCCGCATCGTCGCCGCGCCACATCATGCGAAGCTCGTCGAGTTCGCTCGCGAGTTTCGCGTCGGAAAGCTTGCCGCTCTTGTTGAGCATGAGCGCCCTGGCGAAACGCGCGCGCACGACGAAGGGCCGCACATTCGTCTCGATCACGCGATCGTAAGCCTCGGCCGCTTCCACGGGCCGCTGAAGGCTCTCGATCGCCTTCGCTTGCAGATAGAGACGTTCCGCATTCAGCTCGCGGTTCTCGATATGCGCCGGCAGATGCTTCAGGTGAATCTGCATGCCCGAGATGTCGTTCAGCGCGAGATCGACCCGCGCCGCCGTCAGACGCATTCGCGCTGCATATTCGGGCCCCGTTCCGTCCATGAAGGGCCCCGCCAGCCCGAAATCCTTCCGCGCC
Organism: Parvibaculum sp.; assembly: GCF_049671045.1. Classification (GTDB taxonomy): domain Bacteria; phylum Pseudomonadota; class Alphaproteobacteria; order Parvibaculales; family Parvibaculaceae; genus Parvibaculum. The sequence continues at coordinate 1,124 of NZ_JBATUH010000109.1, read as the reverse complement.
GCTTCCGTCTGGCCGAGGCCGGCGCGCGCCAGCGCACGCCAGCCCGCCGCCGCAGGCTCCATGGCGAGCGCATTGATCGAAAGATCGGCAACGGCTTCGGCATTGCGATGGGCCATCACATTGGCGACGCCGCGCAAGGCGTGGAACGAGGGGCTTTCCGCGAGCTTCTGATCGACGTCGCGCGCCATTTCGATCTGTGTCAACGCCTCGATGCCGAGCCCGTTCGCAACGAGGAAGCGGGCATAGTCCATCCTTGCTCCCGCGACGCTGCGAATGTCGGCAAGCGCGACCCGCCGCTCATGCGCCTTGCGATCCTCGATGAAATTTCCACTTCCCCGCCGGGTGGCAAAATCCATGGCGGCGGGCGATCCGGCGCCATCGCCATTCATGCGCGCCGCGCCCTCATCGGCCGAAAGCGTGAGCCCGTTTCTGCGCGAAACGACGACCGCGTCCGATGCCGTGACGACGTTGAGATCGTCGGCGACGCGCATGACGGCAAGGCCCTGAGCGGTTGCCAGCGCCTGAAACTCGATGAAGCTGCGCGGCGTCTGCATCGCCTGCACGGGTCCGAACGCCGTGGCGACGTCGAGCGTATCGCGCGCCGCAGGATCGGGAACCCTGAGGATCTTCCGCGCGCCCTTGAGGTCGAAGCTGACGATGCCCTGACCCGTGTCAAGCCAGTCGCGCGTGACCGCGATGGGGCGGCCTATGCTGGCGAGACTCTCGCCAACCGTGACCTGCCATTTGGTGTCGAATTGCTGCACACCGACGAGCTGATGTTCGCCCAGGATCGGAACGGCAATGGCGACGCCCCCCTCCACCGGGATTTCGGCTGGCGCGCCGAGCCGCGCGGTGGAGGCGACCTTGAACCGCGAGAGGTCGAGTGCCGTCTTCCGGTCGAAAACGATCCAGAGCGTGCTTGCCCGCGTAAAAACGGCGGCGCCCGTCGGGCTGTCCCAGGGAAAGTCGATCTCCGTCCGGCCATGATGGTCGCGCACCGCGACCTCGAGCGCGTGATGCGGCTCCGCTTGCGCGGCTGCGGCAGCGGCATCATGAGCGGGCCCGTCGCGGGCAGGTGCCGCGGCCTCGGAAGCCGGAACGGCCGACGGCGCGGCAGATGGCGC
>NZ_JBATUH010000108.1:0-9237 GCF_049671045.1 Parvibaculum sp. | reverse complement strand
TGTTCCGGCCCGTTTTCGCGGGTCGGCTAGGCACCTCATGGCCCCCTGCTGGGGCGTCGCCAAGTGGTAAGGCAACGGATTTTGATTCCGTCATGCGGAGGTTCGAATCCTCCCGCCCCAGCCAAACGATATGCTAAGCCGCTGAAACGTAAGGCACGGACCGTCTCTCACGATTGCGAGAATGGTTCAGGTGTCTTCGATGCTCACAAAATGCTCCCATGACCGTGCTAGATGGCCGCGCGAAAGCGTGCGCCGCGTAGTCTGCAAGCGCGGCATCTTTTACTTTCGGAGAGTCGTTCGGGAGCGTGGGGCTGGTGAAATCACGCTATCATTGGGGACGAAAAGCTACCGGGTAGCCCAACGGATCGCATGGGCACTCGATGACGTGTGTTCTGCTGCCTTGTTAGAGCCGACCATGACCCTAGATGAACTTCGATCAATTCTTCGCCACTACATCCAAGACCAACTCGAAATCGACACTCAACGAAGGATCAACCTTCCTCCTCAACGTCTCCCTTATGCAGGCGGTGACGATGACCTAAACCCCGAAGAGGAGCCTATCAAGGCTGAGTGGAAAGGGCTGAAGGATTGGCTTGAGCATGCTCGTGAGGATTTGCAGCTAAGAGACTTCGCAGCAGTCGCCAACCAAGCGGAATTGATAGCCGGACAACACAACATCCCGGTTGAGCTTAAATCAGCTTTACACCTTGGGTTACTTGAAGCCGAGGTTATGGTTGCTGAGGAAATCTATAAGCGGAGTGGTGCCCGTGCTTTTTCTATCCTGAGCCAGCCCGCCTACGCTCAAAGAAGCGCCCAAACGGAAAACGCGTCAAAGCTCGCTTCGGAGTTGCGTGAACCTTTCCACGCATGGCGGGAAACTCTGCAAATTCAGAAGACGACGCTCAAACAAGACAGGGTCACCATGCGTCTCTTTCTTGAGATCGCTGGCGATCTTCCGGTTGCGAATTACACCCGTAAGCACATTCACGATTTTCTAGCGACCCTCAGACAACTTCCCAGCACCTATGGCAAGTCACCCAAGGATAAAGACCGCACGGTTCGGGAATTGATCGAGGCGGCTGACGTGAAAGGCTCGACACGACTAGCTGACCGCACGGTAGAGCGGCACTGCAACGTCATTCGGCAGTTCCTTCAGTTTGCCTATGACCAATCGGAGATTGCGAAGGAGCAGCTTTCGATTGCGGAAGGCTTCACCTTCAAGGTGGCTTCTGCCCGGAGCCAGCGAGATCAATGGGAGGATGACGAGCTAGTTAAGCTCTTCTGCTCGCCCGTATGGACCGGGATGAAGAGCAAGCGGCGTAAGACCGTACGCGGCTCCGTGATTGAAAGGGACGCTTACTTCTGGCTTCCCCTCTTAGGCATCTACCATGGTAACAGGCTTGAGGAATGCGCTCAGCTATTTGGCGGTGACATTCGGCAGGTGGATGACGTCTGGTGCATGCGTATCACTGACGAGGGCGAAGGCCAGCAGCTCAAGAATGAACCTTCGCGTAGGGTGGTCCCTATACATCCAGTCCTATTGGGCATGGGCTTCATTGAATACGTTCAGTCAGTGTCTTCGGCAGAGACCGACCCAATCTTTCCTGATCTTAAGCCCGGCGGGGCGGACATGAAGCGCGGCTATACCTTCACCAAGTGGTTCTCGCGTTATCGGTCCAAGATGGGTATCAAGAATGGCCGGGATTATCATTCGTTCCGCCACAACGTCACGACGCAGCTTTTGAATAACGGCATTCCCCAGCACCTTGTGGACCTCCTAACAGGACATGCGAGCGCAGGTGAGACCCTGAGCCGGTACTATAAGGGCGCGACCACAAAGCTCTTGGCGGACGCCATAGCCACGCTTTGGTGGCCTATGGATTTCTCGCACCTGATGAAGCCGGGAGTTGTTTACAGCGAGTTGCGTAAGCCTAGCCTCTAGAAGACTCATAGCGAGTCAGGGAATCGAATTGATGGTGTCTCTGGTCTCAACCACTGGGTCGCCTTCAATCGCGCTCCATGCCCTTCTATGAGTCAAATAGAGGCATCCGCATTGGCCATCAGCTTTTGAGTCAATATCCTATGTCGGAATTCTATCTGCCTCTAAATCGTGTGCCGCTCACTGACGAAGCCCAGACATTGAGCCTTGCTCTCGCAAGGGAGGCAGGTTGGGACGGTGCGGCCAAGACCTCTAAAGCCGGTGGTCGTCCCAAGGACAACACTGGCCGCGCGAAAGCTCTAACCGCAATCGTGGCTGACATTCTGGTGGGAACTGCGAAGAGCAGAACGCGCAGGTTCTGGCGCGAGAGAAGTGCGCGAGCCTTTACGGGCCTCCCGGTCTCGTACCGAGCTTTTGATGACGCATGGAAATGGCTTCAGGCTGAAGGATGGATAAGGGAGGTCTATGGAGCAACATTTCAAGCGACGAATATGTTTGATGGGACTCCGCTGAAGGACGCGGACCGCAAGGCTGCAAGGTGGGAAGCCACAGAGGGGCCCTTTGCTTTTGTGGAGGCGCAGGGCTTCAAGCCGGAGGACGCAGCCAAGCACTTCGCGGAACGCTTGCCCAAAGATGTTATCGAGCTACGGCAGACCTCGAAGATAATCGAGTCCTACAGGATCAAGGGACGGCGGCTGAAGTTTCCTGAGACGCCGAAGACCAAGGCGCTTGCCGACACGATCCATGAGATAAACCGGTTTCTTGCCGAGCAGGATTTAGGCGGTCTGACGTTCCTCGGGTTCAAGCGGATATTCTTTAAGCTGCCTAATGCCAAGGGCTTCAGCTGGAATCATGGTGGAAGACTGTATTCCTTTGGAGACCGTCATTTTCAAGGACTGTCCAAGGAAGACCGGCTGAAGGTCAAAATCAACGGTGAGCCGGTAGTCGAGTTGGACGTCAAGGCAAGCCACTTGACGATCTACTGTGGTCTGACGGGTGAAAAGGCGAGCCTTGGGCGTGATCCCTATAAGATAACCGGTCTACCAAGAGAGTTAGTCAAGGCGTGGGTCGTCAAAGCCTTCGGTACGGGAGGCCTTCCCAATAAATATCCTCAGTACGCTTATGCTGACTACAAGGCCGCACATCCGGGCAAAGAACTTGGAAGGGGCCATCCTATCCGTCGAGTTGAGGCTGCAATCTTGAAGAGCTACCCCACACTGAAGAAGCTTCCATCTACCAAATGGAATTCATTGGCCTTGGAGTTCTACGAGAGTGAGGCCGTGATAGGGACGATGCTTGAGCTATTGAAGGCAGGTATTCCATCTCTGCCGGTCCATGACTCCCTTGTGGTGCCTAAGAATGCCAAGAGCAAGGCGAAGGCAATCTTGGAGAGGCAATACAAGACCCTCTGCGGGATCAAGCCGCGCCTAGAGGAGGTCTCAGCTTCCACACGAAAGAGGAAGGCATAAACATCTATTGCGGGTCTTCTGTAAGCAGAGAAGGGCACAAGCACTGCTATGGGAGAACCTAAGGGCTAGCTTGAGGCTTGGGTGGCTTGGGCTTGGCTTGGGGAGTCCCATAGGCGTCCTTGGGTTCCTCTAAGGTCTACAAGGTTGGATAAATCTAATTTCCGTCTAAAGCCCCACCTTAGGGGAGGCGGAGGGGAGGGCATACATACAGGAAACGAAACCCCTATAACGGGACACAGCAGGCTACGCTTAATGGCGGGAATTTCTTCTCGAAAGCAGACGAATTGTGGCAGAAAAATGGTTCTTTCTTGTAAGTCAACGCTGCGTTCGATGATTGGATGTGGCCGCTACGGGCCTCGTTTGGCACTCTCCGCCTTCGATATTGGAGCTACACATGCAAATTGAGAGAAGGGCTACCCTAGATTTCTTTGACGCCACGTCGCGTGATACTCCGGTGCTTGACGAAACTCCCGGCTCCCACGTCTCCGCTCTTACAGGGGTCATTGGAGAGGATTTGATCCTCGGGTTATTTTTGCACTTCTGGGAAAGCTCGGCGCCACGAGCGGGCCACGTTGGGGTGTTGCAGTACCAATGCCGATCCGCAGGAGACGGTCGAAAGCTAGATGCCTGGCTGAAACGCGTCGATGCGCAAGATCGAATTAAAGAGTTGTTTCAGGTGGAGGTTAAAAACTGGTGCTACCACTCTTTCGCCATGCTGAGACAGTCTCTCCAAGCGGATGCGAATGTGGAAAATGTTGCGAGGGTTGCAAGATCGAACTGGGAAACTTGCATAGCCCAGCAGAGAAACCGGGATTCGTTGGCGAAGGTGAAATGCGAGATGCGGAGGCCTGAGACTGCTACAAGGCGTACCCCAATCACACCGCTTTTGTGCATGTGGGCGCCGCTTACGCCACCCGGTGCGCGGCAACTTCGACCTTTCTGGAAGTTAAATTGTAACGGGCACTATTTGAACGGTGTCACTTTCTTTTCAGCTTCTCTATATCTGCGAAGCATAGAAACGAAGACGCTGAAACTTCGGATGCCGCGAGCAGAGAAACGTCTGCAGCTTTTAGAAGAGTTGGGTGTGTCACGAGGCTAGATAGCGGCTGCATGCCTTGAAGGACCATCCAATGTCAGCATATCCAACAATCTACGCACAGACGTAGCCTGCCATTTTCCTCCGCGTGGAGAAGTTATGCCACGCTCGTTGAGGGCTTGAGCAAGAGCTGTATTGCTCCTTATCCCCGCTGCCCTAAGCTCTTCGATGATTGGACGATAGACGTAAGCCCCACGCCTCGCCTTGCGAGTAAGCGTCGCCGCTCTTGCCTCTGTAGCCTTTGCGCGGTCGTCATCGGAGAAGTTGTGGGCTCCCTCGCGTCTTCCGCCCAGCTTCACACCTCTGGCCTTTGCGCTCTGTAGGGCGGATTTAGTCCGCCGAGAGATCATCCGGCGTTCCTCTTCCGCCACGGCAAGGCGGATATGAAGCATGAGAGTGTCGGCCTCCGGCATATCTGCGGAAACGATCCGCACTCCCTCGCGCTCGGCGTCCTTCAGCAGGGTTGCGCCGAAGGCCACGTCTCGGGAGAGCCGGTCAAGCTTCGCAACGATGAGCGTAGCGCCCGTGTCCCGGCAGAGTGCAAGAGCGTCCCTCAACCCTTCTCGTTCGTCCTTTGCACCACTCTCCACGTCAACGAAAGGTTCGTGCACGACAAGCCAGCCCCTAGAGGAAGCGAGACCCTCAATGTCCCGGAGCTGTGCCTCAAGTCCAAGACCGCTCCTGCCTTGCTTCTCAGTGCTGACGCGGGCGTAGGGAATGAATCTTTTTTGAGCAGTCATCATTGCATTACGCTTTCTCTCAATGTTCGATGAGGGATAATGTAACGAGTGAGCCGGAGCCTGCAATAGCTAGGTGACTTAATTTTGGGTAGGTAAATCGTCCGCCTCAGGACCCTTACTCGGGAAGCCGAGACTCCCGCTCGGATTAATGAGCCTCCTGCTAGCGCGAAGGACGTTAGGCGGGAGACCCCCGACCATGATCCACTTCAAAAAGAAATCCTAAAGGCTGTTGGTGTCGTTGTTGATGTTCGAGCTTTTCGAGCAGAGTTGCTGTCAGAAATCACACCGAACCAAAGGCGGATGACGCTTCGCCGAGATAATCGCAAATGGGCGCAAGCTCATGAAGATTGCGACGGGTGTGATTGAAGTTTAGGCCAACGGAATAGCTCAGCGAGAATGCAGCTGTGGTCAAGCTTGGGGGCAGTGCGAGGCCACAAAAAGACGGCATATATCTTAATGAAAATTTTTGCTGACGAAGCGTTGAGCAGACAGGAGAAATTGCGACAGAAGTTCCGATACGGCAATTTGCCGTTTGCTCAGGAATTCGCCATCTAATCTACTGTCATCTAATTTCCAGAAAGTCGGTTCTGTCTGGCCTCCGCCATCGGCGTGAAAATGTCTTCCTGGGGCTGCGCGATGCGCTAGGACGTTCCTCGCCCCCTTGAGCGATTTAAATTCCTTAGACTGCATGAGAACATCAAAAGCATCTACTATCGGGTCCGCCAAAAATGCATCATTAAAAGCTTTTCGGGTTCGCTCCAGTGTAACGTCTCTCCGGTCTTTCTCAGTGAAAGGGAATTGTTGGGGAGCCAACTGAGAGCCAATGGTGTAGAGGCCATATGCCGCCGAGTCGAAGACGGAAATGGCATTGCAAAAAAAGCCATACAGGGCCTGCTCTTGAAGGTATCTCTGTTCCGGGGTCGGTGCCGTGCCGTGCAGAGCTAAGGAATACCTGAAGAAGTTGGCCTGTTCGTCGGCAGCGCGGAAGCGGTAGGCAATAGCGTTCCACGCTGGCCCGAATTGCCCGACGAATTCTTTGTCCTGCTGCTTTCCGCAAATGATATTGTTAATCTCGTCGTATGAAGTAAGCGGAAAGTTCACGGGCATTCCGATGCCGACCGAACAACTCTTTTGGTGGGGCGCCAAACCCATATTGTCAGCCGTCAAACTGTGTGGCGTGAATAGCCGCGTGAGTGCAGATCGTATGTCTTTGGTCATTTACTCTGCAATCCCACCGCTAATGATTGACCAGACCGGTTACCAAATGAAGGTTCATTAGTAAGCCGGAGGTCGGTTGCCACATCCGTTCATCGCTTCCTCGAATGATATTTTAGCAACTCAGCAGGCTCTACAGCCAGCGCCTTTGCCAGCCTATCGATAATCTTAAGGCTGGCGTCATGCGATCCCGTCTCTAGCTGGCTGAGATAGCTCCGGCTGACCTCTGCCTCATAGGCCAAGTCGTCCTGTGACAAGCCTCGCACTTGTCGCCAGCGGCGTAGATTGGTGGCAAAGACTTCCCGCAATTCCATGCATGGAAGCAAAGCCAGTTGCCCGATATTTACACCTCGATATATTAAACAAAACGCACGCCGTCTTTGGGCGTTGTCTAGTTTTAGTCGGTGGACAAATGGCTAAAGGCTATGTGGGTGTCTTTGCGCTGCTCGCGACCTTAGTTGGGGGCGCAGCGTTGGCGGACGAGAACGGCCAGACTGGCGGCTATCATGTCCACTACTATGTTTCCGGATCGACATTTCTGAAGCTTGGCCGAAATCAACAAGCTGTGATTGCTGCATCGGTCTATGACGGGGTGATAATCACCGGAGATGCTCTGAACCAGCCCGCGAGCACGAGGTGGAGCGCCTGCACCGAAGGTTGGACGGCGGAACAGATAGCCGACGCTATGATTATCTGGCTTGCTGACCATCCTGAGGGTTTGAAGGGAAGTATAGCTGTTGCGTTCGTAGGGGGCGTGGACCAAGCCTGCAAGGCGCTCGATAAGTGACCAGCTCTGCTGGCCACCTTGGCGAACCTGAAGACCCACGAATGACGGTGAATTGAAGAGACTCCCCGGTCTTTCAGTCTGTCGGGGGATCAATGTTTTTGTGAGCCGTGGAGACTTGGTATTCTCACGCAAGGAAAGCACGTCCTCGCAGGAGCGACCATGACGCTACGACAAAAGGCGAAGAGCGTTTGGGCGTGGTTTAGCAATGCTTGGACGGTAAAGGATGTTGTCGACTTCGTTGTGACTTCGACCGGCACAGGGGCATTCATCGGTGGCGTTGGCGCTTGGCTACTCAATCACGAATTGAATTTGTTGGGTGTGTTGCTGACGGCTCTTCTTGCTGGTGTGACCTGCGGAGTAGTCGCCTACCTGACTGTTCGCAGTCGATTGAAGCCTGCATTGTTGGCGGCAGACCGAAAGGACGAGGGAGCTACCTCCTCTCTACAAGGGGAACGAAGGGGGCTAATTCGTCAGGCTCGCTCGTTTGTGGCGTCTGCATGCGCTGCTGAGGGGGCAAATACCGACTTTCGGCAGAAGTTGGAGGCAACAAGCCTGTACTACCGCCTACGACCGCACTTGACCGACGAGTTCCGGGTAAGCGTAAGGTAGGCGGGGCGGACAATCATTGCCCCTCCCAGTGGCTCGGAACTTCCGGGCCTAGCACACCGCTTTCTGGACGAACTGGAAAGACTTGAGCGCGAATGGGGGATTTAGCAGAGCGTTGACGCGCTCACAAAATGCTCCCATTCTTCAGCCAAGAGACGGCACAAGTCCGCCGTTTTCAGCGCTTTTGGGGCTGAGTCGTCAGGCTCCTCCCGCCCCAGCCAAACAATCCCCACACCCGATTTGAGCCATGCTCGCCTGTGTCAGGCACTGCGATTTTGGCATGGCGCTCGCGTTCGTTCCGAAACAGGTAGGCGGGGGTGACGATCATCTCGCTGCAGGCAGGGAGCCGAGCGTCAGGCTCAGGCGGCGGAGTGCCCGGGTCGCCATGTCCATGGAGACGCGCATGACCTCTTCATCGCCGGTCCGCTCGGCAATGTCGGAATAGCGCTCGAAGGCTTCCTCCAGCAGGCGAAGGCCGCCTTCGACGGTCGGCCGGCCTTCGGATGCAATCTCCGGCACGGCCTGACCGGTAAGGGCTGCCGCCTCATTGGCGCAGGCTTCCTCATCGGCGGCGGCGGCGATGAACGGCGCGGCATCCCTGCCGAGATCGGTGAGCACGCGCCCGAGTGCGCGGTGGTAGCGCGCGGCGCGCCACTCCTCGCGAAGACTGATCGTCCAGAACTCGTCGGTGGTGGCCGGAATGGCCGGGCGCGGCTGCCTCGTTCCGTCCTCGGCGTGATAGGCGCGCCGGCGCTCCGCGCGAAGAAGGGCGGCATGATCGAGTTCCTCCCGCGCAAGGTCCTCGGCGATCGTCCGTATGCGCTCGTCCGGCGCCTCGGCGGCCACATAGGTGTAGAAGGCGAATGCGCGTTCCTCATTGCGAACGGCGATGGCGAGCGCGAGATAGGGCGTGAGCGTGTGCGAGCTTCCCGCCTCCTCGTCGAAATTCTCGGGCACTTCCCACGCCGCCTGCGCCAGGTCGATGCTCTGGTCGAGCGCATCTTCCGTGAGCGTCGTGATATGGCTCGCGTGCTTCTCCTCGATGGAGGCGAGGAAATCGAAAAGCGAGGCCAGCGCCATTTCGTCGCGCAGCCTCATGCGGGCGGCAAGCTCTCGATACCGCCGCGCCGATTCCCGCTCCATCGCATGCGCCATCGCCATGAGCTGGTGAGGCGAGCATATGGGCGGCGGCAAACTTTTCGATGCGACCAAGACCCGACTCCCTCCTGTCGTCCGATGGTGCATTTGTCTTGAAGTGTAACCGAAAAATCTTTCCGGTCATTGCGATCGATCAAAGACCGCTCACGCAGGATTGGCGATGGTTGCCCGGACGATCATCTATGTTACCCTCTTCCGTGAGCGTTGAATGCGAATTGCCGACGGCC
>NZ_JBATUH010000107.1:0-16757 GCF_049671045.1 Parvibaculum sp. | reverse complement strand
GGGCCCGCCGCCGCGCGCCAGCCGCATGCGCGCTCCTTCAGATTGGCGATGAAGCCGTAACCGTCCGTGTTGCGACCTTCGAGGCCCTGAGGCGTCGTGACGATGGTGTTGACGGCCTTGAGCCTCAGCGCCATGCCGTCGTGGCGGGCGAGGGCGGCAAAGGCCGCTTCCTTGTGCGGCACCGTCACATTGGCGCCGATATAGCCGAGTTCGGGCAGGCGATGAAGCGTCGCCACGAAGTCTTCCGGCGGCACGGCCAGACGTTCGTAAAGCGCATTCTCGATGCCATAGGTCCTGATCCAGTGATTGTGGATCAGGGGCGAGCGCGAATGGGTGATGGGCCAGCCGATGACGCAGACCTTCCTGATCGCCGGAGGTGTCATGAGAGCGCGGCTCCGCGTTCACGAAGCTCCGCCAGAAGCGGCAGAAGCGGCAGGCCCAGAATGGTGAAGTAGTCGCCCTCGATCCGCTCGAAGAGCTGGATGCCCGGGCCCTCGAGCTGATAGCAGCCGACGCTGGTTTTCACCTTTTCGCCCAGCGTCTTCAGATACCAGTCGAGAAAGCCGTCGGAGAAATCGCGCATGGCGAGATCGGCGCGGGCGGAATGGCCCCAGACCACATCTCCGTCGAGCGCCAGGACCACGGCGCTGTGAAGCGTGTGTGTGCGGCCGCGCAGAAAGAGAAGATTGGCGCGCGCTTCGATCATGTCGCGCGGCTTATCGAAGCGGCGCGTCTCGCAGGACATGATCTGGTCGGCGCCGATGACGAGCGCGCCCGGCTCCGCGCGGCTGACGGCCAGTGCCTTTTCCTCGGCAAGCCGCAGCGCCAGCGCATCTGTGTCGCCATCGTCGGTACTGCCGGCAAAGCTCTTCTTCACCGCGTCTTCGTCCACGCGCGAATCCCGGACGTGAAAATCAAGACCTGCCTGGCGCAGAAGGCTCGCCCGGACGGCGCTGGCGGATGCGAGGATGAGCAGGGACATGGGGATCGCCTCAGAGAACTTTCTGGCGTTCATTGTAAAGATTGAGGACGGCGGCGGCCGTTTCCTCGATCGAGCGGCGGGTCACGTCGATAACCGGCCAACCGTTCCGTGCACAGAGCTTTCTCGCAAAGGCGACTTCGCTGTCGACCGTCTCACGGTCGACATAGCTCGTATCCGTCTTTTCCTGAAGCGAGAGGAGGCGGTTCTTGCGGATCTGGATGAGACGTTCCGGGCTCGTCGTCAGGCCAACGATGAGGGGATGGGTCGCCGTTTCGAGATCGGGCGGCAGGGGCACGTTGGGCACGATCGGCACATTCGCCGCCTTGATGCCGCGATTGGCGAGATAGATGCAGGTCGGCGTTTTCGAGGTGCGGCTGACGCCGACGAGAATGATGTCGGCAAGGTCGAGATCGCCGGCCGACTGCCCGTCATCATGGGCCATGGTGTAGTTCAGCGCCTCGATGCGGCCGAAATATTCCGCATCCATCGCATGCTGAAGGCCGGGCTTGTGCGAGGATTTCTTGCCGAGATAGGCGCCGAGCGCGCCCATGACGGGATCAAGCACCGAAATGCAGGGCGTCTGGAGTTCGAGGCAGCGCTCCTCCAGCCGCTTGCGCAATTCGTCATTGACCATGGTGAACATGACGATGCCGGGCGAATTCTCGATTTCGGCCAGCACGCGGTCGAGCTGCTTCGGCCCTCTCACCAGCGCATAGACATGCTCGATGGGCTGGGCGTCCTCATATTGGGCGCAGGCCGCGCGCGCGACCGCGTTCAGCGTTTCGCCGGTCGCGTCGGATACCAGATGAAGATGAAAAACGCGCTTCGATGCCATGCCACTCGCCGTGCCTCTCCCCTGGACTTGAGCCGTCCCGGGCGGGGCTCAAGTTATCGGGGGCGGTGTTGCGGTTCCAGCTAATTTGGCGGGGACCGCGGGGCCCAGGAGGAACATGGGCAGGAGCCTGTGGAAATCTGTGATCAACGGGCGTAACCGGCCGTTTTCGAAGGCGGCGCGTTCCGCCATGCACGCTTCGCCTTATCGCTCCCCCCATTCGCCCTCCGGTGAGCAGAAAACGCAGGCCGCCCCCTTTTTCTGTGAATAAAAAACGGCGCGCCCGGCACTTTGCCTTCGTCCACCTGATTCACATTTATCCACAGCGGACGATCCACATGGCGGGGGCGCGCGTAATCTGGCGCGGCGTTCTGTCTCGACGAAGATTTGCACAGATGCCGGTATGGAATGCGATGATGAAGAAAATTTCCCGCGGCCCGGGTCTTTTGTGGATGAAAATGCCTGAAGGATGCCTGATCTTTTGATCCCCGGCTTCCACAGCTATCTTCTACTACCCCCACCTAGATTCTAATCTTTCTTGGAGTGAGCGAAGCTGTGAATGACGTGACCGGAACCAAGGCAAAGCGGCTGATCCGCGCCCTCAATGGCGAGGCGACAGATCGCGCGCCGATCTGGTTGATGCGCCAGGCAGGACGCTATCTCCCCGAATACCGGAAAGTGCGGGCGGAGGCGGGAAGCTTTCTCGATCTCTGCTACACACCGACGCTTGCCGAAGAGGTGACGCTCCAGCCCATCCGGCGCTATGGCTTCGATGCGGCGATCCTCTTTTCCGACATTCTCGTCGTGCCGGACGCGCTCGGCCAGAAGGTTGCCTTCAGGGAAGGCGAGGGACCTGTGCTCGATCCGATCACAAGGGCCGAACAGATCGACGAACTCGATGGAAGCGCGGTCGTCGAACGGCTTCAGCCCGTTTATGAGACCGTCCGGCGTCTGAAGGCGAGCCTGCCCACGGAGACGGCGCTTATCGGCTTTGCGGGCGCGCCCTGGACGGTCGCGACCTATATGGTCGGCGGGCGCGGTTCGGCCGATCAGGCGGCGGCGAAGCTCTGGGCCTATCGCGCGCCGGGCGAATTCCAGAAGCTCATCGACCTTCTCGTCCGCGCGACGATCTCGCATCTCATCGCCCAGGTCGAGGCGGGAGCCGAGGTTGTGCAGATCTTCGACACCTGGGCGGGAAGCCTTCCCGAAGAGCAGTTCCGCCGCTTCTCGATCGAGCCGACACGGGCGATCGTCAAGGCGCTTCACCAGCGCTTTCCCGACTTGCCGGTCATCGGCTTTCCGCGCGGCGCGGGCGCGCTCGCCATCGACTATACGCGCGAGACGAGCATTTCGGGCGTAAGCCTCGATACGGGCGTTTCCGTGGGCTGGGCGCGCGAAGCGTTGCAGACGCTCGCCTGCCTTCAGGGCAATCTCGATCCGCTTCTGCTAGTCGCCGGCGGCGATGAAATGCGCCGCGCGGTCGGAAACATCATCGGCACGCTCGAAGGAGGCCCGTTCATCTTCAATCTCGGCCACGGCATCGTTCCCCAGACGCCGCCGGACCATGTGGCCGAGCTCGTCGAAACCGTGCGCGGGTGGAAGGGATGACAGAGCCGCGCCGGAAGATCGCGGTCGTTCTCTTCAATCTCGGCGGACCGGACGGGCCCGACGCGGTGGAGCCTTTCCTTTTCAATCTCTTCAACGATCCGGCGATCATCCGCGTCCCGCAGCCCTTGCGCTGGCTCATCGCGAAGCTCGTCTCGCGCCGGCGAGCGCCTGTGGCGCAGGAGATCTATGCAAAACTCGGCGGCGGCTCGCCGCTCGTGCCGCTGACGGAGAGACAGGCCCGCGCCCTCGAAGATGCGCTGAGCGGCGAGTTCGAGGCGCGCGCCTTCATCGCCATGCGCTACTGGAAGCCCTTCGCGGGTGATGCGGCGCGGGCGGTGAAGGCCTGGGCGCCCGACGAGATCGTTCTTCTGCCGCTCTATCCCCAATATTCGACGACGACGACGGCTTCCTCGCTCAAGGACTGGAAACGCGCGGCGAAGGCCGCGGGCCTCTCCGCGCCCTCGCGGACGATTTGCTGCTATCCGCTCGCGGAAGGGTTCATCGCCGCTCATGCGAGGCTTCTCGGCGAGGCACTTGGCAGTTTCGGGCCGGGGGGGGCCCCGCGCGTCCTCTTCTCCGCCCATGGGCTCCCCAAGCGCGTGGTCGAGGCGGGCGACCCCTATCAGCGCCAGGTCGAGGAGAGCTGCCGGGCCATCGTTGCGGCGCTCGGGATCGAGGGGCTCGACTGGGTGACCTGCTATCAGAGCCGGGTGGGCCCCCTCGAATGGATCGGGCCGGCGACGGATGCGGAAATCGAGCGGGCGGGGCGTGAGGGCAGGAGCCTCGTCGTCGTGCCGGTCGCCTTCGTCTCGGAACATTCCGAAACGCTGGTCGAGCTCGACATCGAATACCGGCATCTCGCCGAAAGAGCGGGCGTGCCGTGCTATGTGCGGGTGGCGGCGCTCGGGACGGAGCCGGGCTTCATCGGCGCGCTGGCGCAGCTCGTTCGCGAGGCGCAAAGCCATGAGGGGGTCTACTGTCCGGAGGAAGCGGCCGGGCGGCCTTGCGGGGAGGAAGGGTGATGGCGGAGTTTCTCGGTGAGCACTATCTCTGGATCAAGGCGCTCCACATCATCTCGGTGATCTTCTGGATGGCGGGCATGGCCTATCTGCCCCGCCTCTTCGTCTATCACGCGGAGGCCGAGCCCGGCTCGGAGAAGTCCGAGACCTTCAAGGTCATGGAACGGCGGCTCCTTCGGGGCATCATCAACCCGGCGATGATCGCGACGTTCACCTTTGGCGGGCTCATGCTCTGGGCGAACCCGGCGCTCCTGTCGCAGGGCTGGATGCACGCCAAGCTCTTCCTGATTTTCGTCATGTCGGCGCTGCACGGGTTTTTTGCCAGATGGCGCAAGGACTTCGACGCCGACAGCAACCGGAGGCCCGCCCGTTTCTACCGCATCGTCAACGAGGCGCCGCCCGTCCTCGTCGTCTTCATCGTCATTCTGGTCATCGTGAAGCCGTTCTAGATTTTGTTTGAAATCGGGAAGCTCTGGCTTTATATGCTTTGAAAAGCCGGAGTTCTTCCGGCGGTCTTCCTGACGTTCCAGAACCGGTCCCCGCTGAGCCCTTCGGGGTCGAGAGCAGATCGGTGGAGCGAAACCCGGGCGCCCGGAGCGCGTTGAGGCAGGTAAGGCAGAAGGGTTTTCCCCCCAACTTCGCGTTTCGCATTCATCCGAATTCCCGCCAAATTTTCCGATAGCCCCCAGCGGGCTTCCCAAGAAAGCATCCATAGCCAATGCCGCAGATCAAACTGCAGGACCTCAAGGCCAAATCCCCGACGGAACTTCTGAGCCTC
Source organism: Parvibaculum sp. (assembly GCF_049671045.1). Classification (GTDB taxonomy): domain Bacteria; phylum Pseudomonadota; class Alphaproteobacteria; order Parvibaculales; family Parvibaculaceae; genus Parvibaculum. The sequence continues at coordinate 11,538 of NZ_JBATUH010000107.1, read as the reverse complement.
GCCGAAGAGCTTCAGGTCGAAAACGCCTCGACGCTCAGGACGCAGGACATGATGTTCGCGATCCTCAAGCAATATGCCGAGCAGAATATCGACATCATCGGCGAGGGCGTCGTCGAGGTGCTGCCCGACGGTTTCGGCTTCCTGCGTTCGCCCGAAGCGAACTACCTGCCCGGTCCTGACGACATCTATGTGTCGCCCTCGCAGATCCGCCGCTTCTCGCTCCGCACGGGCGACACGGTGGAAGGCGAAATCCGCAGCCCCAAGGACGGCGAGCGCTATTTCGCGCTCCTCAAGGTCAGCACCGTCAATTTCGAGAGCCCCGACAAGGCGCGCCACAAGGTCCATTTCGACAATCTCACCCCGCTCTATCCGGACGAGAAGCTCGAGATGGAGGTGGACGATCCGACGCTGAAGGACAAATCCTCGCGCGTGATCGACATCGTCGCGCCGCTCGGCAAGGGCCAGCGCGGCCTCATCGTCGCGCCGCCGCGCACCGGCAAGACGGTTCTGCTCCAGAACATCGCCCATTCGATCACGACCAACCATCCCGAGTGCTATCTGATCGTGCTGCTGATCGACGAACGGCCGGAAGAAGTCACCGACATGCAGCGCTCGGTGAAGGGCGAGGTCATCTCCTCCACCTTCGACGAGCCGGCGGCACGCCACGTCCAGGTCGCCGAAATGGTGATCGAGAAGGCCAAGCGCCTCGTCGAGCATGGCCGCGACGTCGTGATCCTTCTCGACTCGATCACCCGCCTCGGCCGCGCCTACAACACGGTGGTGCCGTCCTCGGGCAAGGTGCTCACCGGCGGCGTCGACGCCAATGCCCTCCAGCGGCCCAAGCGCTTCTTCGGCGCGGCGCGCAACATCGAGGAAGGCGGCTCGCTCACCATCATCGCCACCGCGCTCATCGACACCGGCTCGCGCATGGACGAAGTCATCTTCGAAGAGTTCAAGGGCACGGGTAACTCGGAAATCGTCCTCGACCGCAAGATCGCCGACAAGCGCGTCTTCCCGGCGATCGACATCATCAAGTCGGGCACTCGCAAGGAAGAGCTTCTGGTCGAGAAGGGCACGCTCTCGAAGATGTATGTGCTGCGCCGCATCCTCAATCCGATGGGCACGGTGGACGCGATCGAGTTCCTGCTCGACAAGCTCAAGCAGACGAAGAACAACGGCGAGTTCTTCGACTCCATGAATACGTGATCGCGCATTCCGGACGCGGAGAAGCGAAAGGGCGGCTCATGGAGCCGCCCTTTTTCATGACCGGGTGAGGCGCATGACGAATAAGGCCGGTCAGGGCACCAGCACCGTCGCGCCGGTCGTCTTGCGCGCCTCGAGGTCGCGATGGGCCTGCGCCGCGTCGGCGAGGCTGTAGCGCTGCTTCACCTCGATGCGGACGGCGCCCTTCGCCACCACGTCGAAGACATGGGCGCCGATGGCGGCATAATCCTCGGGCGAGGCAGCATAGGTCGCAAGTGTCGGGCGCGTCACATAGAGCGAGCCTTTCGCGGCGAGGATGCCGAGATCGACGCCGGTGACGGGTCCCGAGGCATTACCGAAAGAGACGAGGAGGCCGCGGGGCGCGAGGCAATCGAGCGAGGCGAGGAACGTGTCCTTGCCGACGCCGTCATAGACGACCGGAACTTTCCGGCCGCCGGTGATTTCGGCCACGCGCGCGGCGACATTCTCCTTGCGGTAGTTGATGACGTGGTCGCAGCCATGGGCGCGGGCGATGGCGGCCTTGTCGTCGGAGCCGACCGTGCCGATGACGGTGGCGCCGATATGCTTCGCCCATTGCGTGGCGATGAGGCCGACGCCGCCCGCTGCCGCGTGCCAGAGAATGGTCTGGCCCTTCTCGACCCTGAAGGTGCGGAAAAGGAGATATTCGGCGGTCGCGCCCTTGAGGAGGAGGGCGGCGGCTTCCTCGTCGCCGACGCCCGCGGGAAGCGGAAGCGCGCGCGCGGCGGGCACATTCGTCGCCTCGGCATAGGCGCCGGCGCTGTTATAGGCGACGCGGTCGCCGGGCTTGAGGTTCATCACGCCCCGGCCGACCGCCTCGACGACGCCCGCCGCCTCGCTGCCGAGAATGGCCGGCAGCTTCGCCGGATAGAGGCCCGAGCGGAAATAGGTCTCGACGAAATTGAGGCCGATGGCGCGATTACGGACGCGGACCTCGCCAGCCGCAGGCTCGGGAAGGTCGATCTCCTCATGGCGGAGAACTTCCGGCCCGCCTGTTTCATGGACGCGGATGGCTTTGATCTTCATGGGACGTTCCTTCGATGGAGTGTTCAACGGCGGGCGAGCGCGAGCGCAAGGCCAGTGCCCGCGAGCACGAGCCCGGTGATCTTGTTGCGCAGGAATTGCGCGCGCGGATTTCTGAGATAGGGCGCGAGACGTCCGGCGGCGACGGCATAGGTGCCGTCGGAGATGGCGCCGAGAAGGACGAAGCTCACCGCGAGCAGGACGAGCTGCGGCATGGCGGCATGCGCCGGATCTATGAACTGCGGAAAGAAGGCGGCGTAGAAGGCGAGCGTCTTCGGATTGGTGAGCGAGATGAAGAGGCCGCGCCGGTAGAGCACGGCGGGCCTGATGCGGGGCGAGGCGGCGGCAATCGCATCGTCGTGCTCGACGGGCGCGCGCCAGGCGGAGATGCCGAGCCAGACGAGATAGGCCGCGCCGATGAGCTTCAGCACATCCGCCCAGCCGCCAAGCGCCGCGAGAAGCGGCGCAAGGCCCGCGACGACAAGAACCATGTGAATGGTGAGCGCGCTTGTCGAGCCCGCAAGCCCGATCAGCGCGTCGCGCGGTCCCTGCCGGATGCCGGTGGCGACGAGATAGGTGACGACCGGGCCCGGCACAACACAGAGAATGAGGGTCGCGGCTAGAAAGGCGAGATAAAGCTCGAGCGACATTTGTCCGCTCCGGGGTGACCGGCGGCGCAGGGCGCGCCGCCGGAGATCAGCGGCTCAGCCCAGATGCTTCTTGAAGAAGGCGAGGCTGCGGGCATTGGCCTCGTCGGCCGACTGCTTGTTGTAGTGCTGGCCGCCGGGGCGGGCGAAGGCGTGATCATCCTCCGGATACTGATAGATGGTGACGTGCGAATTGCCCTTGAGACCGGCGACGATCTCTTTCTGCGCCTCGGCCGGGACGAATTCGTCCTTGCCGGCGATATGCAGGATGAGCGGCTTTTTGATGCCGGAGGCATCGGCGAGACGGTTCTGGATGTTGACGCCGTAATAGCCGACCGAGGCGTCGCTGTCGGTGTGGCAGGCGGTGAGATAGGCAAGCTGGCCGCCGAGGCAGTAGCCGACGGCGCCGACCTTGCCGGTGGTCATCGGCCGGAGGGTGCGGATGGTCGCGGCGATGTCGACGATGCCCTTCTCGACATCGAACTTGCCGAAAAGCTCGAACGCCTTTTTCCACTCGGCTTCGGTCTTGTCGGTGATGTCGATGCCGGGCTCGATGCGCCAGAAGAGATCGGGCGCGAGCGCGACGAAGCCTTCCGAGGCCAGCCAGTCGCAGCGGTCGCGGATCACTTCGTTGACGCCGAAGATCTCCTGAATGACGACCACGCCAGGGCCCTTGCCGGATTTCGGCTTTGCGAGATAGCCCGCGAAGGAACCGTCAGGGCCGTTGATGGAAATGGTTTCGCCGCTCATGTGAGCCTCCTCGCGCAAATCGGAATGGATATGGCGAGGACTTTAGTGTGTGCGCCGCGGAAGGGATACCGGTTTTGGCGCTGGGCCGACACTGGGCCGACACTGGGCCGGCGCGGGGACGGGAGCGGCTCGGGCGGCAGGGCCGCCCCGCCCGCATCCGGTCAGATGCGGGTGTCGGCGGCCTTGTTGGAGGGCGTCAGCTTCTTCGTCGCGACGGCGGCCGAAAGCTTCTCCGCGTTGTGGCGGCGGGGCATCCGGCGGGGGGATGTCTCCGCGCCGAATGCACCCATGGCGACGCGCAGCGCATCGACATAGGAGCGGGCATAGAGACCTACAGTGTTCATTTTACTCACCATTGTTTTAGGGTTATCCGGAAAATGGTGTTTTCAACGCAAAAGATCAAACGATGACTTTTCACAACAGCTGTGAGAATATCTCACATCATGAGCATTCGCCGCCTGCCGCCTCTCAACGCGCTCAAGGCCTTCGAGGCCGCTGCCCGCCATGGAAGCTTCTCCCGCGCGGCCGAGGAGCTGCATGTCACTCATGCGGCGGTCAGCCATCAGGTGAGGGCGCTTGAGGAAGAAGCGGGGATGGCGCTTTTTCACCGGACGGGCAGGGCCGTCGAGCTGACCGATGCGGGGCGGGCGCTGCTTCCCGTGTTGTCGCAAGCCTTCGACCAGATCGCCGAAGGCTGGGCTCAGGCGCTCGGCCAGGAGGGCGGGCCTCTCACAGTTTCCGTCGAGCCGTCATTTGCCGCGCGCTGGCTCGTGCTCAGGCTTGGCAAGTTCTATCGCGCTCATCCCGAAATCGAGTTGAGGCTTCTGCCATCCTCCGAGGTCATCGACTTCGAGCGGCAGAACATTGATCTCGGCATACGCTACGGGCTTGGCGGGTGGAGCGACGTCATTTCCGAAAAGCTGTTCGAGGCGACGGTCTATCCCGTGTGCAGCCCGCTCCTCATCGACCCGAAAAAGCCGCTCCGCACGCCCGAGGATCTGCGCCACTATCCGCTTCTCCATGAGGAAACGATGGGCCATTGGCTCGTCTGGCTGGAGGCGGCGGGGGTCAGAAATCCGAAATGGGCGGCGCGCGGGCCGCTCTTCATCGAAGCCTCGCTGGCTTTGCAGGCCGCGGCCGCGGGCCAGGGCGTGGCGCTCGCCAATGACGCGCTGGCCATGACCGATCTCGCGGAAGGCCGGCTCGTGCGGCTCTTCGATCTCGAAGTGCCGGACGAGGAAGCCTATTGGCTCGTCTATCCGCAGCGCAGCGCCCGGAAGCCGAAGGTGCAGGCCTTCCGCAACTGGATTCGCGGCGAGGCGGGGCTTCTGCCGGCCGAGATCGCCGGGCTCAAGGAGCGCGGGCGCGCGAAAGCTCGGCGGCAAGCGCCTGAGGATCGGTGATCGGCAGCGAGCAGGTCTCGCCCCGGCAGACATAGGCGGTGGGCTTGCCCACGACCGCGTGTTTGCCCGAGGCGGGGTGGCCGGGCGGGAGCGCCGCGCCATCCTCGACGATGGAGAGGATGCGCGTCGGCAGGGAGAGGCCGAAGACCGCGCCGGCGAGATCCCGCGTCGCCTCCCTCGATCCGATGAGCACGATCTGAAGCGGCCAGAAGCGCGTCTCGAGGCTTGAGAGATAGGAGCCGAGCGGGAAGATGTTGCGGGCAAGCTCGCCCGCAAAGGCGCGGATGACCTCGTCGGCGCGGCGGAGATATTCGTCGTGCCCTGTGAGAAGGGCGAGGCGCGTCAGCACGCCGGGGAGCGCACCGTTCGCCGCCGGGGTGGGATTGTCGGCGGCGGTGCGCGTCCTGACGATGAGGTCATGGGCGTCGTCGGCGGTAAAGAAATAGCCGCCATTGGCCTCGTCTCGGTAGTGGGCGTCGAGCTCGGCGATGAAGGCTTCGGCGGCGGCGAGGTAGGCCCCGTCCGCTGTTGCCTCCGCGAGAGCAAGTGCGGCGTCGGCCATATTGGCGAGATCGTCCGCCATGGCGCGGTGCCGGAGCTTTCCCTCCCGCCAGCTATGATGGAGGCGGCCACCGGCCACCATACGGGTCTTCACGAAGGCGAAGGCGCGGGCGGCGGCCCCGATCCAGTCCGGGCGCTCGAAGACCAGGCCCGCTTCGGCGAGAGCCGCGATCATCAGCCCGTTCCAGTCGGCGAGCACCTTGTCGTCGAAGCCGGGACGGATGCGCGCCGCGCGGGCGGCGAAGAGCCTTTCGCGCAAGGGGAGGAGGGCGGCTTCCTCGGCGTCGGAGAAGGGCGCCCCGGCGCGGGCGAGGCGGTTCAGAATGGTCTTGCCTTCCCAATTACCCGAGGCGCTCACGTCATAGGCGCGTTTGAAGAGAGGAGCGTCCGCGCCCAGCACGGCGTCGATTTCGGCCTCGCTCCAGACATAGAAGCGGCCTTCCTCGCCTTCGCTATCGGCATCGAGCGAGGCAGCGAAGCCGCCGCCCTCGACGGTCATTTCACGGAAGAGCCATTCGACCGTTTCGGCGGCGCGGCGGGCGTAAAGCGGCTTGCGCGTATCGGCCCAGACAAGGGCGAGAAGGCGCAGAAGGCCGGCATTGTCGTAAAGCATCTTCTCGAAATGCGGGACGAGCCAGCGCTCATCGACCGAATAGCGCGCGAAGCCGCCGCCGAGATGGTCATAGATCCCGCCTTCGCAGATGTGATCGAGCGCGCGCGTGACCGCCGCGCCCATATCGGCCTGGCCCGAGCGGAGATGCGAACGCCAGAGGAAAGAGAGAAGCGGCGTCTGGGGAAATTTCGGCGCGCCCCTGATGCCGCCATGAACGGGGTCCATGAGGCTCAGGAATTTCTCGGCCGCGACGTCGAGCACATGGGGGTTCGGCTCGCCCGGATAGGCGGCCGAAGACTGCTCGGCGAGCGAGCGGGCGAGGGCCGCCCGGTTCTGCTCGATCTTCTCCGGCTCGTCGCGGAAGAGGCGTGCGATCTCCTCGAGAATGGCGATGAAGCCGGGCCTCCCATAGGCGGGCTTCTTGGGAAAATAGGTGCCGCCCCAGAAGGGCTCGCCATCCGGCGTCAGAAACATGGTGAGCGGCCAGCCGCCCTGTTCGCCGAGGAGGTGCAGCGCCGTCATATAGATGGTGTCGATATCCGGCCGCTCCTCGCGGTCGACCTTGATCGAAACGAAGTGGCGGTTCATCACTTCCGCTACCTCGTCATCCTCGAAGCTCTCATGGGCCATGACATGGCACCAGTGGCAGGCGGCATAGCCGATGGAGAGCAGGATGGGCTTTCGTTCCGCCCGTGCTGCCACCAGCGCCGCCTCGCCCCAGGGCCGCCAATGGACCGGATTGTCCTTGTGCTGGAGAAGATAGGGGCTCGTTTCGAGATCGAGGAAATTGCGTGACATGCGGGCCTCCGGACGATTGACTGGAGCGCGATCGGTGAGATCCGCGGCGCTCGCGGGCCCCGCGCCGGGGCGACGCGGTTCATCCTTCTCCTCTAGCAGATTTGCGAACAGAAGAGATCAGCCATGAAAGTGACCATCGACGTCGATCTCACTCCCGAAGAAGCACGCCGCCTGATGGGGCTTCCCGATCTCGAACCGATGCAGCAGCGGCTTCTCGGCCAGCTCGAAAAGCAGCTCGCCTCGAACCTCGCCTATATCGACCCGGAAATGATCGTGAAGGCGATCCTGCCGGTGGGCGCGCAGGGGCTCGAACAATTCCAGAATCTGCTCTGGGGCATGGCGCGCTCGGCGGCCGGTGGCGGCGGCGCGGGCGGCAGCGCGGGCGGTGGAAAGAAGGGAGCCGGCCGCAAGGCTGGCTGACCTCGCGCCGGGCGATTAGAAGGCGTCGATTAGAACGAGCGACTCATCAGGCGGGCCGGCCGATCGCGCCGCCCGACCCATATTCAGGATCGATTCGGAGTGGAAACGATTTACGCCCTGTCGAGCGCCCAAGGGCGCGCCGGCGTCGCGGTCATTCGCATTTCTGGACGGGATACGGCCGCCGCCGTCGAGGCGTTGACCGGGCGAAGGCCGGGCGCGCCCCGCATGGCGGAGCTTCGGCATTTCCGCGATCCCGCCGACGGCTCACCGCTCGATCAGGGCTTGCTTATCTGGTTCGAGGGCCCGAGGAGTTTCACGGGCGAGGACGTGGCGGAGCTTCATCTTCATGGTGGACGGGCGGTTGTCGCGGGCATGCTCGCCGCGCTCGGGGGGCTGCCGGGCCTCAGGGTCGCCGAGCCCGGCGAGTTCACACGCCGCGCCTTCGAGAACGGGAAGCTCGATCTCACCGCGGCCGAGGGGCTCGCAGATCTCATCGACGCCGAGACCTCGGCCCAGCGGCGGCAGGCGCTTCGCCAGATGGAAGGGGCGCTCGGCGCTCTTTATGAAGGGTGGCGGGGCCGCCTCATCCGGGTGCTCGCCTATGCCGAGGCCGAGATCGACTTTCCCGATGAGGAGGAAGTTCCGGGAGATCTGACGGCCGAGCTCCAGCCGGAGATTGTGACGCTGATGTCGGAGATGCGCGCTCATCTCGATGATGGCGGGCGGGGGGAGAGGCTTCGCGAGGGCGTCGAAATCGCCATTGTCGGGCCGCCCAATGTCGGAAAGTCGAGCCTGCTCAACCGGCTCGCGAGGCGGGAGGCGGCGATCGTCTCGGACGAGGCGGGGACGACGCGCGACGTTCTGGAGGTCCGGCTCGATCTTGGTGGCGTTCCGGTGACGCTTGCCGACACCGCGGGTTTGCGGGAGGCGGCGGGCGCGATCGAGAGGGAAGGGGTGAAGCGGGCGCTTGCCAGGGCGGAGGCGGCCGATCTCCGGATCGTCGTCGCCGGGCTTCGCCCCGATGGCGGGCTTGATGGCGATTTCGGGCTCGCGCGCGAGGGCGACCTCAAGGTCATCAACAAGGCTGATCTCGGGTCCTGTGAGGGGGTGGCCGCCATTCCGGTTTCGGCGGCGACGGGATCGGGGCTCGAGGCCTTCGAGGCGGCGCTCGCCCGCGAGGTGGCGGCGCGGTTCGAGGCGAGCGAGCATCCGGTCATTACCCGTTCGCGGCACAGGGAGGGGCTCAAGGCTTGCGTTGAGGCGCTGGACCGGGCGCTTGGCGCGCTCCGGGCGGGAAGGGCGACGGAGCTTGTGGCGGAGGATCTGCGGCTCGCCGCCCGTTCCCTCGGCCGGATCACTGGACGAGTCGATGTCGAGGATCTTCTAGATGTGGTGTTCCGGGACTTCTGCATCGGCAAATAATGTTTCACGTGAAACATGGTCCGGGTTCACACGCGCCGAATCGCCATCCGCAAGACGGGAAGGCGCGAAAGGCTTTGACCGGCGAGACTGGCAGGCGGTAAAGCTCTTGCGCCATGGTCCGTAAGAGGCGGTGAAATGGGCATTTCGCATTACGATGTCATTGTGATCGGCGGCGGCCATGCCGGCTGCGAGGCGGCTTCGGCCGCGGCGCGGGCGGGTGCGCGCACGCTGCTTCTCACCCATCGCATCGATACGATTGGCGAGATGTCCTGCAATCCGGCCATTGGCGGCCTCGGCAAGGGACATCTCGTCCGGGAAATCGACGCGCTGGACGGGCTCATGGGCCGGGTTACGGATGCCGCCGGCATCCAGTTCCGGCTTCTCAATCGGCGGAAGGGCCCGGCCGTTCGCGGCCCGCGCGCCCAGGCCGACCGCAAACTCTACCGCCGAGCGATGCAGGCGGCGATCCTCGATCATCCCAATCTCGAAACCGTGGAAGGCGGGGTCAACGACCTCCTTATGGACGGCACTTCGGTCGCGGGGGTGGTTACGGAGGACGGGCGCCAGTTCCGGACAAGGCGCGTGGTCCTGACCACGGGCACCTTTCTGCGCGGAATGATTCATATTGGGACGAAGCGCATTCCGGCCGGGCGGGTCGGGGAGGCGCCGGCGCTCGGCCTGTCCGACCGGCTTTACGGTCTCGGTTTTCGGCTCGGGCGCCTCAAGACGGGGACACCGGCGCGGCTCGACCGGAATTCCATCGCCTGGGACGGTCTCGAGATCCAGCCCGGCGATACGCCGCCGGTGCCGTTCTCCTTCCTGACGCGGGAGATCACGACGCCGCAGGTCGATTGCCACATCACCCGGACGAGCGAGGCGGCCCATCGGATCATTGAGGACAACCTCAAATATTCGCCGGTTTATTCCGGCCAGATCGAGGGCATCGGGCCACGCTACTGCCCCTCCATCGAGGACAAGGTGGTTCGCTTCCGCGAGCGGCAGAGCCACCAGATCTTCCTTGAGCCGGAGGGTCTGGACGATGACACGATCTATCCGAACGGCATTTCGACCGCCTTGCCGGAGGAGGTTCAGCTTGCCTTCATGCGGACCATTCCGGGCCTCGAGCAGGTTCGGATGTTCAGGCCGGGCTATGCCATCGAATACGACTATATCGACCCTCGCGAATTGAGGCCGACGCTCGAGACGAATAAGGTCGAGGGGCTCTATCTCGCCGGGCAGATCAACGGGACGACCGGCTATGAGGAGGCGGGGGCGCAGGGACTGATCGCGGGAGCGAACGCGGCTCTGGCCGAGAAGGGCGGCGAGCCGCTCGTTTTCGACCGGGCGCAGGCCTATCTCGGCGTGCTGATCGACGATCTCATCACGCGGGGCGTCAGCGAGCCGTATCGGATGTTCACCTCGCGGGCGGAATACCGGCTTACGCTCCGGGCCGACAATGCCGACCAGCGGCTGACGGGGATCGGAATCGAAAAGGGGCTTGTGGGCGAGGAGAGGGCGGCGCGGTTCGCCTCGAAGATGGAAGCGCTTGGCGCGGCGCGATCTCTCGCTCGGCAGCTCCGGCTGACGCCGACGGAACTCGCGCGGCGCGGTTTCCGGATCAATCAGGACGGGGTGCCGCGGAGCGCGGCGGATTTGCTGGCCTATCCGGACATTGCGCTCGCCAATGTTCAGGGGCTTTGGCCGGAGCTTGCGGAGCTGGCGCCGGATGTCGCCGAACAGCTCGAGATCGACGCGCAATATGCCGGCTATCTCGATCGGCAGGAGGGTGATATCCGCGCCTTCCGCAAGGATGAGGGGCTGGCGCTGCCCGCCGATCTCGACTATTCGGCGATTCCCGGACTTTCGATCGAGGTTCGCCAGAGGCTCGCGCTGGCTAAGCCCGCGACGCTGGGGCAGGCGGCCCGGGTCGATGGCGTTACAGCCGCGGCCGTGACGACGCTACTTCTTCATGTCAAGCACGCCGCTCGGCATACAGTTTGAGCAGTAGGGCTTGGCATGACCCAAGATGTAGTGCAAGTCATTGATGCGGAATCCTTTTCGGCTGCATTCGCTGTTTCACGTGAAACAATGTCGCGATTGCAGACCTATGAATCCCTTCTGCGGAAATGGCAGAACTCGATCAATCTCGTCGCCAACTCCACGCTGAGCGATGTCTGGCGGCGGCATTTTCAGGATTCTGGCCAGCTTGCCGTCATGGTCCCGGAAACGGCGACCCGATGGCTCGATCTTGGAAGCGGTGGGGGGTTTCCCGGCCTGGTCGTCGCCATTCTTCTCCGCGACAGGCCCGGCTTCTCCATGCATCTCGTCGAGAGCGATCAGAGGAAGTGCATTTTTCTGCGGGAAGCGGCCCGGCTGACGGGCGCGCCTGTGACGGCGCATGCCTGCCGGATCGAGGATTTCCGGCCGGCGGAAGGCTGGCAGCCTGACGTCATCAGCGCCCGCGCGCTGGCGCCGCTGGAGAAATTGCTCCAATGGGCGTCACCTTTCTGGGGAAAAGCCACGATCGGGCTCTTTCTCAAGGGGCAGGGCGCCCCGGATGAATTGACGCAGGCGGCAAAAAAATGGATATTTGACCACGAAGCTATCGCCAGCCAATCCGATCCATCCGGAACGGTGCTGAAGCTTTGGGGGCTCCACC
>NZ_JBATUH010000106.1:0-57541 GCF_049671045.1 Parvibaculum sp. | reverse complement strand
TGGTGGGCCCGCGCTTTCGGGTTCATCCGCTATGCCGTGATCTACCGGGATGCGGTGAAGGCGACCGATTCCTCGCCCATTCTCGGGCCATTCGTCTGGTCGGAGCCTGTTTCCGCCTATCGCGGCGTCGCGCTCTGCGTGGCGCGCCGACCCGGGCGGGGCACGAAGCCCGCGATCCTCGTCGAGCTTCTGCATGCGCATGATCCGCGCCGTTCGGTCGTGCTTCACGCTTCCTTCGATGGCGCAGATGTCGCCGCGCGGTGGCGGAGTTGGGGTCGTGTCCTCGGTCTGCCGCTTATCGTCGAGGACCGCGAAGGCAGGCTGCGCGATGCCGAGCGGCGCCTCGGCGCGCTCCGCATCGAAACGCCCCAGCCCCATGCGGGCGCAAACCCGCTTTCGGCCCGCCGCCCGCTGACATTCGGCGCGACCGGCCGTCCGCGCCTCTGGCCGCAGCGCCTCACCGCCGGGGCCCGTCCGCCAGCCTATTGAGTTCCGCAAATCCGTCTGCGGAAATAGCGGCTCGCCTGCGGGCCGCCGCACCGGCATGATTTTTCCGAGAGGAAAATTCATGACCGTCTATGCCATCGCACAGATCACGATCCATGACAGAGACGCCTACGGACGATATCAGGCGCGGTTCATGGAGGTATTCAGCCGCTTCAAGGGAAAGCTTCTTGCCGCCGACGAGAAACCGCTTGTCGTCGAAGGCGATTGGGAGCGCGAGAAGCTCATTCTGATGTCCTTCCCCGATGAGACGGCGTTCCGCGACTGGGCGGAGTCGCCCGCCTATGAGGAAATCGCCCGCGACCGCAAGGCGGGCTCGGCGGGCGTCGTGCTGCTCGCGAAGGGTTTGGGGTAGCGGCTTTCCTGGGCATCATTGCGAGCGGATCGGGCCGGGCCATGATGGCGGTGGAGGGGGGTGATCCCGCCCTCAACACAGACTGTCACCCCGGACTTGATCCGGGGCCCAGAGCGGCGGGGTCGGAGTGTTCAAGCACCGCTCCACGATACTCGCCATTGAGAAGTGCCTCGGCCTTGCCGGCGTCGCCTTGATTGCACAAGGTCTGATCGCAAGCGGCCGCTCTCAAATGGCGAAGACTGCGACGATGCCTGCGGCAACGCGCCGGAAGAGGCCGCGGAGCGATCGTCGCTCGGCCCGCCGCGCTTCTCGCTCGGCAATGAGTTGACGCGAACGGGCGCGGATCTCCTCGAGTGGTGTGCCCGCGCCGAGCGCATGGTCGCCAAAGGCGAGAATGTAGTTGGAGGTCGCGCTTTCGGGCCGATCGGGCGCCAGCACCGCGTTGGGCAGACGTTCCAAAAGTTCCTCGACCGTGAAGCAGGGGTGGCCGAAGGCTGTGCCCGACCAGAGGCCGGTGTTCATGGTGAGATAGCCAGCCGAGGCATTCTCGAGAACGCGGGCGAGATAACTCTCCTGAAGCGTCCGGTCCAGTTCCGAGAAGGCATAATTGCTGATGACGAGATCCCAGTCCTCAACCGCCGTGTCCTCGCTGGCGAGGAAGGTCACGTTGTGGCTGCTTGTGCAGAGGTCCATGTAGCGCCCCGCGAGCATGGCGACCGGCGCGAGGTCTATGCCGACATAGGTTTCGAGCTTCGTTTTTTCGAGCAAATGATGCTCCCAGACGAGGCGTGCGAGCCCTCCATAGCCGACGCCGATCTCGACAATGCGCCGCATCCGAGGGTACTTCGGAAAGAAACGCTGAAGATCGCAGAGAACCTTTCCGTAGCGCAGCGTAGTCGGCGACAGCGCCACCCCCTCGAATGGAAAAGTCGTCGGGCCGCCGACGCGGTCGGCCGCCGCCGATGCGAGGCAGAGCCTTCGCACCAGCGGATCATCGATTGCCGAAAGAAACTCCGCCCCCTGCTCGGCGGATAATGTCTCGACGATCGACCTGTAGACAGGTTCACGCCGAAACGTCGCGAACACGCGCTCGTCACGGGCCGCATCCAGAACGAAATCCGTATAGGAATCGCCCTTGCGGCCGAGCCACCCTTCAGTCATGTCAGCCTTCCCCCCCGGTCAGACTGAACAAATGGCATCACAACTTAGTTTGCCGCGCAAGTGACGAATCGGGATGGTCGGATTTCTGGCCTCAGCCGAGTTTCGAGAAATCCGGTGCGCGTTTCTCGAAGAAGGCGCTGATCGCTTCCTTCACTTCGGCCGAGCGGAGCTGATTGGCGAAGTCGGCGCCTTCCTTCTTCTGGCGTGCAAGCACCGCTCCGCGATCCTCGCCCTTGAGAAGCGCCTTGGTGAGCCTGACCGCATTCGGCGCCTTGGCGGCGAGAGCTTCGGCGCGGGCGAGCGCCTCCGCCTGAAGCGAGGCATCGGGCAAGACTTCGGCGATGAGGCCGAGCGCTTCGGCCCTGGCGGCGTCGATCTTCTTGCCGGTGAGGAAGAGATCGGCGGCCTTCTGCATGCCGACGAGGCGCGGCAGGAGAAGCGTCGAACCCGCTTCCGGCACGAGACCGAGATTGACGAAGGGCATCTGGAAGGTTGCCGCCTCGCCCGCATAGACGAGGTCGCAATGGAGGAGCATGGTCACGCCGACGCCGACGGCAAGGCCGTTCACCGCCGCGATGAGCGGCTTTTCGGCGGTGGCGAGATTTTCGAGAAAGCGCGTGACATGCGGCTTCTCATTGGGCTGCCTGTCGACGGGCGTTGCCCCGGCGGCGGCGAAATCGGCGAGATCGTTTCCGGCCGTGAAAGCATCGCCATTGGCCCTGATGAGCGTGACGCGGATCGAGGCATCGCGCTCCGCCCGCTCCAGCCCGTCCGCAAGCGCGCCATACATGGCGGCGGTCAGAGCATTCTTCTTGTCCGGACGGTTGAGGGTGAGCGTCAGCACGCCCTTGTCCATGGCGGCGAGAACATGGTCGGTCATGGGGACTCCGCTTGGTATTACAGATCCTGGTGTAGCTGGTGGCGAGCCTGCCGGAGGCGTGCCCCATCCGCAAAGCGCAATTTTGAACAGGCCGGTCTTCGATTCCGGGCGGCGGAGGATGTAGACTGGGGCGGCCGGGATCGACGGAGGATGGCATGAGCGATCGAAGCCGTGATGAGGGCCTTGCGGGGACCATCCGCCGCTTCAGGATCGGCTATCTGATAGCGGGCGGCATCCTGATGGCTGGTGGCGTGCTCGCCATCGCCTTTCCCTTCTTCGGCACGCTGGCCACGGCCATATTCGCCGGCTGGATCCTCGTCATGTCCGGCATCGTCGAAATCCTCCACGCGCTGAGCGCCCGGGGCGCGCCTGCCATCGTCCTCAATCTGCTGGCGGGTCTGCTCAGCCTCGGCGTCGGCGTGCTCATCATCATGGATCCGCTCGCCGGCGCGCTCAGCCTGACGCTGCTTCTGGGCGGCTTCCTCGCGGCAGACGGGGTGATCCGCATCCTCTCGGCGGCGCAGATCGGCCGCGTGCCGGGGCAGGGTCTCGTAATAATGAACGGGATTTCAAGCCTTGCGCTTGCGGCGGTGCTGCTCTGGCTGCTGCCGGGTGCATCGCTCTATGCGCTCGGCATCCTGCTCGGGGTCGACCTGCTGGTCGCGGGCGCCACGCTGATGCTTCTGTCGAGCGCGGCAGGGGTCATCGAGGACACGCTTCACCAGAAGAAGTGAATTGGGGTTCCGTTTTTAAAAGACCCGCCAGACGCTCGTGTTGCGGACATCCGTGTCCTCAAGCTCGCGCGTGGTCTTCACGGCATAGGAGACGAGCTTCTCCAGACCGGATTTCGGCAGATAGGTTCGGCCGGGATCGCCGATCAGCGCCAGCGCCCCGTCAGCGACCAAATCATGAACCCATATTTCTATTCTTTCCGCCAGCGGGCGCTCATAGCACATATCGCCGACAAGGATCACGTCCCAGCCGCCATCGGGCGCGCCGACAATATCCTCGGTCTCGATAAGAAGTGAAACATTGTTCACTTCTGCGTTGAGTTCGATGGCGGCGGCGGCGAAAAGGTCGATATCGGCGGCGAGTGCCGAGCTTGCCCCGGCCTTCATCGCCGCGATGGCGATGAGCCCCGAACCCGAGCCGAAATCGAGCACGCGCTTGCCGCGTACTGTTTCCGGATGGTCGAGAATGTAGCGCGCGAGCGCCTGGCCGCCCGCCCAGGCAAAGGCCCAGAAGGGCGGCGGCAGGCCCGTCTTCTCCAGCTCCTCCTCGGTCATCTGCCATATGGGCACGACCTCTGTGGCGAGATGGAGCCGGACTTCCGGGACGAGGGGCGGCTCGTGAAGCGCGGTATTGGCCCGGATGAAGGCGCGCGCCTCCTGCCTGTTCATGGCGCCCCGTTCATGGCACGAGAGCGGCCAGAACCTGCCGGGCCTTCTCGCTGTCTCTGGCGATCTGCGCCTTCAGGCTTTCGAGCCCGTCGAATTTCATTTCCGGCCGGATGAATTCGATGAAGGAGACGGCGGCGTGGCAGCCATAAATGTCGCCCGCGAAATCGAGGATATGGACTTCGAGCAGGACTTCCTTCTTGTCGAAGGTCGGTCGGCGGCCGAGATTGGCGACCCCGTCATAGACGCCCTTGTGCGGCCCGTCCTCGATCTCGATCCGCACCGCATAAACACCGAGCGCGGGCTCGACATGATCCTCGAGCGCGAGATTGGCGGTCGGAAAGCCGATGGTCCGCCCGCGCTGGTCGCCGCCGCGCACATGCGTTTCGACCGTCCACCAGCGGCCGAGAAGCCGCGCCGCGCCGCGCGGGTCGCCAGCACCGAGAAGTTCGCGGATGCGCGTCGAGGAAAACGCCTCGCCATCCTGCGCCACCTCATCGACGATCGAAACGCCGAAGCCTTCCATCTCGCCCATATAGGAGAGGACAGCCGCATCGCCCGCGCGCCCCTTGCCGAAGCGGAAATTGTAGCCCGCAACGACATGGATCGCGTGGAGGCCGTTCACGAGCACATCGAGCACGAATTCCGGCGCGAGCTTCTTCGACATGGCCGCGTCGAAGGGAAGCGCGGCGAGAATGTCGACGCCGAGCCGCTCCAGCGCGCGCGCCTTGGAGCGGAAGGGCGTGAGGCGGAAGAACGGCTTGTCGGGAAAGAAGAACTGCTTGGGATGCGGCTCGAAGACGAGCACGCCGAGCGGCGCGCCGAGCTCTTGCGCGATGCTGCGCGCCTTCGCGATCACCTGCTGGTGGCCTAGATGCACACCGTCGAAATTGCCGAGCGCATAGACGCCGCCCTGAAGCGGGGCCGGCACATTGGCGTAATGGCGGAGGATCTGCATCAGCGGCCGAGGCTCATCGCGCCGCGCATGGCGGAGGCGAGATCGAAGGCGGCACGAAGCGCCATCCCGGCGAAGGGGGCTTCCATGCTCCTGGCGGATTTCTCGAAGCGGCTTCTGCTGAACACGGCCATGACTGCTCTGTGCGCTGGGGGTACGGGCAACAAGCGGGCGCACTCTATCGCGTGCGCCAGCGAAATCACAAGATGTGAAGCCCGGTTCATTCGCCTGTCACCAGACGAGGCGGGGGAGCGCCGCGACGGGCCGTATGCCGGCCTCCTCGCAGAGGCGCGCCACGAGATCGGCCTGCGGCTTTTCCGGATCGGGTCCGCACTTTGCCGCCGCGATGCCGCCGGTCACGAAGAGCGCGTCGATGCCCTGCGTATCGGCGCCCTTCATGTCGGTCGCCATGCCGTCGCCGATGGCGAGAATATGCGTATCGGGAATGGCCTTGCCCGAGATCTCGATCAGATGCTGGCGCGCGACCGAATAGATCGGCCCGTGCGGCTTGCCGAAATAGGTGACGGCGCCGCCCAGCTCCTCATAAAGCGCCGCCAGCGCGCCCGCGCAGTAGATATGCTTCGGCCCGCGCTCGACCACGATGTCGGGATTGGCGCAGATGAGCGGCAGCCGCCGCTCGACGAGCCGCGTGAACTGCTCGCGGTAGTCCTCCGGTCCCTCGACCTCGTCGTTGAACGGGCCGGTGACGAGGATGAAGGCCGCGCGATCTTCCTCGACCCGCGTGACATTGGTTCCATCGAAAAGGGCAAGGTCGCGGTCAGGTCCGATGTGATAGCAGTCGCGCCCGAATGTGTGCCTGGTGAGGCATTCGCGCGTCGCATCGCCAGAGGTCAGGATGCCGTCATAGGCCGTATCGGGGATGCCGAGCCTTCCGAGCATTGCCGGAAGCTCCGTCGAAGGGCGGGGCGCGTTCGAGAGCAGCAGCACATGGCCGCCCCTGTCGCGGAAGGTGCGGAGCGCCGCCGCGACGCCCGGATAGGCGTCCCTGCCATTATGCAGCACGCCCCAGACATCGCAGATGAGCGCCTCATAGCGATCGGCAATGGCGGAAAGTCCGGCAATGAGGGGCACGGATCTCATGTCACCTCGATTCATGATTTCGCGGGTTTCAGGAAGATGATTTCGGCGATGCCGTATTTGCGGCGGTCGATTTCCTCGAAGCCCTCCGGCGCCGCGAACTTCGCATCCGCCGCCTCCTCGACGACGCAGAGCGCATCATCGCCGAGCCAGCCTCCTTCCAGCGCCGAGACGAGCGCGAGCAGGGCGAGGCCCTTGCCATAGGGCGGGTCGATCAGGACGAGGCCGAAGGCGGGGCCGACGCTTCCCGGCCGGGGGCCGAGCTTCGTCGCATCGCGCTTGTAGATCTTGGCGTTGCCGGTCAGATGCAGCGTCTCGATGTTTTCGCGAATGGCGGCGCGCGCATCGGCATCCTCTTCCACGAAGAGCGCGAAGGAGGCGCCGCGCGAAAGCGCTTCGAGGCCGAGCGCGCCCGTGCCCGCGAAGAGATCGAGCACGCGCACGCCCTCAAGCTCGAAGGCGCCGAAATCGGCATGGGCGAGGATGTTGAAAAGGGCCTCGCGCGCGCGGTCGCTGGTCGGGCGCACCTGGAGGCCGGTGGGCGCCGCTATGGCGCGGCCTCTATGGGCGCCGCCGACGATTCTCATTTGGTCTGTTCACCTTTTGCGGGGTCTGTTTCTTCGGGTTCGCGCCGGGCTTTTTCGGCAGATGGAGCTTGCCGCGCCGGGGGCTCGTGGGCGAGGAGGGGCCTGCGGGCGCGGCGGGCTCGATCCGGCTCTTGAAGCGCTCGCCATGCGGCCCGAGCTGGTCCATCAGCACGCGGTTCGGCACCTGCGCCACTTCGCCTTCCGCGAGATCGCCGATCTGGAAGGGGCCGAAGGAAAGGCGGATGAGCCGGTTCACGGAGAGGCCGAGCGCGCCGAGCACGCGCTTTACCTCGCGGTTCTTGCCTTCCTTCAGGGCGACGGTGAGCCACACATTCGAGCCCTGGACCTTGTCGAGCTTCGCCTCGATGGGGCCGTAGAGGACGCCCTCGACCTCGATGCCGTCCCTGAGCCTGTCGAGTTCTTCCTGCGTGATCTCGCCCCAGGCGCGCACGCGGTAGCGCCGCGTCCAGCCCGTCGAGGGCAGTTCGAGCAGGCGAGCAAGCTCGCCGTCATTGGTAAGAAGGAGAAGCCCCTCCGTGTTGATGTCGAGGCGGCCGACGGAGACGACGCGGGGCATATGCTCCGGCAGGCGCTCGAAGACGGTGGGGCGGCCTTCCGGGTCCTTCGCCGTGGTGACGAGGCCGGCGGGCTTGTGATAGCGCCAGAGCCGCGTCGGCTCGGTCTGCGGCAGCGCCTCGCCATTGACGGCGATCCTGTCGCGGGGGGTCACGTTGAAGGCAGGGCTCTTGAGCACCTTGCCGTTGACGGTGACCTTCCCTTCCTCGATGAGGCGCTCGGCATCGCGCCGCGAGCAGATGCCTGCCCGCGCGATGACTTTGGCAATACGTTCGCCCTCCCTCGTGCCGGAGGCAGGGGGCGTGGGGGTGCGGCCTTGGCCGGATCTGGCATTCATGGCCCCCTCTTTAGCAGGGGTGCGGCAAAGCCGAAAGGCCGCTCCGCCGATCTTGACGGATGGCGATGGGCGCGGGCAGGGTCGGCCCATGACCGAGAGCGCCCCAGACGGGAAAATCATTCAGCCGACCTTCATGGACCTCGCGCTTGCCGAGGCCGAGGCGGCGGCCGCGCGGGGCGAGGTGCCCATCGGCGCCGTCATCGTCGACGGGACGGGCGCGGTCATTGCCGCGGCGGGCAACAGGACGATCGAACTCCGGGACCCGACTGCCCATGCCGAATTGCTGGCGATCCGCGAGGCATGCGCGAAGCTCGGCTCGGAGCGGCTGACGGGCTGCGACATCCATGTGACGCTCGAGCCCTGTCCCATGTGCGCGACGGCCATTTCCTTCGCCCGGATCAGGCGGCTCTATTTCGCGGCGTCCGACGAGAAGGGCGGCGGCGTCGAGCACGGGCCTCGCATCTTCGCGCAGCCGACCTGCCATCATGCGCCGGAGGTCTATGGCGGCATCGGCGAGCGGCGCGCGGCGGAGATGCTTCGCGGCTTTTTTGCGCTGCGGCGAAACTGAACGCGCCGGCCCGGTCAATTTGTCCCGCGATTTGGCGGGTGATTTAGCCCGTGCAACCGGCTACAGTCCTCGCATTCGCCATTGAATGGGGGGGACGCCATGGCGTTTCCCCCGGTCACACGCAATCGGAAGGAATGCACATGGATTTTGAATATTCCGACAAGACGAAGGAGCTCATGGCCCGCCTGCAGCGGTTCATGGACGAGCACATCTATCCCAACGAAAAGACCTATAACGACCAGATGGACGCCTTCCGCAAGGCGGGCAATCCCTGGCAGGTGCCGCAGATCCTCGAGGATCTGAAGCCGAAGGCGAAGGCCGAGGGTCTCTGGAACCTGTTCCTGCCCGAATCCGAGCGTGGCGGCGGCCTGACCAACATGGAATATGCGCCGCTCTGCGAGATCATGGGCCGCGTTGGCTGGGCCTCGGAGGTCTTCAACTGCTCCGCGCCCGACACCGGCAACATGGAAGTGCTGGAGCGCTATGGCAACGAGCGCCACAAGCGCGAATATCTGGAGCCGCTGCTCGAAGGCACGATCCGCTCGGCCTTCCTCATGACGGAGCCCGACGTCGCCTCCTCCGACGCGACCAACATCTCGACCCGCATCGAGCGCGACGGCAACGAATACGTCATCAACGGCCGCAAGTGGTGGTCGTCGGGCGTCGGCGATCCGCGCTGCAAGATCGCCATCGTGATGGGCAAGACCGACCCCAAGGCCGATACCTATCGCCAGCAGTCGCAGATTCTCGTGCCGCTCGATGCGCCGGGCGTCAAGGTCGTGCGCATGCTGCCCGTGTTCGGCTATGACGACGCGCCGCATGGTCATGCGGAAGTGATTCTCGAGAACGTCCGCGTCCCGGCCGAGAACCTGCTTCTCGGTGAAGGCCGCGGCTTCGAGATCAGCCAGGGCCGCCTCGGGCCAGGTCGCATCCATCACTGCATGCGCACAATCGGCGTCGCCGAGCGCGCGCTCGAACTGATGGTGAAGCGTCTGCTCACGCGCGAGGCCTTCGGCAAGAAGGTCGCCGAGCACTCCGTGTGGGAAGAGCGCGTCGCGCGCGCCCGTATCGACATCGAGATGGCGCGCCTGCTGACGCTCAAGGCCGCCTACATGATGGACACGGTGGGCAACAAGATCGCTCGCGCGGAAATCGCCATGATCAAGGTTGCGGCGCCGAATGTCGCGCTCAAGATCATCGACGACGCCATCCAGGCGCATGGCGGCGGCGGCGTGACGACCGATTTCGGTCTTGCCCGCATGTATTCCGGCATGCGCACGCTGCGTCTCGCCGACGGGCCGGATGAGGTCCACGCCCGCACCATCGCCAAGCTCGAGTTCAAGAAGTACTCGAACAAGGTGCGCGCGGCGGCCGAATAAGGTCCGCGAGAGCTAGTCTTGAACGGCCGGCCCGATCGAAAGGCCGGCCGTTCTGCCTTCCGGCGGTGGTTTCGGCTCGCCGGGGTGGCCCGAAAACTGAGTTGGCAGGGGGAGAGGGGGAATGAGGCTTTTCAACTCGCAGCTATCGCCGTATTCGGCGCGGGTAAGGCTCGCTATCTATGCCAAGGGCCTCGACGTCGAGATCGTAGACGGTTTCGGCACGCCGGAACTCGAGCGCGAGCTTGAAGGGCTCAATCCCATGCACAAGGTGCCGACGCTCGTTTGCGACGGCGAGGCGCTGCCCGAATCTGAAATCATCTGCGAATATCTGGACGATGCGGGCCTCGGCGAGCCGCTGCGCCCCGAAGATCCGAAGGCGCGCGCGCGGATGCGCCTCCTTTCGCGCATCGGCGATCTCTATGTCATGGAGCCGATGAACAGGCTCTTCGGCCAGATCAATCCCAAAGGCCGCGACCTGGCGCTGGTCGAGCGCGAGCTTGCCGAACTCGACAAGGGCATGAAGTGGCTCGCCCATTATCTCGACGGGTCGCCCTATGCCGTTGGCGGAAAGCTCTCGCTCGCGGATTGCACGCTCGCGCCGATCCTCTTTTTCTATGAGCAGATCGGGCCGATGTTCGGCTACGCCGATCCCTTCGCGGCGCTGCCGCAGGTCAGGTCCTATTGGGAGGGATTGAAGCGCGATCCGCATTCGGCCCGCGTCCTTGCGGAACTTGGCGCGGCTCTTCAGCGGGTGATGGGACGCTGACGGGGCCGCTACTGCGCGGCGATCGTCGTATGGCGGCGCGGCTCCAGCGGCAGCACTACTTCCACGGTCGTTCCCTGGCCAAGCTCGCTTTCGATCCTGAACGCGCCGCCATGAAGCTCGGCGAGCGAGCGCACAAGCGCAAGCCCGAGCCCCGTTCCCTGCTTGCTGAGGCTCGCATCGCTCGATGCCTGCTCGAAGGGCTGGCCGAGCCTTGATATATCCTCCGCCGGAATGCCCTGGCCGGTGTCGGTCACGCTCATCGAGACGGCGCCGTCGAGCCGCCTGACGGCGACGATGACACGCCCGCCCGCCGGCGTGAACTTGATCGCGTTGGACAGCAGGTTGAGCAGGATCTGCTTCAGCGCGCGCGTATCGGCCTCCAGCGGCAGAGCCGCCGCGTCGGCGGCGATGTCCACATCGAGGAGCAGGCCGCCATCTTCGGCGCGCCCCTGCACGAGCCTTGCCGCGCCCTGCACCACTTCGCGAATGTCGATCCGCTCGTGATGGAGTTCGTATTTGCCCGCCTCGATCTTCGACATGTCGAGAATGTCGTTGATGAGGTCGAGAAGCAGCGCGCCGCTCTCATTGATGAGCTGCGCGTATTCCCGATAGCGCGAGTGGCCAAGCTCGCCGAACATCTGCAGCTTGAGCATTTCCGAAAAGCCGATAATGGCGTTGAGCGGCGTACGCAGCTCATGGCTCATATTGGCGAGGAAGCGCGATTTGGTGTGGCTCGCCGTCTCGGCGCGTTCGCGCGCTTCCATCAGCTCGATCTCGTTGCGCTTGCGCTCGCTCACATCGCGCGTGATGCCGACGATCTCGCTCACCGATCCGTCGGGCCCGCGCACGCCCCGCAAGGTCGACTCGAGCCAGACATAGCTTCCCGCCTTGTGACGCAGGCGGAATTCGACGCGCAGCGTCTCCCGGCTCGTGGAGAGTTCCCTGTAGGTGTTGACCATGCGGTCCCGGTCTTCCGGGTGCAGGATCTCGCCCATATTCGTCATCCGCAGAAGCTCGTCGAGCGGGTAGCCGAGAATTCCTTCCACCGATGGCGAAATGAAGATGATCTCACCCGCAGGCGTCGCATGGTGGACGATGTCGGATGCCTGCTCGGCAAGGAGCCTGTAGCGCGCCTCGCTCTGGCGGAGCGCTTCCTCCGCGTGAACCTGCTCGGTCACATCCTCGACCAGCCCGAACAACGCACCGATTTCCTCGCTCGCGTCGAATTCGGCATAGGCATAGGTCTTGATGTGGCGATAGCCGCCATCGCCCGAGCGGTAGCGCGACACCGCAATGACGGATTCCTTCGTATCGAAGACCTCGAGAAGCTTCGAGAGAAGGGCCTCCTGATCCTCGGGGTGAACGAGATCGCGGTACCAGTCACCGTCCATGGGCATGGATTGGGCCGGCCGGTCCAGGATCTTCGCCGCGCCGTCGGACCAGCGCGGGGCGGGCTCGTTCTTCGCCCAGCGCCAGTGCCCGAAGCGCGCGAGCTGTTCGGCCTCGCGCAATTGCTGCTCGAGCCGCCGCGTCTGCGTGACGTCGCGCGAAATGCAGAGGATGGCGCCGACCTCGGGGTCGTCGAGCATGTTCTTCGCGCGCGCTTCCATCCAGCGCCAGCTTCCGTCGCGGTGCCGGAGGCGGAACGTCTCCATCGACATCCAGTCGGGCGTCCTGGCGCAGATGGCGATGCGTTCGCGCATGCGCTCGCGGTCTTCGGGATGCACGCTGTCGAGAACGGAATGGCCGACCGGCGGAACGACGTCATGGCCCAGAACTTCCATGACGGCGGAACTCTGATAGAGAACGGTGCCTTTGCGGTCGAGCAGGGCAACGATGTCGCCCACATTCTCGATCAGTGTACGGAAGAAATTGCCGCCGCCGGTTGCGGGCACGCGATCGTAGCGCCAGTCAGGCACTGCGTCCGTCGTCGGTTTCGCATTGTTGCGATCGACCATGTCCCACCCCGGTGCCGGTCCCAAGCCGGCCGTCGGCGAGCAACGGCACTTCCTGTGCGCTCGCCGGACGGGGGTTACCTTAGAAGGATTGGATTTAAGATATCTTGAACTGCAGTCGCCGTTCACCGGGCATTAACCATGCCGGCGGACGGACCTGCCCGGAAGCGGCCTCACTCGCCGCGCTGGATGATCTGCCAGGAATGGTCGGCAAGTTGGCGGCAGGCATCGCCGAGCGTCATCGCCCGCTCCGAACTGGCATTGCCGTCGAGCCCGCGCTTGTAGACGCCCTGGCTGATCGAGGCGAGGCGGAACATCGAGAAGGCGAGATAGAAATTCCAGTTCTCGATGCGGTCGCGGCCGGAAAAGCGGCAATAGGCGGCGGCATATTCCGCTTCCGTCGGCACGCCCGGCGTCTTTGTCCGGTCGACCGGGCCGAAACCGCCCGCCACGCCGAGAAGATCGTACATGCAGTTATAGGCAACGTCCGCGAGCGGATGGCCGATGGTGCAGAGTTCCCAGTCGAGGACCGCGATCATGCGGGGCTCGGTCGGGTGGAACATGGTGTTGCCGAGCCGGTAATCGCCATGCGCGATCGTCACCGACTGCTCGTCGGGAATATGGTTCGGCAGATATTTGATGAGTTCTTCCATCGACGGAATGTCCGCCGTCTGTGCGCCGCGATACTGCTTGATCCAGCGCCCGATCTGGCGCTCGAAATAATTGCCCGGCTTGCCGAAGTCGCCGAGCCCCACCTTCTCGTAATCGACCTTGTGAAGTTTCGCAAGATTCTCGGCGAGGTTCGTATAGACCGCACGGCGTTCGGCTTCCGTGGAGCCCGGCATCGTCGGGTCGCGGAAGACGCGACCCTCGAGATATTCCATGACATAGAAAGCCGTGCCGATGACGCTGTCATCCTCGCACAGCGCATACATGTGCGGCACCGGCACGTCGGTTTCCGCCAGCGCCTTCATCACGCGATATTCGCGGTCGATCTGGTGCGCGCTGGCAAGCAGCACGCCGGGCGGCTTCTTGCGCATGACATAGCGCCGCGTCGGCGTGATGAGAAGAAAGGTCGGGTTCGACTGGCCGCCCTCGAACTGGCGAACGGTGAGCGGGCCCGCAAATCCCTCGACGGCATCGTGGCAATAGGCTTCCAGCCGCTTCACATCGAAGCGATGGGCCTCGCGAATTTCGGTGGTTTCCGCGTCGGCGCCGCTCTGCGCTCCATCGGCCATGACCTTCTCTCCCTCGGAATTTCTTGTTGAGCGAGATTTAGCATGGCCGACCGGAGGCGCAAAGCGACGAGCCTTGACGCAAGGGCGGGGCCCGCCTCAGGCGGCCGTTCCGTCGGTCGGCTGGAAGCCTTCGTTCATGGTTCCGGTGACGCGCTGGCGGCGCGCATTGTGAACGAGCTTGCCACGCTGATCCTCGTCGTCGGGGCGCGAAGTCGCCATGCGCAGCACTTCGGCGTAGCTCCCCTTCGTCTCCATGCGGGGGCCGAAGCCATTGGCGATGAGAAAGGCCCGGGTCTTGGGCAGGTTGTAGCAGGGCACCCACATGAGCAGATGGTGCTCGACATGGTAGTTGACCCAGTAGGGCGCGATCAGCGCGCGCTCGATGAAATTGGCCTTGGTCGTGCGCGCATTGCGGAAGTCGTCGCTATTGTCCGGCACCATGGCGTGCTCGGCGATGTTGCGAATGCGCGTGATCGCCTGCTGCCAGGTGAGGAAGGGCAGGAGCCAGAGCACGAAATAGAGATACCAGTGACCGCTGGCCGCAAGGATCGCGAAGATGACGGCCTGGGCGATGGTGGGGCGGCCGAGCTTGTTCCAGTAATTCTCGAGGCGGCGCGAAAGCGTCCAGTCCGATGGGCCGAGCGCGTTCAGGATCTGCGCCCTGCGCTGCTGGTAGCCCGTCTGACCCGTCAGGTCACGGATCATCTTGCGGCGGAAGCTCTTCCTCGTGATGGGGAAGGGCGCCGAGAGAATGAGATCCGGGTCTTCGGGCTGTTGCGTGTTTGCGTGGTGCTTGAGGTGATAGCGCCGATAGGCGCCCGTCTCGGCAAGCATTGGGTAGGCGCAGAGCCACTGGCTCAGGAACATGTTGAGCCTTGGATTGTGGCAAAGAATGCCATGCGCGCCGTCATGCATGAGGATGGCGAGGCCGAGCTGGCGCGCGCCGATCACCGCCACGGCGACGAGAAAGGTGATGGGATTGGGAAACCATACGAAAACCGCCATGGCGCCGAAAATCACGGCCCAGGCGTGAAACACCACCCAGAGCCCGCGCAGGTCCGAGCGCTTGCGCACTTCGGCAAGCTGCTGGGGGGTCAGAAGTTCGCTGGCGCCGATCATGCCGTCATCCTCCGAAGATCATTATTCTTGTTATGGGGCTGGCCCGCGCCGACGGCTGCAAGGCAGAAATGCACGATTTCATCGACCACCCTGTCGGCGTTCTCCTCGAGCTCGTGCGACTGGGGGGCGAGCGGGCCGATAAGGGCGGTGGGAATCGCGCCTGCAATGCAGGCGGCCGCGATCTTCACGTCGAGCGGCGCGATCTCGCCGCTCGCGATGCCCTCTTCGAGAATGCCCGCGAAAATCTCGCCATGGGTGCGGCGGAAGCGGCCCCGCTCCTCGGCAAGGCCGACATCGACCGGCTCGGCGAGCAGCGCATAGGCGAGCCGGCGTCCGCGCACGGCGCGGGTGGCGAAGGTCCGCAGAGCCTTGTCCAGCCGCTCGCGCGCGGAGCCCTCGCCCTGCGCGATGCCGACAAGCAGGTTCATCTCGCGGGCCGACACCTCGCGAAAGACCTGGCGGCAGAGTTCTTCCTTGGAAGGAAAATATCGATAGAGGGTGCCGGTCGCGACGGCGGCCTTGCGCGCCACCTCGGTCATCTGGGCGGCGCTGAATCCGCCTTCAGCCACAAGCTCGCGAGCGGCGTTCAGAATGCGCCGGCGCGTGTCGGCGAGGCGGGCGGAGACATGATCGGTGCGTCGATAGGCCAAGACGTGAACCTCCATTCCATTTGAGGAATGAACCACTGTTCACGCCGAGTCGTCAAGCCGCAATGAAGGCTAGGCTGAATGGCGATTTCGCAATGCAGCATAATCGCCATTCATTTATGCGTTATAGAAGTGAATAAACATTCACTATTGTGAGCGCGTCAGGCCGCGGCGCGGGAAATCGCCGATCCACGGGGGGCGGAGGCCTCGATCGGCTTCGATACCGCCTTCCTGGCCGGGAGTTTCCGGCGCTGCTCCTCCATGATCACATCCGCCCAGGCAGACATGCCGCAGAAGGCCGCCGTCGTGATGGCCGCTGCATGAAGCCATTGTCTGAACATGGATTTCTCCTTCCGATGTGATTGCCATGCTGCAACGCAACATATTTAGGTGTTGCAGCACAACATCTCAAGCCCTGAACACTGCGTCATATTTG
This sequence comes from Parvibaculum sp., assembly GCF_049671045.1. Classification (GTDB taxonomy): domain Bacteria; phylum Pseudomonadota; class Alphaproteobacteria; order Parvibaculales; family Parvibaculaceae; genus Parvibaculum. The sequence continues at coordinate 41,583 of NZ_JBATUH010000106.1, read as the reverse complement.
CACGGGGGGCGGGGGCCCCCGCTGGTGCCGCCCGCAAGCGCAGGCGACTTCGGCCCGTGTTTCGGTCATAAATGTCGCCCGCAGGGGCTCCGCCCGGCGCTTCGGAGGCCCGTTGCAAAATATGTCCTCAGTTTCCCCGACTTCCCTTCAAGGCGTTCTGCGCGTCCGGGATTTCAGGCTGTTCCTGTCGGGGCGGTTTCTCGGCACGCTCGGCGCGCAGGTGCAATCGGTCGCCGTCGGCTGGCAGATCTACGACATCACGTCGAGCCCGATGGCGCTGGGTTTTGCCGGGCTCGCGCAGTTTCTCCCCATGGTGCTGCTCATGCTGCCGGCTGGCGACATTGCCGACCGCGTGGACCGGCGCATCATCGTGGCGACGAGCTACGGTCTTCAGACGCTCGCCATCGCGCTTCTCATGGCGCTCACGCATATCGAGGCGCACACGGCCTGGCCCTTCTATGTGGTGCTGGTGCTGACGGGCGTTTCTCGCGCCTTTGCCGGGCCTGCGCTTCGCGCCTTCGTGCCGCTTCTCGTGTCATCGGCGCAGCTTCCGCGCGCCATTGCGATCTCGTCGTCCTCGTTTCAGGTCGCCGTCATAGGCGGCCCGGCGCTTGGCGGCCTCCTCTATATTTTCGGCCCCGAAGCGGCCTATGGCGCCTGCCTTGTCTTTTTCTTCGCCGTCACCCTCATCTTCATCGCCGTCCGCACGCGCCATGAACAGGTGCCGGTCGATCCTGCGCTTTCAGCTTTCGGGCGGCTCACGGCGGGCATCGCCTATATCCGCACCCGGCCGATCATTCTCGGCGCGATCTCGCTCGATCTCTTCGCCGTTCTTTTCGGCGGGGCGGTGGCGCTGCTGCCGATCTATGCGCGCGACATCCTGCATGTGGGGCCCGAGGGCCTCGGCCTCATGCGCTCGGCGCCTGCCATAGGCGCGGTGCTCGTGAACTTTCTTCTCATCTGGATGCCGCTCAATCGCCGCACGGGGCTTGCCATGTTCGGCTGCGTGGCGATCTTCGGCATGGCGACGATCGTCTTCGGCCTGTCGGAGAATTTCGCGCTGTCGCTTGCCGCGCTCGTCATCATGGGTGGGTCGGACATGATAAGCGTCTATGTGCGCTCGACGCTCATTCCGCTGGCGACGCCCGCCGACAAGCTCGGGCGGGTGAGCGCCGTCGACCTCCTCTTCATCAGCGCCTCGAACGAGCTTGGCGAGTTCGAGAGCGGCGTCACGGCCGGATGGTTCGGCACCGTGCCCGCCGTCGTCATTGGCGGCGTCGGCACGCTGGGCGTCGTGGCGCTCTGGATGTGGCTTTTCCCCGATCTTCGCAAGATCGACCGGCTGAGCGATGTGAAGCCCGTCTAGATGAGCCGCCCGGCGACGATCGCCGCCAGAACGATGAAGCCGAAATCGCGGTTGGAGCGGAAGAGGGCGAGGCAGCGCGCCGGGTCGTCAATGTCGAGCCGGAGGATCTGCGAGACGAGATGCGCGGCGGCGAGCGCGACGCCGGCATAATAGGCAAGGCCGAGATCGGCGACGGCCCCGGCCGCGACGAGCCCAAGCGTCATCGCGCCGTAGAAGCCCCACATCCAGCGATGCGTCATGGGGCCGAAGCGCAGCGCCGTCGACTTGACGCCAATGAGCGCGTCATCGTCCTTGTCCTGATGGGCGTAGATCGTGTCGTAGCCGATGGTCCAGGCGATCGAGGCGAGATAGAGAAGCACCGGCGCGAGCGTGAGCCGGTTCGCCGCCGCCGCATAGCCCATGAGCGCGCCCCAGTTGAAGGCGAGGCCGAGCACGAACTGGGGCCAGTAGGTGACGCGCTTCATGAAGGGATAGATGGCGACGAGACCGAGCGAGGCGAAGCCGAGCAGGATGGCGAGGGGCGAGAGCATCAGCAGGATGCCGAGCCCGGCAAGAAGCTGCACGGCGAGAAAGACCCATGCCGCGCGCAGGCTGACCGCGCCGCTCGGAATGGGGCGGAGCCTCGTGCGCTCGACCTTCGCGTCGAAATCGCGGTCGACGATGTCGTTGAAGGTGCAGCCAGCCCCGCGCATGACGAGCGCGCCGATGGCGAAGAGGAGCATGAGGAGCGGGTCGGGCCAGCCTTCCGCGGCAAGCGCGATCGACCACCAGCAGGGCAGGAGAAGCAGCCAAGTGCCGATGGGGCGGTCGAGCCGCATCAGCCGCATATAGGGCCGCGCAAAGGCGGGCGCCCATCGGTCGACCCAGTTCTGAGGCGGCGCGTCGGCGACGCGGAATTGGCTGGCGGTGGTCATGGCTTCACGTTTCGATGCGGAGCGGGCTCTCAGGGTAGCGCCCTTCGAGGAGGGGCGGCAGATGCTCTCTGAGCGAGGTGGGAAAGACGAGCGCGTCGCTTCGCAGGAGCGCTTCGGGCTCCCACCATTTCAATTCCTTCACGACGGCGCGTTCCGTATCGGTCCAGTTCGCGCCCGAAATCTTGTCGTCCCCGGTGAAGGCGACGAAATATGTCTCCTGAAGGAGACGCGGCTCGCCTCTTATCACAAGCACATGCTCGCCATACCAGATGGCGGGCCCGAGCTTCACATCGCTCTGGCCCGTTTCCTCCGCGATCTCGCGCCGCGCGCCCTCGGCCAGTTCCTCGCCGGGTTCCACCTCGCCGCCGATCGTGACCCAATAGGAGCGCTTCAGCACCCGGCCGTCCGCGCCCGCCACATCCGGGTCGTGCATATGCATGAGAAGGAGCCGCCGCGCCTTGTCGAAAAGCAATATGCGGGCCGTGCGTCTGATGTGCATGGAGCCGATGTTTTGGTTTGTCGTCCCTTCGTTCCTACCATACATCTGTTGCGTCCGGTGCAATCAATCCGCGCCGGATCATGAAGGGCCGGGAGTGGCGATGGAGCACGATGTCGAAGACGAGGGCGGCCCCGCGCATTGCGCCACCGGCAAGACGCGCCTCCATGTCGATGCGCCGCTGGGCGAGGGCGGCGAAGTCGCGCTCGGCAAGGATCAGTCGCACTATCTTCTCCATGTGCTGCGCATGGGCGAGGGCGAGCGCGTTCTTCTCTTCAACGGGCGCGACGGCGAATGGGCAGCCGAGATCGCGGAGGCAACGAAGAAGAGCTGCCTTCTTCGCGTGACCGGGCGGACGCGGCCTCACATCGCGCTGCCGGACATCTGGCTTCTTTTCGCGCCGGTGAAGCGCGCGCGTCTCGATTTCATCGCCCAGAAGGCGACCGAAATGGGAGCGGGCCTCATCCAGCCCGTCATCACGCGGCGCACAATCGTTTCGCGCGTCAAGGATGCGCGCCTTCAGGCCAATGTCATCGAGGCGGCCGAGCAATGCGGGCTCGTGGCGCTGCCCGAAGTGCGCGAAGCGGAAAGCCTCGATCGCCTGCTCGACAGATGGAGCGAGGAAGCAGGCGGGCGCCGCATTCTCTTCTGCGACGAGGCGGCGGCGCCGGGCGGCGCGAAGGCGGCGCTCGAACGTCTCGCGGGAGAAATCGGGCGGGGCGCGCCGCTCGCGCTTCTCATCGGTCCCGAAGGCGGTTTCGACGCGGGCGAGCGTGCGCGCCTCCATGCGCGCGCCGATACGCTGGCGCTTTCCCTCGGTCCGCGTATCATGCGCGCCGATACGGCCGCGATCGCGGCGCTCGCCGCCGTGCAGCTTTTCCTTGGCGATTGGTAGGAGGCGATGAAGGATGAAAGTGCTCGTCGTCTATTGCCATCCGGTGGCGGAGAGTTTCTGCGCCGCCATGCGCGATGCGGCGCTTCGTGGCCTTGCGCGCGCGGGCCACGAAACGCGACTGCTCGATCTCTATGCCGAGGAATTCGAGCCGCGTCTCAGCCGCGCTGAACGCATCGTCTATCAGGACGAGGTGAGGAACGCGGCGAGCGTCGCCGATCACGTCGCGCATCTCCAATGGGCGGAAGGGCTCGTCTTCGTCTTTCCGACCTGGTGGTACGGGCTCCCGGCCATGCTCAAGGGCTGGTTCGATCGCGTCTGGCTGCCCGGCGTCGCCTTCCACATGCCCGAGAGCGGCAAGGTCATCCGCCCCGGCATGACGCATATCCGGGCGCTTGCCGGCATTACGAGTTGCGGCTCGCCCTGGTGGTGGGCGAAATGGGTGGGCGAGCCCCATCGCCGCATCATCATGCGGGGGCTCGGCGCGCTCTGCCGCCGCGGCTGCACCAGGGTCTGGATGACGCTTTACGAGATGGATACGGCGAGCGCGAGCAAGCGCGAGCGCCACCTGCGTCGGATCGAGGCCCGCATGGCCCGTTTTGCGTGACGTTCGCAACTTCTTAGTGCTTGTCAGGGGAGAAACGCGCCCCTACATGTTTCCGACGCCAGATCAAAAGACCGGACGGGGACGGCACGGCAAGCGGCTCGACCGGAAACGGCACGGTCTTAAAGTAATGCCAGGGGGCTCTCATGAGCGTACTCGTTGCAGGGCCCGAGCCCATCACGAGCCGGAACGATCTCGTCGCCGCGCTGGAGCGCGGCTCGAAGCCGCGCGAGGAATGGCGCATCGGCACCGAGCACGAGAAATTTCCCTTCTTCATCGCCGACAGATCGCCGGTTCCCTATGAGGGGCCGCACGGCATCCGCGCGCTGCTCGAGGGGCTGATGCGTTTCGGCTGGCTCGGCGTCTATGAAGGCGAGACGCTGATCGGCCTCGAGAGCCCGAAGGGCGGCGGCAATATTTCGCTGGAGCCGGGCGGCCAGTTCGAGCTTTCGGGCGCACCGCTCGAGACGCTGCACCAGACCTGCGCCGAGCTTCACGATCATCTGGCACAGGTGAAGGAAGTGGGCGGCGAGCACGGCGTCGGCTTTCTCGGCCTCGGCTTCACGCCGAGCTGGCGGCGCGACGAAATTCCGGTCATGCCCAAGGGCCGCTACAAGATCATGACCGAGTACATGCAGAAGGTCGGGACCATGGGGCTCGACATGATGTACCGCTCATGCACCGTGCAGGTGAACCTCGATTTCGCGTCCGAGGCCGATATGGTGAAGAAGCTGCGCGTCGCCGTCGCCCTGCAGCCTGTCGCCACCGCGATCTTCGCAAATTCTCCGTTCACGGAAGGAAAGCCGAACGGCTATCTCTCCTACCGCTCGCATGTCTGGACCGACACAGATCGCGCGCGCACGGGCATGATCCCCTTCATCTTCGAGGATGGCTTCAGCTTCGAGCGCTATGTCGACTATGCGCTCGATGTGCCGATGTATTTCATCTTCCGCAATGGCCGCTATATCGACGTGACGGGCCAGTCCTTCCGAGACTTCATGGAAGGAAAGCTCAAGGGCGCCGAGGGCGAGACGCCGACGCGCGGCGACTGGATCAATCATCTGACGACGATCTTCCCCGAGGCGCGGCTCAAGAACTATATCGAGATGCGCGGCGCCGATGGCGGCCCGTGGGCGCGCATCTGCGCGCTGCCTGCCTTCTGGGTCGGCCTCACCTATGACCAGTCCTCGCTTGATGCCGCCTGGGATCTCGTCAAGGACTGGAGCGCGGAGGAGCGCCAGCAGCTTCGCGACGACGTTCCGCGTCTCGGCTTCGCGACGCCCTTCCGCAAGGGCACGCTGCTCGATGTCGCGCGCCAGGCGGTCGAGATTTCGCGCGCCGGACTGCGCGCGCGCGCTAGAGGCGACGGCGCGGGCACGGCGAACGAAACCGTCTTTCTCTCCGCCGTCGAGGACATTGTCGGCAAGGGCAAGTCGCCCGCCGAGGAAATGCTCGAGGCCTATCACGGCCGCTGGGGAGGCAAGGTCGATCCTGCCTATACGGAATATGCGTTCTGACCGGCGCAGCTCATGAGCGGAGGAGAGATGTTCAGCCACGTCACCATAGGGGCGGACGATCCGCAGAAGCTCGAAGCCTTCTATGACGCGGTTCTGGCGACGCTCGGCATCGCGCCTTTCTTCAAGATCGAGGGCACGCTGAGCTATGGCACGGCGACCGGCCCCAAGGTGTTCGTTCTGAAGCCCTTCGATGGCAAGCCGCATGTGCCGGGCAATGGCGGGCACGTCGCCTTTCTCGCGCCGAGCCGCGCCGCGGTCGATGCCTTCCACGAGGCGGCGCTGAAATTCGGCGGCACGAGCGAGGGCGCGCCGGGCCTGAGGCCCCAGTACCACCCGAACTATTACGGCGCCTATGTGCGCGATCCGGCGGGCAACAAGCTGCAGGCCGTCTGCCACAGCAAGAATGGCTGAGGCGAGGGCGGCGGCCGCTGGACCCCGGGACAAGCCCGGGGTGACAGCTTTGTGCTGGGGCGTTTGCCCCGTGATTGCCACCCCGGCTTTCATGCCGGGGGACACAGAAGCTGTGAACCGGAATTCACCCCGCCGTCATGCCGGGCTCGACCCGGCATCCATCTTCTCCTGCACCGTGGCCTAAAGGTGGACCCCTGGACAAGCCCGGGGTGACAGCATTGCGTTGGGGCCGGGTGCATCACGATTGTCACCCTGGCTTTCATGCCGGGGGGCACAGAAGTTGTGAAGTGACATTCACTCCAACGTCATGCCGGGCTCGACCCGGCATCCATCTTCTCCTGCGCCGTGGCCTAAAGGTGGACCCCGGGACAAGCCCCGGGCTGACAGCTTTGTGCTGTGGCGCTTGCCCCGTGATTGCCACCCCGGCTTTCATGCCGGGGGACACAGAAGCTGTGAACTGGAATTCACCCCGCCGTCATGCCGGGCTCGTCCCGGCATCCATCTTCTCCTGCGCCGTGGCCTAAATGTGGACCCCGGGACGAGCCCAGGGTGACAGCATTGCGTTGGGGCCGGATGCCCCATGATTGTCACCCCCGGCTTCATGCCGGGGTCCAGGGCCGCGAAGACGGAGCGCGGGCGCTTCATCGGCGCTCTGCCGTCTGGTCTTTCCGGTAGCCGGCTGCGCCCCTCATGCGCCTGACATCGGGGAGGATCGGCACGCCGAGCCGCGCGGCATAGAGCTCAAGCTCCGCCTGTCCGGCCCATGCGCCGCGACGCACATAAAGGGGCAGCGTCCTCGTTCCCTCGCGGTTCACGAGTTCGATGATCTGATGAAGCGTCGTTCCGTTGCGCGCCGCTTGCGCGATTTCGAGGCGGCGGACGCCCGCCATGTCCTGATATCTGGCGCGCCACTCTTCGCCATCGGCTTCCGTCACCCGCACGTCGAGCGGGCCGAAAAGCACAATTCGGCGCGTGGCAAGAACGCTCCACGCCTGAAGCAGAAGGAGCGCGACGGGAAGCAGCGCCGCAAGCGCCGCGTAGAGCGCGGCGCCTTCGAGCGGCCGGTTCCGAATGACGAAGAGGGCAAGCCCCGCAGCGAAGAGGCCGGCGCCCGCCAGCGATGCATAGCCCGCCATGCGCGACGGCGAAAGATCGACCTCAACCGGCAGCGCGGCGAGATCGGCCTGAAACGGCCTGAGCCCCGCGAGCAGCGTCGGATCGCCCGACCGCATTCTGAAGCGGCGCCAGCTCATGTCTTCCCTCGCGGCTCCGCGCCCGGTCAGGCCGCCTGCGCGGTGCCGCCGACCGTCAGCCCCTTTACGAGCAGCGTCGGTTGGCCGACGCCGACGGGCACGCCCTGTCCCGCCTTGCCGCAGGTTCCGATTCCGGGATCGAGCCGCATGTCGTTGCCGATCATGGCCACGCGGGTGAGGACATCGGGGCCGTTGCCGATGAGCGTCGCGCCCTTGACCGGCGCGCCGATGCGGCCGTTCTCGATGAGATAGGCCTCGGTGCAGGTGAAGACGAACTTGCCGCTGGTGATGTCGACCTGCCCGCCGCCGAAATTGACGGCGTAAAGGCCCTTCTTCACCGAGCGGAGGATTTCGTCGGGCTCGTGGCGGCCGGAGAGCATGTAGGTGTTCGTCATGCGCGGCATGGGCTGGTGGGCGTAGGATTCGCGCCGCCCGTTACCGGTCGCGGCCATGCCCATGAGGCGCGCATTGAGCCGGTCCTGCATGTAGCCCTTGAGGATGCCGTCTTCGATGAGCACCGTGCGCGAGGTCGGCGTGCCTTCGTCATCGACGGTGAGCGAGCCGCGCCGGTCGGCGAGCGTGCCATCGTCGACGACAGTGACGCCGGGCGCCGCGACGCGCTGGCCGAGCAGGCCCGAAAAGGCGGAGGTTTTCTTGCGGTTGAAATCGCCTTCGAGCCCGTGGCCGATCGCTTCATGGAGCAGGATGCCGGGCCAGCCCGGCCCGAGCACCACATCCATTTCGCCCGCGGGCGCGGGCACCGATTCCAGATTGACGAGCGCCTGGCGCAGCGCTTCGTCGACCTGTGCCTGCCATTGCATCGGGTCGATATAGACCTCATAGCCCGTGCGCCCGCCGACGCCATAGCTGCCGGCCTCCTGCCGGTCGCCCTGGCCCGCGATGATCGAAACATTGAGGCGGACGAGGGGGCGGATGTCCCGCACGACATTGCCGTCGGGCCGCATGATCTCGACGGCCTGCCATTCGCCGACAAGCGAGGCCGAAACCTGGCGCACGCGCTCGTCCTTCGCGCGCGCATAGGCGTCTATATCGGCGAGAAGTTTCACCTTCTCCTCGAAGCTCTGGGCGCCGAGCGGGTTTTCGTCCGTATAAAGATGGATGTTGGTGCGCTTCGGCCCTTCGGCGAGGCTGAAGCTGCGGCCCTGCTTCACCGCCTGCACGGCCTCGCCAGCGCGCCGGATCGCCTCTTCCGAGAGGTCCGAGGCGTGCGCATAGCCCGTCGATTCGCCTGCGACGCAACGAAGCCCGAAGCCTTGCGTCGTGTCGAAGCTCGCCATCTTCAGCCGCCCGTCATCGAAGGCGAGGGCTTCCGATTGCCTGTATTCGAGAAAGAGTTCTCCGTCCTCGGCGCCATGCAGCGCCTCGCCGACAAGGCTTTCCACGCGCGACCGGTCGAGGCCGCTGGCGGAGAAGAAGAGATCGTCTGCGGAGCTGCTCATCTGGTCCTGGCTTTCGTCAAACGCGGGCGTCAAACGCGGGTTACTTCTGGCCGAGCCATTCTTCCACCGGCACGAGCCGGCGCGGCAAGCCCGAAAGATCGCAGCGCACCACCTGCGAGCCGCAGCTATAGAGCGGAAACTGCACGACGCGAAGGAGCTTCAGGTCCACCAGGAACACGCCGTTGATCCGGCCGAACCAGTCGTCCCACTGCGCAAAGCGCCAGCTCTGCCAGCCGGGCGGAGGAGGGGCGACGATGTCGTCGACCATATCCGGGTGGCAGACGCAGAACCCGACCGCCGAGCGGCCGGGATTGCGCGGATTGAGATAGGGCGCGGCCTCGCTGATGAGTTCGGGCGCCGCCGATCCGTTGGCCGTCAGCACGAGACCGGCCGAGATCTGCGAACCGTAATGAAAGTGGATGAGGGCCTCGTCGCGCATCGCTTTTTCCCGCCTTCCGGCTCCAAGCCTCCGGTTTGAGATTAAGTCTTACTCTAGGCTTTTTTGCCGCCGTGAGAAGTGGCGGCCGTCTGACGTCGCGGAATCCGGTAAAATCATGGCGGCTGCGTGATCCTGCCGGGATTGTCCTTGTGGCAAAACGTCGCAAAAGGCCCTGAACATCTGTGGCCGATGGCCGCAAGGTGTCTATACTCAATCCCGCGAGTCGTGCCGGGTCTCCGATGGTCCCCGGAAGGCGGTTCGTGCCGAGGGGATGCGGCTTGAGCGGGGATTTTCCGCCGTCTGGATGCTTGCGGCGGATTACGGATTATGATTTTTGACGCCCGAGATTGATTTTCATGTGCTCCGCCGGAATGCGGGGCGCTGACCCCGACCGGGTTGAACGCGGCCGGGAAAACGGCGGGAGGGGAGCTGCGACGCCCTTGCGGCGCAAGCGGACCTTCCTACGGACAAGAACTCTGCGTCGGCAGGAAGACACTCTGCGTCGGCGGGAAGACACTGGGAGCTGGGAACAAGCATGCGGTTTCTGATCGGTATGGGGCTCTTCGCGATTGCTTTCGCGATCGGGCACTTTGATGGCGGCCTCGTCGCCTCGGCATGGGCGGATGGCATGGCTGTGGACGGCCAGCTCGGCTTGCAGGCGGCGGCGACGCCAGTGATGGAAGACATCCGCGCCTTCCATGATCTGCTTCTCGCCGTAACCGGCGGCATCGTGATCTTCGTGACGCTGCTGCTGCTGATCGTGATGGTTCGCTTCCGTCACAAGAAGAACCCGACCCCCTCCAAGACGACCCACAACACCCTCGTCGAGGTCGCATGGACGGTCATTCCGGTGATCCTTCTGGTCGTCATCTCCATCCCCTCCTTCCGGCTCCTCTACAAGCAGGTCGTCATTCCCGAGGCCGAGCTGACCATCAAGGCGACCGGCTATCAGTGGTACTGGGGCTATGAATATCCCGACCATGGCGACATTTCCTTCGACGCCAACATCGTCGCCGATGCCGATCTGAAGCCGGGCCAGCCCCGCCTTCTCGCCACCGACAACGCCATGGTCGTTCCCGTGGGCACCACCGTCCGCGTGATCGTGACGGCGGCCGACGTGATCCATTCCTGGGCGGTGCCCTCCTTCGGCGTCAAGATCGATGCCGTGCCGGGCCGCCTCAACGAGACCTGGTTCCGCGCCGAGAAGACAGGCAGCTACTATGGCCAGTGCTCCGAACTTTGCGGCCCCAGCCACGCCTTCATGCCCATCGACATCAAGGTCGTGACGAAGGAGGAATTCGCTGCATGGATCGCCGAGCAGCAGAAATCGGCCGATGCAGGGCAGTCGAACCTTGTGAAGACCGCCGCGGTTTCTGTCGCCCGCTGAGCGGACGGCCGGATCAATTACAGAATATTTGAAAGACAGAGCGAAGGGTTAGACAGATGGCAGGGCAAGCTCAGACTGCGCACGCCGGTCACGCAGACCACCCGACCGGATGGAGGCGCTATCTCTATTCGACCAACCACAAAGACATCGGGACGATGTATTTCATCTTCTCCATCGTGGCCGGCCTGATCGGCGGCACGATGTCGGTGATGATCCGCATGAACCTGATGTATCCGGGCGGCGGAATCCTCCATCTCGATCACAACCTCTATAATGTGCTCGTCACCGCCCACGGCCTGATCATGATCTTCTTCGTGGTCATGCCCGCGATGATGGGCGGGTTCGGCAACTGGTTCGTGCCGCTCATGGTCGGCGCGCCGGACATGGCCTTCCCGCGCATGAACAACATCTCGTTCTGGCTGCTGCCCGTCGCCTTCGCGCTCTTCATCATTTCGATGTTCGTTCCCGGCCAGCCGGGCGGCGATGGCGTCGCAGGCGGCTGGACGATCTATCCGCCGCTCTCGACGACCGGCACGCCCGGACCGGCGATGGACTTCGCGATCCTCTCGATCCACATCGCGGGCGTCTCGTCGATCCTCGGCTCGATCAACTTCATCACCACCATCTTCAACATGCGCGCCCCGGGCATGACGCTGCACAAGATGCCGCTCTTCGTGTGGTCCGTGCTCGTGACCGCGTTCCTGCTGCTGCTCTCGCTCCCGGTTCTCGCCGGCGCGATCACCATGCTGCTCACGGACCGCAACTTCGGCACCACCTTCTTCAAGCCTGAAGGCGGCGGCGACCCGATCCTCTACCAACACCTCTTCTGGTTCTTCGGCCACCCCGAAGTCTACATCATGATCCTGCCCGGCTTCGGCATCGTCAGCCAGGTGGTGTCCACCTTCTCGCGCAAGCCCGTCTTCGGCTATCTCGGCATGGCCTATGCCATGGTCGCGATCGGCGTCGTCGGCTTCGTCGTCTGGGCGCACCACATGTACACGGTGGGCCTCTCGGTCAACACGCAGGCCTATTTCGTCGCCGCGACGATGGTCATCGCCGTGCCGACGGGCGTGAAGGTCTTCTCGTGGATCGCGACCATGTGGGGCGGCTCGCTCGAGTTCAAGACGCCGATGCTCTGGGCGATCGGCTTCATCTTCCTGTTCACGATCGGCGGCGTCACGGGCGTCGTGCTCGCCAATGCGGGCGTCGACCGGGTGCTTCAGGACACCTACTACGTGGTGGCGCATTTCCACTACGTGCTCTCGCTCGGTGCCGTCTTCGCCATCTTCGCGGGCTGGTACTACTGGTTCCCGAAGATCACGGGCTACATGTACAGCGAGCTGATCGGCAAGCTGCACTTCTGGGTCATGTTCATCGGTGTGAACATCGTCTTCTTCCCGCAGCACTTCCTCGGCCTTGCCGGCATGCCGCGCCGCTATGCGGACTATCCGGACGTCTATACGTTCTGGAACCACATCTCCTCGATCGGTTCCTACATCTCGGCCTTTGGCGTGCTGATCTTCCTCGTGGGCGTCGTTCACGCCTTCGCGAAGAAGCAGAAGGCGGCGGACAATCCGTGGGGTGAGGGCGCGACGACGCTCGAATGGACGCTCTCGTCGCCGCCTCCGTTCCACCAGTTCAACGAACTGCCGCGCATCAGGTAAGCGGCCAGGACCGGATATGTCTGACACTTCGATCGCAGATCGCCATCTCGGAAACGAGGCCATGCCGCAAATCGGCATGGCCTCGCCCGGAGACTATTTCGAGCTTCTGAAGCCGCGGGTGATGTCGCTCGTGATCTTCACGGCGCTCGTCGGTCTCGTGGTCGCGCCAGGCGAGATCAATCCGGTCATCGCCTTCACGGCGCTTCTCTGCATCGCGGTCGGCGCCGGTGCCTCGGGCGCGCTCAATATGTGGTACGACGCCGACATCGACGCGAAGATGGCGCGGACAATCAACCGGCCCGTGCCGGCCGGCCGCATCACCTCGCGCGAGGCTCTCGGCTTCGGGTTGACGCTTTCGGTGGGCTCCGTGCTGATGATGGCGCTTGCCGTCAACTACACGGCGGCCTTCCTTCTCGCCTTCACCATCTTCTTCTATGCCGTCATCTACACGATGGGTCTGAAGCGCCGCACGCCGCAGAACATCGTGATCGGCGGCGCGGCCGGCGCCTTCCCTCCGATGATCGGCTGGGCGGCGGTGACGGGCACGGTATCCGTCCCCTCGGTCATTCTCTTTCTCATCATCTTCATGTGGACGCCGCCGCATTTCTGGGCCCTGGCGCTCTTCCGTTCTGACGACTACGAGCATGCAGGCGTGCCGATGCTGCCGGTCGTCGCGGGCGAGGCGGAGACGCGCCGCCAGATCCTCATCTATTCGGTGCTTCTCGTGCCGGTGACGCTGGCGCCGGGCTTCCTCGGCTTTGCGGGCGTCTTCTACACGGTGTTCGCGGCCATTCTCGGCGCTCTTTTCCTCGTCTTCGCCTACCGCGTGTTCAGGACGCGGGCGGATACGGCGGATGAGAAGAAGGCGCAGGACAAGGCGGCCAAGCAGCTTTTCGCCTATTCCATCCTCTACCTCTTTCTCGTGTTCAGCACGCTGCTCGTCGAGCAGGGCTTCGGCCTTGCGCGGCCGCTGCTGGAGCTGTGGGGATAGGCATGGCGGAAGGCAACAACCATGGCGGGCAGGAACAGCCGCGCCAGTGGAGCGAAGAACAGTTGAAACGCCGCCGTCAGCGCAGTGTGGCGCTGGCCCTGGTACTCGGTGCGCTGGTGACGCTCTTTTTCATCGTCACCATCGCCAAACTCGGCGGCAATGTCGCCAAGCGGCCCGTCGTTGGCGCCGTGCTTGGCATGGAGCAGGTTGTATAAGAAATATTCCGGCGCAGTGACTGCCGGATTGGAAGCGGAGAAGAGGGGACATGGCTGACGCTCACGCCAAACATCACGATTATCATCTCGTAGACCCGAGCCCCTGGCCCATCGTCGGCTCGGTGGGTGCGTTCGTTCTCTGCGTCGGCGCGGTGATGTATTTCCACGGCTCGCCGATCTGGTACATGGCGCCCGGCTTCGCCATCGTGATCTACACGATGATCGGCTGGTGGAGCGATGTCGTGCGCGAGGCCAATCGCGGCGACCACACGCCGGTCGTGCAGCTTCACCTGCGCTACGGCATGCTGCTCTTCATCAGCTCCGAGGTGATGTTCTTCGTCGCCTGGTTCTGGGCCTTCTTCGATGCGAGCCTCTTCACCGGCGAGCCCATTCAGGCCGCCCGCGCCGCCTTCACCGGCGGGCATTGGCCGCCCCAGGGCGTCGAGGTCTTCGATCCCTGGCACATTCCGCTGCTGAACACGCTGATCCTGCTCACCTCGGGCACGACCGTCACCTGGGCGCACCACGCGCTTCAGCATGGCGATCGCAAGGGCCTCGTTCAGGGTCTCGTTCTGACGGTGGTGCTGGGCATCATCTTCAGCGCGCTTCAGGCCTATGAGTACGTCCACGCGGAGTTCTCCTTCGCCGGCAACATCTATGGCGCGACTTTCTACATGGCGACCGGCTTCCACGGCTTCCATGTGTTCGTCGGCACCATCTTCCTCGCAGTCTGCCTCGGCCGCGCGATTGCCGGGCAGTTCACGCCGAAGCAGCATTTCGGCTTCGAGGCTGCCGCCTGGTACTGGCACTTCGTCGACGTGGTGTGGCTCTTCCTCTTTGCCTGCATCTATGTCTGGGGCTCTCACGGCGCCGTCATTCATGCGGGCTGATCGAAGAAGCTCTTCGAATTGAATGGAGGAGGGCGGGTTCGCGAGCGCGGTCCCGCCCTTCGTTTTTGACAATGGAGAAGCCGGCGCTGCGCCGCCGGTTCGGCATGGAATGCTCGCTAGCAACCGTTTTTTCCGCCCGCTTCTGTGGCCGACCGTCGCCACGGCCGCGATGTTCGCGCTGCTGGTCGGGCTCGGCGTCTGGCAGCTTCACAGGCTCGACTGGAAGCTCGCTCTCATCGCGAAGATCGACGAGCGCATGTCGGCACCCGCCGCCGATGTGCCGCCAGCGGCGAGCTGGCCGGCGCTCGATGTCGCCGCGCTCGAATATCGCCATCTCCGCCTGACCGGCACGTTCCGCCACGACAGCGAATTCCACTACTTCACGCAAGCCGACAAGGGAACGCCGGGCTACGATGTCATCACGCCCATGGTGCTTTCATCGGGCGGCATCGTGCTCGTCGATCGGGGCTTCGTGCCGGAGGAGCGCAAGGACCCGGCGACGAGAGAGGCAGGCCAGATCGCGGGTGAGGCGACGGTCGTCGGCATCGTCCGCATGCCGCAAAGGCGCGACACCTTCACGCCGCCGGACGACATCGAGAAGAACCTCTGGTTCACGCGCGATCCGCAGGCGATGGCCGCGGCATCGCATCTCGGCCCGGTCGCGCCCTTCTTCGTCGAGGCGGACGCGACGCCCAATCCCGGCGGCTTGCCGAAGGGCGGGCGCACGCATGTGGATATACGCAACGAGCACCTGCAATATGCGCTCACCTGGTTCAGCCTCGCGGCGGCGCTGCTCGTCATCTACTATTTCTATCATCGCGGCCGCGGGCGCGTCGGCCGCCCGAAGTCCTGATCCGATCATGAGTGAAAGCAATTCGATCTCGGCCTATGAGGCGCTGAAGGCGCGCTTCCACCGCCTTTCCGCGCTTCAGGGCGCGCAGGCGGTCTTGCATTGGGACCGCGCCACAATGATGCCGGAGGGTGGCGCGCGGGCGCGCGCGGAGCAGCAGGCAGCGCTCGCGCTCGTCGCGCATGAACTCATCACCGCGCCGCAAATGGCCGACCTTCTGGCGAGCGCGCGGGAAACGGCCGCCTCGCTTACCGAATGGGATCGCGCCAATCTTGAGGAGATGGCGCGCATCCACGCCCATGCGACGGCAACGCCCGCCGATCTCGTCGAGAAGCTGTCGCACCAGAAATCCGAAACCGAGATGATCTGGCGCGGCGCCCGCGCGGCGAACGATTATGCGCGCCTCGCGCCCGCGCTCGACGCGCTGATCGCGCTCATCCGCGAGCAGGCCGCCGCCAAGGCCGACGCGCTCGGCCTCTCGCCATATGATGTGCTGCTCGACAGCTACGATCCCGGCCGCCGTTCCGGCGAGATCGACCGTCTTTTCGACGAGATCGAGAGCTTCCTGCCGGACCTCCTCCGGCGCGTCATGGACGCGCAGGGCGCGCGTCCCGCGCATCTGCCCATTTCCGGCCCCTTTCCCGTCGCGCTTCAGGAGAGACTCGGCCGGGAGGTGATGGATGCGCTCGGCTTTGATTTCAGGCATGGCCGGCTCGATGTGAGCCACCATCCCTTCACCGGCGGCGTGCCGGAGGACAGCCGCATCACCACCCGCTATGACGAGGCGGACTTCACCGAAAGTCTGATGGCCGTCATCCACGAGACGGGACATTCGCTCTATGAGCGCGGGCTTCCGGCCGAATGGCGCGGCCAGCCGGTCGGGCGCTCGCGCGGCATGACGATCCATGAAAGCCAGTCGCTGCTCTTCGAGATGCAGGCGGGCCGCTCCGCGCCCTTCATCGCCTTTCTGAGCCCGCGTCTGAAGTCGATCTTCGGCGGCGAGGGGCCCGAATGGTCGCCGGAGAACCTGCTTGCCCATTATCGCCGGGTGCGGCTGAGCCTCATCCGCGTGCAGGCCGACGAGGTGACCTATCCGCTCCACGTCATCCTGCGCTATCGCCTCGAGCGCGCGATGATCGCCGGCGATCTCGGTGCCGCCGATCTCCCCGCCGCGTGGAACGAGGGCATGGAAAAGGCGCTCGGCATCCGCCCGCCGGACGACGCCTCGGGCTGCATGCAGGACATTCACTGGCCGTCCGGGTCGTTCGGTTATTTTCCCACTTATACGCTCGGCGCGCTCGCGGCCGCGCAGCTCTTTGCCGCGGCGAAAAGGGCCGATCCGGCCATTGAGCCGGCGCTGGGGAAGGGCGATTTTTCGCTTCTTCTTCAGTGGGTTAGAGGCAATGTCCACGGCCATGGCTCGCGCCTTTCGCCTGATGGCATTGTCCTTGCGGCGACCGGCGAACCCCTTGGCACGGCGGCCTTCCGGCGCCATATAGAGGAGCGATATCTCGGCTGTTAGGCCGGTCCGGCGCGCTCTTCGCTCAATTCGAATCGCATGTTTGCCTCGTCCCCTCGCCGGGGTTAGGTTACCCCGACCGGCCGCATGGACCCGGCTATCCTGGAGATTATGGTGAAATACGTCAGCACAAGGGGCCAATCCCCGGCGCTTGAATTCGAAGAAGTATTGCTCGCCGGCCTCGCCCGCGATGGCGGGCTCTACGTGCCCGCGGAGTGGCCGCAGCTGAGCGAGCGCAAGATCAAGGCGCTGGCGGGGCTCTCCTATCAGGAAGTCGCGCTCCGGGTCATGAGCCCCTTCATCGGCGGCGCAATCGCCGAGGCGGACCTTGCGCGGATGATCGGCGAGGCCTATCGGGGCTTCGGCCACAAGGCGGTGGCGCCCCTGAAGCAGATCGACGTGAACGACTGGCTGCTGGAGCTCTTCCACGGGCCGACGCTCGCCTTCAAGGACGTGGCGATGCAGATCCTCGCCCGGCTCTTCGATCATGTGCTGGCGAAGCGGGGCGCGCGCATTACCGTGGTCGGGGCGACCTCGGGCGACACCGGCTCGGCGGCGATCGAGGCTTTTCGGGGCCGCGAGACGAGCGACATCTTCATCCTGCATCCGAAGGGCCGCGTCTCCGACGTGCAGCGCCGCCAGATGACAACGGTGCCCGACACCAACGTCCATAACATCGCCATCGAAGGCTCCTTCGACGATTGTCAGGCGCTGGTGAAGGCGATGTTCAACGACCACGGTTTCCGCGACGAGGTGGCGCTTGCGGGCGTCAACTCGATCAACTGGGGCCGGGTCATGGCCCAGATCGTCTATTTCTTCACGAGCGCGGTGGCGCTCGGAAGCCCGGCGCGGCCGGTGTCCTTCTCGGTGCCGACCGGCAATTTCGGCGATATTTTCGCCGGCTATGCGGCGAGCCGCATGGGCCTCCCGGTCGGAAAGCTCATCGTGGCGACGAACCAGAACGACATTCTCGCGCGCACGCTCGCCAGCGGGCGCTACGAGGTCGGCGAGGTCGTGCCGACCATGAGCCCGAGCATGGACATTCAGGTCTCGTCGAATTTCGAGCGCCTCGTTTACGACGCCTATTCGCGCGACGGCGCGGCGGTGAGCCGCCTGATGCAGAGCCTCGCCCAGGCGGGCTCCTTCACCATCGAGCCCTTGCGGCTCGAGGCGATCCGCACGCTCTTTTCCGCCCGCCGTGTCGATGAGGCGGAAACGGCCGAGACGATAGCAAGGACGCTTGCCGAGACGGGCGAACTCGTCGATCCGCATACGGCCGTCGGTCTCGCGGCGGCGCGCGCGCAGCGCGGCGACGGCGCGACGCCCATGGTGACATTGGCGACCGCGCATCCGGCGAAATTCCCGGACGCTGTGAAGAAGGCTTCCGGCATCCATCCCGAATTGCCGCCTCGCATGCGTGATCTTTTCGAGCGGGAGGAGCGCCTGAGCGTGCTCCCCAATGACCTTCACGCGGTCGAGTCCTTCATCAGGGAGCGGGCGCGAGCAGTAGTGGCGTAAGCAAGTCAGGAGATTTCCATGTCCGTCAACGTGACAAGGCTCGGCAACGGCCTCACCGTGGTGAGCGATCACATGCCGCATCTGGAAACCACGTCTGTCGGCGTCTGGGTCAATACCGGCGCGCGAAACGAAAGCGCGCGCCAGCACGGCGTGTCGCATCTTCTCGAGCATATGGCCTTCAAGGGCACGGAGCGGCGCTCGGCGCGTGCCATCGCGGAGGAAATCGAATCCGCCGGCGGCCACCTCAATGCGCATACGACGCATGAGGCGACGGCCTATTATGCGCGCGTCCTGAAGAACGACCTGCCGCTCGCCGTCGATCTCCTTGCCGACATTCTTCAGAACTCGGTCTTCGAGCCCTCCGAACTCGAGCGCGAACGCGGCGTCGTGATCCAGGAAATCGGCCAGTCGCTCGACACGCCCGACGATCTCGTCTTCGACCATCTGCTCGAAGCCGCCTATGTGGACCAGCCGCTCGGCCGCTCCATTCTGGGCACGGTCGATACGGTCAGGGCCTTCGGCCGCGAGGCGCTGAGGGGCTATATGGAGGAGCGCTATCACGCGCCGAGCATGGTGCTCGCGGCGGCTGGCGCCGTCGATCACGAGCGCCTTGTCGGTCTTGCCGAAGAGAGTTTCGGCGAGCTGCCGCGCCGCCTGAACAATGGCGCCGAGCCTGCGAATTTCAGCGGCGGCGAGAAGCGCGAGACGCGCGATCTCGAGCAGGCGCATGTGGCGCTGGCCTTCGAGGGCCCCGCTTACGGCGATCCCGACTACTACACGGCCCAGATCTACTCGAGCATGCTCGGCGGCGGCATGTCGTCGCGCCTCTTCCAGGAGGTGCGCGAGAAGCGCGGCCTTTGCTATTCGGTCTTCTCCTATGCCTGGTCCTTCGTCGATACGGGGCTCCTCGGCGTCTATGCCGGCACCTCTCCCGACGATCTGGCCGAACTCATGCCCGTCATCGCAGGCGAGATCGGCCGCATGGCCGAAGATGCCAGCGAGGAGGAAACGGCCCGCGCCCGCGCGCAGATGAAGGCGGGGCTGATGATGAACCTCGAATCCTCTTCTTCGCGCGCCGAGCAGATCGCGCGGCAATATTCGGTTCACGGCCGCATCCTGCCGATCGACGAGATCATCGCGAAGGTCGACGAGGTCGATGCCGCGGCCGTCCGGCGCTTCGCCGGCCGCATATTGTCGAAGCCGCGGCCTGCGGTTGCGGCGGTGGGCCCGCTCGATGGGGCGGGCGGCGGACTTGAATCCTACGACCGTCTCGCGGCAAGATTTGTCTGACGACGTGTGAGATACGCCGGCGGTCCGGTGTACCGCCCTCGCGGGGTTCCGGCAGAAGGCCCGGCGGAATGGCTTGCGCGTAGGGAGCCGCGCATCCATGGCCTTTCTCAGATCCATATCCAGACCCGAGCCCGCCCCCCTCATCATCGGCGACGGGGTGCGCCTGCGCAGCCCGCAGATGGGCGACTACGAGGAATGGGCGGCCTTGCGCGAGAAGAGCAGGGCCTTTCTCACGCCCTGGGAGCCGACCTGGCCCGAGGACGATCTCAGCAAGGCATCCTATCGCCGCCGAATTCGCCGCTACCTGCGCGAGATCAGGGCCGACCGCGCCTACCCATTTTTTATCTTTCGCGAGCAAGATGGGGCTCTTGTCGGCGGATGTACGCTGTCGAACGTCCAGCGCGGGGTTCAGCAATCATGCGCACTCGGCTATTGGGCGGGGGAGATCCATGCGGGGCGGGGCTATGTTACCCGGGCGGTGCGAGCGCTGATTCCCTATGTGTTCGAGGAATTGAAACTTCATCGCCTGCAGGCGGCCTGTCTGCCGGAGAATGAGCGCTCCAAGGCCGTGCTTCGCAAATGCGGCTTCCGCGAGGAAGGATATGCGCGGGGCTATTTGAGGATAAATGGGGTGTGGCGCGATCATCTCGTCTTTGCCATTCTGCGCGACGACCCGCGGCCGTGAGATTTTGAGAAGGGGGACCGATGCGGCAAGTAGGCCTTGGGGCATGAACTGGAAAGTCGGGGGCTTTCCGGGCACGTCATGCCCCGGAAGTTTCATTCAGCCGGGCGCGATCTTGTCGCAATTTCGTCTGCTCCGCCGCGTGCCACGCATGAGGGCCATGCGCGCGGTCGGCGCCTTCATGGTGCTGCTGTCCTGCGTCGTCTTCATGCCGTCCGCCGCGCGCGCTCTCGACGCGGTGGTGCTCGACGATCATCGTCCGGTCGTCAATCTGACGCCCTTCATGGAGCGCTATGAGGAGAAGGGCCGCAAGCTCACCATAGAAGCGCCAGAAGCCGCGCCCGTCGAGGAGGAGCCCGGCGCCGCGCAGAAGGTGCCCCTGCCGGCCGCGCCCGCCGAAAAGGAGGCGGCGCCCGACGCCGATGGCGGCGACGCGGTGGACGACGGCCGGATCACGCTCTCGGATGGTTCCGAAGAGGCGAACGGCATCTGGCTTGCCGCCGCGCTCCGCAATCGCGGCGAGGAACCCGCGACCCGCTATCTCATCGCCGATACGCGCGGCAAGGGGCTTCTCAACTTCCTCTGGCCCGTGCCCGCGCCGGGCGTCGACCGGGCCTATACGGCGGGTGCGGAAGATCCTCTTCGCATGCCCTCGGACGAGCGGCCGGGCTTTGCCGTTTTCTCGCTGACGGTCGATCCCGCAACGAGCGTCACCGTTGCGCTTCATTCCGACCGCCCGGAGCCGTCCTCGCTCTATATGTGGAGCCCGGATGCCTGGCAGTCCTTCAACCGGCGCCTGTCGCTCATCGAAGGCGGCATGCTCGGCGTCATCGCCGCGCTCGCCATCTATCTCGCGGCGCTCGCCGTTCTGACGCAGACGCCCGCGACGCGCGCGACCGCGCTTCTGCTTGGGGCGGGTTTTCTCGTCGAACTGGCGGAATTCGGCTATCTGGCGACCATGACGGGCGCATCGGCGCGCTGGGATTCGGTGATGCGAACGGGCGCGCTCGCACTCTTTGCGAGCGCCGTCTTCTCACTCGAACGCCATTTCCTCGATCTAGAGCGCCATGCCCGCTGGCAGTCGCAGCTTGCGCGCCTCCTCGCGCTCGCCGCGCCAGTGACGATCCTCATCGCCATGCTGAGCCCGCCTGCCGGCGCGCTCGTCGTCAGGCTCGGGCTCATGCTCGCTCTCTTCGGCGGCGGGCCGCTTCTCGTCCTCGCGGCGCTTCGCGGCGTTCGCCCGGCCCAGCTTCTCATTCCGGGTACGGCTCTTTTTGGCGTTTCGGGATTGGTCGCGGCCTTCAATGCCTTCGGCTGGCTGCCGGGCTCCTTCATCGGCACGCCGCTCGCCATCGGCCTCTTCACCATTGCGCTCATTCTCTTCGCCTTCGCCGCCGCCTATCAGGCGCAGGGCGGCAGGCGTCGCGCCGATGTGGGCGCCGTCCGCAGCGAGCAGCGCAATGCCTTTGCGCTTTCGGGCGCGCGGCAGGGCGTCTGGGACTGGGATATCACCGCCGACACGCTCTATGTCTCGCCGTCGGTCGAGGCGCTTCTCGGGCTCGATCCGGGCGCGCTTGGCGGCACGGAGGTCGCCTGGCGCGAGCACATGCATCCGGCGGACCGCGAATCCTACAGAAACGCGCTCAACAGCTATATCGGGCGCGGCAATGTCGCTTTCACTCTCGAATTCCGCATGCGCCATTCCGATGGCGCGTTCCGCTGGATCGCGCTCAATGCGAGCTGCGTTGCCGGCCCCGAAGGCTTCGCCAATCGCTGCGTCGGCACGGCAAGCGACATCACCGCGCGCAAGCTCGCGGAAGAGCGGCTCTTCCACGACGCCGTACATGACAGCCTGACCGGCCTTCCCAATCGCGCGCTCTTCATGGACCGGCTCGACCGCGCGATCCGCCGGACGAGCATGATGGATCGCCCGCGCGCGGCGCTTCTTCTCGTCGATCTCGACCGCTTCAAGACGGTGAATGACAGCCTCGGCCATTCCGGCGGCGATGCGCTTCTGATCGCGGTGGCGCGGCGGATCGAATCCCTCGTCACCCAGGAGGACACGGTCGCCCGCATAGACGGGGACGAATTCGCAATTCTCCTCACAACGCGAACGCATCGGGACGATGCGTTTGCCTTTGCCGAGGCGCTGGCCGAGTTCCTTTCCCAGCCGATCGAGATCGCGGGCCATGAGGTTTTCCCGACCTCCTCCATCGGCGTCGCCATTTGCGAGGACAGCCACGAACGGCCCGAGGAACTGCTGAACGAGGCCGAGATCGCCATGTTCCGCGCCAAGCGGGCGGGCAAGGCGCGCATCGAATTCTACGAAACGGGCATGCGCGGCGAATCCGAGGACCGGCTCGGATTCGAGACGGATCTTCGCCATGCGCTCGAGCGGCGGGAACTCGAAATCTATTACCAGCCCATCGTTTCGCTGATGGATGGCAGCGTGCGCGGCTTCGAGGCGCTGGTGCGCTGGAACCATCCCCAGCAGGGCGTGCTCACGCCGGATCTCTTCGTGCCGCTCGCCGAGGAGCTTGGCCTCATCCACGATATCGGCCGTTTCGCGCTGCGCGCCGCGAGCGAGGAGCTTGCAACCTGGCAGCGGCTCTTCCCTCTGGAGCGCCCCCTCTTTGCGAGCGTGAACGTGTCGAGCCGCCAGCTTCTCCGCCACGATCTCATCGAGGATGTGAAGCGCGTGCTGCGCCGCATCGACATCGTGCCGGGATCGCTGAAGCTCGAGGTCACGGAATCGCTCGTGATGGAAAACCCGGAATTCGCCGCGCAGGTTCTTGCCCGCGTGAAGGGACTCGGCGCGGGTCTGTCGCTCGACGATTTCGGAACCGGCTATTCGAGCCTGTCCTATCTCCAGCGCTTCCCCTTCGACACGCTGAAGGTCGATCGCTCCTTCGTCGCCGGCATGGCGGCGGATCGCGAGACGCCGATGATCATCCGTTCCATGGTCACGCTGGCGCATGACCTCGGCATGGAGGTCGTGGCGGAGGGAACCGAAAGCGAGGAGCAGGCGCGCGATCTCGCCGCCATGGGCTGCGACTATGGGCAGGGCTATTATTTCGGCCAGCCGATGCGCGCCGCCGAGGCGCTCGACTTCATCGCCCGCAATTCACGCTGATCTCAGGCGTGCCCGGCCTCGCCGGAGAGAAGCGACAGGTCGATGCCGAGCTTCGCCAGCGCGCGGTGATATTTGTCATCGAGGTCGGGGCCGAAGAGCAATTCCGTGTCGGGATCGCAATGGAGCCAGCCATTGGCCTGAATTTCGGCTTCGAGCTGGCCGGGGGCCCAGCCCGCATAGCCGAGCGCGAGAATGGCATGGCGCGGCCCGCGCCCATGGGCGATGGCGCGCAATATGTCGACGCTTGCGGTGAGGCCCACATCCTCATCGACGGGCAGGGTCGAATCCTCGGAGAAATAGTCCTGCGTGTGGAGCACGAAGCCACGTCCCGCCTCGACCGGCCCGCCGACGAGAACAGGGCAGTCGCTGCGGCCAGGACGGCGCAGCGGGCTCTCATTCGGCAGCGGAATGGAAAGCTGATCGAGAAGTTCGGGAAGCGTGATGTTCGGCGCGGGCTTGTTGACGACGATGCCCATCGCGCCTTCGGCATTGTGCACGCACATATAGATCACCGTGCGCTCAAACCGGGCGTCGCCGATCGAGGGCATTGCGATGAGCATCTTGCCTTCGAGGAAGCCGTCCTCTCCGGCCTTATAGCTCAGGTCTGACGACAATGGGCTCATGAAGAATATGTAGCTCCCGCCGTGCTGCGCTCAAGGACCTTGCGAACATTTATATTTTCGCCTCTTGCGGCGTCCCTGTCACGTCCCAATAGGAGGAGAAACGCTCCATTCCGAGTAAGATGAAAAATGCGCGCATCCTCATTTTTGGTGAGAAGCGCGAAGCGATATCCCTCTCCGGCAATGCCGAAGGTGACGAAGATGCTCGAAGCGTGTGATCGGCCCGCAATGCTACGCACGATCCTTTCCCGTTTCTTTTTTGCGGGCCTCATTCTCGCCGCATTGTCGGCGCCTGCCCGTGCGGCTAATGGCGCGACAGGCGGCGCGGATGGCGTGGCGCTGCTCCGCCTCGTCGCGGCCGAAACGGGCCATGCGGGCCAGCCCTTCCTTGCCGGTATCGAGATGCGGCTTGCCGATGGATGGAAGACCTATTGGCGCCGGCCCGGAGATTCAGGAATCGCGCCGCGCTTCGACTGGTCGAAATCGGAAAATGTCGGCGCGGTGGAAATCGGCTGGCCCGCGCCGCAACGCTTCGACGTGCCGGGCGACATCACCTTCGGCTATGAGCACGAAGTCGTCTGGCCGCTGCTGGTGACGCCGAAGGACGCCGCGAAGCCCGTAACGCTCGCGCTCTCCATGAGCTATGGCGTGTGCAGGGAGGTATGCCTGCCGGGCGAAGCCGGGCTTTGGCTGACATTGCCGGCCGCATCGAAGCCGCGGCCATCGGCTGAAGGCGAGCGTATTCGCGCCGCGCTTCGGCGCGTGCCGGTGGTGGAAGCGGCCGCGAAGCCCGCGGCGATTTCCGTGCGCTTCGAGGCGGAGCCGTCGCCCCGTCTTCTCGTCGATTACGGGGTTGAGGGTGCGGTGCCGCAGCTCATCGTCGAAGGGCCGGACGGCTTCTGGTTCGGAACGCCTGAAACCGCGCGGAGCGGCGGAACGGTCGCCTATGCCGTTCCGGTCGAACTCGAAAAGGGCGCCGTGCCTCATGGCGCCAGCGTCACGCTCACATTTTCGACGCCGGATATGGCATTGGAGGCGAAGCGCCGGATCCCCTGACCGGGGCTCACGAGCGCGTGAATTATGGAAGGCAGGCTGGCGGCTGGCTGTGATTGGCGCTTTAATGCCCGCGAATACGCGCCGCTCCCGAGCTTCGGGAGCGCATCACAAAAATTGGAGGCAAGAATGGCGATCAATGTCGGAGACCGGATTCCGGATGCCACGCTGATGAAGCTCGGCGACAAGGGCCCCGTGCCCGTCAAGGCGTCGGATTTTTTCAAGGGCCGCAAGGTCGTCGTCTTCGCGCTGCCCGGTGCTTTCACGCCGACCTGCTCGAACCAGCATCTGCCGGGCTTCATTCAGAAAGCCGGTGATATCAAGTCGAAAGGCGTCGATGAGATCGCCTGCATCTCCGTCAACGACGCCTTCGTGATGGGCGCCTGGGGCAAGCAGCAGGGTGCCGAGGGCAAGGTGACGATGCTCGGCGACGGCAATGGCGAGTTCACGAAGAAGCTCGGCCTCGACTTCGACGGTTCGGGCTTTGGCATGGGCACGCGCAGCCTGCGTTACTCGATGCTCGTCGAGGATGGCGTGGTGAAGAGCCTGAACAAGGAAGCGAATCCCGGCGAAGCGAAAATCTCCGGCGCGGAAAACATGCTTTCGCAGCTTTGATCGCCGCACGCAGCACCTGAGAAGAATTGCGCCCCGGATGTTCGATCCGGGGCGTTTTCGTATCCGGGCCGAGGCGCTGCCGGGGCGGCTATTTTTCCGCCGCGCGTTTCTGGAACGGCTCCATGCCGCGCCGCGCCAGCTCATCCGCGCGCTCGTTCTCCGCATGACCGGAATGGCCCTTGATCCAGTGCCAGCTTATGTCATGCGTCTCGATAGCAAGCTCCAGCCGCTTCCAGAGTTCGGCGTTCTTCACCGGCTTCTTGTCCGCCGTGCGCCAGCCATTGCGCTTCCAGTTGTGGATCCATTTCGTGATCCCGTCGCGCAGATAGATGGAATCTGTATGGAGCCGCACATGGGAGGAGCGCTTCAGCGCCTCGAGCGCCATGATCGCCGCCATGAGTTCCATCCGGTTGTTCGTGGTCTGAGCTTCGCCGCCGCAGATTTCCTTCTCATTGCCCTTGTAGCGGAGCACGGCGCCCCAGCCGCCGGGGCCCGGATTTCCCGAGCAGGCGCCATCGGTGAAAATGTCGATCGTGTTGGCGTGCGGCGTGTCGGCGTGCGGCGTCATGCATCGAGCCCGTAGGAGGCAGGCGAGGTGACGCCGCGATGGAAGCGCAGCCGTTTGAGATATTCGAGCGGGTCCTTGGGCTTCACGAAGGCGCCCGCCGGATGGTTGAGCCAGTCATAGAGGCGGGTGAGGAGAAAGCGCATGGCGCTGCCGCGCGCAAGCAGGGGCAGGGCGGCAAGCTCCGCCGCATCGAGCGGCCGCACGGCGTTATAGGCCTGAAGCAGCGCCCGCGCCTTGGTGATGTTGAACGAGCCGTCGGCCTCGAAGCACCACGCATTGAGGCAGATGGCGAGGTCGTAGGCGAGCGCATCGTTGCAGGCGAAATAGAAGTCGAAGACGCCGGAGAGCTTTTCGCCGATGAAGAACACATTGTCGGGAAAGAGATCGGCGTGAATGACGCCTTGCGGCAGTGCGCCCGGCCATTTGCGCTCGAGGATTTCGAGTTCCGCTTCAAGCTCCGCGCCGAGCCCTTTCGCCACCTCATCGGCCCTGGCGCCGCAGGCTTCGAGGAGCGGCCGCCAGCCGGAAACGCCGAGAGCATTCTCCCGCGTAAGCGAGAAATCACGGCCCCCGATGTGAAAGGCGGCGAGCGCTCCACCAAGCTCGGTGCAATGGCGCGGCTGCGGGCGGCGGATCGAAACGCCTTCGAGATAGCTGATGAGCGCGGCCGGCCGGCCCGCAAGCTCGCCGAGCATTTCGCCGTGCCGGTCGCGCAGCGGCACCGGGCAGGCGATGCCCTTGGCCGCGAGATGGTTCATGAGCCCCAGAAAGAAGGGAAGGTCCTGCCTCGCCACACGCTTTTCGTAGAGCGTCAGAAAGTAGATGCCCTTGTCGGTGTGGAGCATGAAGTTCGAGTTTTCGACGCCCTCGGCGATGCCCTTGTAGGAGAGCAGCCGGCCAAGGCCATAAGGTTCGAGAAAGGCTTCGAGTTCGTCGTCCGCGACTTCCGTATAGACCGCCATCCCGAAACCCCGTCAGCCCGCGAGCGAGCGTGGCAGCTTGAACTGCATGGACTCGCGGGCCACCGCGACATCCTCGATGGTCACATCGAAACGGTCGTGAAAGGCGGCGATGACCTCCCTGACGAGAATGTCGGGCGCGCTCGCGCCTGCCGTGAGGCCGACGGCGCGCGGTTCGCCGAGCGCCTGCCAGTCGATATCGGCCGCGCGCTGCACCAGAAACGAGCGGGGGCAGCCTGCGCGCTCCGCCACTTCGACGAGTCGCATCGAATTCGATGAATTGGGCGCGCCGATGACGATGAGCGCGTCCGCGCGCGGCGCGATCGCCTTCACAGCGTCCTGGCGGTTGGTCGTCGCGTAGCAGATATCTTCCTTGTGCGGACCGACGATGCTGGGGAAGCGGCGCTGGAGCACGGCGACGATCTCGGCCGTGTCGTCGACCGAAAGGGTCGTCTGGGTGACGAAAGCGAGCTTCTCCACGTCGCGCGGGCGATAGGCTTCGGCGTCCGCCACCGTTTCGATGAGCCTCACCGCGCCCTCGGGAAGCTGGCCCATCGTGCCGATCACCTCCGGGTGCCCCTGATGCCCGATAAGGATGATCTCGAGGCCGCGTGCATGAAGCCTCTCCGCCTCGATATGGACCTTGGAGACGAGCGGACAGGTCGCGTCGAAATAGATGAGTTCGCGCCTCTTTGCTTCTTCGGGCACGGATTTCGGCACGCCATGCGCCGAGAAGATGACGCGCGCCCCCTCGGGCACCTCGTTCAGTTCCTCGATGAAGATCGCTCCCTTGCGTTCCAGCGCCTCGACGACGAAGCGGTTATGCACGATCTCATGACGCACATAGACCGGCGGGCCGAATTTCTCGAGCGCCATTTCGACGATCTGGATGGCCCGGTCCACGCCCGCGCAGAAGCCGCGGGGGCTCGCCAGGATCAGCGTGAGCTTCGGCTTCGGGGAAGGGTCGGTCATGGGCAACTCGTGCGGGTGTTCATCTCTGCCCCTTGAGGCCGCAAGGGCCGGGCGCCTCGCGGGGAGGCCGCCAGCTTGTGGCCCGGCGGACACTCCGATAAAGTGCCCGCGCCGCGTCGAGCGGCCCTGCTGCCATGCCTAACCGCATGAAAAGCAAGGCTTTCAGGGGGCCAATTCTGATCGGTAATAGAGGGGGCCTCACAATGAAAGTCAAGAAACCAGGGCCGGGCGGCATCGGGGAGATTGCAACTCTTAATCGAGGCGAGTGACACGACGATGGCGTTTCCGATCGAACCGGCCGGCCAGGCGCGCCGCCTTGGCATTCCCTCTCCCCGGCGCATCGGCCTTGCCGCGCTGCTCATCGCGCCGCTGGCGCTGGGCGGTTGCAGCTGGCTCGGCATGGGCAGCGACGATGAGGCAGACGTGCTGGCGGCCGCGCCGAAGCCCTGCCCGACCATAGGCGTGCTCGACGGGGCCGACCGCATCACCATGTTCAACGGCAGGGGGCTCGACCTCACCGATGTCGTCGTCCGCGGCGAAATCCGCAAGGCCGTGAGCAAATGCGAATATGACGATGGCGAAATCGCGGTCGATGTCGCCTTTGACGGCCAGGCCGATCTCGGGCCCGCCGCGACCTCGCGTGAGCTCAATCTCAAGGGCTTCATGACGGTCGTTCGCAATGGCCGCATCAGCGACAAGCAGGTCTTTGACATTCCGGTCGTCTTCGAGGGCGCGGCGCGCACCGTGCGTTTCCTCAAGACGATCGAGGACACGAAGCTCGCCACTGACGGCAGGCTGGATGGCTCGGCCTATGAGCTTCTCGTCGGCTTCCAGCTCTCGCCCGAGGAGCTTGAATACAACCGCAAGGTGCCCTCCACGCCCCTGAAATAAGGGCTAAGGCGGGGAAGCGCCGATTTCCGTGGAAAACGCCCGATTCGGCCCTGGACCCTGTCAGGCCGAGATTGACTCCCTTGGGCCCCTCCATATGATCTGCGCTGGCTTCACGGGTCGAAGCCTGGACGTCATACAGATGAACCCTGCGGGAGAGACCGGAGAAAGCCTCCGGCGCCGAAGGAGCAACCGCCCCGGAAACTCTCAGGCAACCGGACCGCAGGGGGATGAAACTCTGGAAAGCAGGCGCCCGCCATATGGGGCGCCTCACCGAAGGGCGTAAGCGGACGGGTTGAACCCGAACCCGCGAAATCTCTCAGGTTCCGCGACAGAGGGGGCGCCGACGGCGAATTTCGTCGTGCAGCAGCCTTTGATGATTCGCGCGTTGAACCGAGAGACCGGAGCCCGATGACTACCCAACAGGACCATACCGAAGCCTTGAAGGTCACGCCCCTGCATGCGCTCCATGTCGAGCTGGGGGCGAAGATGGTGCCCTTCGCCGGCTACGACATGCCGGTGCAATACAAGGACGGCGTCCTTGCCGAGCATCTTCACACGCGCGCGGCGGCCGGCCTTTTCGACGTGTCGCATATGGGTCAGGCCTGGATCGAGGGGCCGGATTTCGAGACGGTCGCCCGCGCGCTCGAGGCGCTGGTTCCGGGCGATCTTCTGGGCCTTGCGCCCGGCGCCATGCGCTACACGCTGCTCCTGAACGACGAGGGCGGCATTCGCGACGATCTCATGGTGACGCGCCCCATCGAGCCCGAGCGCGCCAATGCGCTCTTCGTCATCGTGAATGCGGCCTGCAAGGAGCGGGACTTCGCCCATATCGCGGCGAACCTCGCCCCCGGCATCGCGCTGAAGCCTGTCACGGACCGCGCGCTTCTCGCCTTGCAGGGGCCGAAGGCGGAGGAGGTGCTGACGCGCTTCGCGCCGGCCGCTCCCGCGCTCGATTTCATGCATGCGCGCGTGATCGAGGTCGCAGGCATTCCCTGCTATGTCAGCCGCTCGGGCTATACGGGCGAGGACGGATTTGAAATCTCCCTGCCCGAGAAGGACGCCGTGGCGCTGACGCGAAAGCTGCTCGCGGAACCGGAGGTGAAACCCATCGGGCTTGGCGCGCGCGATTCGCTGCGCCTCGAGGCGGGCCTCTGCCTCTATGGCCATGACATCGACGAGACGACGACGCCCATCGAGGCGGGCCTTGGCTGGACCATCGGCAAGCGCCGCCGCGAGGAAGCGAATTTCCCGGGCGCGAAGATCATTCTCGATCAGATCGCGAACGGCGCAGGCAGGAAGCGCGTCGGCCTTCTGCCCGAAGGCAAGGCGCCCGCGCGCGAAGGCACCGAGATCGTCGACAAGAGCGGCGGGAAGATCGGCACGATCACCAGCGGCGGCTATGGGCCGACCGTCGGCGGCCCCATCGCCATGGGTTACGTCGACACGGCAGAGGCGAAAACCGGCACAGAAGTCGAATTGATGGTGAGAGGAAAGGGACGTCCGGCAAGGATCGTCGCCATGCCTTTCATAGCGAAGCGTTTCCATCGAACGGAAAAGAAATAACAGGGGATAGTGATGAGCGAGATCCGCTTTACCGATCAGCATGAGTGGGTGCGTGTCGACGGCGACATCGCCACGATCGGGATCACAGACTACGCGCAGGAACAACTCGGCGACGTCGTCTATGTCGAGCTGCCGGAAGTCGGCAAGTCCATCGCACAGGGCGACGAGGCGGCCGTCGTCGAGAGCGTCAAGGCGGCGAGCGAGGTCTATGCGCCCGTCTCCGGCGAGATCGTCGAGGTGAATGCCGAGCTCGAAGCCGCGCCCGGCGGCGTCAATGAAGACGCGATGGGCAAGGGCTGGTTCGTGAAGCTCCGGCTTGCCGACAAGGCCGAATTCGAAAAGCTCATGGATGAAGACGCTTACAAGAGCTTCATCGAAGGGCTCGCCTGACACATCAATTTCGCCGTCATGGCCCGCTCGAACCGGGCCGTGGCGGAACGGGAAACGGTGAACTCCGAACGATTGGTCTGAACCCATGCGTTACCTGCCACTGACCGATGCCGATCGCCGCGACATGCTTGGCGTCATCGGCGTGAAGAGTGTCGATGATCTTTTCCGCGACGTGCCCGAACGCGCGCGGCGCGACGGCCTTGTCGATCTGCCGCGCCGGCAGGGCGAACTCGAGGTCGAGCGCGCGCTGTCGAAAATGGCGGCGAAGAATATTGCGGCAGGCTCCGTTCCCTTCTTCATCGGCGGCGGCGCCTATCGCCATCATGTGCCCGCGACCGTCGATCATCTGATCCAGCGTTCGGAGTTCCTCACCTCCTACACGCCCTATCAGCCCGAGATCACGCAAGGCACGCTGCAATATCTTTTCGAGTTCCAGACGCAGGTGGCGATGCTGACCGGCATGGATGTAGCAAACGCCTCCATGTATGACGGCTCGACGGCCTGCGCCGAGGCGGTGCTGATGGCGCATCGCGTGACGAAGCGCAAGAAGGCGGTGCTGTCGGGCACGCTTCATCCGCACTACCGCGCCGTTGTCGAGAATCTCTGCGAGGCGGGCGGCGATCCCGTCGAGGCGCTCGGCGCGGCGCTTCCCGATCGCGCGGAAGACATCATCGCGCGCATT
The DNA here is from genome assembly GCF_049671045.1 of Parvibaculum sp. Taxonomy (GTDB): domain Bacteria; phylum Pseudomonadota; class Alphaproteobacteria; order Parvibaculales; family Parvibaculaceae; genus Parvibaculum. The sequence goes on along the minus strand of NZ_JBATUH010000106.1, from coordinate 9,779 downwards.
TGCGACGACACGAGCTGCGTCGTTGTGCAGTCGCCGTCCTTCTTCGGCGAGCTGATCGATCTGGCGCCGATCGCCGAGGCCGCCCATGCGAAGGGCGCGCTCCTCATCGCCGTCGTGCCGGAGGTCGTGTCGCTCGGCCTCGTCACGCCGCCCGGCGAGATGGACGCCGACATCGTTGTCGGCGAGGGGCAGTCCATCGGCAACGGCCTCAATTTCGGCGGGCCCTATCTCGGCCTCTTCGCCACGCGGGCCAAATATGTCCGCCAGATGCCGGGCCGGCTTTGCGGCGAGACGGTCGATGCCTCGGGCAAGCGCGGCTTCGTGCTGACGCTTTCAACGCGCGAACAGCATATCCGCCGCGAGAAGGCGACATCGAACATCTGCACCAATTCCGGGCTCTGCTCGCTCGCCTTCACGATCCATCTCTCGCTTCTGGGCGAGGAGGGCTTCAAGCGCCTGGCGCGCATCAACCATGCGAACGCGGTGAGGCTTGCCGAAGGGCTCGCATCGGTGAAGGGCGTCGAGGTGCTCAATTCGGCCTTCTTCAACGAGTTCTCGATCCGCCTGCCGAAGCCGGCCGCTGCCGTTGTCGATGCGCTGGCCGACAGGGGCGTGCTTGGCGGGCTGCCGGCGAACCGCCTCACCCCCGGCGATGCCTCGCTCGAAAATGTTCTGATCGTCGCATTGACCGAAGTGAACACGGATGACGACCGCGCGCAGTATGTGGCCGCGCTGAAGGAGGTGCTGTGATGTCGGTCATGAACAAAAAGGGCCGGCCCACCACGCCGGGCGAGGTGACGCATGCCGAGGTCGAGACTTTCACCGGCAACAGGGGCCTGCGTCTCGAAGAGCCGCTGATCTTCGAACTCGACAATCCGGGCGCCTCGGGCGTCGATTTCGACGAGCCCGCGCCTGTCGCCTCCCGCCTCGGCGCGTTCGAGCGCAAGGGACGCATCGGCCTTCCGGGCATTTCGGAGCCAGATGTGATGCGCCATTACGTGCGCCTGTCGCGCATGAACTATTCGATTGATGCCGGGCTCTATCCGCTTGGCTCCTGCACGATGAAGCACAATCCGCGCCTCAACGAGAAGATGGCGCGGCTGCCGGGCTTTGCCGACGTGCATCCGCTCCAGCCGCAAAAGACTGTGCAGGGCGCGCTCGAACTCATGGATACGCTTGCCCACTGGCTGAAGGAGCTGACCGGCATGCCCGCCGTCGCCATGTCGCCCAAGGCGGGCGCGCATGGCGAGCTTTGCGGCATGATGGCGATCCGCGCCGCTCTGGTGGCGCGCGGCGAAGGCGAGACACGCACCCGTGTGCTCGTTCCTGAATCCGCACACGGAACGAACCCGGCCACCGCCGCGCTTCTTCGCTACAAGGTCGATGCGATCCCCGCGACCGAAGACGGCCGCGTCGATCTCGCCGCCTTCAAGGCGAAGCTCGGGCCCGACGTCGCCGCGATCATGCTCACCAATCCGAACACATGCGGGCTCTTCGAGCGCGACATCATCGAGATCGCGGATGCGGTGCATGAAGCGGGCGCCTATTTCTATTGCGACGGCGCGAATTTCAACGCCATTGTCGGCCGCGTGCGTCCGGGCGATCTCGGTATCGATGCGATGCACATCAACCTGCACAAGACCTTCTCGACGCCGCATGGCGGCGGCGGTCCGGGCGCGGGGCCGGTCGTGCTCTCCGCCGCGCTCGCGCCTTTCGCGCCGCTTCCCTATGTGGTGCATGACGATGAGGGCTTCCGCTTCGTCGAGACGGATGAGGAGGCGAAGGCTGATGGCACGAAGCCGCTTGGCCGCATGGTCGCCTTCCATGGCCAGATGGGCATGTTCGTGCGCGCGCTCGCCTATATGATGAGCCACGGTTCGGACGGGCTGAGGCAGGTCGCCGAGGATGCGGTGCTGAACGCGAACTATGTTCTCGCCTCGCTCAAGGATCATCTCTCCGCGCCCTTCGAGGGCCCGTGCATGCATGAGGCGCTTTTCGACGATCGCTTCCTCAAGGGGACCGGCGTCGAGACGCTCGATTTCGCCAAGGCGATGATCGACGAGGGCTACCACCCGATGACCATGTACTTCCCGCTGGTCGTGCATGGCGCGCTTCTCATCGAGCCGACGGAAACGGAATCGAAGCACACGCTCGATCAGTTCATCGGCACGCTGAAGCATCTGGCGCAGGCGGCGAAGGGCAACGACAAGTCGCGCTTCACCGGCGCGCCGCATTTTGCCCCGCGCCATCGGCTCGACGAGACGCAGGCGGCCCGCAGTCCCGTGCTGCGCTGGCAGGCACAGGCGCCGAAGCAGGCGGCCGAGTAGGGCGGAGAGCAGGCGGGCGCGACGCAGGATGGATGAGGCGGCCTTTCTCGACCTCGCGCTTCGCAACCCGGTCAACCGGGAGATCGCGGCGCGTCTCCCGGCACTCGACCTTCCCGATGCCTGGCTCGTTTCCGGCTCGCTCTTCCAGTCCGTCTGGAACGGGCTCACCGGCCGCGACGTGCTCCACGGCATCAAGGATTACGACGTCTTCTATTTCGATCCGGACACATCATGGGAGGCGGAGGACAAAATCATCCGCCAGTGCGCCGCCCTCCTTGCCGATCTCGGCGCACCGGTCGAGGTTCGCAATCAGGCCCGCGTCCACCTCTGGTATCCGCAGAAATTCGGCAGCGCCTATCCGCCGCTCTCGAGCGCGACGGAGGGGATCGACCGCTTTCTCGCTCCGGCGTCAATGGTCGGGCTTTCGCTTTCCGGCGCCGCGCGGCGGGTCTACGCGCCGCATGGTCTCGCGGATGTCGGCGCGATGATCGTCCGCCCGAGCGGGGTCCCGAATTTCAGCGCGGAGCGCTATGCGGAAAAGGCCGCCCGCTGGAAGGCGTCCTGGCCGGAAGTGACCGTGATCCCGGCCTGAGCTACGGCGAGGTCCGATGGGCGGGCGCTCGCCCGCGGAAAATCTTCCGCTATATGAGCGGCCGCTTTTGCGGCTAAAGTGCGGACACGGCGCGGGGCTTCCGTGACCGCCGCAAGGTTAATCCCGAAGGATTTGAGGCATGGGCATGACGGGCCGGAATTTCGTGGAAGCGTATCTCTCCGACTCGCTCGCCACGCTCGACGCTTTCGCCAGGGATGGGGCAGCGGTGCAGAATCTGAACGCCATGGCCGATGTCATCGGCGATGCGCTCGAAGCGGGAAACAAGGTGCTGATCGCGGGCAATGGCGGCAGCGCGGCCGACGCGCAGCACATTGCGGGCGAGCTGCTCTCGCGCCTCTTCTTCGACCGCAGCCCGCTGCCCGCCATCGCGCTCACCACGGACACGTCGGTCCTCACCGCGATCGGCAACGACTATGGCTATGAGAAGATATTCGAGCGGCAGGTGCTGGGCCTCGGCCGTCCGGGCGATATTTTCCTCGGCATCTCGACCTCCGGCAAATCGCCCAATGTGATGCTGGCGCTCGATGCCGCCAAAGCGCGCGGCCTCGTCACCATCGGTTTCACCGGCGCCGCCGGCGGCGAGATGGAGGACAAGTGCGACCATATTCTCAAGGCGCCCTCGGCCAAGACCTCGATCATCCAGCAGATCCACATCGTCGCGGCGCATATCGTCTGCGCGCTGGTCGAGGAGAGACTGTTCGGCGCGGCAAGGCGCGGCTGACGCAGGCGGTCAGGGCGCCCGGAGGCGCTCCACGAAAAAGGCGATGACGCGCTTCGCCGCTTCCTTTGTTGGCTCGCCATCCCGGTCGATGAGATCTTCCGTCAGCACCGAATGTGGCCGCGGCTCGGGCGATTGCGGATTGGCGAATCTGTCGTCGATCTCGATGCCCTCGAATGCGTCGCCGAGCTCGCGCCGCAGTGTCTCGAACCTCTCGGCGGGCGAGGTGACGTCGCCCTTGAAGCGAAGGCCGAGCACCTTGTCGCCTTTCGCGCAGCGCTCCTTCAGGCATTGGAGTTCGCCGGGCGAGACGTGAAGGGCGGCCTTGCGCTCCGCGCCGAAGGGGAAGGGCAGCGAGGGCTGCGACAGCACGGGCGCCATCAGCGCGGGCTCCATCATCATGGAGAGCGCGAAATTGCCCGAGAAGCACATGCCTATGGCGCCGACGCCCTTTCCTCCCGCCTCTTCATGTGCGTGGCGCGCGAGCGCCCTCAGCCATTCCGTCACGGGGCTCGAGCGATGGCTGGCGAGAACGTGGAACTCGCGGCTGATGCAGATCCTGGCGAGCGACTTCAGCACATAGCCCGCGGAGACGGGGCGGTCCGCCTCGCCGACAAGGAGCGGCATATAGACCCGGAAACCCGCATCGACGACCCAGTCGGCAAAGCGCACCACATTGGGCGTAATGCCCGGCAGCTCGTGGATGACGATGACGGCCGGTCCATGACCGCGCGTATAGACGGGCTTCGTCTCGCCCGCATGAGTGAACTCGCCGGGCGTATAGTTCTCGAGCATCCGTTTCCCCCTTCATCCCTTCTTGATGGCGCGGAATGCACGTCTGCGCGGAAGCAGCGCCATTCCTCCATAGCGATCCGCCACGTTCACGCTGAAGCCCGCCTCGCGCAGCGCGGCAAGGACGTCGGCCTGCGGATAGAGAAATTGCACATGGCGCTCCTCGCTGCGTCGCCAGCCCTTGCCCGTGGCGCGAAAGGTGATGATGTCGCGCGTGATGCGCCGCGCTTTCCGATCCTCGCGCGCATCGGTGAGAACGGCCCAGTCCTCGCCCGCGCGCCAGCCACGCGCGGTAAGGCTCGGCGTTCGCGCGGGCATGATGAGATCGAAAAGAAAAAGCCCGCCAGCGGGCAGCGCCCTTGCAACGCGGCGGAAGAGGGGGAGGAGGGGAGGCGCCTTCCGCGCCCCCTCGGCAGCGTAATTCAGCACCTCGCCAATGGCCGTCACCGCATCGCATGGCGGGATCGGCGCGCCGCGAACGGGCGCGAGCCGGAACCGCGCGGCGGGCGCGGTCCTTTTGGCCAGCCGCAGAAAGGTGGGCGACTGGTCAATGCCGAGGCCGCGAAAGCCCGCCGCCGTGATCTCGCGCAGAAGCTCGCCGCTGCCGCAGCCGAGATCGACGACGAGGCCTCCCGGCCGCCCCGCTTTCCTCAGCGCCGAGACGACTTCGAGCGCGGCCGCGTGGCCGCCGGAGCTGAAGCCCGCATGGTGGATGAACGCCAGATCTTCGCCATAGGTCTTGGCCATAAAGCCCCCCGATGCTGCCCGGGGCCGAGTCTAGATCAATTCTCGGGCCTGCGAAGCGCTTCGTACCGTGAAAGGGCAGGGCCCGAAAAGCAGAAAGCCCCGCCTTTTCGGGCGGGGCTTCCGGTTGATCCTGTGCGAGGCCGCTCAGTGCAGCTTCGAGGGCAGTTCCGAGATCGACTTCTCGATGAGGGACGCGTCCTTCGCCGTATCGACCTTGCCGGCAATGAGCTCCTTCGCGGCGGTGACGGCGACATCGGCCGCTGCCGCGCGCACTTCCTGCAGGGCCTGCGTTTCGGCCTGGCGGATCTTGTCTTCCGCCTGCTTCTGGCGGCGCTCGACCTGGGCCTGCATGTTGGCCCGCATCTCGACGGCGAGGCGCTCGGCCTCGACCTTCGCCTGGGCGATGATCGCTTCGGCTTCCTTCATCGCTTCCTCCTGCTTGCGCTTGTAGGAGGCGAGAAGTTCCTGGGCTTCCTCGCGCAGGCGGCGCGCCTGATCGAGTTCGCCGGCGATTTCGTTCGAGCGCTTGTCGAGCTGGGCGGCAAGCATTCCGGGGACCTTCAGGTAGATCGTGATGCCGAAGAAAATCAGCACCGCGACCAGAACCCAGAACGGACCGGTGGCAAGAATTTCCATGACCCTAGCTCCGTTTCAGCGCGGCATCGACCGCACGTTCGGTCGCCGCCTTGTCGGCGTCTTCGCCCAGAAGCCGGGCCACGACCGCGCCTGCCACATCGACCGCCACGCTGCGGACATTGGCGAGCGCCGCGGTCTTCGTCGAGGCGATGCTGGTTTCGGCCTGGGCGATTTTCTCGGCGAGCTTCGCCTCGATATCGGCCTTCTGGCGTTCGGTCTCGGCCGCAAGCGTATCGCGCGTGTCCTGCGCGATGGCGTGGGCTCTGGAGCGCGCTTCCGCCAGCGCCTTCTCGTAGGCGGCGATGGCGCTGTCCGTCTCCTGCTTTGCCGCCGCCGCCGCTTCGAGGTCGGAGGCGATGCGGGAGCGACGGGCCTCGATCACGCTGGCGAAGCGGGGAAGCGCGACACGCGACATCACCACATAAAGCACGCCGAAGACGATGACGAGCCAGATGGCCTGGGAAGAGAAGGTTTCCGAATTGAAGGGCGGAAACCCGGTGCTGTGCTGTTCCTGCGGGACGCCGGTTTCGGTCGTCACCTGATCGGCGGCAAGCGTCGCCGGCGCAGTGTGCGCGTCGACATGCGTTGACGTGCCGCTATTGATCGCCTCGTCTTGGGCCATCTGAGACTCCAGTTTGGCACTTCAGCCAATCGAAAACCGGTGAGCGGAAAGCCTGCCGGCCGCACGGCGTGCGCGCGGCCAGCAGCCGGTCGAAAAGCAGATCAGGCGAACAGGAGGATCAGCGCGACGAGCAGCGAGAAGATGCCGAGCGCTTCCGTCACGGCGAAGCCGAAGATCAGACGGCCGAACTGGCCGTCGGCAGCCGAGGGATTGCGCAGCGCGCCGGCGAGGTAGTTGCCGAAGATCGTGCCGAGGCCAATGCCCGCGCCGCCCATGCCGAGGCAGGCGATACCGGCGCCAATGAACTTTGCTGCTTCTGCGTCCATAACCAATGCTCCTTCAGGGGTTGTCTGGGTAGTCCTTGGGAGCGGCCCGACGCCGCTCCAAACCTTGTTGTGTCAGCCTTTGCGGCTTCCGCTCGGGTTCCGGCTCAGTGCTGCGGATGCAGCGCGTCGCGCAGATACATGCATGTCAGAATGGCGAAGACATAGGCCTGCAGCGCGGCAACGAGCAGTTCCAGCGCCACGAGAGCCACGATCATGGCGAGCGGCAGGATCGCGCCGAGCCAGCCGGCAGCGCCCATCGCGCCGAAGCTCAGAACGAAGCCGGCGAAGACTTCGAGCGTGATGTGGCCGGCGAGCATGTTCGCGAAAAGACGGACCGAGTGGCTGATCGGCCGCGAAATGTAGGAGATGACCTCGATCATGACCACGAGCGGCAGCAGCAGCGCGGGCACGCCCTGCGGCACGAAGAGGCCGAAGAACTTGAAGCCGTGCAGATAGATGCCCGTGAGCGTCACGCCGACGAAAACGACGATGGCCAGCATGAAGGTGACGATGATGTGGCTCGTCACGCTGAAGCCATAGGGGTTCAGCCCCACCAGATTGGCGAAGAGGATGAACATGAAGAGCGTGAACACGAAGGGGAAGAAGCGCATGGCGTCGTGTCCCGCCGAGTCGCGCACCATATCGACCACGAAGTCGTGGAGCATTTCAGCCGCGGCCTGGAAGCGGCCGGGAACGAGCGCCTTCTTGCTGATTCCGAAAACCGTGAAGCCGATCACCAGAAGCCCGGTGATGATCATCCACAGGCTCGCATTGGTGAAGGAGACGTCGATGCCGCCGATCTGCAGAGGCACGATCTTCTGAACCACGAACTGATGCAACGGGTCGACCGGAAAACTTCCCTGCGCGTGCTCGGCTGTAGCCACGATGCCTTACCTTTTGTCGTCGGGCTTCTGCCCGGCCTGATCCTGCTTCGCCTCGCCCGACTGCCGGGCCTTGTCCATTTCCCGCGTCGCGCGAAGCACGTTCCTTACTCCGGCCACCGTACCGAGCCCCATGAAGATGATGAGGCCGATGGGCGATATGCCGAAAACCCGATCGATCCCCCAGCCAATCGCCGCGCCGACAAGCACGCCTGAAACCATCTCCGAGGACAATCGGAGGGCAACGCCCATGTCGGACGGCCTGCTGGAGGCCGCTACTTTCTCCGGCTCGCTGCGGGCCCACTTCGCAGATTTGCGCGCCGCCTGGATCCGTTGACCCAGATCGGCAAGCGCCTCCTCGTCGGCCTTTGAGGGGCTGCTGCCGTGTCGAGTTCCATGACTCTCTTCGTCAGCCAAACTCTCGCTCCGCCGTCCAGAAGGCCCAGTAAAACTGCGTCGAAACTGCGTGAGCCCCGCCTTAAGCCGGGCGCACCCTACTTGTGGGGCTTTTGCCTGTCAAGAACCGGGTAATGCTTCCTAACCTCTTGTCTTGAAAGGGGAATTTAGCGCTTTGTGGCGATGCGGCAATCGGCTCCGCCGCAAAGGCGAGTCGCAGGCTGCAAATAGAGGGAAAAGGCCCCTCCAAAGGAGGGGCCGCCAGCCCGATTCCCGGGCCTCAGGAGGCCTCCCGGAAGCGCTCCGCGCCTTCCAGATCGACCGAAACCAGCGTCGAGACGCCGCGCTCCTGCATGGTCACGCCGAAAAGGCGGTTCATCCGCGCCATGGTGAGGGCGTGGTGGGTGATGATGAGGAAGCGCGTATCGGTCGTGCGCGTCATCTCTTCCATGAGGTCGCAGAAACGCTCGACATTGGCGTCGTCGAGCGGGGCGTCGACTTCGTCCAGCACGCAGATCGGCGAAGGATTGGTCAGGAAGACCGCGAAGATGAGCGACATGGCCGTCAGAGCCTGCTCGCCGCCCGAAAGCAGCGACATGACCTGGAGGCGCTTGCCCGGCGGGCGGGCGTAGATTTCGAGGCCCGCCTCCAGCGGATCTTCCGATTCGGTGAGCTTCAGATGCGCCTCGCCGCCGCCGAAGAGATGGGTGAAAAGGCGCGAGAAATTCGCGTTCACCTTCTCGAAGGCTTCGAGCATGCGCTCGCGGCCCTCGCGATTGAGGCTGCCGATGGCCTGGCGGAGCTTCGCGATGGCGCTGACGAGGTCCTCGCGCTCCGTGGTCATGGTGGTGAGTTGTTCGGTCAGTTCGCGGGCTTCTTCCTCAGCGCGCAGATTGACGCCGCCGAGCCCCTCGCGTTCCCGCTTCAGCCGCTCGAACCTGGCATCGATCTGCTCGATGGTCGGCAGTTCCGCGCCTTCCTCGAGATTGGCCTGGGCAAGCGCGGCGGCGGGCTCGCATTCGAGCGCCTCGCGAACCCGCTCCTCGGTTTCCCGCAGCCGCTCGCGCGCGCCTTCGACAAGGCCGTCGATGCGGGCGCGATCCTCGCGCGCCTCGCCGAGATGCGCCTGGAATTCACGGGCGAGCTTCGCGCATTCCGAAAGCCGCGCATCGGCGGCCGCGAGCGCGTCGGCCGCGCTCGAGCGAGCGGCTTCCGCTTCGGCGATATGGTCGATGAGGGTGATGCGCTTGGCCTCGATCTCGGCGGGAATGCCCTCGACGAGCTGCAACTCGCCCAGCGCTTCATCCTGCCGCGTCTCGAGCGTTGCGATCTGGTGTTCGGCGTTGGAGGCCCGAAGCACCCATGCCTCGCTCTCCTGCGCGATGGCGGCGAGCCGGCGCGTGCGCGCCTCCGCCTCGCGGCGAATGCTCTCATGCTGCGCGCGGGCCTCGGCAAGTTCGAGGCGAAGCGAGGACACATGCTCGCGAAGTTCGTTCGCGCGCAGGCGGAGGTTCTCGTCGGACGGCAGTTCGGAGAGCGCGACTTCCGCTTCCTCCTGCGCGCGGGTCGCCTCCTTCATGTCGCCTGTGAGGCGCTCATGCGCTTCAGCGAGGGCGGCAAGCCGCGTCAGCTGCGCGGATGCCGCGCGTTCGGCGGCGGCCAGAGCTTCGCGGATGCGGTTCTGCTCGGCCTGCGCGTCGCGCTGGGCGCGCCGCGCGTCC
>NZ_JBATUH010000105.1:0-28680 GCF_049671045.1 Parvibaculum sp. | reverse complement strand
GAGATCGACGGCCCGCTTCGCGCCGAGCTTGCGCGGCGCGCCGCCGCCATCGACCTCGCGCGCCTCGCCTGGAACGACGAACTCATCGCCGAGCGCCGCGCGCCCCAGGTGACGCTTTCCGGTCTTCGCGTGACGCCGCCGCCCGGCGCCTTCCTTCAGGCGACGGCCGAAGGCGAGGCGGCGCTCGTCCGCCTCGTCCTCGAAGCGGTGGGCGAGGCAAAGCGCGTCGCCGATCTCTTTGCCGGTTGCGGCACCTTCACCGCCGCGCTTGCAAGGCGCGCCGCCGTTCTCGCCGTCGAGGGCGAGAAGGTGCAACTCGCGGCGCTCGACCGCGCCCTGCGGGCACAGGGGCCGGCGCTTGGCCTCAAGCCCGTCGCGCTTCTCGCCCGCGATCTTTTCCGCCGCCCGATGGTCCCATCCGACCTCGAAAAGGTCGATGCCGTCGTCTTCGATCCGCCACGGGCGGGTGCCGCCGCGCAGGCGGAGATGCTCGCGCGTTCCTCCGTGCCGCTCATAGTCGCCGTCTCCTGCAATCCGGCCACTTTCGCGCGGGATGCGCGCCTCCTCGTCGATGGCGGCTACAGGCTTTCGCGCGTAACGCCGGTGGACCAATTCCTCTGGTCGCCCCATATTGAACTCGTCGGTCTGTTCCGAAGGGAGTGAAGACATGGCAGGCCCGCTTTCGCTCATCGGCTATGGCGTAGGGCAGGGCGCGCGCGTCGCCTGGTATGCGGGCCACTATCTCGCGCTCAGCCGCATGCGCGGGCCGCTCGTGCCGCCGGGCGAGGAGCCAGTTTCAGTCAAGGGCAGGGTGCCGGGCTGGCGCGCCATCGCGGCCGGCATGCGCGATCTCTTCGAGCGCGACTGGAGGAACATCGAGGCGGGGCTCTACCGCGCGCCGGAGGGCCTGCTTCCGCCGTCGAGAGCGATCGCCGCGAGCCGGCTTTTTTTCAGGGACGCGCGCAAGGTCGATGAGCGCCGTCTCTCGCGCCGTCATTCGGAAGTTCTCACCGAGGAATTGCGCGGCCGCTATCCGCGCTACTATCTCCAGAATTTCCACTATCAGACTGGCGGCTGGTTTTCGGAGGAATCGGCGAGGCTCTACGACACGCAGGTCGAGGTGCTCTTTTCCGGCACCGCCGATGCGATGCGCAGGCAGGCGCTGGTGCCGCTCGCCGCGCATTTCAAGGGCCGCGATCAGCGCGAGCTTCGTCTGCTCGATGTCGCTTGCGGCACGGGCCGCTTTCTCGAAGAGGTGGCGGCGAACTATCCCCGCCTCAATGTGACGGGTCTCGATCTCTCGCCCGCCTATGTGGCGGAGGCTCGCAAGCGGCTCGCGCGGCGGCGGTCGGCATCCATCGTTGAAGCCAATGCCGAAGCCATGCCCGCCGATGCGGCGTCGCAGGACGCCGTCACCTGCATCTATCTCTTCCATGAATTACCGCCCGCCATCCGGCCCGTCGTCGCGCGCGAGATCGCGCGGGTGCTGAAGCCCGGCGGCGTCGCCATCGTCATCGATGCGCTGCAGACGGGCGACCGGCCCGACTATGACGGGCTGCTCGAATTCTTCCCCATCGGTTTCCACGAACCCTATTTCAGCTCTTACCTGTCGGAGGATTTCGCTGCGCTTTTCGCGCGCGAGGGGCTGGCGCTTGAGAGCGTGGAACGGGCCTTTCTCTCGAAGATCATGTGCTTCAGCAAGGGGGGCGGCTGATGACACTCGGAAGCCTATTGGCGCGCTACACGGTTTTCGGTCTCTGCATATTCATCACGCTGCTGACGTTTCCGTTTCTTTCGTCGGCGGGCTGGCTCTGGCCGTTGACGCTGCTTGCGGGCGCGCTTTCGCTTCTTGGAATTTACGATCTCGCGCAGCGGCGGCACGCGGTCCGACGCAACTATCCCATCATCGGCAATATCCGCTATCTCGTGGAGGAGATCAGGCCGGAGATCCGCCAGTATCTTCTCGAAGGCGATGACGACAAGCTGCCCTATTCGCGCGCGCAGCGCTCGCTCGTCTATCAGCGCGCGAAGGATACGGTGAGCGAAAGCCCCTTCGGCACGCTTCTCGACGTTTACGGCAATGGCTATGAATTCATCGGCCATTCCTCGCGCCCGGCGCTCGATGTCGATCCGGCGCGTTTCCGCATCACGATCGGCGGGCCGCAATGCACCGAGCCCTATTCGGCTTCGGTCTTCAATATTTCGGCGATGAGCTTCGGCGCCCTGAGCGCCAATGCCATTCGCGCGCTCAACAAGGGCGCGAAGATGGGCGGTTTCGCGCATGACACGGGCGAAGGCGGTATCAGCCCCTATCACCGCGAATTTGGCGGCGATCTCATCTGGGAAATCGGCAGCGGCTATTTCGGCTGCCGCACGCGGGACGGCCGGTTCGACCCCGAGCGGTTCGCGCGCGAGGCGCAATCTCCGCAAGTGAAGATGATCGAGATCAAGCTCAGCCAGGGCGCGAAACCCGGCCATGGCGGCATTTTGCCCAAGGGCAAGGTCTCTGCCGAGATCGCGCTGACGCGCGGCGTCGAGGAGGGCAAGGAATGCGTGTCGCCCGCGCGCCATTCCGCTTTCTCGACGCCGGTCGAGATGATGCAGTTCATCGCCCGCCTGCGCGAGCTTTCAGGCGGCAAGCCCGTCGGCTTCAAGCTCTGCCTCGGCCATCCCTGGGAGTTCATGGGGATCGTCAAGGCGATGCTCGAAACCGGCATCCTTCCCGATTTCATCGTGGTGGACGGCGCCGAGGGGGGAACGGGTGCCGCGCCCGTCGAATTCACCGATCATATCGGCGTGCCGATGCGCGAGGGGCTGCTCTTCGTTCACAACGTGCTTGTCGGCGCCGGCTTGCGCGACCGCATCAAGATCGGCGCGGCGGGCAAGGTGGTGAGCGCCTTCGATGTGGCGAGCACGCTTGCGATCGGCGCCGACTGGGTCAATGCCGCGCGCGCTTTCATGTTCGCCATCGGCTGCATCCAGTCGCGGAGCTGCCACACAAATCGCTGTCCGACAGGCGTCGCGACGCAGGACCCGCTGCGCCAGCGTGCGCTCTATGTGCCGGACAAGGCCGAGCGCGTCTTCAACTATCACCGCAACACGGTTCGGGCGCTGGCCGAAATTCTCGCTTCGGCGGGGCTCGAACATCCGGACCAGCTCGGGCCGCATCATCTCGCGCGGCGCACCAGCAACACCGAGATCAGGCTCTTCTCGCAGATCCATTATTTCGCGCGGCCGGGAGAGTTGCTCGATAGCGAGGCGGGAAGCGAGTTCTTCCGCGAGAGCTGGCGCATGGCGCGGGCGGACAGTTTCGATCCCGCCCGCCTTTGAGCACGCTTAGCCGATCTGGCCGCGATGACGCAGCAGATGGTCGGCGAGCACGCAGGCGACCATCGCCTCGCCCACCGGAACGGCGCGGATGCCGACGCAAGGGTCGTGGCGGCCCTTGGTCACGATCTCGGTTTCCTCGCCCGCCTTCGTGATCGTCCTGCGGGGCTGGAGGATCGAGGAAGTGGGCTTCACCGCGAAGCGCGCGACGATGTCTTGGCCCGACGAGATGCCGCCCAGAATTCCGCCTGCATGGTTCGAGGTGAAATAGGGGCCTTCATTGCCTATGCGGATTTCATCGGCGTTTTCCTCGCCCGAGAGCGCGGCCGACGCGAAGCCGTCGCCGATCTCGACGCCCTTGACCGCGTTGATGCTCATGAGCGCCGCCGCAAGATCGGCGTCGAGCTTCCCATAGATGGGCGCGCCGAGCCCCGCCGGCACGCCTGAGGCGACGATCTCGATCACGGCGCCGCAGGACGAGCCCGCCTTGCGCACGCCGTCGAGATAGTCTTCCCAATTCGCCGCCGCCTTCGCGTCGGGGCACCAGAAGGGATTGTTCTCCGTCTCGTCCCAGTTCCAGTTGGCGCGGTCGATCCTGTGCGGCCCCATCTGCACCAGCGCGCCGCGGATCGTCACGCCGTCGAGGATTTTCCGCGCGATGGCGCCCGCGGCGACGCGCGCCGCCGTTTCGCGGGCGGATGAGCGCCCGCCGCCGCGATAGTCGCGAATGCCGTATTTCGCCATATAGGTGAAGTCGGCATGGCCGGGACGGAACTTGTCCCTGATGTCGCCATAGTCCTTGGAGCGCTGATCGACATTCTCGATCATGAGCGAGATCGGCGTGCCGGTCGTCACCTCGCCGCCCGTCTCGTCGTCCTGAAACGTGCCGGAGAGGATTTTCACCTCGTCGGGCTCGCGGCGCTGCGTCGTGAAGCGCGACTGGCCGGGCTTGCGCCGGTCGAGATAGAACTGGATGTCCTCCGCCTTCAGCGGAATGCGTGGCGGCGTTCCGTCGACCACGCAGCCGAGCGCCGGCCCGTGGCTTTCGCCCCAGGTGGTGACGCGGAAGAGTGTGCCGAAGGTGTTGTAGGACATGGAGCCTTCAGACGATGCTGATGTCGGGCGCGTCCTCGGCCTTCATGCCGACGACGTGATAGCCCGCGTCCACATGATGCACTTCGCCGGTGACGCCCGAGCCGAGATCGGAGAGGAGGTAGAGCGCGGTGTTGCCGACTTCCTCGATCGTGACAGTGCGCTTCAGCGGCGAGTTGAGTTCGTTCCACTTCAGGATGTAGCGGAAATCGCCGATGCCGGAGGCGGCAAGCGTCTTGATCGGCCCGGCCGAGACGGCGTTGACGCGGATATTGTTGCGGCCGAGATCGACGGCGAGATAGCGCACGCTCGCCTCGAGCGCGGCCTTCGCCACGCCCATGACGTTGTAATGCGGGATCACCTTCTCCGAGCCGTAATAGGTGAGCGTCACGATCGAGCCGCCATCCGTCATCAGCTTCTCGGCGCGCTGGCAGAGCGCGACGAAGGAATAGCAGGAGATCGCCATGCTCGCGGTGAAATTGTCGAGCGTGGTGTCGACATAGCGGCCGTCGAGTTCTTCCTTGTTGGAATAGGCGATGGCGTGGACGAAGAAGTCGATCTTGCCCCAGTCGCGCTTCAGCGTCTCGAAGACGGCATCCATGCTCGCCGCATCGGTGACGTCGCAGGGCAGGATATGTTTTGACCCCACCGACTCGGCGAGCGGCATGACGCGCTTCTGCAGCGCCTCGCCCTGATAGGTGAAGGCGATCTCGGCGCCCTGATCGGCGCAGGCCTTGGCGATGCCCCAGGCGATCGAGCGGTTGTTGGCGACGCCCATGATGAGGCCCCGCTTTCCGGCCATCAGGCCACCGCCGGTTCTGGCGGATTGTGTCTCGGTGATGGCGTCGCTCATCGCGTCCTCGTCTCGTTCGCTTTAGCCTCGAAAGTCGCGCGCATCCTACACAATAGGCCGTAACGGTCCACCAAAAAGCCGGGACATGGGCCCGTGTCGCGCCCGATTTCGCCGCGTTGTCAATAGCTTGCGTCCGGCGTGCCTATGGCTCCTGGCGCGGCTTGTGGGCAAGCCCCGCAGCCCATCCGGCCGCAAAGTCACGAAGCGCATCGTCCTGCGGCTCGGGGAGCGCGAGTTCGAGCGTTACATACTGGTCGCCGGGCTCCGTCCCCTCCGGCGCGATGCCCTTGCCCTTGAGGCGGAGCCGCGTGCCGCTGTTCGAGCCCTTGGGCACCGAGAGCGTCACCGGCCCGTGGATCGTCGGAACCTCGATTCTCGCGCCCAGAACCGCTTCGGGAAGCGAAACCGGGCAGCGCAGCAGAATATCGAGCCCGCGCCGCTCGAATTGCGGATGCGGCTCGACCGAAACGGTGACGAGCGCGTCGCCCGCGGCCGCGCCTCCATGTCCCTCGCCGCCCTGTCCGCGCAGCCTGATCTGGCGGCCATCCTCGATGCCGGCGGGAATCTGCACATCGAGCGTCTTGCCGCTTGCGAGCGCCACTCGCTTCCTCGCGCCGCATGCGGCTTCGAGAAAGGAAACGGCGAGGCGATAGGTCCGATCCTCGCCACGGGCGCGGAACACCCGCTTGCCGGCGCTGCGGATGCCCTCGAAGAGCTCCGAGAAGATTTCCTCCCTGGTTCCCGTCGGCTCGGCGCTCGCCGCATCGTTGTCGAAGCGGCGTGCCGTCTTGCGGGCCGCGCGCGCGAAGGGGGCTTCCTCGAATGCGCCTTGCCTCGCCGCCTGCTCCTTGCGTGCTCCACGTGCCCGCTGCTGGCGCTCCTGATCGAAGCGCGCGCGAGCGCCCGCATCCTTCAGGAGGTTGTAGGCGGCCGTCACTTCCTGGAAGCGCGATTGCGCATGCGCATCGTTCCCCTTCGCATGGGCGTCGGGGTGATAGGTCTTTGCCAGCCGCCGATAGGCGGATTTGATTTCCGCCGCGCCCGCATCGGGCGCAAGGCCGAGAATTTCGTAAGGGTCGCGCAAGCGCTCGCTCCTGAAACCGGAAAGCCGAGGATAGGCCGCCGCCGATACGAATTCGTTAACCGTTCAAGGCAAAGGCCACTGGTTCACCGCGTCTCGGCGGCGGGTTGCTCGAATTCAGCGGGCGGCGGGGCGGGAGCGGTCTTTTCGGCGACCGCGTCGGCGGGCTTCGGCGCCTTGGGGCCGGTAAGGCTCGGCACCAGCACGCCGAGCCGGTCAAGCGCGAGTTCGCTGCCGGAGCGGGCCGCCAGCGCATACCAGCCGAGCGCGCGCGCTATATCCTTGTCGACGCCGGAGCCGCGCTCATACATCACCGCGAGATTGTATTGCGCGATCGGGTTGCCCGAGAGGGCGGCCGCATGGAACCAGAAGGCAGCCGCTTCGAGGTTCCTGGGCACGCCATCGCCGTTGAGATGCATGAAAGCCGCATTGAGTTGCGCGAGCCCGAAGCCCTTTTGTCCGGCCTCCTCATAAAACCAGAGGGCGCGCGCCGGATCGCGCTTCGTGCCGAGCCCCTTGCGGAGCAGGAGGCCGACATTGCGCATCGCCGCGAGATCGCCGTTTTGCGCAAGAGGGAGCCATATCTCGAAGGCGCGGGAATAGTCGCCGCTTTCATAGGCGGCGACACCTTCCTTGAAGCGCTCGCTTGGCGGCGGCACCGCCTCGCCGGGCTGCTGCAACGTCTGCACGGGAGCCGCTTCGGCTGTCGCCGCGCCCGAAGAGAGCGCGGCCGCCAGCGCGATCAGGCAAAGGCAGGTCAAGGCGGGCACGAACCCGGATCGAAAAAGGGTCATCCCCGCCAGGTCCGGCTTACTGGTTGCTGACGATCTGCCAGGAACCGTCAGGCTGGCGGCAGGCTGTGCCATAGGCGCGCTCGGTCTTGCCGCCGATATTCACGGTCTGCGTGTATTCGCGGCAATAGGTGCCCTGATCCTGATAGGCGCGCTGCGGAACAACCGTGCCGTAATGGCCCGAATCCGGATTGCGCCATTCCACCGTCTGGCCCGAAGGCGCGCTTTCAAGCGCATATTGTGTGCGTTCCGCCATGTACTGACGGTCGGCGCGATCGAGCGACTTGCCGATCTCGCTGCCGACCAGCGCGCCGAGAAGCACGCCCGCGCCGGTCGCCCAGAGGCGGCCCGTGCCGCTGCCGACGGCCGAACCCGCAAGGCCGCCCAGCACCGCACCGCCGACCGTGCCAACACCCTGCTTGGGGCCCATGCCTTGTTGGCACCCGACCAGCGAAAATGCGAGAACGCCGATTGCCAAAGCTTTGAACAATTTCATCTTGATCGACCCTGTTTTCAAGCCTGCGCCGGCCGCCCCTTGGAACCGGGCAGGACAAACCCCAGTTGAGCCATTATATAGGACTCGATTGTGGCGGGAAACGAAGGCGGCTGGCAACGCCTGCGATTGATACCGATTAGTCAGATTCTCCGGAGTTTTGCGTGACCGATCACCCTGAATCCAAGGAAAAGGACGAGGTCGCCCAATGGGCCGCTTCGGGCGATCCGTTTCGCCTTTTTCATGACTGGCTCGAATTGGCGAAAGCCAGCGAGTTGAACGATCCGAACGGTGTCGCGCTCGCAACCGCCGACGCCTCGGGTTTTCCCGATGTGAGAATGGTGCTGCTCAAGGGGGCGGATGAGAGGGGGTTCGTCTTCTACACGAATCTCGAAAGCGTGAAGGGCCGTGAACTTGCGGAAAATCCGCGCGCGGCGCTTTGCTTCCACTGGAAGTCGCTCAGGCGTCAGGTGCGCGTCCGCGGGCCTGTGAGCCCGGTCAGCGCGGAGGAGGCGGACGCCTATTTCGCCTCCCGCCACCGCGACAGCCAGATCGGCGCCTGGGCGTCGCGGCAGTCCCGTCCGCTCGAAACGCGGTTCGAGCTCGAGCGCGAGGTTGCGCGCTACGCCGCGAAGTTCGGTCTTGGCAAGGTGCCGCGTCCGCCGCACTGGTCCGGCTTTCGCATCGCGCCGCTGCGGATCGAGTTCTGGCGCGACCGCCCGTTCCGGCTGCACGACCGTCTCATCTATGAGCGCGACACGCCGGATGGAGAGTGGCGCACCTCGAAGCTTTTTCCGTGAGGTGTAAGGAGAGATGGAGCAGAACCAGAATGCGCGGTTGATGCGCCTTGCGACCCATGCGGCGGTCGCGACAGCCATCACGCTCATCCTGATGAAGAGCGTCGCCGTCTACATCACGGGATCGGTGGCGATGCTCGGCACGCTGTTCGATTCCCTTCTCGATGGCGCGGCCTCGCTCATCAACCTCATCGCCGTTCGCCATGCGCTGACGCCCGCCGATGACGCGCATCGCTTCGGCCATGGCAAGGCGGAGGCGCTGGCGGGGCTCGGCCAGTCGATCTTCATTTTCGCCTCCGCCGGATACATCGTGTTCGAGGCGATCTCGCGCTTCATCTATCCCATGCCGGTCGAGCATTCCCTCGCCGGTATCGTCGTGACGGTCATCGCGATCTTCATCACGCTGGCGCTCGTCGCCTTTCAGCGCCATGTCGTCGCGCGCACCCGTTCGCTCGCCATCGAGGCGGATTCGATCCATTATCGCGGTGACCTCTTCATGAATCTAGCCGTCGTCGCCGCTCTCATCCTGTCCGGATATTTCGGCATACATTGGGCCGACGCCGCCTTCGGCCTCTGCATCGCCTTGCTGATCGGCTACTCCGCGACGCAGATCGTGCTCACCGCCTATCATCAGCTCATGGATCGCGAGCTTTCCGAAACCGAGCGTGAGCGCATCAAGGCCATCGCGCTCTCCCACCCGGAAGCGATCAACATTCACGATCTCAGAACCCGCGCCTCGGGCGTGCGGACCTTCATCCAGTTTCATCTGGAACTCGACAGCGCGATCTCGCTGCTGAGCGCCCACCGGATTTCCGACGATGTCGAGGCGCGCATACTGGAAGCCTTCCCCGATGCGGAAGTCATCATCCATCAGGACCCGGCAGGTCTTGAAGAACTGACGCGGCTCCAGCGCGTCTGAAGGGGCGGGGGCAGGTTGGTCGATAGCGATGTCGAAAATCTGCTCCTCCGGCCGGCGACATACGGCCTTTCTCCGCATGCGGCCGTCGAGCGCATCGAGACGCATGCGTCGCTCGTCTTTCTAGCCGGCGACCGCGTTTACAAGCTGAAAAAACCCGTCGACTTCGGCTTTCTCGATTTCACCACGCTCGAAAAGCGCCGCATCGTCTGCGAGCGCGAAGTGGCGCTCAACCGGCGCACCGCGCCCGAAATCTATCTCGGCGTGGTGCCGGTGAGGCGCCTCGCGGCGGGTCTTGCGCTTGGCGGCGGCGATGGCGAGATCGTCGAGTGGCTCGTGGAAATGCGGCGCTTTCCGGCGGAAGGGCTTTTCGCGCGCATGGCGGATGAAGGCCGCCTCACGCGCGATGAAGTCGAGATGCTGGCGGCCGATATCGAGCGCTTTCACCGCAAGGCGGAAGTCCGGCGCGATTTCGGCGGCGCTTCCGCCTTCGCCCATATCGTCGAGGGAAACGATCTCAACCTCGCCGACAGCGCCGGGCGGGTCTTCGCATCCTCCGACCTCGATGCTCTTCGCGGGGCGAGCGATCGGGCGATCGCGCGGCTCTCGCCGCTACTCGACAGGCGCCGCGCGCAGGGCTTCGTGCGGCATTGCCATGGCGATCTTCATCTCGGCAATGTGACGCTCATCGACGGGCGGCCGGTGATCTTCGATTGCGTCGAATTCAGCGATGAGATCGCCTGCATCGATATTCTTTATGACCTCGCTTTTCTGCTGATGGATCTGCGCCTGCGCGAAAATGGCCATGCGCGCCTCGCGGGTTTCGCCAACAGGGCGCTCAACGTCTATTTCGATCATGTGGCCGAAGAGAGCATGGCGGACATGATCGACGGCCTCGCGCTGATGCCGCTCTTCGTGGCGACGCGGGCGGCCATTCGCGCCAAGGTGACGGCCGTGGTCGCGGATACGGAGGAAAAGCGCGCCCATGCGCGCGCCTATCTCGACTTCGCGCGCGTGGCGCTCAGCGACATGCCGCCCCGCGTGGTTGCGGTGGGAGGGCTTTCCGGCACCGGCAAATCGACGCTCGCAAAGGTGCTCGCGCCGCATTTCGGCCTCATCGGCGCCGTTCATCTGCGCTCCGACGTGATCCGCAAGCGGCTCTTCAATGTCTCGCCGCTCGACCGCCTGCCGCCGGAGGCTTATGCGCCCGATGTCGGCGCGCGCGTCTATGACGAGATGATGACGCTCGGCGCGCGGGCGCTTGCCGCCGGGTTCCCGGTCGTGTTCGATGCGGTATTCGCCCGCGAGGAGGAGCGCGTGCAGGCGGAGCGCATAGCCGCCGGGGCGGGAGCGGCCTTCGAGGGCCTGTGGCTCGATGCGCCGGCGAATGTGCTCGAGGCGCGGGTCGCCGCGCGGGCGGCAGGGGCGCGCGACCCTTCCGATGCCGATGTTGCCGTGCTGCGCCGCCAGCTCGGCTACGATCTCGGCCACATGCGCTGGCGGGCGCTCGATGCAAGGCGCGGGGTCGAGGACATGCTCTCCGAGGCGCTCCATGGCGGCAAAGGGCCGCGAGACGCGGGGTAGCCCCCTCGCTGGCGCGGCGCGGGCGCATCGTCTAGATTGCTTGCCATGAACACGATCCCCAATGAAGAACGCAAAACCCTGATCCTCACCGGCGCGAGCCGGGGCATTGGGCACGCCACGGTCAAGCGCTTCTCGAGCGCGGGCTGGCGTGTCATCACATGCTCACGCCATCCCTTCCCCGAGGACTGCCCCTGGGAGATGGGGCCGGAAGACCATATTCAGGTCGATCTTGCCGATCCGCAGAACACGGAAGAGGCGATCGCCGTCATGCGCGAGCGGCTGAAGGCGCAGGGAAGCAGGCTCAATGCCCTCGTCAACAATGCGGCCATCTCGCCGAAGGGGCCGGGCGGCGCGCGCCTCAACGTCTTCGATACGAGCACGGATGTCTGGCAGCAGGTTTTCCAGGTCAATTTCTTCGCGCCGGTCATGCTCGCGCGCGGCCTCGTCGAGGAGCTGATGAAGGCACAGGGCTCTGTCGTAAACGTGACCTCGATTGCGGGCGTGCGCGTCCATCCCTTCGCGGGTTCGGCCTATGCGACCTCGAAGGCGGCGCTCGCCGCGCTGACGCGCGAAATGGCGTCGGATTTCGGCCGCCTCGGCATTCGCGTCAATGCGATCGCACCGGGTGAAATCGACACCGCCATTCTCTCGCCCGGAACGGAAAAGATCGTTGCCGAAATCCCGATGCGCCGCCTCGGTACGCCCGAGGAAGTGGCGAGGACGATCTATTTTCTGTGTACGGATCAGTCGAGCTATGTGAACGGCGCCGAAATCCACATCAATGGTGGCCAGCACGTCTAGCGCAGTGACGGGCTCCGGCCTGCCGCCCGCGCATCAGGCGAGGAAGATCACCGCGCTCTGGCTGTCGCGCATCATGGCGTTCTCGCCGACGGTGAAGACCGAGACGATGGTGCCGGTCGCGCCCTCGAAGGCGCCCGTGCCGCCCTCGATCCTGCGGACGACATGGCCATATTGCAGCGACGGGTCGGCGCTTTCGCCGATCGTGCCTTCGCCGTCGCTCGCATAGGCGAGCGTGCCGCCGCCGAAGACGATCTCGCCATGCTCGGTGAAGCGCCCGAATTCATCGGGCTCCACGGTGGCCTCCAGAACCGCCGCGGGCGCGCCGGTCGAGAGCACGGGATCGAGGCCGGGGCCGAAGCTTGCCCGCGTCTCCACGCGCATGCGCGTTCCCATCTCGTCTTCCGGCGACACCTTTCCTTCAAACAGGAGCTGGTAACGGATTTCCTTCATGTCTTCCGGTCGCGCCCGGCTCAGGCCGTGCGCAGACCCTCCCTGGCGATCCAGCCTTCCGTATCATCGAGCGCCCGCTCTATGCGGTCGAAGATATCGTCGATATCCGCTTCGCTGACGATGAGCGGCGGGCAGAAGGCGATGATGTCGCCGCCAAGCGCCCGGACGATGAGACCGTGCTTCTCGGCCGCCTTCTGCACGGCGGCGCCGACGCCGATCTTGGCGTCGAAGCTGCGCTTGTCCGTCTTGTCGGCGACGAGTTCGATGGCGCCGAGAAGGCCGCGGGCGCGTGTATGGCCGACGAGCGGATGCTGGCCGAGCTTCGCGATCCGCTGCTCGAAGCGCGGCGCGACGCCGCGCACATGGCCGACGATGTTGCGCTTCTCATAAATCTCGAGCGTCTTGACCGCGACCGCCGCGGCCACCGGATGGGCCGTGTAGGTGAAGCCGTGCCCGAAGGTGCCGATCTTTTTGCTCTCGTCGAGCATGGCCTGGTACATCTCCTCGCCGACCGTGATGGCCGCGATGGGGACATAGGCCGAGGAAAGCGCCTTGGCGACGGAGATGCTGTCGGGCTTCATGCCGAATGTCTGGCTGCCGAACATGTTGCCCGTGCGCGCGAAGCCGCAGATGACCTCGTCCGCGATGAAATAGATGCCGTATTTGTCGAGCACGGCCTGGATCTTCTGGAAGTAGCCTTCCGGCGGAATGATGACGCCGCCCGCGCCCATGACGGGCTCGGCGATGAAGGCGGCAACCGTTTCGGGGTCTTCCTCGATGATCAGCTTTTCGAGATTTGCGGCCAGCCGCGTCGTGAACTCGTCCTCCGTCTCGCCCGGCTCGGCATAGCGGTAGTAATGCGGGCAATCGGTGTGGCGCGCGAAGGAAAGCGGCAGGTCGAAATCGCGATGGTTGGGCAGAAGGCCGGTGAGGCTCGCCGACGCGATGGTGACGCCGTGATAGGCGCGCTGGCGCGAGATGATCTTCTTGCGCTTCGTGCGGCCCAGCGCGTTGTTGTAGTACCAGACGAGCTTGATCTGCTGATCGTTCGCTTCCGAGCCCGAGCCGCAGAAAAGCACTTTGGAAGCCTTGTGGGGCGCGATGGCCTTGAGCTTTTCGGCAAGCTCGGCCGCGCGCTCGTGGCTCTTGCCGCCGAAAACATGCGTGAACGGAATCTGGCGAAGCTGCTCGTTCGCCGCCTCGATCAGTTCCGGCTCGTTATAGCCGAGCGAGGTGCACCAGAGGCCCGCGAGCCCTTCGATATATTTGCGGCCGTCCGCGTCCCAGACATGAATGCCCTCGCCACGCTCGATGATCATCGGACCCGTCGCGCGGAAGGCATCGAGATTGGTGTAGGGGTGGATCACCGTCTCGACGTCGCGTACGGCGGCGTTGCTCAGCTTCGTCATGGGACGCTCCTCGAAGGCTGCGACGCGCGCCCCTGCTGATGCGTAGCCGGATTTTCGGCAGGGGGCGCTCAAAAACTGGAACCGGGACATGAGGCCGGCGGCGCTGCGTGCTGCCGGACCCCCGTGTCCCCACTCGGAAGGCGCGTAATATGAGAGGGTCCCGGCGGACTGTCAAAGGCGCGCTGGAACATGCCTCAAAAGCCAGGCGGCGCGCGGAAGCCCCCGAGAATGTTTTCGACCATGCCCGCCACGGCAATCGTCGTGCGGTCGCCGAGATGGGGGCCGATGATCTGAAGCCCCACGGGGAGGCCGTCGCGTGTCACGCCGACAGGCACGATGGTCGCCGGCAGATGCGCGACGATGGCGGGGCCCGCCCAGATCAGCACGTCGAAATATTCGCGCTCGACGCCGTTCACGGTCAGGCGGCGCTCATGCCAGTTCGAGCGGTGGTCGTGAGGGAAGGCGGGCCGCATCAGCGTCGGCGCGAGCACGACATCGAAATCGCGGAAGAATGCCGCCCATTTCGCGCGGAGCTGCGCCTGATGCTCCTGCCAGACGAGGCGGTCGGCATAGCTGATCGTCGCGCCGCGCGCCTGAATGGCGAGGTGGCTCTTGCTGTCGGCGGGCTCGGCGGCGGCCTGCTCGGCGAGGCGCGCCTTGACCTTGGCTGGAAAACGCGACGCCGTGATCGAATGAAGAAGCGTCAGATAGACTTCCGTCGACCAGCCGAGCGTGAAATCGGGCCGCGCGCCGCGGTCGATATGCGCGCCCGCCTCCTCAAGCGCCCGCGCCGCCTCGTTGAGGAGCGATACCGATTCCGCGTCGATGTCGCAGAAGGGATCCTCGATCCAGACGGCGGCGCGCAGTTCGCGCGGGTTCCTGGCGCGGGGCGCGGGCAGATCGAGCCGCCAGCCAGAAGCCGCCATTTCATCGGGGCCCGCGATCACCGAAAGCAGGAGGTCGAGATCCTCGGCGCTGCGGCCGAGCGGGCCCGCGACGGTGAGATCGCCTTCGGCGAGCGCGCCGGGCGGCGGCGGAATGTGCCCCCGCTTCGGGACGATGCCGAAAGTCGTCTTGTGGCCGAAGACGCCGCAGAAATGCGCGGGTGTGCGGATCGATCCGCCGATGTCGCTGCCGAGTTCGAGGCCGGTGAGGCCGGAAGCGAGCGCCGCCGCCGAGCCGCCCGACGAGCCGCCGGGGCCGCAGGCCAGGTTCCAGGGATTGTTCGTGGTGCCATAGACGTCGTTATAGGTCTGGAGATCGCCGGAAAGGAAAGGCACGTTCGTCTTGCCGAAGATGACGGCGCCCGCCCGCTCGATCCGCTCCACAGCCGTGGCGCTGCGCCGGGGCACATGATTGGCATAGTCGGGCGTGCCGCCCGCGGTGGTGAGCCCCTTGACCTCGAACGCGTCCTTGATGGTCATGGGCAGGCCGTGAAGCGGGCCGCGGATTTCGCCGCGGGCCAGCGCCTCGTCGGCCTCCGCCGCGCGCTGGCGGGCGGTATCGAAGTCGCGCGCGACGATGGCGTTGACCTTCGGGTTGTGCAGCTCGACGCGGGCGATGAAGTGCTCCAGAAGCTCGCGCGAGCTGATCTCCCGGCGCTGGATCATGCGTGTGAGTTCGGCTGCGGGCTTGAAATGAAGGTCTGCTTTTCCGGCCATTGTCAGGCTCCCTGTTTGCTCCCCGGCGCAAGATTAGCGGATGCGGGGCGCGCATTGAGAGGGAAATCTCGCCCTCTGCCGTGCCGCCCCCCGGGGGCCGAGATTGTCGGGCCGCGCGCGAGCCTCTAGACTGGCGGAAAACAGGCAGGGCGCCCAAGCGGGAGGGGCCTGCCGGCAACCTTAAGGGATGGAAGAGGCGACGATGAAGGGTTTGATGCAGGATTGGCCGCTGCGCGTGTCGAGCATTCTCGATCATGCGGCCCGCTTTCATGGGGAGCGCGAGATCGTGTCGCGCTCGGTCGAGGGGCCGATCGTCCGGACGACCTATGCGGAAATGAATGTCCGCGCCCGCAAGGTGGCGCAGGCCTTGCGCCGCCTCGGCGTGAAGGAGGGCGAGGTCGTCGCCACCCTCGCCTGGAACACCGGCCGCCACATGGAAGCCTGGTACGGCATCATGGGGCTCGGCGCCGTCTGCCACACGCTCAATCCGCGCCTCTTCGCCGAGCAGCTCGTCTACATCATCAACCACGCCGAGGATAAGTACATCTTCGTCGATCTGACCTTCGTTCCGATCGTCGAGGCGATCGAGGCGCAGTGCCCGAATGTGAAGGGCTACATCATCATGACCGATGCGGCCCACATGCCGCAGACGAAGCTCAGGAACGCGCTCTGCTACGAGACGCTTGTCGATGCCGAGGATGGCGATTTCCAGTGGGTCGAGGTCGACGAGAACGCCGCTTGCGGCCTTTGCTACACCTCCGGCACGACGGGCAATCCCAAGGGCGTGCTCTATTCGCACCGCTCCAACGTGCTGCACGCCATGATCGGCGCAACCGCCGATGCGATGGGCCTCAAATCGGTCGATTGTGTGCTGCCGGTGGTGCCGATGTTCCATGCGAATGCCTGGGGCATCGCCTTCTCGGCGCCCATGGTCGGCGCCAAGATCGTCATGCCGGGCCAGAAGATGGATGGCGACAGCATCTGCGAATTGCTGACGACGGAAGAGGTGACCTTCACCGCCGCCGTGCCGACCGTGTGGCTCATGCTGCTGCAATATCTCGAAAAGACCGGCAAGACGCTCGATCATCTCAAGCGCGTCGTCATCGGCGGTTCGGCCGCGCCGCGTTCGATGATCGACATTTTCGAGAGCAAATATGGCGTCGAGGTTCGCCACGCCTGGGGCATGACGGAAATGTCGCCGCTCGGCACGCTCGGCAGCTTCAAGGCCGGCATGGAAGAGCTGTCGCATGAGGAAAAGCTCGACATCAAGGTGAAGCAGGGACGCCCGCCCTATGGCGTCGAGATGAAGATCACCGATGACGAGGGCGTGGAACTTCCCTGGGACGGCAAGGCTTTCGGGCATCTGCTCGTGCGCGGCCCCTCCATCGCGAAATCCTATCTGAAGGGTGAGGGCGGCAATATCCTCGACGATGACGGCTGGTTCGACACCGGCGACGTCGCCACCGTCGATCAGCGCGGCTTCATGCAGATCACCGACCGCGCCAAGGACGTCATCAAGTCGGGCGGCGAGTGGATTTCCTCCATCGAACTTGAAAATCTCGCTGTCGGCCATCCAAAAGTCGCGGAAGCCGCCGTCATCGGCGTCGCGCATCCGAAATGGGACGAGCGGCCGCTTCTCATCATCGTGCTGAAGGAAGGCGAGACGGCGACCAGGGAAGAGATCCTGCACTATATGGATGGCAAGATCGCCAAATGGTGGATGCCGGACGATGTCGCCTTCATCGACGAGATCCCGCATACGGCAACCGGCAAGATCCAGAAGCTCGCGCTGCGCGACAAGTTCAAGGACTACAAGCTGCCGACAGCGAACGCGGCGGAGTAACCGTCCACGGAGCAAGGAAAAGGGGAGAAGACGATGGCCGAACGATCGCGTCTAGCCGCCTGGGGATTGCGCCTCGCCGTACTGGCATTGGTGGTATTGGTTCTCGCGGCAATCGCGAACCGTTTCGGCTTCATCGGCTACACGCTTCCGATACGTGGGCTGGCGCTCGCGGCGCTCATCGGCGCGGTCGCGGTGCTCGTCTCTCTCGCCGGGCTTGTCGTCACCCTGGGTGGCAGCAGGGCCGGGGCGGGCGCCGCGCTTCTCGGCATCCTCATCGGGGCCGTCGCGGCGCTCCCCGTTGCGATGGCGGCGTCGCAGGGGCGCAGCGTTCCCCGCATTCACGACATCACGACCGATCTGGCCAATCCGCCGCAATTCGATGCGGTCGTCATCCTGCGCGAGGATGCACCGAACTCGCTCGACCGTTCGTCTCCGCCCGATCTCGCCGAGCTGCAACGCAAGGCCTATCCCGATCTCGAGACGTTCATCGTTCGCGAGCAGCCGGGCAAGGTCTATGAAGCCGCGCTTGAAACCGCGAAGGAAATGGGATGGCGGATCGATGCCGCCTCGCCTGAGAAGGGGCTCATCGAGGCCACGGCGACGACGCGGCTCATGGGCTTCAGGGACGATGTGGCGATCCGGGTGAGTGAAAGGGATGGCGCGGCCGCGGTGGACCTGCGCTCGGTCTCGCGCGTCGGCATCAGTGATCTCGGCGCCAATGCGGCGCGCATCCGCGCCTATCTCGCGGCGCTGAAGACGAAGCTCGCGACGCCCGCCCCCTGAGGTCCTGTCAGGGCAGCCTGTATTCCGCGCCGAGCGTCACTTCGCCATCGGTCACGACGCGGCCCTGCGCGACGAGCCGCGTCATATGCGCGAAGACGGAACGCGCCGCGGCGGGATGAAGCCGCTTGTCGACCGCCGCATACATGACGGGCACCATCTCCGCGATGCGGTGATGTCCCGCCTTCAGCTGCTCGATGATCTGCTGCTCGCGTTCCTCGCGATGGGCGATGAAGGCGCGCACGAGCCGCTTGGGGTCGTGAATGGCGGGGCCATGCGTCGGCCAGTAGACCTCGTCGTCCCGCGTCAGCAGCAGCGCGAGAGAATCCATATAGGCGGACATGTCTCCATCGGGCGGGCTCACGATGCTGGTCGACCAGCCCATGACATGATCGCCGGAGAAGAGCGCCTTCTCTTCCTTCAGCGCGAAGCAGATATGGTTCGAGGTGTGGCCCGGCGTGTGCACGCATTCGATGGTCCAGCCATCGCCCTCGATGATGTCGCCATGGCGGATCTCGACATCGGGCACGAAGTCCATGTCGCCATCTTCCTCGCCCGAGCCCGCGCCATGAGGCCCGTAGCCATAGGTTCTGGCGCCTGTGAGCGCCTTCAGGGGCGCAGCCGCGGGTGAATGGTCGGTATGCGTGTGGGTGATGAGGATATGCGTCACCGTCTCGCCCTCGAGCGCGCGCATCAACGCCTCGACATGCGCATCGTTGAGCGGACCGGGATCGATCACCGCCACGCGCCCATGGCCGATGATATAGGTGCCCGTGCCCTTGTAGGTGAAGGCCGAGGGGTTCTCCGCGACGACGCGGCGGATCAGCGGCGAGACCTCGACGCTGTCGCCATAGTTGAACTCGATGTCGCGGACATAGGGTATTTCGACGGACATATGCGCTTCCTCATCGGCGCGGCATTCGCGGCCGCCCGGAGCATGGCGCGGCGGCGGCGCGGATTCAACCTTTCTCAGTCGGCGGCCGCATGCAGGGCTTCTTCCTCGGCCGCGTCGCTCGGTATTTTCGGCTGCCGCATCAGGAAGAGTAGCGGAATGGCGATGAGGGTGAGGTACATCATCAGCTTGAAGTCGTCGATATAGGCGATGGCGGCCGCTTGCCGCGTCACCTCGCTGTCGAGAGCCGCAAGCCCCATGGGCGTCGTGAGATTGAGCATTGGCGGCATCGCTTCCGGCCGGTAGAGCGGATTGGTTGCGGTCACATGCTCGGCGAGCGTCGCATGGTTCACCTGCGTCAGCCGCGAGATCAGCGTCTGCGAGGCGGAGATGCCGACGCTCGAGCCGACGTTCCGCAGCAGGCTGTAGAAACTCGTGCCCTCGGTCCTGAGATGGGGCGCGAGCGTGGCGAAGGACACGGTCGTCAGCGGCGCGAAGATGAAGCCGAGCCCGAAGCCCTGCACCAGACCCGTCGAGACGATGAGGCTCGTGCTGACGTCGAGATTGAATTTCGCCATCTCCCAGAGAGAGAAGGAGGCGAGCGCGAGCCCGAAGCCGATGATCGCGCGCATGTCGACGATGTTGATGATGCGGCCTGCGATGACCATGGCGATCATTGTGCCGAGGCCGCGCGGCGCGAGCACAAGACCCGTGGTGACGACGGGAAAGCCCATGAGCGATTCGAGATAGGGCGGCATCAGCGCCATCGTCGCATAGAGAACGAAGCCGACGATGAACATGATGATGAGGCCGACAATGAGATTGCGGTCCTTGAAGAGTTCAAGATCGATGAAGGGACGCGCCGTCGTCGCCGAATGCGCCACGAACAGATAGAGCGTGAAGCACATGACGACGGCATAGACGATGATCTCGGTGGAGGAGAACCAGTCGACGAGGTTGCCGCGATCGAGCATGAGCTGCGCCGAGCCGATGCAGAGGCTGAGAAATGCGAAGCCCATCCAGTCGAATTTGCGCAGCTTGTCGAGATGCGACTCCGTCATGCCGATCAGCACGCCCGCAAGCGCGATGATGCCGAAAGGCACGTTGATGTAGAAGACCCAGCGCCAGCTATAGCTGTCCGTCAGCCAGCCGCCGAGGGCGGGCCCGGCGATGGGGCCCACCATGACGCCGACGCCCCACAGCGCCATCATCTTTCCGCGCTGCTCCATCGTGTACATGTCGAGCAAGATCGCCTGGGAGAGCGGCACGAAGGCGGCGCCGAACGCGCCCTGCGCCAGGCGGAAGATGACGATCTGGTCGAGCGTCATGGCCGCGCCGCATAGCATGGAGGTGACGGTGAAGCCGACGACGGAGATCGCCAGCAGTGTCTTGCGGCCGAAGCGGATGGCGAGAAAGCCTGTCGCCGGCGTCGCGATGGCGGCGGCGATGATATAGGAGGTGAGCACCCAGGCGATCTGGTCCTGCGTCGCGGCCATGGTGCCCTGCATGTGCGGCAGCGCCACATTGGCGATCGTCGAGTCGAGCGTCTGCATCACCGTGGCGAGCATGATCGCGCCGGTGACGATGGCCCTCCTGAGTGTCGGCGTCATGGGATCAGTTCCGCGCTTCGTCGGGAACGGCAGCGCTCGAATGTGTGTCGATTTCGACCTCGACGCTCATGCCCGCGCGAATGACGGGATCTTCCGGGTGGCGGTCGATGGCGACGCGCACGGGAATGCGCTGCACGACCTTCACCCAGTTGCCTGTCGCGTTCTGCGCCGGGAGGATCGAGAATTCCGCGCCCGTCGCCTGCGAGATGCTGGCGACATGGCCGGCCCAGTCATGGTTCGGATAGGTGTCGATATGGATCGTCGCCGTCTGGCCGGGATGGACGTTGGTGAGATCGGTCTCCTTGAAATTGGCCTCGACCCAGACCTGCTGGTTGGAAACGAGACTCACCACGGGCACGCCGGGCGAAACATTGTCACCGACCTGCGGCTGACGTCCGGCCACGCCGTCGAAAGGCGCGCGGACGGTGGCGCGCTCGAGATTGAGAGCCGCATTGTCGCGCTGCGCCTTGGCGGAGCGGTAGGACGCGTGCTGCTCGACCGGCGCGTCGGGCTTGCCGTCGAGCTGCGCGGAAATCTGCTCGAGGCTCTGGCGCATCACGGAGAGGAGTTGCACGGAGGTATCGAAATTGTGGCGCGCGGTGTCGAGATTGGCCTGGCTTGCGAAGCTGCGCTTGGCGAGTGCGGCCTGCCGCTTATATTCGCGGTCGTAATAGTCGATGCTCGAACGGCCGAGGCCGATCTGGGCGATCGTCATCTCGTATTTCGCCTTTAGCGCGCGGATGCTGCTCTCCGCCGCGGAGAGCTGCGCGTCGGCTTCCGCGAGCGCGAGTTCGTAGGGCGCGGGGTCGATCTGGAACATCGGATCGCCGACTTTCACGGACTGGTTCTGCTTGACGAAGACGGCGACGATGCGGCCGCCCACATCCGGGCTCACCGACACCATGTCCGCCTTCACATAGGCGTTGTCGGTGCTCACATAGCGCCCGCTTGTCATATAGACATAGAAGAGTGCGACAAGGGCGATGGCGGGAACGCCGATGAGAAGAATGGGCCTCAGGGAAGCGCGGTCGCCGAGGAAGCGCCTGGCCGCGCTCGAGAC
Source organism: Parvibaculum sp. (assembly GCF_049671045.1). Lineage (GTDB taxonomy): Bacteria > Pseudomonadota > Alphaproteobacteria > Parvibaculales > Parvibaculaceae > Parvibaculum. The sequence goes on along the minus strand of NZ_JBATUH010000105.1, from coordinate 7,240 downwards.
GGGGGCGAATGAGACTGACATTGAGGGACTCCAGCTTTCGGGATTCTATTTCGTCGCTGCGGCGCGCGAGGCGCAGCCAGGCAGCAGTGTCGTCAGATTTCCGCGCATGCGTGCCATCATGTCGGCGAGCAATTCGCACTCTTCAGGTGAAAAGCCCGCGAGGACGACGCTGTAGGTTTCCTCGGCAATGTCCCAGATACGCTCGAGCAGCGGCGTCGCCTGCTCGGTGAGAAACAGTCTGAGCGCGCGCCTGTCATTAGGATCGGGCCTGCGTTCGACGAGGCCGGCGGCGACGAGCTTGTCGATGAGGCGCGCGACGGTGATTGGTTGGACTTCGAGCAGGTCCGCGAGGCTGACCTGATTGAGCCCCTCGTTCCGCGACAGATGCACGAGAGCGCGCCATTGCGCCTGAGTAAGGCCGAGCGGCGTCACGCGCTCGTTGAAGATACGCCGGAGCATGCGGGACGAGTCGGCCAGCAAGAAGCCGATGCCATGGCCGGGGTCGGAGCGAGAGGGCATGGATTTAAGAAGCATGGCTATTAAAGTGGTCTGCTGTTAATAAGCAGGGCTTATTATATGACCGCAAAAAAACCTCCCGCAAGGGGGAGGCGGCGTTTCTCGGAGCGGGGAGCGGGCGCGAATGGCTGTCGCGCCCGCAAGTATGCGCTGAGGCCCCTCAGTAGGAGAGGGCGAAGTTCAGCAGCAAGGCGAGGCCGTAAATCCCGAGCACCGTCCGCGTGGCCGCCAGCAAAGTCTCGGCAGGGCTGATGCCGCTTTTCGCATTTGCGAGGGTTTTGTGGATGTGCAGGAGCCCGCTTGCCATGCTGGCATGGAAGGGCCCGGCCTTGGTGACATTCCGGGGAGAGAACTGGGGAGCGGTACGCATGGCGCGCATCCTTTGATATCAGCAGGTTGGCATAAGCCCTGCCGGCCGCATCCTCCCCGGATGCTTAGGCGCCTCTTGGGGGCACCCTTGTCCTTGATTGGCGCCAGAATACGCTGCACTGCACAAAATGACAAGGTGTCAGGAAGAAAAATTGTGCATTGCGGCGTAATTCGGCCGCCTGCCCGGCGAAGCGTCAGATGCGCCGGCTCTGGCCCTCCCAGAAGGGCTCGCGCAGCTTGCGCTTGAAGATCTTGCCCGAGTCCTCGCGCGGCAGTTCGCTGCGGAATTCGACGTGCTTCGGCACCTTGTATCCGGCGATGCGCTCGCGCAGGAAGGCGCGGACGGCATCGGCGCCGAAATCGGCGCCGGGCTGGCGCTGCACGATGGCGCAGATGGATTCGCCGAATTCCTCGTCGGGAATGCCGAAAACGGCGCAGTCGGCCACGCCCGGCATCTTGTGGAGTTCGGCTTCGATTTCGGCCGGGTAGATGTTGACGCCGCCCGATATGACCATGTCCTTCGCGCGGTCGCAGAGATAGAGATACCCGTCCTCGTCGAGATAGCCGATATCGCCCGCCGAGATGAGGCCGCGTTTTTCGGTGCGGCGGCGCTTCTCGTCATCGCCGTGATAGGTGAAGTCGGCAATGTCGGACTGCCGTGCGACAACCTCGCCGGTGGCGCCCTTGGCGACCTCGTTGCCGTTCTCGTCGAGCACCATCACGCGCGCATTGGGAAGCGCCTTGCCGACGGTGCCGGGATGCCTGAGCCATTCCTCCGAGGTGCAGAAGACGACGGCGCCCGTTTCCGTCGCGCCGTAATATTCGTTGATGACCGGCCCCCACCATTCGATCATCGCCTGCTTGACATGGACGGGGCAGGGCGCCGCAGCATGGACGACGAAGCGGAGCGACGAGAGATCGTATTTGCGCTTCACCGCCTCGGGAAGTTTCAGCAGACGGACGAACATGGTCGGCACCATGTGGAGATGCGTGACGCGATGGCGCTCTATGAGCGCGAGCAGCTCCTCAGGGTCGAAGCGCGGCTGAAGAATGATGCTGGCGCCGAGCTTGAGGCCGATAAGCCCATAGGCATTGGGCGCGGAGTGATACATGGGGCCGGTGATGACGGTGACGATCCCGCCGGCGGGGGTGAACTTCTCATTGAACCCCATGACGGTGGCGATGCCGCGCTGCTGCGCCGCTATTTGTTCCGGGGTCGGCTGGTTGCGGCGCACGCCCTTCGGTTGCCCGGTCGTGCCGGAGGTGTAGATCATGGAGCCCGGCGCTTCGTCCGGTCCTTGCGCCCTCGGCGCAAAGCCGGAAAGCCAGGCATCCCAGACAGGAAGCCCCTGGGGAAGCCGCGCCGCATCAGCATTTATTCTGTATCCGGACATTATTTCGGGTGGCGTCTCGACCACGAAGACCGGTACATGCGCCGGAATGGCGCTGGCGATCGGGTGATAGAGGTCGGCATGGATGACGATCGCCTTCGCGCCGGAATTCTCGAAGATATAGGCCGCTTCGTCCGGCGAGTTGTGCCAGTTGACCGGCGTCGAATAGGCGCCGACAAGCCCGGCCGCGACAGAGGCCTCGAAGAAGGCGAAGTCGTTGCGCAGATAGACGGCGACGACATCGCCCGGCCCGATGCCGAGGCTGGCAAAGCCCGCTGCCGCGCGCGCCGCGCGTTCGAACAGAGATGACGCATCGGTGACGCGCGCGCCGGATCGCAGATAGGCACCCATATCGAATTCCTCCCCTTGTCCCCCCACAGACCGAAAAGTCTATCAGGAGCGGAGGCGGAGAAAAGGGCGGCCTTGCGGTCCTGGCGCCTAGCTGTAGCGCGCCTCGCGCGCCGGGCCTTTTTGCCCGGCCTTCACCTCCGCCACGGCGGCGGCGAGGTCCGCGAGATAGGTGTCGGCGACCTGAAGATGGAAGGGCGAGAGCATGAGATGGAGCCCCTTGGGCTCGGTGGTCAGGCTCGTGAACCAGCCGCGCTCGAAGAGCTTGCCCCAGACGGCCATGCAGTCGATCTCGTCATGGGTGAAGGCGAGGAGGCCGAGTTGTGGGCGGCCGATGATGCGGAAGCCGAGCGCCCTGACGCCCGCCTCGATCTTCTCCCGAGCATCGGTGACCTGGCGATGCTTGGCGCGATAGCCCTCGACGCCGAGGAAATTCATCACCGCCCATGCGGCCGCAATGGCTCCGCCGGGCCGCGTGCCGGCGAGCGTCGGCGTGATCATGCGCCCGCCCGGCCATTCGTTGCAGTCGAAGATCATATGGGCGCGCAGCGCCTCCGTGCGGAAGAGGACGGTGGAAGCGCCCTTGGCGCAATAACCGTATTTATGCAGATCGGCCGACATGGAGGAGACGCCCTCGACCTCGAAGTCGAAAGGCGGAATGTCGCCGCCATTCATCCGCACGAAAGGCGCAATATATCCGCCGACACAGGCGTCCACATGGAGCCAGAGGCCGCGCGCCCGCGCGAGTTCGCCGAGCCTTTCGATCGGATCGATGAGGCCGTAGGGAAAGCAGGGTGCCGAGCCGACGATCATCAACGTCTGCGCGTCCGCGGCCTTTCCCATCGCCTCGACATCGGAGAGCCAGTCGCTGCCAACGGCCACGCGCCGCACTTCGATTTCCATGACCTTCGCCGCCTTGTCGAAAGCGGGATGAGCGGAGCGGGGAAGCACGATGTTGAGCGTGCCCTTGATCGCCTTTTCCTTGCGCGCGAAATCCCGCGCGGCCTTCATCGCCATGGTGATCGAGTCGGTGCCGCCCGATGTGATGTTTCCCGCCGCGCCTTCCGGCGCATGAAGAAGCGAGAGCCCCATGGAGACGACCTCGTCTTCCATTTTCTTGAGGCTGGGAAAGGCGAGCGGGCCAAGGCCGTTCTCCGACATGAAGAGCGTATAGGCTTCCTTCTGCACACGTTCGACATCGGGTCCGGCATTGAAGACATAGACGGCGGTTTTGCCGTCGCGCCATTTGACGTCGCCCTGTCCCCGCGCCTGCATCTCGCGCTTCAGCGTTTCCCAGTCGGTTCCTTTTTCCGGCATCGACATGTTCGTGTCTTTCGTCGTTCGGCGGAGGATCACCCTCGCGCGGAGGATTTGCGCATAACCGGAAGAGAGTGTGTCCTCTCCGATTGTCAGGTCAAGCGCGGCGTCGTCGCGTGTCCAGAAATGCTTTGACCGTGCCGCAAGATGCGACGCAGACTGCCCGCGGACGAGGAGAACGAACGGTCCGCGTCGTTCAGGGAGGAAAACATGAATTACGAAGATCTCATTTACGAAGTGCAGGACCGTGTCGCCGTCCTCACGCTGAACCGGCCCGAAAAACTCAACGCCTGGACCGGCGCGATGGAGAAGAGCCTCAAGCGCGCGATCGCCTCGGCCGTCGATGACGACGAGGTGCGCGCCATCGTCGTGACCGGCGCGGGGCGCGGCTTTTGCGCTGGCGCCGATATGGGCATCCTGCAGGGCATCAAGGCCGATCAGCCGCAGGAGCGCGAATTCGCGAAGGCGGCGCGCGAGGAGAGCTTCAATTTCGCGGGCGGCCTCGGCCCCGAAGTCGGCGTGCATTATGGCGGCCGCTTCGGCTATCTCATGCAGGTGAAGAAGCCCGTCATAGCCGCGATCAACGGCCCGGCGGCGGGTCTCGGCCTCGTCTTCGCGCTCTATGCCGACATGCGTTTTGCGGGCTCCGATGCGAAGTTCACCACCGCCTTTGCAAGCCGCGGCCTCATTGCCGAGCACGGAATTTCATGGCTCCTGCCGCGCCTCGTCGGCCCGGCGCATGCGCTCGATCTCCTGCTTTCCGCGCGCAAGGTGACGGCGGCGGAGGCCGAACGCATCGGCCTCGTCAACAAGGTCTTCGATCAGGCGAACTTCATGGGTTCGGTGATGGATTATGCGCGCATGCTGGCCGCAACCGTGAGCCCGCGCTCCATGGCGGTCATGAAAGCGCAGGTCTGGAAGGCGCTCTTTCAGGATTTCAACGAGGCGCTCGCGGTCGGCGACAGCGAGATGCAGAAGAGTTTCGCCACGGAGGATTTCCGCGAAGGCGTCGCGCATTTCGTCGAGAAGCGCGCGGCGAAGTTCACGGGCCGCTGAACCGGCGCCCGAAGGGGCTTCCCTCTCCGCGGGGCGGGGAGGGAAGCGGCCTTCCGGATCGTCAGTCAACGTCAGAAGCTGATCGCGATGCCGGCGAGCGCCTCGATGCCCGGTGCCTCGAAGCCGTCGGCGGGCTCATATCTCTTGTTGAAAAGATTCTTGATCTTCGCCGTGATCTCGATGCTCTCCGTGATCTGCCGCGATGCCGCGAGATTGAAGACGGCATGGCTCCCCGGCTTGAAGATCGCGCCCGTGTCCCGCTTGATGTCGAGATAGGGGACCACATACTGCATCTCGGCGGAGAGGCTCGTCAGCGCATCCGGCCGCCAGACCGTCGAGACATTCGCCTGGTGGCGCGGCCGCCGGGTGAGCGAGCTGTTGATGACATCCGCATCGACCACGGTGAATGTGTAGTCGAGCCGCAGGCTCAGCGCGTTCGTCAGTTCGGCCTGCGCGTAGGATTCAAGCCCGTGCGTTTTGAATGACGGCTCGTTGCGCGTCGTCGAATCGAAGCTCGGCAGGAAATATGTCGAGATGGCATCGCTGATCTTGCTTGAAAACCATGTCGCGCCGAGCCGGAGCCTGCTGTCGAAAAGCCCCTGATCGACGCCTGCTTCCCAGCCGCGGCTGCGCTCGGGCTTGAGATCGGGATTGCCGAAAAAGGCCGAGCCGAAATTGTTGGGCGTGTAGCCATAGCGCTGGAAGAGCGAGGGAACCTTGAAGGCGGTGCCATAGCTCACCGTGAGCCGCGTATCCGTTTCGGGATGGTAGTAGCCCGGCGCGATGGTGAAAGTCGCCGCATTCTCGAAGTCCGCCGGGCTGTCGAAGCGTCCGCTTGCGGTCGCAAACCAGCGTTCGCCCCAGGTCGCATGGTCGGAGATGTAGAAGGCGGTTGCCGTCTCGCTCTTGCTTGAATCGGGCGTCTGCACGAAGCCGCCGAAATCGGTGCTCCCGTTGACGCTGAATTCGTCGCGTGTGAACTGGCCGCCGAAGGAAAGCGAATTCCAGTCGGCAAGATCGAGCGTGTTGTCGAGCTTCGCGGTGATCCTGTTGCCGCGATTGTTGGTGTCGTCCATCGTCACCGAATAGATGTCGGGGCGATCCGTATCCTTGCGGTTTGTCTGCGCGAAGGCGAAGGAGAGTTTCGGCCGCCATGCTCCATCGAGAAAGCGTCCCGAAACCTCGCCGTTGAAATAGAATTCGTGCGTCGTCGCCTCATTGTAGAGATTTTCCGGAAGCTCGGTGTCGAGCGCGGTGCGCGCATCGACGATCTGGGCGAAGGCGGAGGCGGTGAGATAGTCGTTGAGCACGGTGTCGAGCCTGAGCGAGCCCGTCACATTCTCGTAAGGGTCCTTCTCCTTTGCCGCGCCGAAGCGATAGCGCGCGGGCGTCACGTCGTTGCCGTCGCTGGCCTGACGCGACAGCGAAACGAAATAATCCGTCTTGCCGAGGCTGCCGCCCGAAGTAAGGCTCGTATTGAGCGTGCCGAGCGTGCCTGCCTCGACGCGTAGCGTGCTTTTCGGCGCGCCGTGGCCGCGCTTGGTGATGATGTTGATGACCGCGCCCATCGCCTGGCTGCCATAAAGCGCGCTTTGCGGTCCGCGCACGACCTCGATGCGCTCGACATTGTCGAGCGTCAGATCGGCGAAGTTGAAGGCGCCTGTGGGGGCCGAGGGATCGGTGACGTTCTGCCCGTTGATGAGAACGAGCGTCTGGTTCGAGTTGGAACCGCGGCTGAAGACGGAAGTGACCTTTCCTTCGCCACCCTGCTGCACGAGATGGATGCCGGGCACGCCGCTTAGCGCTTCCGTGATCGAGCGGTACTGATGCGCCTTGATCTCCGCTGCGGTGATGATCGTGTAGGAGCTTGCGACTTCCTTGGTCGGCAAGGGCTCGGGACTTGCCGTGACAATCATGTCGGGCGCGATGGCCGCGGTATCGGCGCTGGCGGGTGTGGTGGCAAAGGCCGCAAGGCCGAGCGGAGTGGCGAGCGCCGCTGCGAGTGCGCGGCGTGTCTTGTTGCTGGAGATGTTCACAGGAACCCCCTCATGTCGTTCGCGGCCAACCCCGGCCGCCAGGACCGGCAGCGGAGATGCGAGCGAGGCGAGAGGATCGCGGGACAGACGCGGCAGGCGGACGCGGACGAAACCTGTCGCGTCATCATGCGGTCTTGCCGCCCGGCTGGCACACCCCGGCCACCGGCAGATGACGCGCTTGACGGCAGGTCTCCTGGCTCGCGGGTC
>NZ_JBATUH010000104.1:0-34048 GCF_049671045.1 Parvibaculum sp. | reverse complement strand
GCCGCCATGAGGTGGCTGCCGAAGGGCGCCTCGATGGAGGTCGTCATGGAGACGACGCGGCCCTGCGCGTCGATGATGCTGAAATGGCTCGTCGAGGGGCGCGAAATGTCGCCATTGAGCCCATAGGCGTCGGCGCGCCGGTCGCCGATCTCACCCGGCGCGGCGCGGCCCATGGAGAGGCTCGGATCGATGAGGCTCGCGCGCTTGCGCAGATAGGTCGCATCGAGCATGGCGTCGACCGGCACATGGACATGATCGGGATCGCCGATGAATTTGGCGCGGTCCGCATAGGCGAGCTTTTCGGCTTCGGCGATGAAATGCACGGCGACGAGCGACATGGGCTCGATCTGCCCCATGTCGAAATTTTCGAGGATGCCGAGGATCTGCAGCGTCGAGATGCCGCCCGAAGTCGGCGGCGGCATGGTGCAGATGCGATAGACGCGATAGGGCCGGCAGATGGGCTCGCGGGGCTTGGCCTCGTAGGCGGCGAGGTCGGCGAGCGAGAGCGTGCCGGGAAGCGCGGGCGCATGGGTCACCGCATCGACGATCTTCTGCGCCACCGGGCCGGAATAGAAGCCATCGGGCCCCTTGTCGGCGATGAGCTTCAGCGTCTCCGCGAGTTCGGGATTTTTGAGGAGCGCCCCGGCCGCGAGCGGCACGCGATTGCCCTCCGCGTCCTTCGTGAAGAAGTAATCCTGCACCATCGGCATGGAGGCGAGCGCCGGGTCGCGCGCGATCGAGGCGGCGAGCTTCGGCGAAATGTTGAACCCCTGTTCGGAAAGCCGGATCGCCGGCTCGAAAAGCCTCTTCCACGGCAGGACGCCATGCTGCTGATGGGCGAGCCAGAGCAGGCGCACGACGCCCGGCACGCCGACCGAGCGACCGCTCAGAACGGCATCCTTGATCCCCAGCGGTTCGTTCTTGTCATTGAGGAACATGCCGGGCGATGCGCCTTCCGGCGCCGTCTCGCGGCCGTCATAGGCGTCGAGCTTTTCGTTCTCGGGCGCCCAATGGAGCATGAAGGCGCCGCCCGCAAGGCCGGACGATTCGGGCTCGACGAGTGTCAGCACCGCCTGAACGGCGATCGCCGCATCGACGGCGCTGCCGCCTTCCTTCAGAATCTGTGCGCCCGCCTCGCTCGCGTAAGGGTTTGCGCTTGCGACCATATAGGGCTTGCGCGTGCCCTCGCCGAAGGTCCACCACAGCGCCACCACGACAATGAGCATTGCCATGCCGATGACCGGCAGAATTCTCTTCGGTGTCATGATCTCGTCCCCTTCGCGCCGTTTGGCCGGTCCCGAAACGCCCGGAGTCTGATAGGGTTCGGAGCGTGACCGCGCCCCCTTGGCGGCCGGCAGTGCGAGGGACAGCTTATGAACATCGGCGGCATCCGCAAGGGGCGGCTTAATCTCATCACGGATGTTGAGGATATTCTCGTCGGCAATGCGGAGGATGCGGGCGCCCGCACGGGCGTCACCGTGATCCTGCCCGGGCGGCGCGCCGTTGCCGCTGTCGATGTGCGCGGCGGCGCTCCCGGCACGCGCGAGACGGACGCGCTCGACCCTTCATGCCTCGTCGAGGAGGTCGATGGCGTCGTGCTCTCGGGCGGTTCCGTCTATGGCCTCGATGCCGCCTCGGGCGTCGTCTCCTGGCTCGGCGCGCGCGGGCGCGGCTTCGCGCTCGGCAATTCGGCCATGGTGGCGCCCGTGGTGCCCTCCGCGATCCTTTTCGATCTCACCAATGGCGGCGACAAGGACTGGGGCGAGGAGCCACCCTATCGCGCGCTTGGGCGGCGCGCCTGCGAGCATGCGGGCCGGAGCTTCGCGCTTGGCAATGCAGGGGCGGGGTTCGGCGCGCGGGCAGGCATGCTCAAGGGCGGGCTCGGCTCCGCATCGGCCGTGAGCGCCGGGGGCCTCACCGTGGGGGCGATCGTCGCCGCCAATCCTTTCGGCTCCGCCGTCATCCCCGGCAGCGACCGTTTCTGGGCCGCGCCTTATGAAATGGATGGCGAGTTCGGCGGCCGTGGCTGGCCGGAGCGGGTGGAGGGGCTTGCCGCCCGCGATCCGCTGGAGGAGACGAAGGCGGCGCTGGCGGGCATGGCGGGGAAGGTCGAAGGAGGCAACACGACGATCGGCCTCGTCGCGGTCGATGCCGATCTGACGCCGGTCGAGGCGCGCCGCGTCGCCATCATGGCGCAGGACGGCCTTGCCCGCGCCATCAGGCCCGTTCATGCCCCGGTCGATGGCGATGCCGTCTTCGTGCTGGCGACGGGAAGGGTCCGGCTTGGCGCCGAAAATCGCGCCGGATCGGTGGCCGGGCTGGGCTCCATTGCCGCCGATTGCCTCGCCCGGGCCGTCGCCCGCGGGGTCTATGAGGCCGAAACTCTCGGAGACGCCGAGAGCTATCGCGCCAGATACGGGCGTTGAACGAAGCGCAATTTGCCCCCTCCTCGGCACTTGCCATCCGTCCTTCGACCCTTTAAGAGTTGCGCCGCTCTCGCATTGCTGGCCCGGAACGGTTGGCCCCATGGAGAGCCTGCGCCGGTAGCTCAGCTGGATAGAGCACCAGACTACGAATCTGGGGGTCGGGAGTTCGAATCTTCCCCGGCGCGCCACTTTATCGACCGCTTTGGAATAAGACCGGGCACCGGGATCGGTACGCCCCGCCGCCGCTGCCCGAAGCGGATAACGGCAATCCTTCATCGCTCGTCCTGGTTCTCCGAAGGATTCGTGTCGGCTCGCTGCCGCGCCGAAAGGTGGGCGACCGGCAGGTGCCAGCCGTGCCAGATCGCCATGTAGCGAAGGCCAAAGCACAAGACCCCTCCCGCCGATGCCGAGATACCGTAGGAGATGCCGAGCAGGTGGCCGGTGACGACGAGCGAGGCTCCGGCAAGCGCGGCGATGGCATAGAGGTCCGAGCGCAGCACCTGGGGAATCTCCGCCAGGAGAACATCGCGCGTCATTCCGCCGCCGATGCCTGTCAACATGCCCAGAAGGGCCGACATGACCGGGCTCAATCCGAACTCGATCGCCTTCTGGGCGCCGGCGACGGCGAAGAATGACAGTCCCACGGCGTCGAACAGGAGCACGGGCGTGCGCAGCCTGTCGACGCCGGCATAGGAGAAGAACGTGATGAGCCCGGCGAGGACGGAAACCAGCAGGTATCGCCCGTCGGTCAGCGCGGCGGGCGGCACGGCGCCGATGAGCACATCGCGCGTGACCCCGCCGACATTGCCGGCCACGAATGACAGGACGAGGATGCCGAAAATATCGAGGCGGCGATTGACCGCGGCAACGGCGCCGCTGATCGCGAAGACAAACGTGCCTCCCAGATCGAGAATGCGCACGAAGGTTTCGATGGTGATCATGCAAGCCACGCCAGAGCGCCGACCACCAGCGCCTCGATTCCGGTTTCGAGCGTCGGATGCAGAACGGGCGCGAATTTCGGACTGTGATTGACCGGCAGGTCGTTCAGCCTGCCCGCCGCCTTGGCCTCGGCATAGGTTTGCGGATCGGTGCCGCCGACGAACCAGAACACCGAGGGCGCCTGCCATGCTGTGCCAAAGCAGCCGAAGTCCTCGCTTGCCGGCGCCGGTCCGGTGCGATGGACGCGATCGGCGGAAAAATAACCGCGAAGGGCCTCCGCAACGCGATTGCTCGCGGCCTCGTCATTCACATTGAGCGGATAGCTGTCGAGCGGCGTGATCTCGGGCTTGCGCGGCGCGCCGGAGGCTTCGGCCTCGGCATTGACGATCCGCTCGATTGCCGCAAGAACGTGCTTGCGCACGGAAGCGTCGAATGTGCGCACATTGAGCTTGATGAGAGCTTCGTCGGGTATGACGTTCTCCTTCGTGCCGGCCTGCAACACGCCGACCGTGACCACGGCCGCATCGGTTGCGGCAACTTCGCGGGAGACGATGGTCTGGAGCCGCAGGACGACGGACGCGGCCATCACGACGGGGTCGATGCTGGCTTGCGGCATCGAGCCATGCGCGCCACGGCCGAAGAGGCGGATCTGCAGACTGTCCGCCGCCGAGGTGATTGGCCCGGAGCTTCCGGCGACGGTGCCTGAGGGGCCAAGCATGACGTGCTGGCCGAGCACGACATCCGGTTTGGGAAAGCGCTTGAGCAGGCCGTCATCGATCATCGCCCGGGCGCCTTGCGCGGTTTCCTCGCCCGGCTGGAACACAACCATCAGTGTGCCCTTCCAGACAGCCCGAGCCTGCGAAAGCAGCGTCGCCGCGCCGACGAGCCAGGTGACGTGCATATCGTGACCGCACATATGCCCGACCGGCACGGTCTTTCCGTCGGCATCTTTCGTCGTGACCTTGCTGGCATAGGGAAGACCGGTATCCTCTGCGATGGGCAGCGCGTCCATATCGGCGCGCAGCATCACCGTCGGTCCCTGACCATTGCGAAGCAGGCCGACGACACCCGTTCTGCCGACCGCCGTCGTCACCTCATAGCCGGCCTCGGCGAGCCTCGCAGCGGCGATGCCCGCTGTTCGCGTCTCCTGCATCGACAATTCGGGATGGGCGTGAATGTCCTTGTAGAGCGTCTCGAGGTCGGGCAGCAGATTGCTCATATTGCCCAGTATGGCGGAAGCACTCGGCTGAAAAGCATGCGCGGCCATGGCAATCTCCTCGTCATGCGCCCGGCATATCCCGGGCATGGTTGACGCCGGTGAGCACGATCATCCTGCCCATCGGTGGCAACGGCAAGGGCGATTCCGCGCGTCAGGCGCGAAGCAGAAACCGGCAGGCGCGGCAATGACATAAGGGTGCCGAGCCTTACGCTCTCCGGCGCATCACTCGCCCCGTTACCAATCATGCCCGTCAGCCGCGATCCGGCCGGATTGCCCATGGGTGGGGCCGGGCTCGGCGGGAACGGGGCGGCGGTTTCAGCGCGGTAGTCTCGGCGCAGCGGGCAGGGGGCAGACCGAGGCCCATCCATAAATTAATTCGTTGGCGGATTATATCGGCGCGGCGATCCCGGCCGGAGCAACGGGGCCGCAAATCTCTGCCGCCGCCCTTCGCGTCTTTCTGGTAATCAGGCGGGAAGGCGCGCTAATCTCGGCGAACGCCTGGCCGCGCATCCCCGTTCGCAGCGGTGCCGGCCCTGGCTTCAGACATTTCCGGGGCGAAAGCGACAAAGATGACAGAGAAGGCAAATCCGCTGGCAGGCAGGCCGGCGCCGGCATCCATGCTCGTCAATGTGCCGAGACTTGTGACGGCTTATTTCTCGGAGACGCCGGACCCCGGCCTCGCGGCGCAGCGCGTCGCCTTCGGCACCTCCGGTCATCGCGGCTCCGCATTCGATTGCGCTTTCAACGAGGCGCATATCCTGGCCATCGCGCAGGCAGTCTGCCTCTACAGGCAGCATGCCGGGATCGACGGCCCGCTCTTTCTCGGCATGGATACGCATGCCCTCTCCGAGCCTGCGCTCGCAAGCGCGCTCGAGGTCTTCGCCGCGAATGGCGTCGAGACGATGATCGATGCGGGTGGGGGATACACGCCGACCCCCGTCATCTCGCACGCGATCCTGACCTGGAACAGGGGCCGCCGGAGCGGTCTCGCCGACGGCATCGTCATCTCTCCCTCGCACAACCCGCCCGAGGATGGAGGCTTCAAATACAACCCGCCGAATGGCGGCCCGGCCGATACCGATGTCACCGCATGGATCGAGAAAGCGGCCAACGGCTTTCTCGAGCGCGGGCTCGAGGGCGTGCGTCGCGTGCCGCTCGCCCGCGCGCGGCAGGCGGCCTCGGTCCATGCGCATGACTACATCACGCCCTATGTGAGCGACCTCGCCAATGTCGTCGACATGGATGCGATCCGGGCGAGCGGCGTGAGGATCGGCATCGATCCGCTCGGAGGCGCGGCCATAGATTATTGGGGGCCGCTCATCGAGCGCTATGGCATCGCCGCGACGGTCGTGAACGATGCCGTCGATCCGACATTCCGCTTCATGACGCTCGACCGGGATGGAAAGATCCGCATGGACTGCTCCTCGCCCTATGCGATGGAGCGGCTGGTCGGCATGAGCGGCAGCTTCGACATCGCCTTCGCCAACGACACCGATGCCGACCGCCATGGCATCGTCTGCCCGTCCGCGGGGCTGATGAACCCCAATCACTTTCTCGCCGCCTCGATCGCCTATCTCTATGCGAACCGCCCGGACTGGAGGGCGGGAAGCGCCATCGGCAAGACGGTCGTCAGCAGCGGCATGATCGACAGGCTCGCCGGCAAGATCGGCCGCGACCTTGTCGAGGTGCCGGTCGGCTTCAAATGGTTCAGCCCCGGCCTCATCGACGGCTCGATCGCCTTCGCCGGCGAGGAAAGCGCGGGCGCCTCCTTCCTGCGGCGCGACGGCACCGTGTGGACGACCGACAAGGACGGCATCATTCTCGGCCTCCTCGCGGCGGAGATGACCGCGCGCCTCGGCAAGGACCCGAGCGCGATCTATCGCGACGCCACGGGCGATCTCGGCATCTCCTGGTACGAGCGCATCGACGCGCCCGCCTCGGCGGCGCAGAAGGCCGCGCTGAAGAAAGCCACGCCCGAGCGCATAGCGGCGAGCGAACTCGCCGGGGAAGAAATCGTGGCGAAGCTCGACAGGGCGCCCGGCAACGGCCAGCCGATCGGCGGCATCAAGGTGATCGCGAAGAACGGCTGGTTCGCGGCCCGGCCATCCGGGACCGAAGACGTCTACAAGATCTACGCCGAGAGCTTTCTCGGCATGGATCATCTGCGCCGCATCCAGCAGGAGGCGCAGTCGGTCGTCGACGGGCTGGTCCGGCAGGGATAGGCCGCGCGCCGCTCGACGCGCCATACGGAAAAGCCCGGCCGCTTGCGGCCGGGCTGTCGCTTCCGTCCTCTTTCCGCTCAGAAGGCGTAGGAAAGCGAGGCGCTGGCGAAGTCCTTGTCCACCATCGCGTTCCTGTAGCGGTTGCCGAAGCTCGAGGCATAGTCGAGGCTGAGCTTGTAGGCCGACTTATAGTCGAAATCGATGCCCGCGCCGACCGTCTTCACGCCTTCGACGAAGCCGGGCCCGATCGGCCCCGCCGAATATCCCTTCACGTCATGCGCGAAGAAGACGCGCGGCGTCGCTGTCACCGCCGTTCCCATGAATGAGTTGTATTGCATCATGGCGAGCAGGCGATAACCCCACGAGAAGGACGATGCATATTGCGGAGCGATGATGCATCCCGTCGTCGTGTGGCAGGAGTCTCCAAGCACGGTTGCCATGCCCGCATTCGGATGCGCTTCGCCCGAACGCGGGATCATGAACCGGTTGCCGCTCGCATCGGGCAGATACTGGAAGCCCGCATTGGCGACCAGAACCAGCAGGTCGCCATTCGCTGCCTGCACGAGCCAGTTGGAGGGCGTGAAGGTGCTCAGCGTATAGGCCTGGCCGTGCAGCGCGCGCATGCGCTGATAGCCGGGAATGACATCTCCGGGCCGGACGGGCGCGCCCTGATAGATCGCCTGCTGGCCGGGCTGCGCCGTGAATCCCGCATTGACGAAATCCGCGCCGAGAAGCTCGGTGGTGTCGATCTGGAAGGGCATGTTGGTGAAGAAGGCAAGCTCGCCCGAGAAGGCCGTGCCGTTCATGAAGTCGGCGATGGTGGTGTTGAAGCTCGTGCCGATCATGTGAATGTCTTCGGGAAACTGCGCGAGGAGATATTTGCCGCTGGTTCGCGAATCGAGCCCCTCGGCGCCGCCGCAGGTCGAGATCGGCTGGCCCGCTTCATTCGTCAGCAGCGTGATCGTGCAGGCGGGGCTCGTCATGTCGCCACCCGAGAGGAGGGCCACGGCGGAGAGCATCGTCTGGTTGGAATTGGCGGTGAAGGTGCCGATCGGCAGCTTGTCGTGGAAGTTCACGAAATAGGCGCCGAGATCCGTTCCGTCATTGAGCCAGTCGGCATAGTAGCGAAGCGCCGCGCCCCATTGCCCGCTGTTGCGCGCGCTTTGCGAGGCGCCGCGCTGGACGAAGAGCGGATCGGAAAGTCCGCTCGTCGAGCGCGGCGAGCCATCCGGCAGTGAATAGAATTCACCATTGCTGAGCGCATAGGCGCAGCCATCGGCCAGCGCATCGCTCGGCGCGAAGAAGGTGCCGCAGGGCGGAAGCGGCGACTTGTCCCACTCCAGAATATACATCGCCTCGAGCGTGAAGTTGGCGGGAAGGCCGAGGCTCGCATAGGCAGTATTCTGCGGCAGGAATACCTCCTTGAGTTCCGTGCCGGGCTTCGTGAAGGCGGCGACATCGAGCGGCAGATAGGAGGAAATGCCGCCGGGAACGAAGGTGCTTTCGCCCCAGTTGACGGCCTGCCGGCCGATGCGGACATTGAGCGGCAGATCGCCGAAGACGTTGAAGTCGGCATAGGCGAAAGCGTCGAGCAGCTTCATCTGACGCAGTTCGCGGTTATAGGCGTCGTCGCCGCGATAGAAGTCCTGGAGCGGGCGGCGCTGGCGGCTCGGCGACGTGATGGGGCCGTAAGCGCCCGAGCCGTCGCCGAGATCATAGGCGACCGGGTCCCAGAACGCCTTTGCGCGCACGAAGGCGCCGAAGTTCTGCCACTTGGCGCCGAGTTCCGAAATCATCTTCAGCGGCGCGGAGATGAGTTCGCCGCGTTCGACGTTCACATTGCCGTCATCCGAATTCACATCGTAATCGGCGCCGTTGGAACTCGTGCAGCCGCCATTATAAACGGAGATGTGATCGCAGGACTGGCGCGATGTGCGGATGCTTGCGGCGATCGAGGCCGTATTGTCGAGAGTGACGTCGACATCGCCGAAATTGTACTGCGCCGCCGAAGCCGGCAAGGCGAATGCCACGGCGCCGAAGAGCGCGATGGCCGGAACGAAGTTTCTGGCATTCAGGCGGGACTGAGGCCGCATTGTTCTCCCCTCTGCGATTGTTACGCTACGCGGGGCGTTGCCCGCTTCATGCTTCGCGCATGAGGAATCCCGCTCATGCGCGCGGTGGCTGCGAGGGTCTATTTCGGAAGGAAAGCCGCCATCGGGTGAGGTCCGGTCCGGCCAAAGCGGGGGTCCGATGCGGACCGGCCATCAAACTCGAAGTGCCCGACAATTTCTTACAATGTGCGCGACAAAAATCCAAAGCAACGTATACGGAGCGTATTGTTTTCGCTTCCCTGGCGTGCGCATCGCAATCTTTTTTCGTTTGCTCACACAGGCCCTGCGCCGCGGTTGCCGCTGCGCTGTTTCGGAACTATGGTCCGGTTGGGTGAGGTCCGATGTGGCCAAAGACGAGAGCGGATATGGGCAGGAGATGAAGGTCCAGGCCGCATATGTTTTTGCATTCGCGAGGATCTTGCGCGAAGCGGGGCATGACCCCTCCCTTCTGGCTGGCGCCGCCAGGCCGCTCGAAGAGGAAGAGTTCTACCAGCTCTGCGGCAGGGCCGTGGCGCTCACCGGCGATCCTTCGCTCGGCCTTCGCTTCGGCAGTTCGCTTCATCTCGGCTCCCACGGCGTGCTCGGCCATGCGCTGATGAGTTGCAGGACGCTTCGTCAGGCCGCCGAGTTTCTGGTTCGCCACAGTCCCGTGGGCACGGCGCGGAAGAGCATCCGCTTCGCCTTCGATCAGGAAGGCGTGGCGCTCACGCTGACGCCATCGGTGGAGGTGCCCGGCGCGCCGGCCTTTCTGCCGGAAGCCTTTTTCGCGGCGACCGTAACCGCGCTCGAGGAGCTTGTCGGCGCCGATCTCGAGGGCTGCCGGCTCGAATTCGCCTTCAGGCCGCAAATGCCGGAGGAGATATACCGGCGTTATCTGAGGCTACCCATCGCCTTCGACAGACCGGCCAACCGGCTGATCGGCCCACGCGAGGCGGTGGACAGGCCGCTTGCCGCCGCCGGCAATGCGATCGCCGATATGTATGTCCGCCAGTGCGGAGAGCTGCTGCGCAAGCGTGGGCAGGCGGAGAGCTGCGCGCTCGAGGTCCGGCGCATACTGGCTGGCGAGCGCGGCCACCTTCTCAATGAATATGAGGTTGCCAGAGCGCTCAATATCAGCAGCCGCACTCTTCGCAGGAGGCTTCTGGGCGAGGGCGAATCCTTCCAGCTCATACGCGACGACGTGCGCAACGGGCTGGCGAAATCATGCCTCCGGGAAACGGAACTGAGCGTGGCGGAAATCGGCACGCTTCTCGGCTTCGAGGACACGGCGAATTTCCGCCGCGCCTTCCGGCGCTGGAACGGATGCTCGCCACAGAAATTCAGGACCGCGCGCCTCGGGGCGGGGCCGATGGCGGAGATGCCGGACGCGCATGCGCCTTCGTCGCGCAATCGGGATGAGAGCCGCGGAGCCTCGATGCAGGCGCTCACATAACTCGACGCAATTCCCAATGACCTCGCCCGCCCCCGGCAGCAGACTCGCATCGTACCCGCTCAAAACCGGGTAAGCGCTTGAGTTGCCGGTCTCGACCGGCGGCGAGACCCGATCGGGAAGACGGCGGAGATCCGAGCGAATGCCCCCCAAGCTCCGTCTTATGGCTCGACGCCGTCTTTCCGAACCCGCCTGGTCCCGCTTCGGTCGGAACCGGCAACTCTCCGCATCTGACGGGAATGTCATGGCCCGATCGCCGGTCGATCTGCGTGGTGTCTCCCGAGGCTTGGAACAGTCATCGAATGACGGAACGGCGGCTCATGTCGGATGAAATCACAACCCTTCCCGCATCGCTGACGATCGCCAGCAGAGCGTTCGGCCGCGTCGTGCAGTTTCCTTCTCTCGGCGAGGTGCTCGAATCGGAAGAGCTGAGCCGCGCCCTTCTGGAAGTCGCGCGCTGGCCGCACGGGCCCGAATGCCTGAATTGCAAGACGCTTGGCGCCGCCTGCCGCCTCACGACGCGGCCGGGATTGTGGACCTGCAAGGCGTGCCGACGCTGCCAGTACAGCGTGACATCGGGAACGCCGCTCCACGGCACCCGCGTATCGCTGACATCCTGGGTCGTGCTGCTTCACATTCAGGAGGTTCGTCGCCAGCGCCCCAGCATATCGCAGGTGAGCCGCAAGCTCGGCGTGAGCTACCTGACGGCCAAGAGCATGCTGCTCAGGCTCGACGAGCTGCGCGCCAAAATGCCCGCCATGTCGGAGCGCATCCGCTCGCAGCTTCTGGATCTGTCTCTCGGACGTCCGGCATCGCCGCCGGAGCAGATTCAGGCGACGCCCCTCATCAGAGGTTGATTGCGGCTTCCGGCTCGATCTCGCCAAAGGTCGATTTGAGGAAGCTCATCAACTTCGGCAGCTCGACGGGTTTGGGAAAGGCCATGACGGCGCCGCAATCGGTGCTGATCGCATATTTCAGCGCGTCGGTGTCGCCGGTCATGAGGATGATGACGGCGCGATGATCGAGGTTGCGCGCGGCATCCGCAACGCGAACGCCATCCCATCCGGGCATGTTGACGTCGAGCATCATGATGCGGGGGCGATGCCGGGCGATCATCTCGACGGCGTGGTGGCCGTCATGCGCCCTTATGACGGAGAAGCCCGCATGTTCGAGGAACTCGCTCATTTCCGCGAGCTGCGCTGGATCGTCATCGGCAACGAGGACATTGGCCTGCATAATCCGGACGGCTCCTCTGAGAGTTTCCATACCTGCCATCATGAGGCGCCGGGAGTGATTAAGAGTTCGTAAATGGTCACGGGCGCGCGGCCTTCAGATTTGTGCTGATTTGTCGTCGCCGGCGCTGGCGAGCGCCTTCTCCAGCGCGGCGAGCGTGACCGGTTTGCCGAGAACGCCGCCAAGCCTGATTCCGTAGGGCTGCGCGAGCGTCTCGGCCATCGAGAGCAGGGAAGGTTCCGCCGCCGAGACGATGATGACGGTGAGAGCGTCCTTCCCCTTGTAATCGCGGATCACACGCAACGCCTCGAAGCCGTCGAAATCGGGCATGTGAAGATCGAGGAGAAGAAGCTGCGGCTCGACGGAGGCAAGAAGCGCGGCGAAGCGGCCGTTGCCGTTCCGCGTCGCGACCTCATATCCGCGGCGCGCCAGCGCCTCGGCGCATTCTTCCGCGAAGGCTTCATCGTCGTCATAGACAAGCGCGCGGCGAAGCTGAATATCTGCGTTCATGTCTCGTAACTCCCTGCGCTCCGGGGCGTCCGGGCAACCGTGTGAACGGATGTGAAAGCTGCGCTCTCCATACGCCTACTCGACGAGCATTGGCGTGCATTTAACGCCGGAGAGGGTTACGTCCATGTTTCCCAGCCGCACGCCCAGCGCCTGCAAGGTGGGCAGAAGAACGGTGCCGAGCGTTTGAACCAGCGTCGAAACCGTCGTGTTGATGAGCGGTGTGACGAGAGGGATGGACGGGGTGACGCTCAGCGAGCTTCTGAGATCCGTCAGAAGCGAGGCGCCGGGATCGGTGCCGCTGACCCTTTGCGTCTCGCCGATGCTGGCGAATTTCAGTTCGGTCGGGCCGGCGCCGGCGGCGGTCGTGCTGCCCGAGATGGTGATGAGGCTGAAGCCCGCGAGCGAAACCTGCGCCGCGCCGGGAGCGGGCGGCGAGGAAAAATCGACAAGCGCCTGATTGCTGACGGTCGCGAAGCGGGCTGTCGCCGCGCCGGCGGTGCTTGTGATGTGGGCAAGATCGTTCGGCTGGCAGGGTATGGCGCTGGCGATCGCCGTGCCTTCCGCCCCTTCGATGTAAATGGGCACGGAAATGCCCGTCGCGGGCAATACGAGCGGAATGGCGATCGTGGCGTTCAGTACGATGGCGATCCTTATCTGAGCGGTGTGGATCGTCGTGCCTGCCTCGCCGATCGTGAATCTCATCGGCGTACCGATGGCGAGCTTCGCGCTCGTCACATTGGGAATGCCGAGCCCGAGACCGATGGTCTTGCCAGTGCTCGCCGAGCCGATCGAGCCCTCGATGATGTCGAGCATGGAAAGCCGCGCGGTGCTGCTGCCCTGACCGATGGCCTTGTCCGAGAAATAGCCCGCATCGACGACGTCGCCGATTCTCATGCTCGTGCCGGATGGCACGCGGCCCGCGATCATGTTGATGCCGGACAGCGCAACGCTCGTATCCGATGACCCGTCAGACCCGCTTTGCAAAGCTTCTGCCGCCGCATCGAGAACCTGTCCGATGCTGGCATTTGCGTTCAGGAGGTCGCCATAGCTCGATCCCGTGCCGAGCCCGACCTTCGTCGCCAGCGCGTCGAGAAAGGACAGCGCATCGACCTGCGCCCGGGCGAGCGCCTGATAGTCGGCGAGCGAAAGCGAGACGGAGCTGCCAAGAAGGCTGCCGAGGATCGAATTGATGGCCCCGGCATCGAGATTGGCAAGCTGCGTGCCCGCGCCGAAGGCAACGGTCGGTGAGATCGTGGCCGTCGCTCTCGCTGTGATGTTGGCGAAGTTCGAGAGGCCAAGCGCGCGGGAGAAATACATGCGCGCCGTCGCCTGCGTCGAGACGCGCACGGCGTTGATCATCGCGGGGTCGTTCGTAGGGGTGAAGCGCTGGCCCGCCGCTTGTGAGCTGTCATAGCGGCCGAGCTCCGCCAATCCGAGATTCCCTGCATCGAAGCCGTTCTGCGCGAGCGCATCGGTGGCGGCGGGTTGCGCGTTCTCGAGGTTCTGCGCGGCGGCGAGCGCCGCCGCATCGGTCGCTGCCTGTAGCGTCCGCCGCGCGAGAAGCATCGAGCCTGCATCGACAACGACCGCAGCGATGGCGATGACGAGGACCAGCACGCCGGCGGCAATGACCGACACGATGCCCGCTTCGCAAGACCCGAAGCCGCGCCCGCCGCGCCGCGCGGCACGGAGGCGGAGTTGTGATCCTGGCGATGCGTGGCTGGCCGGTATCAAGGCGAGCACCTCCTTCATGCGGCGCATGATCGGACGAAGTTGCAGAAGAGTGAAGACCCGGCCGCTTTACTTTGGCGTTAACGCCATTCCCGGATCGGGACCCGTGTGTGAGCATCCTGACATATCTGCACAGATCAGCACACAGAGCACATCACCGTTGGACTACAAGGAATGAGGGCCGGGGCCGAGCGCTCCGGCAGTCGCTCTTCAATCCGTCCGTCAGTGGAGGTGTTCGTGTTGGGGATGGCAGCGTTCAGGAAGGCGCTCATGATTTCGTCGGCATGTCTGATGCTTGCGGCATGCGCGACAGACAAGATCTCATATTCCTCGGAAGTCGGCGGCGGCACTGCGGGAGCGCCGGGCACGCCGGGTGCGCAGGGTGCGCCGGGAGAGCCTGGCTCGCCGGGCCTGCCGGGCTCGTTTCTTGGTGATGGCGGCGCGCTGGACGGCGGCCTCGGCGTGGTGGGCAGCGGCGGCGTTCTCGCCAATGTCATCGGCAGCGATCCCATCGGCGGCGCGGTGGATGGCCTGCTCGGCGGCGACAATGCCATCTCGCAGATCCTCGGTACCTCGCCCGATGCGACGAACCGCGGGCTCGTGCCGGAGCTCGCCGCTGCGGCGGCTGGCGATCCGAATGCTGTGGTGCTCAATGGCGGCCTCGGCGTGGCGGGCTCGGACGGGCTCCTCGCCGATCTCACTGGCGCCGATCTCGGCGGCGCCTTGCTCGGAGGTCAGGGCCTGATCCCGGCCGGTGTCGCGGGCGGCAATGACGGCCTTCTGGGCGCCGTGCTCGGAAGCCATGTCGCCGATCCGCTGCTGGCGCCGGTGGCGCAGGCAATGCCCGTATCGACGCTCGCCGACGGGCTCTCGCAAATCCCGCAACTCGGCGTGACGGGAACGGACGGTGTCGTCGCCTCCCTGCTCGGCACCGACCTCCTCGGCAATCTCGTCGGAACGCAAGGTGCCGCGCCGACAGTGCTGGCCGGCGGATCGTCCGGCGCTATCGGCTCGCAGATGCCGGCAGGAGAGCCGCCGCTCGCGCCCTTGGGCAGCGGCGCCGTGCAGGGGCTCGATGTGCTGGCGGGAAATGCGCCGAGCCCGATTGGCGGAGCGCTGCCTGCGCTGCCGGGCCTTCCGGCGGGCGGCGGGCTTTCCCCATCCACGCTGCCGGGAACGGGTGCGCTGACAGGCGCGCTGAACCCGGTGACTGGCCCCGTGACTGGCGCCCTGAGCCCGGTCACGGACGCGGTGAGCGGCCTTCCCGGCATTGGCTCTGCGCTGGGCGGACTTCTCGGAAGTCCGTGAAGGCGCGGGCGGCGCTTCGCCCATCTGCTCTCGCTTCGGCATTTGAAGATTGAAAAGCCCGAACCTCGGTTCGGGCTTTTCCTTGTCGGCGGAGTGCGATCGCTTTTCCGTCAGAGCCGGACTTCGACCGAAAAATAGAGGCGCGGGTCCCGGTGGCCGCGAGAGGCCACATCGCGATTGAGCGGCTTATCGAGTTCGACGCCGATGGCGAGCCATTTCCGGTTCGAGAAAGTCGTGCCGATGCCGGTGGAAACGAGCTGCGCATTGCCCTGCTGATCCACGGGCTTGTTATAGACATGCGAATGATCGACGAATGTGTAGGGCGTGATCGTCCAGCCGCCGAGCATTTCGCTGTCGAGCCGGTACTGAATCTGGATCGAGCTTCCATAGCCGCTGTCGCCCGAGACTTCCGAAGTGTCATAGCCACGTGCGAAACGCGCGCCGCCAAAGGCGATTTCCTCCGAGGCGTAAAGCGAGTCCGGACTGTACTGGCCTTCCACGTTGCCGGTGACGGCGAGCTTCTCGGTCAGCGCATAGGACAGGCTGGCGCTGGCATTTGCCTTGAAGAAGCGGGGCTCCGCTCCGAGGCGGGAATGCGCACGGTTCTCCGGCCCGCCATTGAATATGCCGAAGCCTTGCGTGATCCGCAGGCGCGTGCCGAAGAATGCACGCGTTCCGATCCGCGCCGAATAGCTCGCATCCGCATAGGCGGCGCGTATGGCGTCTTCCGAAAAGCGCACGCCGTTGAGATCGTTATGGGCCTGTGTCGCATAGATGCCGGCTGTGCCGACGAGGTTCTGCCCGATCGAACGGATGAAGTGGTAGCTGATCGCCGCGTCGATGCTGCTGCTGATGCCGTCGAGATCGAATGTCGAGGGAAGGTTTTCGGCCCGCGACTTCACATAGGATGCGCCGACCGTCGCCCGCATGCCGTCGGAGCCGATGAAGGTCGAATAGGCGAGACGGAAAAACTGGTTCGTGCTGATCTGCGGGGTGGCGAGCACCGTCATGGAAAGCTGCTCGCCATCGCCGAGCGCGTTGTTCACGGCGCCTGTGAGGTAGGTCTGGAAAGGCGTGCTGCCGAGATTGACCCGGTTGTCGAGTGTGGTGTCGAGCGTGAAAAGGTCATGCTCGGTCTTGAGCGCCATGGTCGCTTCGCCGGTATAGATGTTCATTCCGGTGAGCTGTCCGCCGACCTTGACCCCGGGTATGTCGCTGATGAGCAGGAGATAGCGTTCGAGCGTCGCCTTTCTGAGCGGCCTTTCCGCACTGATGCGCTTGCTGAAGCTCTCGATGCTCGCGCGCACCGCCTCGCTGTCCGTTTCGATGGCGATCCGGCCGATATAGCCTTCGACGACGCGGATGATGAGCGTTCCGCCCTGCATGACCTGAGGCGGCACGAAGGCGCGCCCGAGCGCATAGCCCGCATCGTCATAGAGCTTGTTGACGCGGTCGAGGGCGGCGCGCAGATCGTTTGCCTTGATCGGCTTGTCGAGGAGGCCGTCGAATTCGCGGGCGATGACGGCCCTGTCGATGGCCGTTGCGCCCATGATCCGCACCTGCGAAATGCGGAAATTCAGCACCCGACCGGCGCCATCCGGAAGACCGAGATTTTCGTGTAGTCTCGGCGCTTCGCGGCGCGGCAGTTCAGGCGAAGGCAGCGGCGGCGCCAGAACGCTGTCCGGTGACGGCGCATTGAGTGGAGAGGGCGCGGAGAGCGCCGGCTGCGCCGCCAGAACGCAGCCCGATGCGACGGCGATGAATTTTTTTCGGATCGACATGCTCCCTCCGTTGAACGATCTGCGCGCATGGCTGCTCCGCACAGGGCGGGCAGTGGTGGAAAAAGCGTACAGGTGAAGGGGCGGGGAAAAAGACGAATCCTGTCTTTAATCTGGATAACACGGGACGCAGTGTGCGGCCCTTGTCGAGAAGTGTCGAACCGCGTCGACACTGTCTCATTTGTGCGTAGGCGGATGGCTGGTCGTCGCCCGGAGCATTCGGCACGCATACTCGCCGCTTTAAAAAGCGACAAAACATGAATCGAATTCGCAAACCCATAATTATATTGTGGTCAAGTCATCAGTCTGCTGCGCTATCCGGAGGCGGAGTATTTTAAAACTTATTTCCATAAAATTGCAATAACCATCGGCCGAATGGTTCGTGGGCGTTGCATTCGTGATGGTCAATGTTTCAAATGTGTTTCCACTCTGGGCCGACATGCGTTCCAATGCGGATATTTTCTTGGTCGCTAATCAATTCGTAGGCAATGTTGTGTCTGATGGTGAAAAAGTGAAACCGTCAGTTCTTGTGCCCTGATGCCATTGAGTGGAGTGATCCTGGCGGAGGATGCCCGTCCATAGAGCGATGAGGGGGTGAGACGATGAGATTTGTTCAGAGGATTCAAAGGAACCCACTGACACTTCTCTTTCTGGGGATGGCGCTCATTCTGGTCGCCATCGCGCTCGTCTGGATAAATGTCAGCACACGGTATGCAAACAGCCGGGAAGCGACTGCCCCCGCTCATGCCTCGCCGGAACAGATTTCAACCGCATCCATACTCTTTGCAAAACAGGAAATCCGGCGCGGAAGCGCCGTCAGGCCCGACGATCTCGAGCTTCGCGAAGTGGCGGCGCCCGCGCCGCCGGGCAGTTTCACCGATACGCCGTCGGTCGTCGGTCGCGTCGCGACGAGCGACATTCTCCCCGGCCAGATCGTCATCGCAGGCGCGCTGAGCGAGGAAAGGGTTGCGGCCGGCGTTGCCGCCCTCGTTGCGGCCGGCGAGCGCGCCTTTTCGGTTCGTGTGAGCGAGGATCAGATCGCCGGCGGCTTTCTGCGCGTCAATGATCGCGTCGATGTTTTTGTGACGCTACCCGGTGCGCTGCGTGCGCAGAGCGCCGATCCGGCGCATAGCGGAGGCGATCAGAGCAAGAGCGCGCTTCTCCTGCAGAACATCGCCGTGCTTGCCGTCGGCGAGAGGCTCGTGACGAGCGGGCCGGACGCGCTCAACGGCGTGCGCACGGTCACGCTCGCGGTTACGCCCAATGCCGTGGCGCGCCTGGTGCTTGCCGACCGGCTCGGCAGGATCGCTCTCGCCATCCGCAATCCATCCGACAGCGAGGTCGCGCCGCAGGATCTGGTCGGCCTGTCCGATCTCGATTCGACGTCGCCTGAAGTTCGCTCCGCTGCCGCTTCGACGGTGAAGAGGGAGGGCGCAGCGTCGCCGGGACACCGGATCACGATCTATTCAGGCGCGACCACCACAAGCGTCACGACGGACCGTTGAGAAGCCGCTTTTCATGCGGCCGAACCATGGAAGTTGAAATGCGGTATGTAGAAAATTCGTGGCGCAGGTCGCTTTCCGTCATCGCGGGAATTGCCCTGCTGCTGAGCCTTTGCGCCGGAGCCGGCGCCGCGCTGGCCGCGCAATCGGCGGCCATGCAGGTTCCGCTCGGCGGACAGAAGATCCTGAAGCTCGATCGGGCCGTCGACCGCATCGCGATCAGCGATCCGAAAGTCGTGGACGTGAAGGTGGTGAATTCGCGCGAGTTGCGCTTGCTGGGGCAGAATTCCGGTTCGTCCGATCTCACTGTCTGGTTCGCGGGGAGCAGCCGCAGCGTCTCCTACCGATGCGTCGTCGGAGCCGATCTTGGCGGGCTCGAGGCGGCTCTCGCCGCCGATCCCTCCTTCGCCGAGGTCGCCGTTTCGAACACAGGCAAGACGACGGCGCTGAAGGGCAAGGTCTATAGCCTTGCGGATCGCGCACGGCTCGGCGAACTCGCGCTCGGCTATGTCGGCAAGAATGTGAACAACATGGTCGAGATCGCGGATCAGCGCATGGTGGCGGTGGAGATCCGCTTCGCCGCCGTGCAGGTGAACACGCTGAAGGCCCTCGGCCTCAACTTCAGGACACTCGGCGGCAATTTCGAATTCGCCTCGACAACGCCGAACTCGGCCGCGCCCACCTATACGAACGGCTCGGGCCTGAACCTCAATCCGACGCTTCCGGTCGCCGAAGCCTTCAATCTTCTCCTGTCCTGGCCGGGCTCGAACAATTTTCTTGGCGTCGTAAGCGCTTTGAGCGAAGCCAATCTCGCCCAGATGCTTGCCGAGCCGACGCTGCTCGTGCGCAGCGGCGAGCAGGCCGACTTTCTGGCCGGCGGCGAAATTCCCATACCCGTTCCGCAATCCGGGGCAACGAACGGTGCGATCACCATCCAGTACAAGAAGTTCGGCGTTCAGCTCGGCGTCGAGGCCACCGTGCTCGATAATGACCGCATCGTGCTGAAGGTGAGCCCGGAGGTCAGCGAACTCGATCCGGCAAACGGCATCTCCATTCAGGGGTTCAATATTCCGGCGATCAGGACGAGATCGACGAGGACCACGGTGGAACTCGGCAACGGACAGAGCTTCGTGCTGGCGGGCCTCATGTACAGTAGCTCGTCCAATCTCGAGGACAAGGTGCCCGGCATCGGCGACCTGCCGATCATCGGCAATTTCTTCAAGACGACGAACAACAGCCGCCAGCGGCAGGAGCTGATCGTCATCGCGACGCCGCATCTCGTCTCGCCCATGGCCGCCGGAGGCGTTCCGAAACTGCCGGGCGAGGGCCTGCCGAAATATGACAAGAGCTTCGGCGGGATGCTGCTCAACACATCCCAGCTCGACGACCATATCGTGCAGTACGGATTGATGAGGTAGGACGATGCACCGGTTGCTTCTCATTTCCAGCGACCATGCGCTTGGCGACAGGGTGAAGCGCGCGCTCGATTCGATTGCAACGGTACTGCGCGCAGACCCCATCCTCGACAATATTCCCGATACGGCAAAACAGTTCGGCCCGGAGGCCGTTATCGTCGACAGCGAGGCGCGCACAGGCGCGCAGACAACTTACGAACGGCTCCACGCCATCCGGCAGTGGTTCGACCCGGAGACACCGGTCATCGTTGTCGGCAATGAAATGGGCGCGCAGCTCATCCTCACGGCCATGCGCGCGGGCGCGCAGGATTTCATCGACAGGGATGCCAACGACCGCGAGTTCAAGCTCGTCCTGCTGCGGCAGCTGACATCGCACGCTGGCGGCGCGAAGGCCGAGCGCGGCCGCATGGTGTCGATATTGAGCGCCGCGCCGAGCGATGAATGTCGCGACCTCGGCGTCAATATCGGCTGCACGCTTGCCGCCTCCCGCCCCGCCGACGGCGTGATCCTCGTCGACCTCTCCCTGCCTGCGTGCGATGCCGGGATTGCGCTCGGCATCGACCTCCAGTTCCGCGTGAACGACGCTGTGCGGGAGATGGCGCGGCTCGACCGCGCGCTTCTCGATGGCGCGCTTGCGCGCTGTCCGCGCTCCGGCCTTTATGTTCTGCCCCTGTCGCTCTACGGCGACGACGATGGCTGGGCCGTCGACATGCAGGACTTGCGGGCCCTGCTCGAAATTCTGCAATCGCTCTATGAGGTGACGATCGTGAATTGCGGGCCCTTTTCCCGCAATGAGGATCTGATCGGGCTGCCGGCGGCGAGCGCGGCGATCTTCCTTTCCTGCAATCAGCGTCTCACATCCATCAAGGCGACGGGCGAGCTTCTGCGCAGGGTGAACGCATTGCGGCCCGCGGCACTGGAGCCCCGTCTTGCGGTGCATGAGATGGCGCAAACCCTCACGCCTTCATTCTCGGAAATCTGCGATGCGCTCGGCGCCACCCACGCCATGCGGCTTCCAGCAAGATGGGCGGCGCTCGCCGAAAGCGTTAATCGCGGCGTGCCGCTGAGCCTTTCGGGGCCGTCGGAATATGCCGATGAACTCGCCAGGGGTCTTGCCGAGCTCGGCCTGATGCCCGATGCCGCCCGACGGGCGCAGGATGCGCCGATGCGCGCCTGGGCGCGCAAGCTCATGGGGATCCTGCCATGAGCAAGCCGCTCGAGCCTTATGATCGCGTCTCGCTGAGCGCCGCTTCGGCCATCGGCGTCTCGGATCGCTATCAGCAGATCAAGTTTCGCGTCTTCGATCTGACTCTCGAATATCTGGAGCAGCAGGGCGTTCAGGGCGAGGCCATTCCGCGCGCCGTGCTTCAGGACGAAATCGCGAGAGCGATCTCCATCGTCCTGATGTCGCGCGGCATCGCCCTCAATCTGAAGGAGCGCGCCCAGCTCATCGAGGACGTGCAGAACGAGATCGTCGGCTTCGGCCCGCTCGAGCCGCTTTTGAACGATCCGGAAATCGATGACGTCATCGTCAACGGTCCCAACAACATCTATGTCGAGCGCCGGGGCGAGCTGGAGCCCGTTTCGACGCGCTTCCGCGACACGACGCATCTGATGAACGTCATCCAGCGCATTGTCAGCCCCATAGGCCGCCGTGTCGATGAAGGCACGCCCTATGTGGACGGTCGCCTGCCGGACGGATCGCGCGTCAATGTCATCATCCCGCCCGTGGCGCTCGACGGACCCATCGTTTCCATCCGCAAGTTCAAGCGCACGCCATTGACGGGTGAGGACCTCGTGCGCGGGCAGGCGCTGACGCAGGAGATGCTGGCCTTTCTGTCGGATGCAGTCCGCGGCAAGCGCAACATTCTCATCTGCGGCGGGACCGGCTCCGGCAAGACCACGCTACTTAATGTGCTGAGTTCCTATATCGGCCCGAAGGAGCGCCTCGTCACCATCGAGGATGCGGCGGAGCTTCAGTTGCAGCAATCCCATGTCGTCAGGCTGGAAACGCGGCCAGCCTCGCTCGACGGCGCGAGCGAGGTGAGTTCGCGGGACCTGCTGCGCAACGTCCTGCGGATGCGGCCGGACAGGATCATCCTCGGCGAGGTGCGCTCGAGCGAGGCGATCGAGATGCTGCAGGCAATGGGCACCGGACATGATGGGTCCATGGCGACGATCCACGCCAACGGCCCGCGCGATGCGCTGGAGCGGCTTGAAATGCTGATCGGCCTTCATGGCTTCTCGGCAGACCTTCAGGCGGTGCGCCGTTTCATCTGCGGCGCGATCGATATCGTCGTGCATGTCCAGCGCCAGACCGGCGGCGTCCGCCGCATCGCCGCGATCTGCGAGGTGACGGGCATGGAAGGCGCGACCTATTCGATGCGCGAGATTTTTGCGGCGGGAGAAAAGAAGGAGGGGTTCCAGAGCCGGCGAATTGTCTAGCCGGACCGGAAGCATGGACATGTTGCAGATCGTTACGGCAATGGCGGCTGTTCTCTGTCTCGCGGGCGGTATTCTCGCCGTCGCGGGCTGGCGGCGCGGAACAAGGGCGGCCGCAACGAGGCAGCGCCTGTCCGAGCTTGCGGGAGCGCGCGAGCTGCCAGCGGCAAGTCCCGCTCTCGCCGCCCGTCTGCGCGACATCGACAGGCTTCTCCCGCGCTGGCTCGCACGCCGCCTGTTCCAGGCGGGCATCGCCGTCAATGGCGCGCGCGCATCATCGGCGCTTCTCGGGCTTTCGTTCGTCTGGCTCGTTCTTGCCGTCGCTATTGGTCCGGGCGCGGCAACCGTGATCGCCGTCACGCTCGTCGCCGTGGCATTCGGCGTCGTCGACTACATGGCTACGCGGCGAATGGATGCGCTCGCCGCCACAACGGCCGGATTTTTCGACCGGCTGCGTCAACTGCTGATCGTCGGGAACAGCCTTTCCGTGGCGCTTGCCCGCGCGACTGAGTCCTCGCCGCCGATCGTCGTCGAATTCTATTCGCCGACGGTCCGGCGCATCGCCAATGGCGCGGGCGTCGCCGAAAGCGTCAATCAGCTCGCCGACGATCTCGATCTGCATGAAGTGCGCCTTCTCGGCACCGCCATCGAGACGAACCTCCGCTTCGGCGGCTCCCTGACGGCCGTGCTCGCAAATCTGATCGAGAATATTCATCGGCGCGCCGTGGTGGACCGCGAGGTGCGCGCGAACACATCGCAAATCCGCGCAAGCGCCTGGACGCTGGGGCTTCTGCCTCTGGTCGCAAGCGCGCTCGTGATGATGACGAACCCGGAATATATGGAATATTTCATCCGCGAACCGGCGGGCCACAGGATGCTCATCTATGCCGCGATTTCAGAGGCGATCGGCATCCTGCTCATGCGCTCGATCGTTCGCGTGACCTATTGACGAGGTGGCCGTGACGCTGACTGTCTTGCCGGGACTGAACTGGATCGTGGCGGCGCTGTCCGTCGGCGCGGGGGTCTTGGCCATTCTGCTCTCGGCGTCGAGCATCAGCCGGCAGCGCAGCTCGGGTACGCGCCTCGCGCTTCTGATGGGCGGCGAACATGCCGGCCGCAATATTCTTCATCTGCTGATCGGATGGCTCGAAGGGGCGGGGCGGAAGCTCTCCGGCGAAACACCGACGACAAGGCAGATCAGGCACGAACTTGCGAAGGCGGGCTATTTCTCGCCCGCGGCGCCATATGTTTTCCTTGCTCTCCGCCTCCTGATCTCGCTTGCGGCTTTCGTCTCGATCCTGATCTGGCGCGGCGGGCAGGGGATCGACCTCCTGCTCGCGCTCATATTCGGCTATCTCACCTATCGCTGTTCGCTCATCCTCGTGAAGGTCGTGGGCGAGCGGCGCGCGCGGCGCATCCAGCGTGAACTGCCCTCAGTTCTCGACCTCATTCTGATGGTGCTCGACAGCGGCGTCAGCATCGACCAGTGCCTGCACTATGTGGCGAGCGTGACGGCCCGCTCGGCGCCGACGACTTCGGCCGTTCTCGTCAAGCACATAGCGGATGTCGATTCAGGTCTTCCCTATGACGCGGCGCTCGACCGGCTCGGCCAGCGCCTCGCGGTCGATGAAGGCGTCGATTTCGCAAGCCTCCTCAAACAGGCGACGTTTCACGGCGGCGAACTGGGGCCGAGCCTCCGGCGCTACTCGACGGAGCTTGCGGAGCGGCGCCTTTCCCGCGCGCGGGAGGAAGGCGGCCGCCGCGCGACATATCTGACCATGGTGATGGTCTTCTTCTTCGTGCCGGTTCTGCTCGTCGTGCTGCTCGGTCCGGCGGTCGTCGATGTGGGCGACACGCTCCGCTCGGTCGCGGTCAAGGCGCATAAGGTTCAACCGAAATGAAAAGACGGACAAGCCTTCTCATTGCCGGCTCCCTGTCGCTGCTTCTCCTTGGAGCGTGCGACAAGCACACTCTCGGCGCGATGGATGCGCTCGACACCTCGGGCAATGCGGCGGCGCCGCTTGGCGACACATCATCGGCCACGCTTTATCTGGCCATCGTCGAAGGGCTGATCGATCAGGGACGATACCGCGCCGCGCTCGGATATCTCGATCAGTATGCGGTGGCGGAAAGGAAAACCCCGCGCTACCTGCGACTGCGCGGAGAAGCGCTGCTTGGCGTCGGGCGCTACGACGAAGCCGCGATGGTATTCTCCGATCTCGCGGACACGGAGCTTGCCGCCGCGGGCTTCAACGGGCTCG
The DNA here is from genome assembly GCF_049671045.1 of Parvibaculum sp. Lineage (GTDB taxonomy): Bacteria > Pseudomonadota > Alphaproteobacteria > Parvibaculales > Parvibaculaceae > Parvibaculum. The sequence continues at coordinate 9,522 of NZ_JBATUH010000104.1, read as the reverse complement.
GCCGCGTGGCAGCGGCGAAGAACCTCTGGTCCGATGCGGAGAAGAACTTCGCGCAAGCCGTCGCCGCCCGCCCGTCGAGCGCCGACTATCTCAACAATCTCGGCTTCGCGGAGCTTCACCTCGGCGGGGACGCGCTGTCCCGCGCCGAATTCAATTTGCGCCAGGCACAGGAAATCGACCCCTCATCGGCGTCGATCCGCAACAATCTCGTGCTCGCGCTGCTCATGGTCGGCAAGGACGATGAAGCCCGGAAGATACTAGACAGTATAGAAATGCCGCGCGAGCGCGCCGCGGTGCAGAAATTCGCAGTGGACTGGGTTCGCGCCCGGCAGAAATCGAAGCTCGAATGACAGCAAAGGGAAGGAGATAGAGGATGAGACGACTGATCGGAATTTGCGTCTTCCCGCCGCTGGCTTTCTGTCTGGTGGCTTGCGCCATGCCGCCGCCACCGCAGGATTCAACCCAGGTAGAGCAGGTGATGAAGGCGCAGCTCGCGGCCGCCGCGCCTTCGAAAGGGGAGGCGCCCACGATGAGCGGCGCCGAAGCGGAGCGGATTTATACGAACTATCTCGACGGGATCGGAAAGCCGCTGGCACCGCGCAACGGTGGCAGCATGGCTCAACCCTGACGAGAGAGCCTGACGGCGGGGCGCGCCGAAGGGATTTCGCTCCGCTCACACAAACTGAAGAATGAGCACAATAGCTCACACGGAACGGGAGTAGCCTCAGGGAGGACTTGAAAGAGAGGGGATGTGTCGCTGCACAAGGGCCTTGGCCCTATAGTCATATGGAGGAGAGCAGTGTTTACGTCGAACTTGAAATCCGTTGCAAAGCAGTTCTTTGCGGATGAGAGCGGCATTTCCGCCGTTGAGTACGGTCTGCTTGCCGCCGGCATCGTCGTCGGCCTCTGGGCGATCGTTGGCGGGACTGGAGGGATCGGTTCGAGCCTCAAAAGCGTCTTCACCTCGGTGAAGACCGATCTCGCATCGGCCGCGCCGACATCGCCCTGATGCGGCTCCGGATCGGGTCGTCATGACACGAGACCGCGACAGGACGGTGAGCGGTGCGCGCGGCATCCTCGCGCGCACCGTGCATCGCGCTCTGGCCGATCGGCGGGGCACGGCCGCGATCGAATTCGCGGTCGTCGCCGCCGTCTTCCTGATGATCCTCTTCGGCATCGTCTCCCTCGGCTTTCAGTTCGCAACCCGCATCGCGCTGAGCTATGCAGTGGCCGAGGGCGGGCGCGCCGCGGTCGGCGGGATCACCGATGCGGAACGGACGACGCTTGCGACCTCCGCGATCACCTATGCGCTCAACGCCTATTCGCCGCTCGTCGATCCGGCGCGGGCAACCGTATCGATCACCAATATCGGCACGACCGGCGCAGGCAAGGTCATCCGGATCAGCATCGCCTATTCCGACCGGCGATTTTCAAACCTGCCTTTCGTTCCCGACTTCAGCGATTTGCCGCCCATCTCGACGACTGTCATCGTTCGGGACCCGGCAGGATGAGGCGACGGATGGTCGAAACGATGTCAGCCGGGCAAGAGCGAGCGATGGAGGGGGAAAGCGAGGGGGCATTGCATCTCGATCGCGCATTCGTCGACATCGCGCTTCGTATCTCCGGCATCGACGATGCCATGGAGTTGCGGCAGGCGCTCGCAGGCATCTCCGACCTCCTTTCCGCTTCCGACCAGGGAACGAGCTACGCGCTTTGCGAGGTGAGCATCGAGCCGAGCGTGCGCCCCGTCATTGCCTGGCAGGCGGGAGGCGAGACATTCGCTCTTGCGGAGGATGAGAATTTCGCGGCCTGGTTCGCGCGCGCGCGGCAAAATCCGGGCGAGGCGGAGCCACTGAGCGGCGGATGCGGAGCAGGGCTCTTGTGGAAGGTCGCTTCCAACGCCGGCTGGGAGAGCCATGCCGGGCTTTTCGTTTCGGGCGAGCTGCCTTCGGACGAAAAGGCCGAGAGGCTGCGCGCCATCGTGAAGCTCGTCGCCCTCGCGCTTGGCCGCGTCGCGCGTGGCCGCTTCGAGAAGCTGAGGCAGCGCCGCCTTGCCGAGAGCAATCAGGATGCCTTGTCCTGGCTTGAGCTCGGCGTCGATATCGTCTGGGAGGCGACGAGCGCCGGCGTCATCCGCTGTCGCCGCATCTTCAATCGGAGAAGCGACATCGCCGACGCGATCGAAGGCAGGAATCTCGATTCCGTGGTCGTGGGCGCGGGTGGAAGAAATCTTTTCGATCTCCTGTGCGCGGAAGGGCGTGTCGCTCGCCTGAGCGCGAGGTTCGACGGCGTGCCCGCCATCGAGGGGCAGAGGTTCCATGTCTCGGGCCTGAAAAGAGAAGCGGAGAGCGGCCATGGTTCGGCATTCGTCGGCACGCTGAGCTGCCTTCACATGCGGGCCTCATCTGCCTTTGCGGATGAAGCGGCGACGGCGCTGACGCAGGCTCGCGCATCGCGCGCGCGCGAGGAGCAGATGCGGATCGAAGCGGAGGCCATGCTAGAAGGCTTGCGCCTCCTGCTCGCAGGCTCGACATCGCGCGAGAAGCTTGCCCGGCTGACGGCGCTGCTTGCGGAAGGAATCAAGGCCAGCGACGCCATGATCATCGAGGCGGGGTTCGACGGGCGCTTGCGCGCTCTCGCGCCTTTCCGTTCGACGCTCGATGCGTCCTACGCGCCGATTGCGAAAACCCTGGCGCGCGATCTCGCCGGGACATCGCTGAAACTCTATGGCGGCGAGGAGGAGATGGGCGAGGCGATCCGCTACCGCTTGGGGATGGAGGGCGAGAATTTCCTTGCTCTCGCCCTGCCGCTCAGGTCGCAATCCGCCTATTTCCTATGCGCTTCGCGCGGCGATTTCGGCCCGGCCGCGGTTGCCTTCGCCGAGCGGTTCGGCCTCCTGCTGCGGCAGGCGCTTCTGCTTCGCGAAGAACAGGCACAGCTTGCGCAAACCGCGAAGATGGCGGCACTCGGCCAGATGTCGGCGAGCATCGCGCATGAACTGAAGCAGCCGCTCAACACGATCTCGCTCGCCACGCAGAACCTCGAAGCGCTTCTCGACCTGCCGAATTTCACGCCCGCCATGGCAGAAGCGAAGATCGCGCGCGTTCTCGCGCAGGTCGAACGCGCATCGAATGTGATAGACAGGATGCGCCGCTTCGGCCGAAAGAGCATCGGCGACAACGAGCCGGTCGAGCTGCTCGAAATGGCTGAGGGCGTCGTGGCGATGATCCGCCATGCGACGGACCGCGCAGGCGTCGAAGTGATTTTCGATATTGCGCCCGGGCTTTCCGTCGATGCGGATCGCCTTCAGATCGAGCAGGTTCTGGCCAATCTCGTCCAGAATGCGGTCGATGCGATTTCGGGTGTTGGCGCCGAAGGGCGGGACGGTGATGGAGAGCGCATCATCCACATTACGGCCATGGAGGCGGATGACGGCATGATGGTCGAATTGCGCGTCGAGGATAGCGGGCCCGGCTTCCCGCCCGGGATCGTCGAGCGCGTGCTCGAACCCTTCTTCACCACGAAGCCGGCGGAGCAGGGCACGGGGCTCGGGCTTGCCATATGCGATGCGATCGTGCGTGAAAGCGGCGGCCGCTTGATGCTCGGCAACCATGCGCGCGGCGGCTTCGTATCGCTTTGCCTGCCGCGCGCGGCGGAAGATCGCTCCGTCACGTCTCGGACGGAAAGCCTGTAAAGAGATATCCCTTGCCGCGGATCGTCTTGATCACCATCGGATGATCAGGATTGGGCTCGAGCTTGCGGCGCAGTTTGACGACGATGCTGTCGAGGCTGCGATCATAGGGCTGCCACTGCCGGTTGAAGACGCGGCGGCAGAGATCTTCCCGCGTTTGCGGCCGGCCTTCATGGGCCACCAGTTCGATGAGGAGGTCGCATTCCGCGGTCGTGAGGGGGACCAGCTCGCCTTCCGGCGACAGGAGGTTCCGCCGCACGGGATCGAAGTGCCAGGAATTGCCGTCTCCGCCCTCGGCCTTCGGGGCATTTGCCTTCTGCGCATTGGGGCCCGATCCGCCCGAGCGGCGCAGAAGCGCGCGGATGCGCGCGAGAAGTTCGCGCAGATTGACCGGCTTCACGATGTAGTCGTCGGCGCCAAGCTCGAGCCCGACCACCTTGTCCGTCGTTTCGCCATGCGCCGTGACCATGATGCAAGGCGTCGAATGGGTCTGCCTGATCTCGCGCAGAAGATCGAAGCCATTGTCCTTGCCGAGCCAGAGGTCGAGCACGATGAGGCTGAAGCGGCGCTGCCCGCAAGCCGCGAGCGCGGAGCGCGCATCATGCGCTTCTGAAATCGCAAAGCCGTGTGCGGACAGATATTCCCGCAACTCGCTGCGGATCTCGGCGTCGTCATCCACGAGCAGGAGCGAGGCGGTGCCTTCGATCGGACCTTCGCTGGTGTCGATTGATGCGCCGGATGGAAACATGGCCTCTTCCTCCCTCGTGACGTGCTGGCTTGATCGATCGCGGTAAACGGAAACGCTCTGACGCAACGCGCCGGTGCCATCGTTTCTGTGTCCAGATGCAGCCGGCCTGAAAAAAGAAGTCGAGATCATGCTACGCCCCCTATCATTAAGAAAATTCTGACCCATGACCAGATGGCGCGTGGATCATCTTCGCGTCGAATGCTGGCCGGGCCAAGGGGCAGCGGGGCCGCTGCCACCAATTGCTACAGATTTCCACAGTCCTTCCCTCCGAATTCGCCCATCTTGAGATTAACGAATGCGTCGAACCGGCAGTATCGGCGTCGAGAGAGGAGGCACGGATCATGAGAGACAAGCCTGTGGCATGCGACGAACATCTCACGCCGCTGGATGAGAGCCTGAGCGATCTTGGCGATGCGGTTCGGAGCCTGAGCGACAATGAATTGCGCGATCTGCTGGTGGCGCTACTGTCCGAATGGCGCGACCGCTGCGGCATGGAGCAGGGCTTTACCAACTGAGCCGATGAAGCGCGCGACATGTCTGCCACGCGCATTTCATTGTGCCGGCAGGCCCGTGGCTCTTGGCTCGTTCTGGCTCGTCTTCGCATTGGCGCGCGAGCAGGAGTAGCCCCATGCGAGGCTCGTCGTCAGATCGACGCTGGCCGGCAAGTCCCTGATCTGCGGCCTTTGCTGCAGGAGCGCCAGGAACAGAAGGCGCACTTGCTCCCCGCTGACGCCGTTCGGCGGAAGGCAGAAGGGCGAAGACGTCATTCTCGTTCTCACAAGGCCGTAATGGCCGAGAAAGCCCTGAATGTAGGAGCCGCAGACAAGAAGGCGCTCGCGCTCCGCGGCGGTCATGCTCCGGGCGTTGGCGGGGTTCGCGCAAACCTGCTCGAGATCGGAGCCTGTCTGAAGGAAGTAGTGCTCGCCGGCCTCTGTCGTCGCGCCGGCCTGTCCCGTAATGAAAAGCGCCATTGCCGCGATTCCGAAGATCATTTGAACTCGCTTCATCGTCCTCTCCCCTTCGTCATGCGCCCGGGCTGGCCGTCACCGCATCCCGGCTGGTGAGGGCGACTCTATCAACTTGGCTCAGACAAGTTTTTCGCAATTCGTGCTGTTTTGTGATCGGACGTGAAATGCCGCGAGCCCGATGCCGCTCGATGACGGCAAGGCCGCGCCCGCGACCCGCCGGGGCCGCTGGACATCCGTTTGCGGACGAAACAAATCCCTACCTAAGCCCACACGCCTCTACACCTGAAGTCGTCAGCCTCGGCGTAACGTGCATGCACAGGTTCACCCCGCATCCGGGAGGAGAAGATGCAAGGAATGAAGCGCGTACGAAACGCCCTGCTCGCCACCAGCGCCATGGCGCTTCTTGCCGCTTGCGCAAGTGATGGGGCAGGAACGGCGGGCGGCGGCAATGCGGGTCCGCTCGCCTCGGTGCCCCAGATCGGCGTGACGGGCAGCGGAGGCGCGACGGAAGCGACCGGTCTTGCCGCGCTCACCGACCCCATTCTGGGAACGGATGGCGTGCTCGGCGGTGGAAGCGACGGGCTCGTTGGCGGCCAGGTTCCCGCCGATCAGCTCACGCCGCTGTCGAGCCAGTTGCAGCCCGTGGCGGATCAGGTGGCGGGCGCGCTCCCGCTCGACATGGTCACCGGGCAGATCCCCGCTCTGGGCGTCAACGGGAGCGACGGTCTCGTGAGCGACTTGACGGGGCAGGATTTGCTGACGCCGATCGTCGGCACCACGGGCATTCTCGGCGGCACGCTCGCCGGCGGCGATAGCGGCGCCATCGGAAACATCGTCCCTGCCGGAACGATCCCGAGCCTTCCCGTGGACGGACTGCCGGGACTTCCCGCCCTGCCGGGCGTTCCGGGCGGCAGCGGCGGCGATCCGCTCGCGCCGGTGACGGACGCGGTGGCAACCGTGACATCGACGCTCGGCGGCGCCACCGGCGGCGGCTCGGGCCCGCTCGCCCCCGTCACGGGTGTGCTGGACACGGTGACAGGCGCTCTGCCCTGAAAATCTGAACGAAGCCATGTGATGCGGAGCGAGGCGGACAAGATCCGCCTCGCTTCTTTTTTGCCCGCTTCCAGTTCGAGAAATGCACGCAAAAAAGAAGCGCCCGTATCCAGGATACGAGCGCTTCAGTCTCGTTTGAGGGCAGGGCGCAATGCGGAGCCCCTGGTGGGGGTGAGGGATGCTGCATCAAATTCGAGGCGAATAGCTCAAAATGATCGTCAGCAAGGCCCCGTATTCGCCGTGCCTCAACGCGAGAGCACTGTGGTCATGATGATGGCCGCCGCCAGCCAAGTCCATCGGTATTACAAAAAATTACACTTGAACGGACGTGTGCGGAATATCGCGAGGGGCGGCGAATGCTTCGAATTCCATATGCTGCTTGCGCCTCAGGTAATTCATCAGTCCTTGCGCCGGCATATCTGCCGTTGCTCGGCAAAGCCCGGAATTATAACACAGGTCATAGATATTCGATTTCTCCGTTTACGGATTCTTCCAAAGCAAAGAGGTATTTTGCACGCATCGAAAGGATCGGGGGGTCTGTAGATGGGAAGGATCGCTGTTGCGCCGTCGGGGCGGGAAAGCCCGTTCGGTGAAGATGAGATCATCGTCAGCAAGACTGATCTGAAAGGCAGGATCACTTACGCGAACGATGTGTTTCTCCGCGTTTCGGCTTATTCGCTCAACGAGGTTGTGGGCGCGCCGCACAGCATCATCCGGCATCCGGAGATGCCGCGATGTGTCTTCAAGCTGTTCTGGGACACGATTGCCGCGGGCAAGGAAATCTTCGCCTATGTGCTCAACATGGCGAGCAATGGCGACCACTACTGGGTCTTCGCGCATGTGACGCCGACCTTCGACGCAAGCGGCAATGCGGTCGGCTATCACTCCAATCGCCGCAAGCCCGACGAGGCGCAGATCGCGGCCATCGCACCGCTCTACAGGTCACTCCGGGAGATGGAGCAGGGCGCGCGTGGCCGCAAGGATGGAATGCGCGAGGCAAGCGAAAGGTTGAATTCGATTCTGGCAGAAAAGGGTGTGGCCTATGACCGCTTCGTCTTTTCTCTCTAACCCGTGGCGCGGTGAGCGCCTGTCCGCCGCATCGAGGACCGGCCTCCTGATCGGCGCCGGCGCGGCGGCCTGTGTCGTGAGCGGCGTCTCGGCCGCCGCTGTTCCAGCTTATGGTGAGGCCATGGCCCTCGCGGCCGACTGCGCCGCGCTTCTGTGCCTCGCAGGGGCTGGCTGGTTCTTGCGCGATCTCATGGCAAGGCTCGACCGCGCGGCGAGCGTCTGCATGGCCGCGGCGCGCGGCGATCTCGAAGCCCGCATTCTCGAAGAGCCGGACCGGGGCATCGTCGGCCGCATCCAGAACGGTATCAACGGACTTCTCGATGTGGCGGACGCCTTTGTCCGCGAGGCGCAGGGCTCGATGCATTATGCGAGCGAGAAGAAGTTCTTCCGCAAGGTCCTCCTGCGCGGGCTACCGGCCTCGTTCCAGAATGCGGCGCGCGTCATCAATGGCGCCGTTGAAATGATGGAGACGAACACGCATGAGTTCTCCACCTTCGCCAAAGTGAGCGTCGGCGGCGTCGCGCGCAGCGTTGCCGATGCGATGACGGAAATGCGGGCAAGCGCTGAAGCGCTGGCGCAGACGGCGACGGATTCGGACATGCGAGCCGGTGCGGCGGCCAATGCCACGCGCTCGGCCTCCGAGAATGTTCAGCGGGTCGCCTCCGCCGCCGAGGAGCTTTCGGCTTCCATCGCGGAGATCGGCCGTCAGGTCGAGCAGTCTTCCGGCATCGCGGCGGTAGCGGTCGCCGAGGCGGAAGGCACGAACATGAAGGTCAAGAGCCTCGTCGACGCGGCGGAGACGGTGACCAGGATCGTTCATCTCATCAATGATATTGCGAGCCAGACCAATCTCCTCGCGCTCAACGCGACCATAGAGGCCGCGCGAGCGGGCGAGGCGGGAAAGGGCTTTGCCGTCGTCGCGAACGAAGTGAAGGAACTCGCGGGACAGACGGCAAAGGCAACCGAGGAAATCACGGCTCAGGTTGCCGCCATTCAGGCCGCGACCGGCGAGGCGGCAGGCGCGATCCAGAACATTGGCCACACGATCGCGGACATCGACAAGGTGACGGCCGCAATCGCGGCGGCGATCGAGCAGCAGAGCGCGGCGACGGAGGAGATCGCGCGCAACATTCAGGCCGCGGCGGCCGGAACCGAAGAAGTGCTGCAGAACATCGTCGGCGTGACCGAGGCGGCGGGGGCGACGGACGCCGCCTCGCGTCAGATGGTCTCGGCCGCCCTCGACATTTCCGGGCAGGCCGAGCGCCTCAGCGCTGAAATCGAGGTCTTTGCGGAGAAGGCACGCGCGGCCTGAACGCGGGAAGGGGAGGCGGGCGGAGAGGAGCGGTGGCTCAGTCGCCTTCGCCCGGAGCCTCGCTGAAATATTTCTCGAGCTTGCCAGTCACGCCATCCATCTCCTTGGCGTCGGCCGGCGGCTCCCTCTTGCGCGTGATGTTCGGCCAGACCTGAGCATATTTGCGGTTGAGCTCGAGCCACGCCGCAGTCGCGCCGGCATTGGTGTCCGGAATGATGGCTTCGGCGGGACATTCCGGCTCGCAAACGCCGCAATCGATGCATTCGTCGGGATGGATGACGAGCATGTTCTCGCCTTCGTAGAAACAGTCGACCGGGCAGACCTCGACGCAGTCCATGTACTTGCACTTGATGCAGTTCTCGGTGACCACATAGGTCATGGGCCGGCCCTTCCAATGCTTCTAAACAACCTCATAAACCTCCGACGCGCGCAGGTTTCAAGGGCGTTCTCACCGGGCGCCGCGGAACTCTCCGCCCGTCTGGCAACCGCTCGGGGAAATCTGTCCGCCGCAGCGCCGCATACCGGCGGCAGGGACGACAGCGACCGGATTTAGTCGCCGCTGTCGCCCTCCGCAAGGGTCGTGTCGTCGCCCCCGCCGTCCAGGCGCTCATAGAGCAGGCGCGCCGTGGCGAAGGGGCCGCGGCGCTCGGCGAAGGCCAGGATCCGCACCACGACGGTGGCG
>NZ_JBATUH010000103.1:0-48094 GCF_049671045.1 Parvibaculum sp. | reverse complement strand
TGGCCGTCCTCAGCGCCATCAAGGTCAGGGATCCCGTTCTCGGCGGCTTCTATCAAAACCTCAGAACGCGTGGAAAACCCTTCAAGCTCGCCATGATCGCCACCGTGCGAAAGCTCATCACCATCCTTAATGCCATCGCTCGCTCAGACCCCGCTTTCGCTCAATAACGTCCACGGTTGCTTGACCCGGGGTCCATCTTGGTCACTCCCTACTTCCTGTCACCCCGGCCTTGCCTGTCCCGGCGCAGGCCGGGATGCCGGGATCCAGAGCGGCAGGCAGGGAGCAAAGGACCGCGATCAGAACCCCGGCTTCATCACGCCCGCCTCGACGAGAGCGGCGACAGCCTCGCCATCATGTCCCGGCACGATGCGCAGCTTCGGCTCCGCCTGATGCAGACGATGAAGCTCGCGAAGCTGGCCGAACACCGCCCCGCGGTCCTCTTTCAGAAAGAACTGCGTCATCAGCCGGGCGCGCTCGCGAACGAGCTCGATATTGCGGTACTGCCAGGCGACATCGCCGACGAAAAGAACCCCCGTGCCATCCGATTTCTGCACATAGATCATCTGGCTGCCGGGCGAATGGCCGGGCGACTTGATGAGAACGACGCCCGGCGCGATGGCCATGTAATTGCCATAGACGAGCGGCTCGTAGCCATCGAGAGCGCCTTCCGGAAAAGCGGCGGGAGCGGAGCGTTCCGGGTGATCGACCTGCTCCTGCGTCAGCTTTGTCGAAGGCAGGATGCGTTTCACATCCGGATGCTCGGTAAGCCCGCCGATGTGATCCATATGCTCATGCGTGATGAGAATGAGCGACGCCTTGTCGAGCGCGGCGCTCATCCGGTCATAGGCCGCCTTGTCGAAGGAGACGAGGTTCGAGCCGCCGAGCTTGTTGTCGAGCGCCGTGTCGATGATCGCGGTGATGCCGTCGGGAAAAACGAGGCGATAGGAATAGACCGGTATCTCGACGCGGCTCCAGCCGTCTCCGGCGACCACCGCCGTTTTCGGGAAGGAAAAGGCCGCGACTTTTTCCGCGTCGATTTCGAGCGCCTTGTCCCCCGGCATAGATGCGGCCAGCCTGCGCACCTCGGTCATGTCGATGGCGAATTCGGCATCCGCCGGCACATGGCTCTCGACGATGAACCAGTAATAGGCGCCGCCGCCTGCAATGGCGATCACGGCAAGCACGATGAGCGCGATACGTTTCCAGGACATGGCTGAGCCCCCTCGGTTCGTGGCCCGGCGCGATTGCCGGGCCTTGACGATGTGCCGCAACGATATTGGAGGGCCGATGCCGCGATCAATCGGCGATATCTTATATCCGCTCTACGAATTCTTATGGCCGGGGATCAGGCCTTCTTCTCCCACCGGCCCTGTTCGTTCTGCTGCCAGTAGGTCGCGTCGTGCCCTTCCGCCTTGAGGCGCTTCCACTGCTCGCGCGCGCGGCCAAGCGCGGCCTCGTCGCGGCCGTCGAACATCAGCACGCAACGCTCATAGCCCGAGAGGTCGCCCGGCTCGGCGCCATCGACGAGAAACAGAACCTGGGCGCCGTTGGGGTTCTCGTCGTCGACGGTCAGGAAGATCGGCTGGAGTTCGGCGGGCCCGTCCTCGCGCGTGCCATGCGGGAGGAAGGCATCGTCCCTCCAGGTCCAAAGCTCGTTGACGAGCGTTTCCAGCCGCTCCGGATTGCCGACCTTCACCACGCATCGCCAGGGGCGCGCCAGCGAGCGCTCGAGCAATTGCGGCAGCACCTGCTCGAGCGTCGCGTTCTGGAGATGGTAGAAAAGCACCTCGGTCATGTCGTCCAGTCACGGCCCCGTTTCAGCGAATGAAAAACGCATCCGCCTGAAGAAGCGCCTTCGTTTTCGGATCGCGGAGTCCGTTGCAGAAGCCGAAAAGCTGAAAGCCGAGCTTGCCGATCATCGCCATCATTTCGGCCGCCAGCGTCTCGCCCGCGTAAAGTTCCCGGAACGAAAGCTCCACCTGCAAGGCAACCACGCTTTCCATGATGCCCGTCGCGCCTTCGAGCACCTCGCGCTCGAAGCCCTGTGTGTCGATCTTGAGATAGATGCGGTCGCCGGGACGCAGAAACTCGCCCGCGACGCCGTCGAGCCTGCGAACGGCGACCGTCTCCGTCGAGACATAGGCGGTTTCCGGCGCGGCATCCGAATGCACATGCGTCATCGGCCGAAGCGATGAAGACTGCGAAAATCCCGAGATGTTGATGACCGTCTCGGTATCCTCGTTGCCTATCGCCATGCGCGGCGCCAGCACCCAGTTCGGATAGCCTCGCGCTTTCTCCAACAGGACGCGGTGCGCCTCCGACAATGGCTCGAATGACACGATCCGGCGTGTGGCGTCATCCGACAGCACGCCTCCGGCCCACTGGCCTTCATTCGCGCCGACATCGAAACAGACCGTCGGCGCGCTCGCATTGATGATCTGCCATACGAGCGCACGGGGCCCGTGCCCCTTCCTGATGCGGACCAGCTCATAGCCGAGACGCCAGGCGATTTCCGATTTCAACTTCATTGGTGCCCCACCGGGTCAAGGGGCGCCGAAGCGCCCCTCGATCCTTCGTCAACCCTCATAATAATCCGCAACCAGACGATTGAGGAGACGGACGCCCCAGCCCGAGCCCCAGCTCTGGTTCGTCGCTGTCTGCGGCGACGCCATGGCCGTTCCGGCGATGTCGAGATGCGCCCAGGGCGTGTTGTTGACGAAGCGCTGGAGGAACTGCGCTGCCGTGATCGAGCCGCCATCGCGGCCGCCCGTGTTCTTCATATCGGCAAATCTGGAATCGATCATCTTGTCGAAGGCCGGTCCCATCGGCATCCGCCAGACCTTCTCGCCCTCCGCCTCGCCAACCTCGGCAAGCTGCGTCGAGAGCTTGTCGTCATTGGAGAAAAGACCCGCATATTCCTTGCCGAGCGCAATCATGATGGCGCCGGTCAGCGTCGCAAGGTCGACCATGAACTTCGGCTTGAAGCGGTTCTGCGTGTACCAGAGCGCGTCGGCCAGCACGAGGCGGCCTTCGGCATCGGTGTTGATGACCTCGATGGTCTGGCCCGACATGGAAGTCACGATGTCGCCCGGCCGCTGCGCATTGCCATCCGGCATGTTCTCGACCACGCCGATGACGCCGATGGCGTTCACCTTGGCCTTGCGCGCGGCGAGCGCATGGAGAAGGCCGGTGACGCAGGCCGCGCCGCCCATATCGCCCTTCATGTCCTCCATGCCCGCCGGCGGCTTCAGCGAGATGCCGCCGGTATCGAAACAGACGCCCTTGCCGACGAAGGCCACCGGCTTCTCTGTCGCCTTGGCGCCGTTCCAGCGCATGATGACGAGCTGGCTCTCGCGCACGCTGCCCTGCCCCACGCCGAGCAGCGAGCCCATGCCGAGCTTCTTCATCTGCGCCTCGCCGAGCACCTCGACCTTGACGCCGAGCTTGGTGAGCGCGCGGGCGCGCTTGGCGAATTCCACCGGCGAGAGAATGTTCGCCGGCTCGTTGACGAGATCGCGAGTGAGGAAGATGCCATCCGCGATCTTGCCGAGCGTGCCATAGGACTTGCGCGCGGCGGCAAACGCCTTGGTCATGACGGCGAGCGATTTGACGGCGCCGTTATCGTCCTTCTTCTTCGTCTTGTACTTGTCGAAGCGATAGCTCCTGAGCTTCGCGCCGAAGGCGATGCGGGCCGCCGCCTCGCCAGCGTCGATCTTGGCGGAATGCGCGCCATCGGCGATGACCGCCGCCGCTGTCTCCTTCGCCTTCTGCAAGCGGCCCACAAGCTCGCCGCCCGCATTTTCGAGCGCCGAGATGGAAAGCTCTGCCGCCTTGCCGACGCCGATGAGATAGACGCGGCTCGCCGTCACGCCGTGGAGCGCGACGATTTCGAGGACGCTGCCCGCCTTGCCAGTGAAGTCGGCCGCCTTGACGGCGCGCTTCAGCGCCCCGCCCGACATGCGGTCGAGATCGGCCGCCGCGCCGGAAAGCGCATTGCCTTCCGTCACCACAAGCGCCAGGGCGCCGGCTTTCGCCAGCGATACATCGGCAAAGGAAATATTCATCGGATGGACCTTTCAATCTCTCGGGCAGGCATGCCGCCAGCGCCGCAGGGGCGGCAGGGGGCAAGCCGAATCAGCGGGCGCGGACGCGCCCATCTCCGCCGAGGCGCATCGCATGCGCTCCGCCGGGCCTTCGCGCGTCCGCCTTTTCCGGTCGGTCAAAATGGGATAACCATTCCTCTCGGCCAAGCGGCTATCCTACCGGAAACCCTTGGGAGTAAAAGCCATCTCATCACGCCGAACGCGGACCCGATCCTCCTGGACCCGAGTTGAAAGCTGGAACGGATGCCAACAGCCCTGACGCGATATGTATTCTGGCAATGTGCGGGTCCGTTCGTGATTGCGAGCTTCGTGCTGTCGGGCGTCATCTGGCTGACCCAGGCGCTGAGGATGCTCGACCTGCTGATCACGCAGGGGCAGACGCTGGCGGTCTTCTTCGAGCTGAGCCTTCTCGCATTCCCGACGGCGGTGAATACGGTCCTGCCCATCGCCCTTTTCTGCGCGCTTCTCTATGCGCTCAACAAGCTCATCACCGATAGCGAGATCGTGGTGATGTACTCCGCGGGCGTCAGCCGCTGGGCGCTGGCCACGCCTGTGCTCATTCTCACCGTCATCACCATCGTCATCGTGATGGTGCTCAATCTCTATCTCATGCCGCTCGGCATGCGGACGCTGCGGACCAAGCTCTTTGAAATTCGCGGCGATGTGGCCTCCTCCCTCATCCGCGAAGGCGCGTTCACCAATCCCGTTTCGGGGCTCACCGTCTATGTGCGGGCGCGCACGCCCGATGGCGGCATCAAGGGCATCCTCGTTCATGACGGGCGCGATCCCAAGCAGCCCGTCACCTACATGGCCGAGTCGGGCGAACTCGTTCGCCTGCCCGAGGGGCCGCGGCTCGTCATGTATAACGGTAACATCGAGCGCGTCGTCAGAAGCGGCGACAAGACCGAAAGCCCGCTGACACTCCTCTATTTCGACAAATACACATACGACCTCTCGCAATATTCCACGGCCTCGGAAAGCGCGTCGCCCTGGGAAGTCCGCGAACGCTATCTGGGCGAACTCTTCAACCCGGCCAGCAACGACATTTACGGGCAGACGCGGAAAAAACGGCTGCGCGCCGAAGGCCATGACCGGCTGGTCGCCGGCATCTATCCACTCATGTTCGCGCTGATCGCGCTTGCGACGCTGCTCCCCGCGCCGCTCAACCGGCGAGGTTACACGCTGCGGATAGGGCTTGCCGCGCTCGTGGCGGTCGTCGCGCGGGTCGCGGGCTTCGGCGTCGTCAACACGGCAGCGACGCAGCCCGCCGCCATCGTGCTCATCTATCTTCTGCCGATCGCCGTCTGCGCAGCGTGCATCGCGGTTCTGTCCGGCTTCCGGTTCGATCGGAGCTTCCGGCATTTGCGGTCCAGATTCGCGGGGCTGCCCTTCATCGGCAGCGCAAGGCGGTGACGGCATGAACCTTTCATGGACGCTGTCGCGCTATTTCGCCCGCCAGTTTCTGGTGACGGTGCTCATCACCTTCGGCATCGTGCTCTGCCTCATCTACATGATCAGCCTTGTCGAGCTGATGCGGCGCGCGGCCAACAATCCGAACATCCCGTTCGATGTTCTGGCCTCGATGGCGCTGCTCGAACTGCCGACCATCGGCGCCGATACGCTTCCCTTCGCGGTGCTTTTCGGCGGCATGGCGTCCTTCCTGCGGCTGACGCGAAATCAGGAGCTGGTGGTGGCGCGGGCGGCAGGCATTTCGGCCTGGCAGTTTCTGGCGCCCGCTCTGGGCGTCGCCTTTGCCATCGGCATCTTCATCGTCACCGTCTACAACCCGGTCGCCTCCACCATGTCGGCGCGCTACAGCCAGCTCGAGGCGAAATTCCTGCGCGGACAGACGAGCCTGCTCGCGGTCTCGTCGAACGGGCTCTGGCTGCGCCAGGCCGATCCGAACGGGCAGTCGGTCGTCCACGCGTTGCGGATCAGCGAGCGCGGCCTCAGGCTGGAGGATGTCATCATCCTCCTCTACAGCCGGGGCGACCGCTTCATCGGGCGCATCGACGCGCAGGGCGCATCGCTGGAGGCCGGGTATTGGGACATCAAGGACGCCTGGGTGACGATGGCCGACGACCAGCCCCGATATTTCGACCGCTACCGTCAGCCGACCACGCTGACGATCACCCAGGTTCAGGAAAGCTTCGCCGATCCCGACACCATATCGTTCTGGGACCTGCCGCATTTCATCGAGATGGCGGAGGATGCGGGCTTTTCCGCCCTGCGCTACCGGCTCCACCTCTATGACGTTCTGTCGACGCCGTTTCTGCTCTGCACCATGGTGCTTGTCGGGGCGATCTTTTCGCTGCGGGCGTCGCGGCTCGGCGGCCTCGTCCAGCTCGTTCTCGGCGGCGTTTTCGCCGGTTTTCTGCTCTACTTCCTGAGCGATCTGTCCCTCGCCCTGGGCACGACAGGGGTCATGCCGCCCTTCCTTGCCGCATGGGCTCCCGCTATCGTGGCAGCTCTTTTGGGTCTTACGGTTCTCTTTCACCTCGAAGACGGTTAAATATCGGACGGATCCATCGACGTTGGGGGCTAACTTGAAGAGGGGATCGAGGATGGGGTCGACCGGCCGCCGGTTTGCACTGTTTGTCGCGGCGGCGGCGTTCCCGTTCCTTGCCGCGCTGCCGGCCGGGGCCGCCCCGGCGGCTGCCACGCCCCCCGCGCCGGGCGGTGCCGAGGCGGCAAAGACCTACCCCGAATCGGGCGAAGTCCTGATGCAGGCGGATGAGTTGACCTATGACCGCGAGCGCAAGGTCGTCACCGCCACCGGCCATGTCGAAATCGCCTATGGCGGGCGCATCCTGCTCGCCGACAAGGTGACCTATGACGAGACCACCGGCGTCTCGACGGCCGACGGGCATGTCGCCCTGCTCGACCCGGATGGCAATGTCGCCTTTGCCGACCATGTCGTGCTGCGGAACGAACTGAAGGACGGCGTCGCGCAGACGCTCTCGGTTCTGATGACGGACAAGTCGCGCCTCGCGGGCCGGGATGCCGAACGCAAGGGCGGCGAAATCACCACGCTCCATCGCGGCGTCTACAGCCCGTGCGAAATCTGCACGAAGAAGGGGCAGACGACCCCGCTCTGGCAGATCAAGGCGTTTCGCGTCGTCCACAACAAGACGGAACAGCGCATCGTCTTCGAAGATGCGTTCATGGAGCTTTTCGGCGTTCCGGTCTTCTATCTGCCCTTCTTCTCGCAACCCGATCCGACGGTCAAACGCAAGTCCGGTTTCCTCGCGCCCGACTTCGCAAGCTCGACCGAGCTTGGGCAGCAGATCACCATCCCCTATTTCTGGGCGATCGCGCCCAACATGGATGTGACGCTCGCGCCGCGCTTCACCACGAAGGAAGGCCTCGTCTATCAGGGCGAATTCCGCCACCGGATCGCGGAAGGCTCCTACCGCTTCTTCGGCACCGCCAACTGGCCCGAAACACGCAAACCCGGCACGCAAGGCGACGAGCCTTTCCGCGGCAGCCTGTTCGGCAATGGCGAGTTCCGCCTCGCGCCGGACTGGAGCTGGGGCTTCCAGAGCGAGTTCGTCACCGACAACACCTATCTGCGCAAATACGGATTGTCGAACGCGACCGATCTCACCTCGAACCTCCACCTCAATCAGGTGGACGGGCGCAACAGCTTCTCGGCCAACGCCTACTACTTCCAGAACCTGCTGCTCCCCAGCAACAGCGATACGCCCTGGGTCGCGCCGACGGTGGATTTCAACCACTATTTCGGCGATCTGCTCGGGGCCGGGCGCCTCAACTTCTCCAGCAACGCCATGCTGCTCGGAACGCCGGGCGGGCTCGGCTCGCGGCGGGTCTCCGGCACCTTCGAATGGGACATGCCGTTCACCGCCAGAGGCGGCGAGGTTTACCGGCTCTTCGCCAGCCTTCGCGGCGATGCCTACTGGACCGACAAGGTGCCGAATCCGGCGGCGCCCGGCATCAACTTCGACAATGAAACGATCGTCCGAGGATTGCCCACCTTCGGCGCCGAGGCGAGCTATCCGCTGGTGCGCGCGGGCCGCTCGCTCAGGGAGGTGATCGAGCCGATTGCGCAGGTCATCTACTCGCCCAGCATCGGAAATAGCGAACGCATTCCGAACATGGATTCGCTCAATGTCGAATTCGACGACACGAGCCTCTTTTCGGAGAATCGCTTTCCCGGCCTCGATCGCTGGGAAACGGGCGCTCGCACGAATGTCGGCATGCGCTATTCAATCTTCGGCTCGGGCGGCGGCCAGGCGAGCGTGCTCTTCGGCCAGAGCTTCCGCATGAACGAGGATACGAGCTTCACCTCAGCGAGCGGATTGCGCGATCAGCGCTCGGACTATGTCGGCGCCATCCGCGTTGCACCCAACGACAATCTGTTCGCCGTCCATCGCTTCCGCATCAACAAGAACGACTTCAAGTTCAGCCGCAACGAATTCGACATTCTCGCGCGGACGGGGCCGCTGACGACGCAGTTCGGCTATGCCTATTTCGCCGCGGACCAGGCGCTCACGACCGCCGCCGGCGCGCGCGAGGAAGTCTCGCTCGGCACGGTGCTGAAGCTCAGCGATTACTGGCGCCTCTTCGGCGGCTCGGTGCGCGACCTCGCCAATTCGCAGACGATTTCGAACGAGATCGGCCTCGGTTATCAGGACGACTGCTTCGGCCTCGCCATCGGCTTCTATCAGTCCAACATCAGCTATCAGGACATCCAGAAGTCCAACACCTTCCTCATCCAGATCACCTTCAAGAATCTCGGCACGACGGGCCTCGGATCGGAGGCCGGACTGGGCAGCCGCCGGGGCCAGATGGGCATTGTCAATCCCGGCCCCACCCTCTTTGGCGATCCCAGCACCTCGGTTCTCGGCAATCCAGCCAAGGAGGTGTTCGGTTATCGCCGCCGGGGGAATGGCCTATACTGATCGCCCGCCTCATCGAATGGCGCCAAGCCGCTGAAAAGTTGCATTTTTTGCCCAGTGTCCTTGGTTGATTAGGGACCCGATTGAAGTATTCTGTGCGCCTCAGGCCGGGGCCGTCCGGGCCTAACTGGAGGGGTTCCGGCCCCTGTGAAAGAGTCATGAAGCCAATGAAGCTCGCGTGCGCGTTCACGCCTGCCGCCAAGAATTTGTCCCGGCTTTTCTCCATCGTCGCCTTTGCCGGCCTGCTCGGGATCGCGGCGGCCAGCCCGCTTCAGGCGGCCGACAGCGAAGGCATGCCGATGCAGAACCCGGCAGGCATCGCGGCCCTGACGCCGGACGGAGGCTCGGCGGCGCAGGACGCGCAGGGCATCGCCGCCATCGTCAACGACCACATCATTTCGCGTTACGACCTCGATCAGCGCGTGAAGCTCGTGATGGTGACGTCGGGCATCCCGGACAACCCCGAAACGGTGAACCGCATCAGGGGCCAGGTGCTCAGGGGCCTCATCGACGAGGTTCTGGAAATTCAGGAATCGCAGCGGCTCGAACTCAAGGTCGATCCGAAGGACATCGAGAAGGAATACAACCAGATCGCCGCGCGGGCCAACATGACCCCGAAGGAGATCGACGAATATCTCAGCGAGAACGGCATCACCAAGAACGCCCTGCTCAGCCAGATCTTCGCGGGCATCGCCTGGAACAAGGTGATCGGGCAGCAATTCGGCCCGCTGATCAATATCGGGCAGGACGAGATCGACGAAGTCCTCAACAGGCTCAAGGCCGAGGCCGATCAGCCGCGCTATCTCGTGTCCGAAATCCTGCTGACCTACGACAACCCGCAGCAGGAGCAGGAAATGGCGGGCGGCGCGCAGCGCCTGGTGGAACAGCTCCGGCAGGGCGCGCCCTTCGCCGCCGTCGCGCGCCAGTTCAGCCAGTCTCCGAGCGCGGCCAATGGCGGCGACATCGGCTGGGTGCATGCAAGCCAGTTGCCCAAGGATGTCGCGCCGAGCATCGAGCAGATGCAGATCGGGGCGGTTTCCGATCCGATCCAGACGCTGAACGGCTTCTACATCGTGCAGCTCCGCAACAAGCAGACCGGCATCGGCCCCGATGCGATGCAGGACCAGTGGACCCTCGCGCATATCCTGTTGCCGCTGACACCTGAAGCGCCTGCCGCACTCGTGGAGCGGCGCGTGGCGGAGGCCCAGAAGTTCATGCGCGACTTCAAGTCCTGCGAAGGCATCCCTGACCAGATCAAGTCGATCGTCGGCGCGGTGGCGCAGGCGCCGCGCACCATCAGCTTCGGCCAGCTCGACCAGAGGATCCGCGAAGCGCTTGCCGGCGCGAAGCCCGGCCATGTCACGACGCCGATCCGCAGCGCGCAGGGTTTCGAGATGATCGCCGTCTGCGACTACAAGGCCGACGCGACCGCCATGCCGACGCGCGACGACATCGAGGACAATCTCTTCTCGCAGCAATTGTCGATGATGGCGCGCCGCCACCTCCGCGACCTGCGCCGCGATGCCGTGATCGACATCAGGTGAACAAATCCGGGAGCCGGTTCCGAAGCGACGGGCCGGACCTCAAAGCCATGAAGAGCTCCGCAGAGCCACGCTCGACGCCGCTGGCCCCCATTGCGCTCAGCATGGGGGAGCCCGCGGGCATCGGCCCCGAGGTGACGCTCAAGGCATGGGCGGCGCGCAAGGCCGAAGCCCTGCCAGCCTTCCTCGCGGTCGGCGCGCCATCGCTCTATCGCGACCTCGCGGCGCGGCTCAAGCTAGACATTCCGATCGCCGAAATTTCGAGCGCGGCCGAGGCCCTGTCGGCGTTCGAGTGCGCCCTTCCCGTGCTGCCCGTCGCGCTCGGCGCGCCGGTGGAGGCAGGCCGCCTCGCGCCCGCCAATGCGGCCGCCGTCATGCGCGCGATCGACCTCGCCTGCGATCTCGCGTCGTCGGGCGCGGCATCGGCGCTCGTCACCAACCCCATTCACAAGCGCGCGCTTTATGAAGCAGGGCTCGACGTGCCGGGGCACACGGAATATCTCGCCATGCGCACGGGCGGCGCGACGCCGGTCATGATGCTTTCCTGCCCCGGACTTCGCGTCGTGCCCGTCACCGTGCATATTCCGCTCGGCGCCGTCGTGCCCACGCTCACAACTTCCATGATCGCCGAAAAGGGCGTCATCCTCGCCCGCGCGCTTCGCCGCGACTTCGGCATCGCCCGCCCCTGCATCGCTGTCGCGGGCCTCAATCCGCATGCGGGCGAAGAGGGACATATCGGGCGGGAGGAAATCGAGATCATTGAACCGGCGCTCGATGCGATCCGGCGCGAGGGCGCGGAGGTGACGGGGCCGCTGCCGCCAGACACCATGTTCCACGCCGCGGCGCGCGCGCGATACGACGCCGCGCTCTGCATGTATCACGACCAGGCGCTGATCCCGCTCAAGACGATCAACTTCGAACGTGGCGTCAACACGACGCTCGGCCTTCCCGTCGTCCGCACATCGCCCGACCACGGAACGGCGCTCGACATTGCGGGCAAGGGCATCGCCCATCCGGGAAGCCTTATCGAAGCCATCAGGCTCGCGCAGGAAATCGCGCGCCACCGGGCGGCCGCATGAGCGGGGATGAGCTTCCTCCCTTGCGCGAAGTCATCGCGAAGCACGGGCTCGGCGCGCTGAAGGCGCTCGGACAGAATTTCCTTCTCGATCTCAATCTGACCGGGCGCATCGCGCGGGCTGCGGGCCCGCTCGAAGGCCATGAGGTGGTCGAGGTCGGGCCGGGACCGGGCGGTCTCACGCGCGCGCTTCTGGCCGAGGGCGCGTCCCGCGTCATCGCCATCGAGCGCGACCGGCGTTGCCTCCCGGCGCTGGAGGAAATCGCCGCCGCCTATCCCGGCCGCCTCACCATCATCGAGGGCGACGCGCTCGAGACGGACATGGCCGCGCTCGTGAAGGGGCCGGCGCGCATCGTCGCCAACCTCCCCTACAACATCGCGACGCCGCTCCTCGTGCGCTGGCTCCAGACCGAGCCCTGGCCGCCCTGGTATGCGAGCCTGACGCTCATGTTCCAGAAGGAAGTCGCAGAGCGGATCGTCGCCCCGCCCGGCGGCAAGGCCTATGGGCGGCTTGCCGTGCTGGCGCAATGGCGGACGCGGCCCCGCATGCTCTTCGATGTGAACCGCAGCGCCTTTACGCCCCCGCCCGCCGTCACATCGACCGTGGTCGAACTCATCCCGCGCGCAGAGGTGCTCGCGCCCGCCGATCCGCGCGCGCTCGAGCGCGTTGTTGCCGCCGCCTTCGGCCAGCGGCGCAAGATGCTGCGCTCAAGCCTCAAATCGCTGACGGCAAATCCCGCCGCGATGATCGAGGCGGCAGGTATCGACCCGACGCAGCGCGCGGAGGAACTCAGCGTCGAGCAGTTCTGCGCGCTGGCGAGAGCCTTCGCTGCAGCGGGCTGAACGCCGCTCCGTAGCAGTTGTCGCGTCGGCCCCGGCGTGCAACATTGCGCCAACCGGACGTTGCGGAAATGCGCAGACGGCCTCATGCACAGTACAGGAGACACTCCATGAAATCGCAAGCGATCGTCGATTACGGCCAGCCGCTCAAGGAAATCGAAGGCGAGACGCCGCAGCCGACGGGCACGCAGGTGCTGCTCAAGGTCACGCATTGCGGCGTCTGCCACTCGGACGTGCATCTCCATGACGGCTATTTCGATCTCGGCGGCGGCAACAAGCTCGACGTGCGCGGCGGCCGCAAGCTGCCCTTCACGCTCGGCCATGAGATCGAAGGCGAAGTGATTGCCTTCGGCGAGGACGCGGAAGGCGTGGCCGTCGGCCAGCGCCGCGTCGCCTTCCCGTGGATCGGCTGCGGCGAGTGCCCGACCTGTCGGCGTGGCGAGGAGCATCTCTGCAACAAGCCGGCCAATCTCGGCATCCAGGTCGCCGGCGGCTATGCGACCCATGTGCTCGTGCCCCATCCGCGCTACCTCATCGACTACACCGGCGTGCCGCAGGGCCTCGCCGCCACCTATATGTGCTCCGGGCTCACGGCCTATAGCGCGATGAAGAAGCTCGGCGAGGTGAGCCCCGAAGAGCGCGTGCTCGTGGTCGGCCTCGGCGGCGTCGGCATGATGGGCCTGCAATTCGCGAAGGCGATGTTCAAGGCGGCCCCGCTCGGCGCCGATGTCGACGAGCAGAAGCTTCAGGCGGCGCGCGGCTCGGGCGCGCATGAGGTCTATAATCCGAAGGACGAGGACGCGCTGAAGAAGCTTCTCGCCGACACCAATGGCGGCGTGCCCGCCGCCGTCGATTTCGTCGGTTCCGAAGCGTCGCTCAAATTCGCCACCAGCGCGGTACGCAAGGGCGGCCATGTCGTGGTGGTCGGGCTTTTCGGCGGCGGCTTCTCCATGCCGATCCCGATGTTCCCCATGCGCGCGATCACGATCGGCGGCTCCTATGTCGGCTCGCTCGGCGACACGCTCGAAATGATGGAGCTCGTGAAGGCGGGCAAGATCGATCCGATCCCCGTTCAGGAGCGCCCGCTCGGCCAGGCCTCGAAGACGCTCGACGATCTCCGGCACGGCCAGGTTCTCGGCCGCGTCGTGCTGAAGCCCTGAGGCTCATCCTCGCGTCTTGATCTCGCTCAATGCGGCGGAGCGCCGCTTCTCCATGCTGAAGCTCATCTTCGGCACGGGGTAGCGGCTTCCCCCGCATAGGGGCGCCCGCCTTCCCGATGCCCGCCGACGGCTTCCAGGGAGGCGCGCGCCATGACCTACTACCACGCCCGGACGCTGGAGACCTCGTTCGACGATGCGGTCACGCGCATCACAGCCGCGCTCGCCAGGCAGGGCTTCGGCATCCTGACCGATATCGACGTCGCCGCGACGATGAAGAAGAAGCTCGGTCTCGACATCGCCGCCTACCGGATCCTGGGCGCGTGCAATCCCGAAATGGCGGCGAAGGCGCTCGAGATCGAAAACAAGATCGGCACCATGCTGCCCTGCAATGTGATCGTGCGCGAGAGCGGGCCGCGCTGGGTCGAGATCGCGGCGATCAATCCCCTCGCCTCCATGAGCGCCGTCGGCAATCCGAGGCTCGATCAGGTCGCCACGAGGGTCGATGCCCTGCTCCGCGCCGCCCTGGACAGCGCCTGATTTTTGACCTCGCGCAATGACCTGCCCGGCGCACGCGCCGCAAGATGGCCGCCTCACCCATGCGAGGAGGACGCAATGAAACTCCGGCTGGCCGCGCTCATCACCCTGCTTGCGCTTTTTTGCATCCCGATCGCCATCGCGCAGGAAGCGAGTCCACAACAGCAGGGCAACCGGCCCGGAATGATGGGACAGGGACGAGGGCCCGGGCCCGGTTGGGGGCAAGGTTGGGGGCCGGGCATGATGGGCGGCTGGGGGCCGGGCATGATGGGCGGCTGGGGCCGCGGGATGATGGGTTACGGATATGGCGGCGGCCGCGGCTGGGGCCCCGGCATGATGGGCGGCTGCGGCATGTACGGCTATCGCGCCGGCAGCGACGGCGCCGATATCGACAGCTATGTCGAGGGGCGGCTTGCCTTCCTCAAGGCGGAACTCAAGATCACGGATGCGCAAGGCGCGGCATGGAACGCCTATGCCGACGCGCAGCGCGCCAATGCGCAGGTCATGGCCAGCATGCACAAGCAGATGTTCGAGGCCCTGCGCTCGAACGATCGCTCGGCGGTCAATTTCTTCGACCTGCATATCCGCATGATGAAATCGAGGCTCGCCGCGCTCGAGGCGCTGAAGCCCGCGACGGAAGGGCTCTACAAGGTTCTGTCGGCGGAACAGAAGCAGAGGGCCGACGACCTCCTGCCCTTCATGGGCTGCCTCTAGCCCGACGCACGGGCGGCGGCGCGGTCAGAGCGTGTCGCGGAGCTGCTTGACGAAATTCGACAGGCCGGTGAGCCGCCTGCGGCGGATGCGCTCGGCCTGAAGGATCGCGCGCAATTCCAGAAACGCGCGGTCAATGTCGTCGTTGATGATGATGTATTCGTATTCCTGATAGTGGCTGATCTCGTCGGACGCCTTGGCCATCCGCGTGGCCACGACATCGTCGGCATCCTGCGCGCGGGTCCGCAAGCGCCGCTCGAGGTCCTGCGCCGAAGGCGGAAGAACGAAGACCTTCACGAGGTCTTCATGCGCCATCTCGTCGATCTGCTGCGTGCCCTGCCAGTCGATGTCGAAAAGAACGTCGTGCCCGCGCGCCAGCGCCTCCTGCACCGGCGCGCTCGGCGTCCCGTAGTAATTGCCGAAGACCTTGGCGCTCTCCAGAAACTCGCCGCGGTTTCGCATCACGCCGAAATCCTCGGCGCTGATGAAGTAATAGTCGCGGCCATGCACCTCGCCCGGACGCGGCGGCCGCGTGGTCGCGGAAACCGACATGGTGATCATCGGGTCGCTTTCCAGCAGCATCCGCGAAAGCGTCGTCTTGCCCGCGCCCGAGGGCGAGGACAAGGCAAGCATCAGGCCCCGGCGTCCGACATTGACCACGCTCATGCGCTCTCTCTCTTCATTCGACGTTCTGTACCTGCTCGCGGAGCTGATCGATCACCGCCTTGAGTTCGAGGCCAATGCGAGTGAGGCTCACATCGGCGGCCTTCGAGCAAAGCGTGTTCGCCTCGCGGTTGAACTCCTGCGTGAGGAAATCGAGCCTGCGGCCCGCCGGCTCGCCGCTCGCGAAAAGGTCGCGGGCCTGCGCGACATGGGCGATGAGGCGATCGATCTCCTCACGCACATCGGCCTTGGTCGCGAGCAGCGCGGCTTCCTGCGCGAGCCGCTCCTCCGATAGCGACGGCGAGGCTCCGAGAAGTTCGGCGATCTGCGCCTTGAGGCGCGCGCGCATGGCATCGACGCTCACGACCGGCGAGGCCGCCGCCTGTCGCGTCAGCCGCTCTATTTCGTCGACATGCTCACGCAGGACGGTTTCGAGCTTGCTCCCCTCATCGGCACGGGCCTTCGCAAGCGCGGCCGCCGCCACGCCGAAGGACGAAACGAGCGCGGCCTCGAAGGCGGCGCGCTCCTCCTCGTTCTCCTCGGCCTCAGCGCTTTCGAGCACGCCTTTCAGCGCCAGAATGCCTTCCGCGCTCGGCGGCGCGAGCTCGACCGAACCCTGCAGACTGCGGATGGCGCCCAGAACGGCGGCGAGCGCGTCCTGATTGATGCGGAGAGGTGCTGCGGTCTTCGCGCGGTCGAGCGTCAGCGACGCCTGCACATTGCCGCGCCGCGCATGCCGCCCCAGTTCCTCGCGCAGCCGCGGCTCGATGCTCTCGAAGCCCGGCGGCAGGCGGAAGCGCACGTCGAGCCCCTTGCCGTTGACGCTTCGCAATTCCCAATGCCAGCGGGCGAGCCCCAGCTCGCCATCCGCGCGGGAAAATCCTGTCATGCTGATCAGGGGCATCGGCGGAACCTTCCAAGAATCACGCGATTACGGCCGGGAGTATAGCAAGATCGGCTAGCCGCCCGCGCGCCTAGCAGGCGCCCGCATGGGCAGCACCGGCGCGGCGGCGGCAGGCGCGGCTTCCGCCTTGCCCGGAGCTTTTCGTTCGGATTCAGGCACGGGCTCGGGCGCGGCGGATCGGCCCGCCAGGCCTTTTTCCACGCGGCGCCAGTGGTTCACATTGCG
This sequence comes from Parvibaculum sp., assembly GCF_049671045.1. Taxonomy (GTDB): domain Bacteria; phylum Pseudomonadota; class Alphaproteobacteria; order Parvibaculales; family Parvibaculaceae; genus Parvibaculum. The sequence continues at coordinate 31,419 of NZ_JBATUH010000103.1, read as the reverse complement.
CTGGTGCTCATCGAGCGACGTCGAAAAGGCGTGACCGCCCGTGCCATCGGCGACGAAATAAAGGTCCTTCGTCTCGGGCGGATTGAGCACGGCCTCGATCGAAGCGCGGCCGGGATTGCTGATCGGCGTCGGCGGCAGGCCGTCCACCTGATAGGTGTTGTAGGGCGTCACGCGGTCAAGCTCGCTCCGCCTGATCGGCCGCCCGAGCGACCCCTTGCCGTCCGTCACGCCGTAAATGATCGTCGGATCGGATTGCAGCCGCATTGACTTGCGCAGGCGATTGACGAAGACGGCGGCCACGCGCGGGCGCTCGGAGGCGAGCCCCGTTTCCTTCTCGACGATGGAGGCGAGGATGATCGCTTCCTTCTGCGTCTTGTAAGGCAGGTCTTCCGCGCGGTGCGGCCACAGCTCGTTGAGGAGCGCGGAGGCGGATTTCTGCATGCGCTGCACGATCTGGGCGCGCGTCGTGCCGCGAGTGAAGTGATAAGTCTCCGGCAGCAGCGAGCCCTCATCGGGAATGAGCGGCGTGTCGCCCGTCAGTACCGGATCGGCCTTCACGATCTCCATCACCTGCCAGCTCGTCAGCCCCTCGGGCACGGTAATGCGATGGACGATCGATTTGCCATCCCTCAGGATACGGACGATTTCGGCCATGCTGGCATGTGCCGGAATTTCATATTCGCCGGCCTTGAGCTTGCCCGCGCTCCGGTTGAGACGGACGGCGGCGCGAAAGACGAGCGGTTCGTCGAGCACATGGGCGTCCGCAAGGCGCTCGCTGATCGCATTGAGGCCGAGCCCCGGCGCGAGCCACACGACCGTCGGCGAGGCGGCGGGGCCAGGCGCCTCGAAGCGCCATTTGCCATATAGGAAGGCTCCGCCGGCGAGAACGGCCAGAGCGGATGGCAGCACGACCAGAAGAAACAGCAGGACACGCGCGAGCAGCCTTCGCCGAACCGGCGGCGGGCCGGAAGCATCGGCAGGCGTTTCGCCTTCCTTCGTCAATTAATCGACTTTCTTGAGCACCAGCGAGGCGTTCGTGCCGCCGAAGCCGAAGGAGTTCGACAGGGCGTAATTCACTTCCTTCCGCTTCGCCTTCAGCGGCACGAGATCCATCTCCGTCTCGACCTCGGGATTTTCGAGGTTGAGCGTCGGCGGAACGATGCCGTCGCGGATCGCCAGCATGCAGAAGATGGCCTCCACCGCGCCGGCCGCGCCGAGCAGATGGCCGATCGACGACTTGGTCGACGACATGGAGGTCTTGCTGACGGCGTTGCCGAGAAGGCGCGTGACCGCCGCAAGCTCGATCGTGTCGGCCATGGTCGAAGTGCCATGCGCGTTCACATAGTCGATCTCGGAAGCCGAGATGCCAGCGCGCTTGAGCGCCGCCTGCATCGAGCGGAAGCCGCCATTGCCGTCCTCGGGCGGAGCGGTGATGTGGTAGGCGTCGCCCGAAAGGCCGTAGCCCACGACTTCGGCGTAAATCTTCGCGCCGCGCGCCTTGGCGTGCTCATATTCCTCGAGCACCACAATGCCCGCGCCCTCGCCCATCACGAAACCGTCGCGGTCCCTGTCATAGGGGCGCGAGGCGCGCTTGGGCTCGTCGTTGAAGCTCGTGGACAGCGCGCGGCACGCGGCGAAGCCCGCAATGCCGATGCGGCTGACCGCCGATTCGGTGCCGCCCGCGACCATGACGTCGGCGTCGTCGAGCGCGATGAGCCGCGCCGCATCGCCGATCGCATGCGCGCCCGTCGAACAGGCCGTCACGACCGAATGGTTCGGGCCCTTGAGCCCATGCTGGATCGAGACATAGCCCGATGCGAGATTGATGAGGCGGCCCGTGATGAAGAAGGGGCTCACGCGGCGCGGGCCCTTCTCGTTCAGGATGAGCGCCGTTTCGGCGATGCCTTGCAGGCCGCCAATGCCGGAGCCGATCAGCGTGCCGGTGCGGCAGCGCTCTTCCTCGGTCGAGGGATGCCAGTCCGCATCGTTCAGCGCCTGGGTCGCCGCGGCCACGGCAAAGACAATGAATTCGTCGACGCGCTTGGCTTCCTTGGCATCCATCCAGTCATCCTGGATGAACGCGCCTTCGCCCGTGCGCGGCACTTCGCAAGCGATCTTGCAGGGGAGGTCGTCGGTCTCGAACTTCTCGATTCTTCCGGCGCCGGATTCTCCGTTCAGAATCCTTTTCCATGTAGTTTCGACGCCGCATCCGAGCGGCGAGACCATGCCAAGTCCGGTGACGACAACCCGTCTCATGTCTCTTCCTACTCCCCCGCCATCCGATCAGAGGCGCCTTGCTTGAAACCCGAAGCAGAGCCGCGAGGCTAGGGCCGCGGACGGCCCCGCGCACGCGGCGGAGCGCGGTCGCCCGCGCTCCCTTGCGTCCGGATCAGGCCTTCGCGTTCGCCTTCACGAACTCGATTGCGTCCTTGACGGTCAGGATCTTCTCGGCGGCATCGTCCGGGATTTCGACGCCGAATTCTTCCTCGAACGCCATCACGAGTTCGACGTTGTCGAGACTGTCCGCACCGAGATCATCGATGAAGCTCGCGTTCTCGGTCACCTTGTCGGCGTCGACGCCGAGGTGCTCGACCACGATCTTCTTCAAGCGTTCCGCGATATCACTCATTTTAAATCCTCAGATTCCTGTTTTAGACCGGCCTCACGCCCCACTCCCCATGCCATCGGCTCAGAGGAAACTAGCGATCGAATTCGGCGGAAAGACTGCCCTTCTTCTGGCCCATTTCAAGGCAGGACCGCAAGCCAAATCGAGGGCCTAGGTAACACACTTTTCGTTCCCGCACCAGAAAAGGCGCTACATTGAAAAGGTTAACCAGGCCACTGATTTTATTTGATTTTCTGCTCTGGACGCGAACTTCACGGATCAGATCATCACCATACCACCGTTAACATGGATCGTCTGGCCGGTCACATAGGCGGCCTCGTTGCTGGCCAGAAAGACCACGGCGGCGGCGATCTCGCTCGCCTCGCCGAGCCGGCCGGCGGGAATCGTTCCCATGATGCGGCTCTTCTGATCGTCGGTCAGCGCATCCGTCATGGCGCTGCGGATGAAGCCCGGCGCGACGCAATTCGCGGTGATGTTGCGGCTCGCCACTTCCTGCGCGAGCGACTTCGTCATGCCGATCATGCCGGCCTTGGAGGCGGCATAGTTGCCCTGGCCGGGATTGCCCATCACGCCGACGACGGAAGTGATTCCGATGATGCGGCCGAAGCGGCGCTTCATCATGCCGCGAAGGCTGGCGCGCGACAGGCGGAAGGCGGCGGTGAGGTTGACGCGGATGACCTCGTCCCACTCCTCGTCCTTCATCCGCATAAAGAGATTGTCGCGGGTGAGGCCCGCATTGTTGACGAGAATGTCGAGGCCGCCCATCGCGTCCTCAGCCTGCTTCGGCAGCGCATCGACGGCGGCCGCGTCCGAGAGGTTGCAGGGCACCACATGCGTGCGGCCGCCAAGCTCGGCGGCGAGCGCGTCGAGCGCTTCCCTGCGCGTGCCGGAGAGCGCGACCGTCGCGCCCTGCCCGTGGAGCGCGCGGGCGATGTCCGAGCCGATGCCGCCCGACGCGCCCGTGACGAGCGCGGTTTTTCCTGTGAGGTCGAACATGTTGGCTCCCCGTTTTTAAATCGTCTTCAGAATGGCTTCGATATCGGCGGGCGTGCCCACCGAAACGATTTCAGGCGATTGCTGCGCGATGCGCTTGATCATGCCGGCAAGGGCCTTGCCCGCGCCCGTCTCGACATAATGCGTGACGCCCTGCTCTTCCATGTAGAGCACGCTTTCGCGCCAGCGCACCATGCCCGTCACCTGCTTCACCAGCAAGTCTCGGATTGTCGCCGGATCGGCAACGCGCGAGGCGGTGACATTGGCGACGAGCGGCACGGAGGGCGTGCGGATCTCGACATCGGCGAGCGCGTCGGCCATTTCGTCGGCGGCGGGCTGCATCAGCGCGCAATGGAAGGGAGCGCTCACCGGCAGAAGCATGCTGCGCTTCGCGCCCTTGCCCTTGGCGATCTCGATGGCGCGCTCCACCGCAGCCCTGGTGCCGGAGACGACGACCTGTCCGCCGCCATTGTCGTTCGCGGCCTCGCAGACCTCGCCCTGCGCCGCTTCCTTCGCCACCTCGGCGGCGGCGTCATAGTCGAGGCCGAGCAGCGCCGCCATGGCGCCGACGCCGACCGGCACGGCGCGCTGCATGGCCTGGCCGCGACGCTTCAGGAGGCGCGCCGTATCGGCAACGCTGAAGGCGCCGGCGGCCGCGAGCGCCGAATATTCGCCGAGCGAATGGCCGGCAACGAAGGCCGCCTTGTCGGCGAGGCGGAAGCCCCCTTCCTTCTCGAGCGTGCGGACGACCGCGAGGCTCACGGCCATGATGGCGGGCTGGGCGTTCTCGGTCAGGGTGAGGTCTTCCTGCGGGCCTTCCCACATCAGCCGGGTGAGGTTCTGGCCGAGGGCCTCGTTCACCTCCTCGAAGACTTCGCGCGCCGTGGCGAACGCCTCGTAGAGTTCGCGGCCCATGCCGACCGCCTGCGATCCCTGCCCCGGAAAGATGAAAGCCCTGCTCATCGACGCTCCCTGCGAACCCTGTTGACTGGCACGGGCCCTTCGCGGCCCGGAAGCGGAAAGAGATACAGGCAGGCAGAGTCGAGTCAAGTTAGTCACAGGTTGTCACGAGTGTGCCTGCGATGAACTAAAAGGGAATCTCTTCATCAAGATTGCTGGGAAAATCGGGTTTCTTGCTACGCCGTTTTGGCGTGGCACGAAGATCGAGCATGTCAACGTTCTCAAGCAACCATGTGCTACCTGCGTCTTCAACGAAGTACACCGTGCAAGGGTCGCTATCGAAATTTGCCTCCTTCGCACTCGTGATTAGGCCCTTTCTGAGAAGCCTTTCTATCCCAATATTCAAGCCTAAATTATTGTATCCTTGTCGATCTAGCGCTTGCTGCACAGTCCAATGAGAGACGCCCTCCTCCGGCCCACTTCGGCTTTCCATGATCGAGGCGAGAACCATAATCTCGTGGGGCGACAACCCACCATCGTCTTTCAGCGGTGACCTAGTTTTGATTGCCGCTAATTTGTTAGCCGTATCCTGAATGGCCATTAGCCGATCAGAGATCTTGCTCTTAAGGTCGTCAAAATCGCTCGGAGAGTCAGACTGGTACTTAATAATATTGCGATGCTGAACGTCGAATGGATACTTGCCCGAGCGCGCTGTTGAGCACACTAAGCAAATTTCTTTTCCCGCCGATAGCGCATACCCCAATTCAAACCACACATTGGGACTATCCAAAGTAATGTCTGCGAGACACGCAACGGCACCCGGAATTCTTGCCTCAATCTGCTCAATTGGAATGCTTGCACTAGGATCTTGATCGACACGGTACGGCTCAAGGCCCGCAGCTACAATTGCCGGGGCAAAGGCCTCCTCATAGCGACGATCAAACATCCCTCCGTCAAACGGCTGGATGACAAAACAGTAGCCTGGCATTTCCCGCTCCAGCGAAATTTAGAAATTCCTAGCACAAAAAGTTCGCCTTTTGTACCACCTTGCTTCTCCGGTGGTTTTCCTTATATTGCGCGGCTTCTGAAGGCCCTGGTTGGAGGCTGAACGGCGCACCGTGCCCCAAAGGCGCGGCAGGGAGAAATCCCGGGCTCCGGTGTCTCCGCTCTTTTGGTGGTCCTTTAGAGCCTTTTTCAAGGGCTCAAAGGGGGCTTTGCGCCGGGGCCGGATACAAATGGGAAAAGGCTCAATGGCTCTTTACGAGCATGTTTTCATTGCGCGACAGGACGTGTCGCAGCAGCAGGTCGAAGGACTGGTCGAACAGTTCTCGAACATCATCAAGGAAAATGGCGGTTCGGTCAGCAAGACCGAATATTGGGGCCTGCGGAACCTCGCCTTCAAGGTGAAGAAGAACCGCAAGGGCCACTATACGCTCATGAACATCGACGCGCCGGCGGCAGCCGTTGCCGAAATGGAGCGTCAGCAGGGCATCAACGAAGACGTCATCCGCATCCTCACCATCCGCGTCGAGGAGCATGAGACCGGCCAGTCGGCGATGCTGCAGAACCGTGGCGGCCGCGACGAGCGCCGTGGCGGCGACCGATTCGACCGTGGCGACCGCCCCCGTGGCGACCGCCCCCGCTTCTCGCGCGACCGCGACGAAGCTGCTTCGGAAGGGAGTGACGAATAATGAGCACATCAGCAGCCCCCGCGCGCCGGCCCTTCTTCCGCCGTCGCAAGACCTGCCCCTTCTCCGGCGCCAACGCCCCGAAGATCGATTACAAGGACGTGAAGCTCCTGCAGCGCTACGTCTCGGAGCGCGGCAAGATCGTTCCGAGCCGCATCACGGCGGTTTCCGCCAAGAAGCAGCGTGAACTCGCCCGCGCCATCAAGCGCGCGCGCTTCCTCGCGCTTCTGCCCTACGTCATCGGCTGAGCCGGGAAAGGAGACAGACATGCAGGTCGTACTTCTGGAACGGGTGGAAAAGCTCGGCCAAATGGGCGATGTGGTGAGAGTGAAGGACGGCTTCGCCCGTAACTTCCTCCTGCCGCGCAAGAAGGCGCTCCGCGCCACCAAGGAAAACATCGCGCGCTTCGAGTCGCAGCGCGCGCAGCTCGAGGCACGCAACCTCGAGCTCAAGGCCGAAGCCGAGCAGGTCAAGGCCCGGCTCGACGGCCAGTCCTTCATCATCCTGCGTCAGGCGGGTGAATCGGGACAGCTCTACGGTTCGGTCACCACGCGCGACATCGCGCTGGCGCTCACCGCGGGCGGCTTCTCGACGGACCGCAACCAGGTCTCGCTCGATCATCCGATCAAGTCGATCGGCCTTCGCGAAGTGCGCATCGTTCTGCACCCGGAAGTTTCCTCCAATGTGACGGTCAACGTCGCCCGTTCGGAGGAAGAGGCGCAGCGCCAGGCGTCCGGCGAAGACCTGACCAAGCGCGATCAGGACTTCGAGGCCGAGGCCGAGGAGTTCTTCGAAGCTGAGGAACTGGCTCCGGCCGAGGAAGGCGAAGCCGCCGAGGGCGAGACGGAAGCCTGATAGGCTCCCGCATCCGCTCGATCAGAATTGCGAAACGCCGCCCTCCGGGGCGGCGTTTTTCTTTGCCTCCCCTATCATTGCACCCGGCAGCGCATCATCCGAAACTGGAACTAGAAACAGGAGGAAGAACCTCGTGCCGATAAGACTGATCGAGGTGATGGCGAAATCCGGACACGCCGACACGATCCGGGCGGTCGCGGAGCAGTTCAATGCGCTGGACTGCCGGGTAGCACCGCCGGACAATGCCGGCATCCAGTCCGTGCGCATTCTCGCTCATCCCGACAAGCAGCAGGAGCTCGTCGATCAGCTTCAAACCGCCGTCGGCGCGGAACAAGGCTGGCGCATTGTCATGCAACCCGTTGACGCGGTGATCCCCGACCCTGAACCGCAAGAAGAATCCCGCCGCACGTCAACTGCCACACTGCGCGAACAGCTCTATGTCGATATCTCACGCGGGGCGCAAGCGGACACTACATTCATCCTGCTCGTGCTGATGTCGACCATCGTGGCAGCGATCGGCCTCTTCAACAACAACATCGCGGTCGTCATCGCCGCCATGGTGATCGCGCCGCTTCTTGGTCCCAATGTGGCCCTGGCTTTCGGCAGCGCGCTCGGCGACCGCGAGCTGATCGTCCGCGCCGCCCTGACGAACGCGCTGGGCCTCGCCCTTTCCGTCGCCGGCGCAGCGATCGCCGGCTTTCTGCTGCCCGACAAGATTTCCAGCCCCGAACTGATGGCGCGCACCGAGATCGGGTATGACAGCATCATCCTTGCGCTGGCCGCAGGCGCCGCGGGCGCCATTTCGCTCACGACCAATGTGTCGAGCGCGGTCGTCGGCGTCATGGTCGCGGTCGCCCTGATGCCACCCGCCGTAACACTTGGCTACATGCTCGGCACATCGAGAATTTCGCTGGCACTCGACGCCGGAACGCTTCTCGCTATCAACATCGTCTGCATCAATCTCACCGCCCAGATCGTCTTTCTCGCCCGGGGGATCCGGCCACGCGCTTGGTGGCAGCGACGCGGCGCACAGCAATCGACCTATGTCAGCCTCTTCGTCTGGACCACGCTGCTCGCTGTCCTCGTAGCCGTCATCTATCTCTACGGACAGTCGAGTTGACGCACCGGCACGGCCATGCGTTCACCGGCGATGGACAATGCATTTTTTTATTGATTCCAAACTGTGGTTAAACTCTCATAATGGGAGATAAATAAGGGGGTGCAAAACCGGTCTGGTCCGGTCGTGTACTGATCGGGGCCGACCTCGCGTCAACTCTGGAAACGGAGGTTGTATGCTGTTCGGTATCCTTATTAGGCAGGTTGTCGCGCGCGGCTCGCTCCGGGTCGTCGACTGGAACGGAAAGACCTCGGTCTTCGGCGACGGAACGGGCAGGCAGGTCACCATCCGGCTCCACGAGCGCAGCCAGCAACTGAGGCTTGCCCTCAATCCCTATCTCCGGCTCGGCGAAGCCTATATGGACGGCTCCCTGACCGTGGACGAGCCCTCGACGATCTACGATCTGCTCGACCTCCTCCTCGGCAATCTGGGCACGAACTATCCCAGCCGCGCCTTCAAGGTCTTCGCTGCGCTTCGGCGGACGAAGCGGCGCATCGACCAGCACAATCCCGTTGGCAAGGCGCAGGCGAATGTCGCGCATCACTACGATCTCGACGGCGGGATCTACGATCTCTTCCTCGATGCCGACAAACAATATTCCTGCGCCTATTTCGCCCATCCGGGCATGAGCCTCGAAGAGGCGCAACTGGCGAAGAAGCGGCACATCGCGGCGAAGCTCATGATCGAGCCAGGCATGCGCGTGCTCGACATCGGCTGCGGCTGGGGCGGGCTGGCGCTGACGCTCGCGGAGGAAACCGGCGCGGAAGTCACCGGCATCACGCTCAGCCGCGAGCAGCACAAGATCGCAAGCCAGCGCGCGATCGAGCGCGGTCTTGCCGACCGCGTCAAATTCCACCTTCAGGACTATCGCACGCTCGCAGGCGAATTCGACCGCATCGTCTCGGTGGGCATGTTCGAGCATGTCGGCGTCGGCTACTACGGCGAATATTTCAAAGCCGTGCAGCGCCTGCTGAAGGAGGACGGCGTCGCGCTCATCCACACGATCGGACGCCTCGACCCGCCCGGCGCCACCAATCCGTGGATCGCGAAATACATCTTCCCCGGCGGCTATATCCCCGCCCTGAGCGAGATGGCGGCGGCGGTCGAGAAGACCGGGCTTTTCATGACCGATCTCGAAGTGCTGCGCCTTCACTATGCCGAGACGCTGCGCGAATGGCGGCGGCGCTTCATGGCCAGGCGCGACATTGCGGCGAAGATCTATGACGAGCGCTTCTGCCGCATGTGGGAGTTCTATCTCGCGGGCTCGGAAACCTCGTTCCGCCATGAAGGCATGGTGAACTTCCAGCTCCAGCTCACGAGGAAGATCGACGCGCTCCCCATGACCCGCGACTATATGGGCGAGCGGGAAAGGCGGCTTTCCGACTTTCCGGCACAGCTGCGATTGCGCGCGGGCGAGTGACCGCCCGCGCCGCGCCCCTCAGGATGCCCTGCGGCCGTCGATGGAAAACCCGCCCGCGCCATGCGCCGCGACCATCAGCAGACCGCCGATGATGGTGAAGTTCTTCATGAACATGATGGTCTGTGTCTGGTCGGCGAAACTGGTGTGGAAGAAGATCGCCGCCAGCAGCGTGAAGAGGCTCAAGGCCAGCGCTGCGAGGCGCGCCTGATAGCCGACGAGCAGCAAGAGGCCGCCGCCGAGCTCGATGACGACCGCGCCGATATATGCGAGCGAGGGAAGCGGCAGCCCTGACGAGGCGATGTGCTGGACGGTCGCGTCATGCGCGCCGAGCTTCTGCGCGCCGCTCATGACGAACATGAAACTCAGAAGTATGCGGCCCACGAAGGAAAAATAAGGCGACAGGCTTTGCATTGCGGACTCCCTTTCGGCCTTGCTGGCCTCTCTGGCGCCCTTTCCGCCACCGCGGGGAGCGCGTTGCCACGGAAGCGAATCTAGCGGCCGCCCTCCCCGGCCGACTACGGCATTGGGGCAGGACGGGCTGTTTCGGGGCACGCAACAATGGGGACCGGGAATGTCCCCGCGACTCGATTTATACTCCGGCTTTCATACCGGGATTTTCCACAATTGCCGCGGCCGGGGAAACGGCCAAATGCCAAGGGCTTAGGCAATGAATGCGAAGTTATCCCGGTCTGTTGAAAAGTATCATGGGGAACAGACGGCGATGCGGCTCAATGCGGCTTCCTTGCCGGCGGGTATCGCGTAAAACGAGGCCATGGAAAATATTCAGCCTGCTTTCTCCGCAATGTCCGACGATGAGGGTGCCCAGGGCTACCGCGTCCTCCCGCACAACATCGAAGCCGAGCAGGCGCTGCTTGGCGCGATCCTCGTCAACAACGAAGCCTATGACCGCCTCTCGACCTTTCTCGAGCCGGCGCATTTCTTCGACGCGCTTCACGGGCGCATCTATGAGGCGGCGGCGAAGCTCATCACGGCCGGGCATCTCGCTTCGCCGGTGACGCTCAAGAACTTCTTCGAGCGCGACGAGGCGCTGGCCGAAATCGGCGGCCCGCAATATCTCGCGCGGCTCGCAGGCGCTGCGACGACGATCATCAACGTCCAGGAATATGGACGCACGATCTATGATCTCGCCATCCGGCGCGAACTCATTCAGGTCGGTGTGGACATTCATACGCGTGCCTATGACGCGCCGGTCGACGACACGCCTTCCTCGCAGATCCTCGATGCGGAGCAGGCGCTCTATCAGCTCGCCGAGCGTGGAAAATACGAAGGCGGCTTCCGCGGCTTCCATGAATCGCTCAAGGGCGCGATCGACATGGCGGCGGCGGCCTATGAGCGCGACGGCGGCCTTTCCGGCATTTCGACGGGCCTCATGGACCTCGACAAGATGATGGGCGGGCTTCAGCCTTCCGACCTCATCATCCTTGCCGGGCGCCCCTCGATGGGAAAGACGGCGCTCGCGACCAACATCGCCTTCAACGCCGCCAAGGCCTACAAGGCCGAGCACCATGCCGACGGCACGGTCGCGGTGAAGGACGGCGCGATCGTCGGCTTCTTCTCGCTCGAAATGTCGGCGGAACAATTGGCGACGCGCCTTCTCGCCGAGCAATCGGGCGTGCCTTCCGAGGCCATCAGGCGCGGGCGCATCCAGGAGCATGAATTCCACGCGCTGGTCGATGCCTCGCGCGAATTGCAGAGCATCCCGCTCTATATCGACGATACGGGCGGCCTCAACATCGCGACGCTCGCTGCGCGCGCGCGGCGGCTCAAGCGCCAGCGCGGGCTCGGCCTTCTCGTGGTCGACTATCTCCAGCTTCTCGCGGGCTCCGGCAAGTTCGGCGACAACCGCGTGCAGGAGGTGACGCAGATCACCACCGGGCTCAAGGCGCTGGCCAAGGAACTCAACGTCCCGATCGTCGCCCTCTCCCAGCTTTCGCGCCAGGTGGAAGCGCGCGACGACAAGCGGCCGCAACTCGCTGACCTTCGCGAGTCCGGCTCGATCGAGCAGGACGCCGACGTGGTGATGTTCGTGTTCCGCGAGGAATATTATGTGCAGCGCCGGGAACCCCGCGAGGGAACGCCGGAACATCTGGCCTGGCAGGAAGAGATGAACCAGGTGCACGGGCTCGCCGAGGTCATCATCGGCAAGCAGCGCCACGGGCCGACCGGCACGGTCAAGCTGCAATTCGAGGCGAATGTGACGCGCTTTGCCGATCTCATTCACGACGACAGGCTGCCGGACCATCACCCATAATCCGGGGCATCTGCCATGCCCTAATTTGGCGATTGGCCAATCGGCCGGGGCTGACTAGGCTTGCCCGAATGTTTGCCTATCCAAGGCTGCCGCCGAAGCGTTCAGGCGGCAGTCCGTTCAGGCACTCATGCCTTTGACACTCGCAAGAAGGGCATCGCCCGCCCCAAGTGGCGGGTCATGACGCGCTCGAGTTGATTATGCCTTCATCAGACATCGCCTCCCCCGCTCTCGCCCCGGCTCCGGCTGGCGCGTTCCTGACCATCGACCTCGACGCCCTCGTCGCCAATTACCTTGCAATCAGAGAACTGGCGAAGGGAAGCGAGGTCGCGGGCGTCGTCAAGGCGCGGGCCTATGGCCTCGGCCTCGCCCCCGTCGCACGCGCGCTCTGGGGGGCGGGCTGCCGGACCTTCTGCGTCGCCACGGCGGGGGAAGGCGCCACGCTGCGCGGCCTCCTGCCCGACGCCACGATCTACATCCTGAGCGGGCTCATCGCGGGCGCGGCGGATGCCTATGAGGCCCATGGCCTCCGCCCCTGCCTTTCGAGCCTTGCCGAGGTCGAGGAATGGCGGGCGCTGGCGAAAAGGCGCGGCCGCCCGCTTTCAGCCGGCCTGCAATTCGAAACCGGGCTCAACCGGCTCGGCATCGCCGGGCGCGAGGCGGAACGGCTCATCTCGACCCCCGAGGCGCTTTCAGGCGTCGATGTGACGCTCGTCATGAGCCATCTCGGCTGCGCGGACGAAGCCGATCACCCGCTCAACCGGCACCAGCTCGAGCGCTTCTGGGCCATCCGCGCCGCCTTTCCGGGCGTGACGGCGAGCCTCGCCAATTCGGCCGGGGTCCATCTCGGGGCCGAGTATCATTTCGACCTCGTCAGGCCCGGCATCGCGCTTTATGGCGGCAACCCGTTCACCGGCCGCACCAACCCCTGCCGCCCCGTCGTCGGGCTGCAGGGGCGCATCCTCGATGTGCGCGAGGTCGCCAGCGGCGAAACGGTCGGCTATGGCGCCGCATTCGAGGCGAAGGGGCCGCGCCGGATCGCCGTTATAGCGATGGGCTATGGCGACGGGTTTTTCCGCGTGCTCGGCTCCGACCGGCAGCGCAGCCATGTCGGGGGCCGCGTCCATATCGCCGGGCACTACGCGCCCATTGCCGGGCGGATTTCCATGGATCTCATCTCGATAGACGTGACCGAGCTGTCCGAAGGCGCCGTCAAGCGGGGCGACCTTGCGGAGCTGATCGGGCCTCATGTGACGCTGGACGAGGTGGCGACAAGGGCCGGAACCATCGGATATGAGGTTCTCACCAATCTCGGAGACCGGTACAAGCGGATTTACACTGGCGCCGGTTGTTCGACCACGGAATCATGACCTACCTTGTCGCCAGCCCCCGCCCGGGGGCATCCGGCAAAACCACTCACGGGGAGCTGCCTTGAATTTCTTCGCTATCATCGGCCGGGTCGTACTGGCCCTGCTCGCCGAGATCGGACGGCTTTCGCAATTCACCTGGACGAGTGTGAGCCACATTTTCCGCCCGCCCTTTTTCTGGCTGCTGCTCGGCCAGCAGATGATACGGATCGGCTATTTCTCGCTCCCCGTCGTCGCCCTCACGGCCTTCTTCACCGGCGGCGCGCTGGCGCTCCAGATCTACTATGGCGGCAATACGATCAATTCGGAGAACATCGTCGCCACTATCGTCGCCCTCGGCATCACGCGCGAACTCGGACCCGTCATCGGCGGCCTCATGGTCGCGGGCCGCGTCTCGGCGGCGATCGCGGCAGAACTCGGCACGATGCGGGTCACGGAGCAGATCGACGCGCTGACGACGCTCTCCACGAACCCCTACAAATATCTCGTGGTGCCGCGCATCGCGGCCGCCGTCATCACGCTGCCGATCCTCATTCTCGTGGCCGACATTCTCGGCGTCATGGGCGGCTTCGTCGTCGGCTCGACGAGCCTTCATTTCAACCCCGGCGTCTATATCCAGAACACCGTCAATTTCCTCAAGCTGGAGGATGTGACATCGGGCCTCATCAAGTCGGGCGTCTTCGGCTTCATCATCGCGCTGATGGGCTGCTTCCACGGCTTCCATTCCAAGGGCGGCGCGCAGGGCGTGGGCCGCGCCACGACGAATGCCGTCGTCACCGCCTCGATCCTCATTCTGGCGTCGAACTATGTGATGACGTCGCTGCTCTTCGCGAAGTGAGACCGGCCATGGCCAACCAGAAAAAGACCGACGACCGGAACGTGCCGAAGATCGAGCTCAGGAACGTCACCAAGCGTTTCGGCTCCAAGGTGGTGCTCAACAAACTCAGTCTCGTGATCCCGCGAGAGAAGTCGCTGGTCGTGATCGGCGGCTCGGGCACCGGCAAGTCGGTGATGCTCAAATGCGTGCTCGGCATCCTCCGCCCCGACGAGGGCGAGATCTTCGTGGACGGGCGCAACGTCCTCAAAATGGCGGCACGCGAGCGCGAGGAAACGCTTCGCAAGTTTGGCATGCTGTTTCAGGGCTCGGCGCTCTTCGACAGCCTTCCCGTCTGGCAGAATGTGGCCTTCGGCCTCATCCAGGGCCGCAACATGAAGCGCAAGGAAGCCAAGGACGTCGCCATCGCCAAGCTCGCCAAGGTTGGCCTCGGGCCGGAAGTCGGCGAGCTTTATCCGGCCGAGCTTTCCGGCGGCATGCAGAAACGCGTGGCGCTCGCCCGCGCCATCGCGGCGGACCCGGAGATCATCTTCTTCGACGAGCCGACGACGGGCCTCGACCCGATCATGGCCGACGTCATCAACGATCTCATCATCGCCAGCGTGAGGGACCTCGGCGCGACGGCGCTCTCGATCACGCATGACATGGCGAGCGCGCGCAAGATCGCCGACGAACTCGCAATGATCTACAAGGGGCAGATCATCTGGACAGGCGCGCGCGACAGGATCGACTCGAGCGGCAACGAATATGTCGACCAGTTCATCCATGGCCGCGCCGAAGGGCCGATCAAGATGGATGTGCTGAAGCCCTGATGTTTCCACGCCACCGGGCGAGCCTCGCCCGGCCAAGCTGACGGCGGCAACCGCCGCGAAACGGGAGTACACATGGCCCGCGCCTCGCGCATCTTCGTCTGCCAGGCCTGTGGCGCGGTGACACCGCGCTGGGCGGGACGGTGCGAATCCTGCGGCGAATGGAACACCATCGTCGAGGAAGCGGCCGAAAGTTCCGGCGTCGGCGGCGGCCCGCAAAAGGGCGCGCGCGGCAAGGGGCGGCAGATCGAACTCGTCTCGCTTGCGGGCGAAACGGCCGATCCGCCGCGGCTCGTCACCGGCGTCGCCGAATTCGACCGCGTCTGCGGCGGCGGGCTCGTGCCCGGCTCGGCGCTGCTGGTGGGCGGCGATCCCGGCATCGGCAAGTCGACGCTTCTGCTTCAGGCCATGGCCGCGCTCGGGCGCAATGGCGCCGATGTCGTCTATATCTCGGGCGAAGAGGCGATCGCGCAGGTCCGCATGCGGGCGCGGCGCCTCGGTCTTGCGGATGCGCCGGTCCGGCTCGGCGCCGAGACGAACCTCAAGGACATTCTCTCGACGCTCGACGGCGCGAAGGCGCCCGCCGCCGTCGTCATCGATTCCATCCAGACCATGTGGACGGATGCGCTCGAATCCGCGCCCGGCACGGTGGCGCAGGTACGCGCGACCGCACAGGACCTCGTGCGCTTCGCCAAGCGGCACGGCACGGCAATCATTCTCGTCGGCCATGTGACGAAGGACGGCCAGATCGCGGGCCCGCGCGTCGTCGAGCACATGGTCGATTGCGTTCTCTATTTCGAGGGCGAGCGGGGACACCAGTTCCGCATCCTGCGCGCGGTGAAAAACCGCTTCGGACCCGCGAACGAAATCGGCGTCTTCGAAATGGGCGAGATGGGTCTTGCCGAAGTGCCGAACCCGTCCGCCCTCTTTCTCGGCGAGCGCGACGGGGAGACGAGCGGCAGCGCGGTCTTCGCGGGCATCGAGGGCACGCGGCCCGTGCTCGTCGAGATCCAGGCGCTCGTCGCGCAAAGCTCGCTCGGCACGCCGCGCCGGGCCGTGGTGGGCTGGGACACGGGACGGCTCTCCATGGTGCTCGCCGTGCTCGATGCGCGCTGCGGGCTGAGCCTTGCCGGGCAGGACGTCTATCTCAATGTCGCGGGCGGCCTGCGAATCAACGAGCCGGCGGCCGATCTTGCCGTCGCGGGCGCGCTCATCTCCTCGATTACGGGCTCCGCCCTGCCCCCCGATTGCGTCATCTTCGGCGAAATCAGCCTTTCAGGCGCGGTCCGGCCCGTGAACCAGATGGAGGCGCGGCTGAAAGAGGCCGAAAAGCTCGGCTTCCGCCGTGCTATCCTGCCCGCCTCGGCATCGCGCCAAAAACCCTCCAGCGGTCTTGAAATGACCGAAATCTCCGACCTCGCCGGTCTTGTCGCGCATCTTGCGGCGGGAAGCGCCGGCCGGCCCCGCGAGCGCAGGGCCAGCGAATTGTGATAGGATAAATGTCTCAAGGAGGGACATAGGTGACGCTATTCGACGGCATCGTCCTGGCGGTTCTTTTCATATCGAGCGTGCTCGCGCTTCTGCGCGGCTTCACCAATGAGGTTCTCTCGATCCTCGCCTGGGTGGTGGGGGCGCTCGCTGCGCTCTGGCTCTTTCCCTATGCGACACCCTTCTTCCGGAGCATGATCTCGCCGGGCTGGCTTGCCGCCGTCGTCGCGGCGCTGGCGATCTTCATTGCCGGATATGTGCTCGTTGCGGCGTTCACGATGCGCTGGGCCGACCACCTTCTCGCCCTGCACGATCAGGCCGAAATGCTCGACCGCACGCTCGGCTTCCTGTTCGGGCTCACGCGCGGGCTCTTGATCGTGACCGTCGCCTACCTATTTTTCGCGTGGCTGGTGCCGAACCCGGCCGACCAGCCGGACTGGATCAGGAATGCGAGGCTGCGGCCGCTGGTCGAATCCTCGGCATCGACGCTCTTCACTCTGGCGCCGACCGTGCCGAAAACCGCGCCCGCGCCGAACAACGAAAGCCGCGCGAAACCCGCGCCCGGCACGCTCACGCAGCCCCGGGCAGTTGCGCCCGCGCCCGATAAGCGCTATCCCGCAGCCAGCGCGCCCGCGGCAAGCCCCGCGGCAAGCAGCGGCAAATCGGGCGCTGACAGCGCGCGGGACGACGGCTATAACACCTCCGAGCGGAGGGGGCTCGACAGGCTTTTCGAGAGCACAGAGTGACCGGACCCGTTTGGGAGCGCATCGGATGAATGAACAATTATCCTTTTCCTTTCCGAATGCGGCCCGAACCATGACCCCAACCACCATCGCCGCATCGGAAAAACATGACCACGGCGGCCTGCGCCCGACCTGCATCACGGACGAAGAACTCATGGGTGACACGCTGCGCGAAGAGTGCGGCGTGTTCGGCGTTTTCGGGCACCCGGATGCGGCCGCGCTGACGGCGCTGGGGCTTCACGCGCTCCAGCATCGCGGACAGGAAGCGGCGGGCATCGTCAGCTTCGATGGCGAGCATTTTCACTCGGAGCGCCGCCTCGGCCTTGTCGGCGATCACTTCTCCAGCGGCACGGTCATGGAGCGCCTCATGGGCGACATCGCCATCGGCCATGTGCGCTATTCGACCGCGGGTGGAACGATCCTTCGCAATGTGCAGCCGCTCTTCGCCGATCTCTGGGGCGGCGGCTTTGCCATCGCGCATAACGGCAACCTGACCAACGCCATCACGCTCCGCAACGAACTCGTCCGCGCGGGCGCGATCTTCCAGTCCACCTCCGATACCGAGACGATCCTTCAGCTCATCGCCCGCAGCCAGAGCCCGCGCGTCATGGAGCGCTTCGTCGACGCGCTGCGCCAGATCGAAGGCGCCTATGCGCTCGTGGCGCTGACGCCGAAGAAACTCATCGGCGCGCGCGACCCGCTCGGCATCCGCCCGCTCATTCTCGGCGAGCTCAACGGCGCGCCCATCCTCTGCTCGGAGACGGTCGCCCTCGACATCATCGGCGCCGAATTCGTGCGCGAGATCGAGCCCGGCGAAATCGTCGTCTGCACGCGCGAGGGCATCGAATCGATCCGCCCCTTCCCGCCCCAGCGCCCGCGCCCCTGCGTCTTCGAATATATCTACTTCGCCCGGCCCGACAGCATCGTGGCGGGGCGCAGCGTCTACAATGTGCGCAAGCAGCTCGGCCGCGAGCTGGCACGGGAAAGCGCCACCGAAGCCGATGTCGTGATCCCCGTTCCCGATTCAGGCGTTCCCGCCGCGCTCGGTTTCGCGGAAGCGTCGGGCATCCCCTTCGAGCTTGGCATCATCCGCAATCACTATGTCGGCCGCACCTTCATCGAGCCGACGCAGCAGATCCGCCAGCTCGGCGTGAAGCTCAAGCACAACGCCAATCGCGCCATCGTCGAGGGCAAGCGGATCATTCTGGTCGACGACTCGGTCGTGCGCGGCACCACATCGGTCAAGATCGTGAAGATGATGTATGAGGCCGGCGCGCGCGAGGTTCACATGCGGATCGCGAGCCCGCCCATCACGCATCCCGATTTCTACGGCATCGACACGCCGGAGCGCGAGCAGCTTCTAGCCGCCAGATACGACCTCGAAGGCATGCGCGATTATATCGGCGTGGACAGCCTCGCCTTCATCTCTGTCGATGGCCTCTATCGCGCGCTTGGCTACACGCATCGCGATCAGGAACATCCGCAGTTCACGGATCATTGTTTCACGGGCGATTATCCGACGCCCCTCACCGACAAAGTCGGCGAACAACGCACGCGGCAATTGTCGCTGCTCGCCGAAATCGCCTGAAAGAAGAGAGTATGAGCGGACGGCTTAAGGACCGCCTCGCGGTCATCACCGGCGCATCGCGCGGCATCGGGCGCGCGGTCGCGCTCGGATTCGCGGCGGAAGGCGCCCATGTCATCCTCGTCGCACGCACGGTCGGCGGTCTTGAGGAAGTCGATGACGAGATCCGCAAGGTGGGCGGCAAGGCGACGCTGGTTCCGCTCGACCTGACCGACTTCGACGGCATCGACCGGCTCGGCGCGACGATCTTCGAGCGCTGGGGCAAGCTCGACATTCTCGTCGGCAATGCGGGCACGCTCGGCGTGCTGACACCGGTGAGCCATCTCGAAGTGAAGGCGTGGGACAAGCTCGTCGCGACGAACATCACGTCGAACTGGCGGCTCATGCGCTCCTTCGAGCCCCTGCTCAAGCGTTCCGATGCGGGCCGCGCCATCTTCGTGACCTCCGGTTCCGCGCACAAGGCAAAGCCCTTCTGGGGCGGCTATGCCATGAGCAAGGCGGCGCTCGAGGCGCTGGCCAGAACCTGGGCGGCGGAATGTGCGAACACGAACCTGCGCGTCAATCTGCTGAGCCCCGGCCCGGTGCGCACGGCCATGCGCAAGCAGGCGATGCCGGGCGAAGACCCTTCGGCGCTCACAAAGCCGGCCGATCTCGTGCCGCTCTTCATCGAGCTTGCCCTTCCCTCCTGCACGCGGAACGGCGAGATCGTCGAATATCAGAAGGCGAAGGCATAGAACGGCGCCGCCGCCATCCGCGGCCTCAGGCGCAGGAACCACCAGACAGCATAAGCCGGGCTTTTCGACCGGCTTATTTCTTTTCTGCGAAGGGGTTTCTGCGCGCCCGCATGAAGAGGCGGATGGGCACGGCCGGCAGGCCGAAAGTTTCGCGCAGCGAATTGATGAGGTAGCGGCGATAGGCCGTCGGCACTTCTTCGGCGCGGCTCGAAAAGACGACGAAGGTCGGCGGCCGGCTCTTCACCTGCGAGATATATTTGAGGTTGATGGCACGCCCCTTGACCGCGGGCGGCGGGTGGCGCGAAATCGCCTCCTCAAGCCAGCGATTGAGACGCGCGGTCGAGACGCGCGCATTCCAGATCGTGTGAACGCGCTCGATCTCCGGCATCAGCTTGTCGAGGCCGCGCCCCGTCAGCGCCGAGAGGGTGACGATGGGTATGCCTCGCACCTGCGGCAGAAGGCGCTCCAGCTCTTCCTTCAGCTCACGGAGCTTTGCCTGCGGATCCTCGACCGCGTCCCACTTGTTGACGACGATCAGCATCGCGCGGCCTTCCTGCTCCACGAGATCGACGATGTGGAGGTCCTGCCGCTCGAAGGGAATGCTCGCATCGAGCGTGACGGCGACGACTTCGGCAAACCGGATGGCGCGCAGCGTATCCGCTACGGAAAGCTTTTCGAGCTTCTCCGTGACGCGGGAGCGGCGGCGCATGCCGGCCGTGTCCCAGAGCTTCACGCGGCGGCCGCGCCACTCCCACTCGATGCCGATGGCGTCGCGCGTGATACCGGCCTCGGGCCCGGTCAGCATGCGGTCTTCACCGAGAAGCTGGTTCACAAGCGTCGACTTGCCGACATTCGGGCGGCCGACCACGGCGATGCGAAGCGGTGCTTCGAGGTCGGGCTCATAGGGCGCCTCGGGATCGAAGCGGCTGGCGGCCTCGTCGTCGGAGGCGAGCGCATCCTCGACGGCGCGTTCGCGCTCCTCCTCGGCGATGCTGTCCGCGAAGGGCTGGATCGCTTCATAAAGCGTGGCGAGCCCTTCGCCATGTTCGGCCGAGAGCGGAACGGGCGCGCCGAGGCCGAGCTCGAAGGCTTCCATGCGCCCCGCCTCGCCTGCCCCGCCCTCGCATTTATTCGCGACAAGGATCACCGGCGTCGGCGACTTTCGGAGGATCTGCGCAAAGCGCTTGTCGAGCGGCGTAACGCCCGCGCGCGCATCCATGAGCAGGAGGCAGACATCGGCCTCGGCAATCGCCGCATCGGTCTGGCGGCGCATGCGCGCTTCGAGACTGTCGCCCGTCGCCTCCTCAAGTCCTGCCGTGTCGATCACGGTGAAGGTCAGGTCGCCGAGACGGCCCTCGCCTTCGCGCCGGTCGCGCGTGACGCCCGGCGTATCGTCGACAAGAGCGAGTTTCTTGCCGACGAGCCGATTGAAGAGAGTGGACTTGCCCACATTGGGCCGCCCCACAATAGCAACCTTGAATGACACGGCCTGCGGCCCTTTTTATGCGACCGGACGCGCGATTGCGGCTCAGCGCAGCGCGACCAGATCGGCGTCGTCGGTCAGAATATAGACCGTACCGTTGGCGACGATGGGCGCGATGAGCGTCTTGCCCGGAAGCTCGACCTGCCCCTTGATCTCGCCGGTATAGGGCGAGAGGGAGATGGCCTTGCCCGTGGTCGAGACGAGTACGAGGCGGTCGCTCACCAGGATCGGCCCGCTCCACTCGATCGGGTCTTCCTTGTCCTCCGGGTCCTCATAGCGATCGAGCTTGGTCAGCCAGTGAATGCGCCCGTCGCGGCGCGAGATGGCAATGACTTCCTGGTCGGTCGAGACGACGAAAATATACTCACCCGCCACCCAGGGCGTCTGCACGCCCGCAATATCCCTCGTCCAGACGCGCTCGCCGGTTCTCAGGTCGATCGAGACCATGCGGCCCGAATGGCTGATGGCGAAGACGCGGTCACGGTCGATGACAGGCCGGCCGGCGATGTCATTGAGCTCGGAAAGCGAGGTGAGATTGCCGGTGCGGGTGAGCGAATCCGACCAGAGCACGGCACCGTTCTCGACGCGGAGCGCGAAGAGTTCGCCCGAGGAATAGGGAACGATGACGATGGAGCCCGCAACGGCCGGGCTCGTCGCCGCCAGAATGCCCGCGCTCTCCGTGATGCCGCGATGGCGCCAGAGGATCTGGCCGTTCTCCTCGGCGAAGCAGATGAGCTGGTTGTCGGAGGTCACCGCGAAAACGCGGCCGCCATTGGCCGTGGGCGAGGCGCGGAAGGGCACGGCCGCATCCGCTGTCCAGAGGATGGCGCCGGTCGCCGGGTTCAGCGCATGCACCTTGCCGAAGCCCGTGGCGGCAAAGAGTTTGCCGTTGTCATATGCGACGCCGCCGCCGCGCGCCTTGTAGGAATCCTGATCCTCGGGCGTGACGTCCTGCTTCCAGAGCTGCTTGCCCGATTTCGCATCGAAGGCGCGGATGGTCGCGCGCGAGTCGAGCACGAAGACCTTGCCATCCGCGACGATCGGCGTGGCGACGAGACGGGCCGCCCGGCTCGAGCCGGAACCGGCGCTGACGCTCCACGCCCTGTCGAGCTTGCCCGGCGCTTCGAGGTGGTACATGGCGTTGTCCGCCGTGCCGCCCGGCTGCGTCCATTCGCTATTCTCGTAAGCCTGCGGCAGCTCGATCTGCGTTTCCTTCGCTTCCGGGTCGACCTCGAGCTTTGTCTCGAGCTCCATCACCGAGAGCCGCTTGCCCGGAAGCTTTGGCTTCTGAGCAGAGGAGAACATATCGCCCACCGTGTCGCAGCCGGCGAGCCCCAGGGCCGCGATGGCGACAACCGCAAAGCCCGCCGCCCTGAGCGCCGCCCGAAGGCCCGAAGGTTTCACATCCACGCCCGTAGCCATCAAGGTCACTCCGCCTTCGGGTTCGCGGCCGCTTCGGCGGGCGCTGCGTTGCTGGTTTCAGCCTTGGCGCCTGCCGCGGCGGGCTTGGCCTCCTCCGGCTTCGTCTCGGATTTCGCCTCCGGGCGCGGCAGATGCGGCGCGATCACCGCCTGCATCACATGCGCGCGGTCGCGCAGCCCGGCGGATGCCTCGCTGTCGCCGACGATGGCGTCGAAATAGGCGCCCGCTTCGGCATATTTTCCGGCCTTCCACGCCGCAAGGCCGAGAATCTCGCGCGCATTGTTGCGCCAGGCATTGCCGGCCACATCGACCGAACCGAGCCGCGCCTTCATGTCGTCATAGGTCGACTGGTCGAGAAGCAGCAGCGCGGCCTTGACCCGCGCCATGTCGCGGAAAACGTCCGGCGCGGACGATCTCGCGGCAAGGGTGTCATAGACCGCCACGGCGCCCTTCGTATCGCCCGCATCGACGAGCAGCCCCGCCTGACGCAGCCGGGCGAGCGCGGCATAGCCCGAGGGTGCGTGCTCGGCGAACTCGCCAAAGGCGGCCGCGGCTTCCGCCGGCTTCTCCCCCTCGGCCTTGGTGATCAGTTCGCTATAGGTTGCGGAGGCAGCCGCGCTCTTCGATCGCTCCCACGCCCGCCAGCCGACAATGGCCGCCGCTACAAGGACGATGCCGACGGCGAGGCCGACCAGGTAGATGCCGTATTTTTCCCAGAGCTTGTTGAGCTGGTCGCGGCGAATGTCTTCTTCGATTTCACGGAAGAGATCGGTCAAGAGCGCACTCCAAGGGATGACCAGGATAGCGCAGGAAAGCGTTGCACCCCATCGGGGCGCGGCGACCTCCCCCGCACCTGCTCAGGCAGGCCGCGTAAAATAGCCCGCGCGCCCGGAGATGGCAAACGCCAACCGGCAGGAAAACAGCGCAAACGCCTGTTCTTATTTTACTTTTTTCATGCCGTAGGTGTTCTCGACCGCCGGGAAGGTCCGCGCCCGTACCTCGCGGGCATAGGCCTCCGCGGCACCGGCGATCTGGGCGCCGAGAGTCGCGAACTCCTTGACGAATTTGGGCGGCTTGGGCGAGAGGCCCAACATGTCCTCGAGAACGAGGATCTGCCCGTCGCAGGCCGGCGAGGCGCCGATGCCGATGGTCGGAATGTCGATCTCGCTCGTGATCTTCGCGGCGAGCGGCTCCGCCATGCCCTCGAGCACGACGGCGAAGGCGCCGGCTTCCGCAACGGCTGCCGCATCTTCCTCGATCGCGCCCCACTCTTCCTCGACGCGGCCCTGCGTCTTGAAGCCGCCCATGACCTGGATCGACTGCGGCGTCAGGCCGATATGCGCGACGACGGGAATGCCGCGCTCGATCAGATAGCGGATCGTCGGCGCGAGGCGCTTGCCGCCTTCGAGCTTCACCGCCGTGCAGCCCGTCTCCTTGATGATGCGGACGGCATTGCGGAACGCCACTTCCGGGCTTTCCTCATAACTGCCGAAGGGCATGTCGACGACGACGAGCGCGCGATCCGTGCCGCGCACGACGGCCGCGCCATGGGCGATCATCATGTCGAGGGTGACGCCCAGCGTCGTCTCCATGCCGTACATGACCATGCCGAGCGAGTCGCCGACGAGGATCATGTCGACATAGGGGTCGATATAGCGCGCCGTGTGCGCGTGATAGGAGGTCAGGCTGACGATGGGATCGCCGCCCTTGCGCGCACGAAGTTCCGGAACGGTGATGCGCTTGATCTTCGCCTGTACCGACATGTCGGATCATCCTTACTCATGGGCCTCGCCACATATGGGAGCGAGCGCCGGGAATATCGAGGCGGCCGGACGCCGCAGCGAAAAGAGCTTACAAAACAAGCTCTTAGGTGCCCACTGGCACCGTTCCTGATCCTTGCGAGCCGGACCTTAGCGGAGAGGAAGCGCTAATTCAACGGTGCATCGGGGCCTTCGAGATCGAAGGCGAGCGTTCCCGGCGGACCGATGAGTTCCCGATAGGCGATGGAGATGACCGCGACATTGACGATCATGAAGAAGACGCCCACCAGCGCCCCGAGGACGAGGAGGATGACACCCGGCAGCCCGAGCGCGAGGACGACGCTCGTGCCGACGAAGATGACGAGCACGAGCGGCAGGCTCGCCAAAATCACAAGCGAGAGCAGGCGCCAGAAATTGCCGCGCGTACGCTCGAGAATGAGGCGCGCATTGATCGGCTCGTCGACGGCGACAGCGGGCAGAAGAAGCAGCAGGCGGACAAAATAGTAGAGGCCGACCATCAGCACGATGAGGCCGAGAAAGCCCAGAAGCGATGCCGATGTGCCGAGCGACGGGTCGTTGAGGGCTGCCGTCATCGATGCGATGAGAATGCCCGGCAGCGCGAGCAGGCTGAGAAAGATCGAAACGACGAGGAAGCGCGCCTCGCGCCTGCCGAAATGGAGAATGAAGCGCCCCGGCGTCGCGTCGCCGACGAGAATGAAGCGATGCCAGGCGACGGCGATGATCGGCCAGAGAAAGAACACCGCAAGATCGCAGAGAAGACGCAGGCCCGGATTGCCCTCGCTGCCGAGCGCGCCCGAGACGAGCGCAACGGCGATATAGAGCAGGCCCGGAAGCCAGATCAGCCTGACCATTTCGCCGAAATGCGTCCACCCGCCCTGATAGGCTTCGCGCGTAATGGCGAAGACATCGAGCTTTCGCGGGTCCGCGGGATGATCCATCAGATCGATCATCGCATCCCTCCCCCCTGCTGCGCCTGCTTCGCCCGCTTGGCATCGAGCGCCAGAATGTGATCCTGATAGTCGCGATTGGCGGGATCGAGGGACAGCGCCTGCATGTAGTCGCGGCGCGCGGAATCGAACCGGCTCTGCGCTTCATAGACCGCGCCGCGCACGAAATAGGAGGCCGGGCGCTTCCCGTCGAGCTTCACGGCCATGTTGGCATCGTCCAGAGCCCGATCAAGCTCGCCAATGTCGCGCAGCGCGTTCGCCCGGTTGGCATAGATCATCGCATCCTTGGGCGCGTGCTTCAGCGCCATGCTGTAATCGACGATGGAGCGACGCGACTGGCCGAGATTGCGAAGGGCGACGCCGCGATTGATGAAGGCGGCGACGAGATCTTCCGTGGGAAGCTTGCCGGACTCGATCGCCCTGCTGCAGTAATCGACAGCCGCCTTGTCGTTGCCCGTGCTGAACTGCTCATAGCAGAGCGTATTGTCGTCGATCGCATCCGCATGGGCGGCGACCGGCGACAGGACAATCACGACAAGGCTGAAAAAAACGAAACCCTTCATCCGGCTCCTCCGATGGAACGGATGAAGGGTAGCGTTGTTCGGCCCCGGAGGGAACGGGGGCGATGCTGAACGGCTATGTCCGGCCCTCGGGCCAAACGTCACTTCACCGCCAGGCGGCGAAATATCCGCACCTTCAGGTGGTCGAGGATGAAGAGATACACGGCGACCACGAGCAGCAGCGGCACGATCAGCGTGAGGCTGACCGGCGCCATGAGGATGCCCGTGGCGGCCATCGCGGTCACAACCACAAGATCGGCCAGCGAGCTTGCGACCAGCCACCGGCTCGGTCGGGACCGCCAGAACGGACCGCGTTCGCGCACCAGATAGACATTGCCCTGCCCGGTTGCGACCAGCATGACGAAAACCAGCGTCTGCAATTCGGCGAGCTTCAGCCCGAGCGCATCGCGGCCGACGAAGAAGACGGCGAAGGAGAGGACCAGCACCAATGCCGCGAGCACGCTGCCGATCAGCATCAGTGTGCGCACATTCCACCTGTCCGGGCGCTGCGAGTAGCCGACATGGTCGGTCGCGATGGACATGGTCACGAGATCGTTGGTGAACAGCATGAGCACGATCAGCAGCGGCGTAATCACAAAGGTATTGGTGATGATGACGCCGATGGTCAGGAAGATCGCGACCTCCAGCGTCTTCATGATCTTGTTGATCGTATAGGTGAGCATCCGCTGATAGATCCGCCGGCTGATCTGAACCGTGGTCAGCGCGTCCACGAGGCCAGGCGAAGTGAGCACGACGCCCGCGGCCGCGCGGGCGACATCGGTGGCGCTGGAGACGGCGATGCCTACATCGGCCTGCTTCAGCGCGGGCGCGTCATTGACGCCGTCGCCCGTCATTCCCACGACGTGACCGGCCTTCTGAAGTAGCCGGATCAGCCTGATCTTGTGTTCCGGAAAGACGCGCGCATAGACGCCATAGTCAAGCGCGTGCCCGCCATCGATATGGTCGAGCGCATCGGCGGGCGCGAGCGGCCCATCCACGCCGAC
The DNA here is from genome assembly GCF_049671045.1 of Parvibaculum sp. GTDB lineage: Bacteria > Pseudomonadota > Alphaproteobacteria > Parvibaculales > Parvibaculaceae > Parvibaculum. The sequence goes on along the minus strand of NZ_JBATUH010000103.1, from coordinate 4,793 downwards.
GCGCCCGGCAATGGCGCGCGCGGTGGCGCCATTGTCGCCCGTCACCATCACCACGCGAATTCCGAGATCCTTGAGGCCCTTCACCAAAGCCGCGGAATCGGCACGCGGCGGATCTTCGAGCGCGATCAGGCCGGAGAGACGCAAGCTCGCGCGATTGTCGCCATGAGCGACCGCGAGGACGCGCGCTCCCGACGCTGCCAAGCCGTCGGCCGCCTCCACGACTTCGGGCCCCGCGCCGATCAATGCGGCGACGGCCTGGGGAGCGCCTTTCACGACCCAGAGCTCGCCGCCAGCCTGCCGGTAGGAGCCGAGCGAATAGCGCGTCGCCGGGTCGAAGGGAACGAAGCTGAGCCGGGGCGGCAGGCCGGCGCGCGCGCCGCGCTCTTCCGCCGCGGTCAAAATGGCCAGATCAATCGGGTCCTGCGTCGCCGGATCGCAGGCGAGCACCGCGAACTTCAGGAGATCCTCGTCCGACGTCGCGGCGAAGCCCCGGGTCGCGGTCAGCTTCAGGCGGTTCTCGGTCAGGGTGCCCGTCTTGTCCGTGCACAGAACATCCATTCCCGCCGCCTCCTCGATTGCGGAGAGACGGGTGAGCAGCACACCGGACCGCGCGAGCTCCGCCGCGCCAAGGGCCGTCGCCAGAGTGAAGGTCGCCGGAAGCGCGACGGGGACGGACGCCACCAGAAGGATCAGGGCGAACGGCAACACATCCCGCAGCGGAAGATCGGCCCGGGCGGCATAGACCAGCAGGGCCGCGATCAGCATCGCGTCGATGGCAATGAGAACGCGGACGATCTTGAAGATCGTTACCGCCAGATGGCTCGTCGAGCGGGCCGTCCGGACCAGTTCGGCCGTCTTGCCGAAATAGGTCCGCTGGCCGGTGGCCGTGACCTCGCCTGTGGCTTCTCCGCGCCTGACCACCGAAGCGGCATAGGCCATCGCGCCCGCGCCAGCTTCGACGGCCACGGATTCCCCCGTCAGCGCGGACTGGTCGAGCAGGACCTCGCCCTCGACGATCCGGACATCCGCGGGCGAGAGATCGCCCATGCGCAGATGGACCACGTCGCCGGGGACGAGGCCCGCTGAGGCCGTGGTGTGCCAGACCCCGTCACGAAGCACGCGAGCCGTGGCCGTCAGCTGATGGCGCAGCAGCTCGAGCGCCTTGCCCGCGCGGCCTTCCTCGAAGAAGCTGATGCCTGCGTTGATGGTGAGAAGCGCTGCGATGACAGCCGCTTCTCCGCCCTTCCCCAGCAAGAGCTGAAGCAGAATGGTCGCTTCGAGCATCCATGGGATCGGTCCCCAGAATTTGCCCAGAAGCGTGACCAGCGGGTGGCTCCGCTGCTCGGGGATTTCATTCGGCCCGAACTGATCGAGACGACGCCGCGCCTCCGCTCCAGTCAGGCCGCGCAAGTTCGGGCCAGGCAGTCCCTGGCCCTGCTGCGCGTCTCGCGACACCTGATCCATGCTGTGCGGACACCGCCGCGGCCAAACCAGGACCGCTGCAGGGCGCGCCGAAAGACGCCGCACCGAACATGACGATCAGAATTCGGCTGAGGCTCACTGTTGATTCCGTAGAACCGTGAACTTCAGCCCTTCAGCGCGGCCCCGCATTGATATGGATCAATGGCGCCGTCCTCACTCCCACTCAATCGTTCCCGGCGGCTTCGAGGTCACGTCATAGACGACGCGGTTGATGCCGCGCACCTCGTTGATGATCCGTGTCGAGACATGGCTGAGGAAGTCGTGGCTGAACGGGTAGTAATCGGCCGTCATGCCATCGGTCGATGTCACGGCGCGGAGCGCGCAGACATAGTCATAGGTGCGCTCGTCGCCCATCACGCCGACAGTGCGGACGGGAAGCAGCACGGCAAAAGCTTGCCAGATTTCATTGTAGAGACCGGCGCGGCGGATCTCCTCCAGATAGACCGTGTCGGCCTTGCGGAGAATATCGAGCTTTTCGCGCGTGATCTCGCCCGGCACGCGGATGGCAAGGCCGGGTCCGGGGAACGGATGGCGACCGACGAATTCCTCCGGCAGACCAAGCTCGCGGCCAAGCTCGCGCACCTCGTCCTTGAAGAGTTCGCGCAACGGCTCCACGAGCTTCATGTTCATGCGCTCGGGCAGGCCGCCGACATTGTGATGGCTCTTGATCGTCACCGACGGGCCGCCGATGAAGGACACGCTTTCGATGACGTCGGGATAGAGCGTGCCTTGCGCGAGGAAGGAGGCGCCGCCGATCTTCTTCGCTTCCGCCTCGAAGACGTCGATGAAGGTCGCGCCGATGATCTTGCGCTTGCGCTCGGGATCGCTCACGCCATCGAGCTTGGAGAGGAAGAGATCGCTCGCATCCACATGCACGAGCGGAATGTTGTAGTGGTGGCGGAAGAGGTTCACCACCTGCTCGGCCTCGCCGGCCCGCATGAGGCCTGTATCGACGAAGACGCATTGGAGTTGGTCGCCGATCGCCTCATGCAGAAGCACGGCGACGACGGAAGAATCGACGCCGCCCGAAAGACCGCAGATCACCTTGCCGTCGCCGACCTGCGCGCGGATCTTGGCGATCTCCGTTTCGCGGAAGGCGGCCATGGTCCAGTCGCCGGTGCAGCCGCAGATCCGATGCGTGAAGTTGCGCAGCATGTCGCGGCCGCGCGGCGTGTGCGCGACTTCTGGATGGAACTGCACGCCATAGAAGCGCCGCTTCTCGTCGGCAATGGCGGCGAAGGGCGCGTTGCGGCTCACCGCCACGACCTTGAAGCCCGGCGGAATCTCGATGACGCGGTCGCCATGGCTCATCCAGACCGGCTCCTGCTCATCGACGGAGAGAAGCCCCTCGAAGAGCGCGCAATCCTCCGTGACGCTGATGACGGCGCGGCCGAATTCGCGGTGGTCGGAGCTTTCGACCTTGCCGCCGAGCTGGGCGCACATGGTCTGCTCGCCATAGCAGATGCCGAGGACCGGAACCCCGCAGGTGAAGACCCAGTCGTCAGCGCGCGGCGAGCCTATGCCGGTCGTGCTGGCGGGGCCGCCCGAGAGGATGATGCCCTTCGGCCTGAAGCTCTCCAGAAGCCCTTGCGTCTTGTTGAAAGGGACGATCTCGCAATAGACGCCGCTTTCGCGAATGCGCCGGGCGATGAGCTGGGTGACCTGGCTGCCGAAATCAATGATGAGGATGCGATCGGTCATGGTCCGTCTAAGGATTGTTTTTCGGAGTGGGCGCCGGTGTCGGCAATTGGCTGGCGGCGGCGGCATTGGGTCCGGCCTCGAGCGCGCGAGAAAGTTCCTTCGTCTGTTCGCAGGCCGGACAAGCGACGGTGAGTATGCGCAGCCTGTCGCGCGCCTCGGCCGCCTTTCCATCGGCGAGGTCGAGGCGGCCAACGCCAAGCAGGGCGTCGGGTTCCGTCGGCTCGACCTCGAGCGCGAAGTTGAAATATTTGCGCGCCGTGGCCGCTTCGCCCTTTGCCGCATAAAGAAGGCCGAGCCTGCTCAGCGCATGGGCGTTTGCGGGGTCGGCCACGATGGCTTCCTCGAAAAGGCGCCGGGCGCGCGCCGTGTCTCCCGCATCGCTGGCGGCGACACCCTTGCTTGCGAGCGAAACGGAGGCCCTCTGCATCTCCGCGTTCACAGCATGCGCGCTAGCGGGCGCCGCGAATGCGAGCAGTAGCGCCATTATGCAAGCGTGGCGGAGGGAAGCGGCCGTCATCCGTGGGGGCCTCGCGGGAAACCTTCGCCCGGTAGACCATCCCTGCCCCGTGGCGTCAAGCCCGCAGCTCTGCCGTCCCAGCCGGGTCATCGGCGCCTCTCCATGACCGCGATGAAGAAGCCGTCGGTCCCCGTCGAGGCAGGCGAGAGACGCAGCGCCTCGCCCTCGGCGGCAGGCGGCCGCGGGAGATCCTCGGGCCAGAGAGCGGCCCATGGACGCGCCGCGAAATCGGGATGCGAGGCGAGAAAGCCCGCGACCTGATCCTCGTTCTCGCAAGGCAGCAACGAGCAGGTGACATAGACGAGGCGTCCGCCCGGCCGGACGAGCGCCGCCCCGCGCGCAAGCACCTCGCGCTGGATCGCCCTGTAGCTTTCGAGAAGCTCCGGGGTGAGTCGCCAGCGGGCATCGGGGCTGCGGCGCCAGGCGCCCGAGCCGCTGCAGGGCGCATCGACAAGCACGCAATCGGCGCGGCCCGCGAGATCGGAAAATTCGGCATCGGGCGCGGCGGGCATTGCGAGCGGGCCGATGAAGCGCGTCTGGATATTGCGCGCGCCTGCGCGCTGTGCGCGCGGCATCAGCTTGCCGAGGCGGCGGCGATCCGTGTCGCAGGCGTGGATCTGGCCGCGATTGGCCATGAGGCTTGCAAGGGCGAGAGACTTGCCCCCGCCGCCCGCGCAGAGATCGACGATCTGTTCGCCGGGCCTCGCACCCGTCAGCAGGCAGGCAAGCTGCGAGCCTTCGTCCTGCACCTCGATGAGCCCGTCGCGAAAGGCGCCAAGGCCCGGAATATTGGCGCGGCCCAGAAGACGCAGCCCCCAGGGCGAATGGGGCGTGGGCTCCGTCTCGACATTTTCGGCCGCGAGCGCCTCTCGCGCCGCCTCGCGGCCCGACTTCAGCAGGTTGACGCGAAGGTCGGTCGGCGCCCGCTCCATGAGGGCCGCCATTTCGCGCTCGAGGCTCGCGCCATAAGCGCGCTCGAATTCGGCGTGGAGCCATTCGGGATAGTTGAGGCGCAAATGAGCGGGCGCATCGCTTCTGGGAAGCTCCGCCGCGCGCAGGGCGGCCGCCTCCTCCGGGCCGAGCGGCGCGGGTG
>NZ_JBATUH010000102.1:0-42864 GCF_049671045.1 Parvibaculum sp. | reverse complement strand
GCGCAGACTTCGCGCGCGCCAACCGCTTCGACGCCGCCAACCGCTTCGACGCCACTAGCCGCTTCGACGCCACCTGCGCCGCAGACCGGCGCGGCTGCCGGGACGCCGCCCGCTGCGGGCCAGATGCAGCCGATCCCGGACGTGCTCGATGAGGACACGCCGCCGCCCGCGCCGAGCGATGCGAGCGGTGAGGACACGCCGGGGGTCGAGTGACGATGCCGCGCCTCGAACCCTATACACCGACACCCGCGGCGCGCGCCGGGCGCATCGTCGTCACGGTTCTGCCCTTCATCATGGGCCTTGCCTGCGTGCTGCTTTCCTTCGTGCCGATGGGCCGCATCTTCGGCACCTCGGTCATGCCCGCCTTCGCGCTCATGGCGATCTATTACTGGGCGATCGTCCGCCCAGAGATGTTCCCGGTCTATGCGGTCTTTCTGGTCGGGCTCCTTTCCGATCTCCTCTCGGACGGGCCGATCGGGTTGTGGGCCTTCGTCTATGTGCTGACCTATATCGTCGTGCTCACCCAGCGTTTCCTTGCCGTGAATGCGCCGTTCTCGGTGTTCTGGCTCGGTTTCTTCATGGCGGCCGCGCTCGCCGGATTTGTCGGCTGGGGCGCCGCCTCGCTTTTCTACGGCACGGTCCTGCCGCTGAAGCCGATCGTCTGGCACATGTTCGTGACAGTCGCGACCTTCCCGATCTTTGCTATGATCTTCGGGCGCATCGAGCGCCGGATTCTTCCGACGGGCTAGGGGGAGCGCGGCGATGAAGTTCGACAGCAGGGACAACTCGCGCTACAAGACCTTCACGCGCCGGGCCGCGATCCTGGGCGCGGGGCAGGCGGCGGCTTTCGCCCTCCTCGCCGGGCGCATGTATTACCTTCAGATCCTGAAATCCGACGAATACCGGATGATGGCGGAAGAAAACCGCATCAACGTGCGGCTTCTCGCGCCGCTCCGGGGACGGATCGTCGATCGCTTCGGCACGGTTCTCGCCTCCAACCGGCAGAACTACCGGGCCGTCCTCATCCCTGAACAGACGCCGGATCTCGAGGACACGCTCGACAAGCTCGCCCGCATCGTTTCCATCACGCCTTATGATCGCAAGAAGATCATGCGAGATATTGCGCGCTCGCCGCGCTTCATGCCGGTCACGGTGGTCGAGGGGCTGACCTGGGAGCAGTTCGCGCAGATCAATATCAACGAGCCGGACCTTCCGGGCATCCAGCCCGATGTGGGCGAGACGCGGCATTATCCGTTCACGACGCATCTTGCTCATGTGGTCGGCTATGTGGGCGCGGTTTCGGAAAAAGATCTCAGCGCCGCCGAGGAAGTGCAGCCGCTGATGAGGCTGCCCGGCTTCCGGATCGGCAAGAGCGGCATCGAGAAGACCTATGACCCGAAGCTGCGCGGCACGGCGGGCGCGAGCCATGTCGAGGTCAATGCCTATGGGCGCGTGATCCGCGAACTCTCGAAGGACCCGGGCAAGCCCGGCGAGGAAATCGTACTGACGCTCGACATGGGCATTCAGGAATTCGCCTGCGAGCGGCTGAAGGAAGAGTCGGCAAGCGCTGTCGTGATGGACATTCACACCGGCGAGGTCCTCTCCTTCGTTTCGACGCCTGCCTTCGATCCCAATGATTTCAACATGGGCCTCAGCCAGGATCAGTGGAAGGCGCTGGTCGACAATCCCTACAAGCCGCTGACCGACAAGGCCCTTGCGGGGCTTTATCCGCCCGGTTCAACCTTCAAGACGGTGACGGCGCTCGCCGCGTTGCGCGCCGGGATCGACCCCAACCGCACCATTCATTGCAGCGGCCAATATGCGCTTGGCGATCACTTCTTCCATTGCTGGAGGAAGGAAGGCCATGGCTCGATGAACATGCATGATGCGATCAAGCATTCCTGCGACATCTATTTCTACGATGTCGCTCGCCGCATCGGCATCGATGCGATCGAGAAGATGGCGAGGGAATTCGGCCTTGGCCAGACCTTCGATCTGGAAATCCCCGGCGAGAAGCAGGGCATCGTTCCGAGCCGCGCCTGGAAGCGGGCGGTGACGGGCGTTTCCTGGCAGCAGGGCGAAACGCTCATCACGGGCATCGGCCAGGGTTTTCTGCTGACGACGCCGCTGCAGCTTGCCGTGATGACGGCGCGCCTCGCCAATGGTGGCTATGCGGTTAAGCCGCGCCTCACCCGCGCGATCGGCGGCGAGCTTCTGCCGGTGCCGCAGGCGCCGAAGATCGACGTCGATCCGGAATGGCTGAAGATCGTGCAGGGCGGAATGAATGGCGTTTCCAACGAGCCGGGCGGAACGGCCTTCCGGGCGCGTATCACCGAAGCGGGGATGGAGCTTGCCGGCAAGACGGGCTCGGCGCAGGTGAGGCGCATCAGCATGGCCGAGCGCCTTGCCGGTGTGCGCAAGAACGAGGCGCTTGCATGGCATCTGCGAGACCACGCGCTCTTCATCTGCTTCGCGCCGGTGGCGGAGCCCCGCTATGCGATGTCGCTCGTCATCGAACATGGCGGATCGGGCTCGGGTGCGGCGGCGCCCGCGGCGCGCGACATCATGCGCGAGGTGCAGTTGCGCAATCCGGTCAGCCGGCAGGCCTATGCGCCCTTGCGCGGCGCGCTCAATGCGGTTGAGGAGGGGTGATGCTCGATCTGCGCCGTTTCACCGGCCGGGAAATGCGGCTCGGCGACAAGCTCCTCGAATTCAACTGGGGCTTCCTGCTGCTCATCACCGTCATCGCGTCAATGGGATTCGCGATGCTCTACTCGGTGGCGGATGGAAGCTTCTCGCCCTGGGCCTTGAAGCAGATGCTGCGTTTCGCGCTCGGCGTGGGCATCATGATCGTCGTGGCGATGATCGACCTCAGGCTGTGGATGCGCGTCGCCTATCCGCTTTACGGGGTGGCGCTGGTGCTCGTCACGGCCGTCGACATTGTTGGCTTCAAGGGCATGGGGGCGCAGCGCTGGCTCAATCTCGGCATCATCCAGCTTCAACCGTCCGAAGTGATGAAGGTCGCGCTTCTGCTGGCGCTTGCGCGATATTTCCACGGGCTCGCGCTCGATGAGGTTTCGCGGCTGAGGAATCTCATCGTGCCGCTCCTCCTCATCGCGGTGCCCGTCGCTCTCGTGGTGAAGCAGCCGGACCTTGGCACGGCGATCCTTCTCACAGTTTCGGGCGTCGTCATCTTCTTTGCCGCCGGGCTTGCTTGGCGCTATTTCGTCGCCGGCGGGCTTGCCGTGCTGGCGGCCATTCCCATCGTCTGGGATCGCCTGCACGATTACCAGAGGGACCGCGTCTTCACCTTTCTCGATCCCGAGCGCGATCCGCTGGGCGCCGGCTATCACATCCTGCAATCCAAGATCGCCCTCGGATCTGGCGGCATCTTCGGCAAGGGCTTCATGGCCGGCACACAGGCCCATCTGAACTTTCTGCCCGAGAAGCAGACCGATTTCATCTTCACGATGCTTGGCGAGGAGCTCGGCTTCATCGGCGGGATCACGCTGCTCGCCTTCTACTGCATCGCGCTCGCCTTCGCCTTCAGCGTGGCGTTGCAGAGCCGTAACCAGTTCGGCCGGCTATTGGCGATGGGCGTGGCGGTGAGCTTCTTCTTCTATGTGTTCATCAACGCGGCCATGGTGATGGGGCTTCTGCCGGTGGTGGGTGTGCCGCTGCCGCTCGTCTCCTATGGCGGTACGGCGATGCTGTCGATCATGTTCGCCTTCGGCCTGCTGATGAGCGTTTACGTCCACAGAAATCTCGAAATCTCCCGAAGCCCGAGCGCCTTCTGGTGATCCGGCAAATGGTCCGGAACAGGGGCAAAAGGACATAGGGAGGTTTTTTCCAAGTGTGCTGGACAGGCTCCGTCAGCTTTGCTATAGGCAGCCTCCTGCAAGGGATTTGGTGGTCCCAAGGATCCGACACCATGACTGTTCCCGCGAGATTCGGGGGGGCAGGCACCGGTCGGGCGCATAGCTCAGTTGGTAGAGCAGCTGACTCTTAATCAGCGGGTCCCAGGTTCGAGTCCTGGTGCGCCCACCAAACTTTCCGCCGCGGCCGGGCAGCCGCCCCGTTTAAATGCCAGATTGCAGCACCGAGGGTAGCGAGGTTTAGGGCGCGATCGTTGCCGCCTCGTTCTTTATCGGCGCCATTGCGGGAGCGTCTGCGGTGACCGCGGGAAATGCCTCGGCGGGGAAGCTGGCAATCGTTGCACCATCCGGGCCGAGGATTGAGACGGACACGAGCTTTCCGTAAAGCACGGCGCGGTGAGGGCCATTTTCCGCCCCGGTGACGGTAAAGGCGACGCGCGTTTCAACATTGCCTTTGCGATGCTCAACCTCGTTCAATAGTTTTTCCGCCGCGCTACGAGCGAGAGTAATGCCGTCAATCTCCACCCAGCGGTCGAGCGCGAGATTCATTTCATCGGGCCGGAACCCGAAGCGAGCGCCGCTCCCAATGAGGCCTGCAAGAGCCGGCACCGTTCCGGCATCATCCGCAGCCAGATTTTCCTTGATCTTGTAGACGGCCATGCTCCGGGCTTTTTGAGGCAGGCCGGGCGATGGCTGATAGGCGGCGGGCGTATTTGACGGCACGCCATAAACGAGATCGAGCGCGGGCATCAACAGATCGAACAGGCCGGGTCGCACACGAGGGCGGCTATAGCAGCACTTCGAGATCAGTTTTCCGGTGTTATCGTCATAGCGCAGCTCAAGGAGCGTGGATTTCGCGATCAGCGTGTCCGGTGCCGCCTTGATGCGGGTGGCGATATCGGCCTTCAAGACAGGCGCAAGCTCCGCGCTCGCCATGCCGGGATTGCGATCCTTGACTTGTGCGGCGGAGAAAATCGGCTCCATGCCGCGAGATGGCGCGTGGGAAAAATAGTGCGACTGCGCGGCGCGTATCTGCTCCTCTGCAAGCTTGTTCCAGATTTTATCGCTGAGCAGATTTGGGTTGGTGCGAAGCGCATTCAACATGATGAGGTAATAGCTCATCGGAGCCGCGCCGTTGGATTGCGCCATGACAGGCGGCGTAAAACCGATCATCGTCACGGCGATTGCGGCCATTGCCACATGTCTTGCAGTATCCAGAGGACGTTTCAATATATTCACCTCAAATTGGCGGCTTCCTTTGCATTCTGTGCTATCAGTTCAGTTGCTTCATCCAGCGATGCAGGGCAGACACTGACAGCTCGCACGCCGTAGATGCGTGCCAGGCTTTCTCTCGTGGAAAGTTGGCGTATCAGCTCCAGATAGTCCGGGTGCACACTATTGTGCCAGAAACTAAGCACTGTTCGATGGAGCTGTCCGTTCACGACTTCCCTGTCATATGTGCATGTGAGGATTTCGTAGTCGGATGGTTGGTCAAGCCTTGATGCATATCGCTCGATGATGGCGTCATCTTCAGCCGGCGAAGCCAGTTTCCAGAGCTTCAGCGTCATGGAAACAGTTTTTGATGGCCAGGTTTTTGTCTCCACCAGTTTTCCAATGCCAGGATAGCGCGGCGAAGGCTCTCCATTTTTCTGAGCTGTTTCTGGCTGCGCAGGGGAATGCGTGGATTTCTGGTAAGTGAAATCCAGATCGACAGTGATGTTGGACATTCCGTAGATCGAAAACTGGTCTTCCAGATTGTCGATGTCCGTCATGTACGAGAATGTTTCGAGGCGCTCACCATTGCCGCATTTCTGCAGTTCCTCCTTCGACCATACATATGCCTCGAAAGCATTTTCAGGGTGCACGCAGAATTTCTCTTTTCTTGTGGGCCACTCTATCTGGTCGCCGCCAGTCACCTCGACATGGAGCCAGATTTCGTAATACTTCACGTCCTGCAGAGGCACGGTGTATTCGCACTTGCTGGCTGGAATTTTCCACCAGCCCTGACGGCGCCATCCGGTCGCCATGAGTGCCGCGATGCCCCAGGGAATGGCTTGCGTTGCAACGGCAACTACAACGTCATGAGTTTTGTTCGTGTTGCAGACCAGAAGCGAATCCGTTGTGGAATCCCAGGCTTCCGCAGGCTCGATCAAAAAAGCGGAAAGAACCCCCGCAAGCAGCAGGGCGAGACCCCTCTTGAGCCTGAACCTGGATGCGATCATCGAGATCTTTCCGGACCGTCCGCTCTTTACCGTCATCATACTGATCGCATGGACGTGAGGAGTCGATAATTGAGGGTGAGTACTCCGATTGGCGACCGCTTGTCGCCTCAGGTCAAAAACGTCTTTCTTCCCAGCGCGGCTGGATGAGTTTCGCGGTGCAGCTCATGCGCGGGTTTGGCGGCATGGCCCGCGCCGGACGAGATGGGCAATACGGCCAGTGCGAGGAGATGCTTTCTCACCGGTTTACCTTTCCGGAAAGGGCCACTGCATCAATCCAGCCACAAAACGGCTATGGTGTTCACTGACTGGCGGGGCGCTGGAAGCCAGCCGCGCAAATGAGATGAGTATGAGCAAGGCCTTCACAAAAGAGACTGATGAAGACGATGACGGCCATGATGCAGCAGATACGCTGCCGGCCGGCTTCAAGAATTACATCACGCCCGAAGGGCTCGAACGGCTCCACGCGGAGCTGCGGCACCTGCAGCGCGTCGAGCGGCCCAAGGTGGTGGAGGTGGTCGCCTGGGCGGCGGGGAACGGCGATCGCTCGGAGAATGGCGACTACATCTACGGAAAGAAGCGGCTTCGCGAGATCGACCGGCGGATGCGCTTTCTCGCCAAGCGGATCGAGATTGCCGAGGTTGTCGATCCGGCGCTGCAAAAGAACCGGGAGCGTGTCTATTTCGGTGCGACCGTCACCTATGCCACGGCGGCGGGCGACGAGCGGACGGTCCGCATTGTCGGCGTCGATGAGGCGCGGCTCGAGGAGGGCGAGGTGAGCTGGATTTCGCCCATCGCCCGGGCGCTGCTCAAGGCGGAGGAAGGCGACACGGTCGAGCTTCGCACACCCGCCGGGCCGGAAGCGATCGAAGTGGTGAAGATCAGCTATGGCGGCCGGTGATTTGCGTCGCGCCGCCATGCTAGCTTCGCTTTCGCGGGCACGGAAGATTCGGGAAGCGAAGGGCACAGGGGATGCGTACTCTCGACGAGTTGATGGCGGGCTACAGGGCCGAGCTGATTTCCCCGGTCGATGAGGCCGGGCAGGCTCTGGTCGAGCGGCTGATCGCGCCCAACGGAGATGCGATTCTGCGCGACATGCTGGCGCTCCGTGCGGAAACAGATCGGTTCATGCTTGGGCGGATCGCGGCCGCAAAGCCGGACGATGAGGGCATAGGCCCGCGGGCGGCCTATCCGGTGAGCTACTGCCTCGAGATCACGCGGCGGATGCTGCACCTCATGGGGCGCGCGCCCGCGCCCGCTCATATGACGGGGCTCGGGGCGATCCAGGAATTCGCCCGCGCCGGGGGCGTCGTCAAGCGCGTATGGGGCACGCTTCGGGACACCTATTTTCAGAATGCCATTCAGGTCGGCAACTACTATCTCGATGTGGCGAACGACACGGTCAATCCGAAGAAGGACAAGATCGAGCTTCTCCCGATGGCGGAGGCGAATTTCCGCAGCGTGGAGAATTTTTTCGAGTTCCAGAAAGTGGGGCGGGGCTATTGGGAGAGCCACATGATTCCCAATCGCCACTTCCCGAACCTCGCGCCCTATTTTCCTGTCATCACATTTTCCAGGCGCGGCGTGATCCGGCTCGACAGCGCGAATGCGTTCATGTTCCCGATGAATATCGAAAAGGGATTCGAGCCCGCCCGCGAATTCGTGCTGGGGGGCGAGGTGTCCGGCGGGGCCGAACCCTATGTGGAAGTACTCGCCCGGCTTGCGGCCCTTGACCCGCGCATGAGCGATCCGTCGAGCTTGCTCTGGTTCACGAAGGTCGCCGACAGAACGCGCCTTGAGGAAAGCTTCGTCCGTGTGCGAGGGCTTGGCCGTGCGGCGCTCGAGGCCGATGTGCAGCGCGTACTTGGCGTCGATCCCATACTGGGCAAGGGGCGGGCAGCGCAGCCGGCGCTTCACTAGGCCACGAAAGAAAACGGCCGGGTGTTCTGCCCGGCCGTCTTGTCACTTGCGATTTCAGCTCGCCGCCGATGCGCTGCGCTGGCGCTTCCGGCTGCGGCTTCCGGGCCGGTTGCGGCTTTCATGCCGCCTTGCCTCTCCATCGCGGGCCTCGCCCTGCGCCGGGCGGCCATGGCGCTTCGGCTTGCCGCCCCGGTGCCTCTTCGGCTGGCCGTGGGGCCGCTCCGGCCGCGGGCTTCCGCCTTCGCCGGCCTGCGGCGTATGCGGAGCGGTCTCGCCGATCAGCGGGCGCGTATCGACCACGGCAAGCGAACGGCGCGTCAGGCGCTCGATCGCCTTCAGATGCGACCGCTCCGAGGCGTCGCAGAAGGAGAGCGCAATGCCGCTCGCGCCGGCGCGTGCCGTGCGGCCGATGCGGTGGACGTAGCTTTCCGGCTCGTTCGGCAGTTCATAATTGACGACATGCGTGATGCCATCGACGTCGATGCCGCGCGCGGCGATGTCGGTTGCGACGAGCACCCGGGCGCGGCCCGAGCGGAACTCCTCGAGCGCCTTCTGACGCGCATTTTGCGACTTGTTGCCGTGGATCGCTTCCGAGGCTATCCCGCCCTTTTCGAGCTGCTCGCTCACCCGGTTCGCGCAATGCTTCGTGCGAGTGAAGATGATGACGCGCGACATGTCGGCGTTCTCAAGGAGCTTTGCCAGAAGCTCGCGCTTGCGCTTCTGATCGACGAAAAGCACATGCTGCTCGATGCGATCGACGGTCACGACTTCCGGCGTCACCTCCACGCGAACGGGAGATTGCAGGATGTCGGCGGCAAGCGACTCGATCGACTTCGGCATGGTCGCCGAGAAGAGAAGCGACTGGCGCGCGCGCGGCATGGCGGCGATGATCTTCTTCACGTCATGCACGAAGCCCATGTCGAGCATGCGGTCGGCTTCGTCGAGAACGAGCGTCGTCGTCTCGTCGAGGCGGACATGCCGCTGGTTCATCAGGTCGAGAAGGCGGCCCGGCGTCGCGACGAGAATGTCGACACCCTGCGAAAGCGCCTTCACCTGGCGGAACTGGCTGACGCCACCGAAGATGACCGTGTGACGCAGATGCAGGTGCCGGCCATAGATGCGCAGGCTTTCGTCGATCTGGATGGCGAGTTCGCGCGTCGGGGCGAGGATGAGCGCGCGCACGCCGCGCGGCGTGCGCTTGCGCTTTTCATTGGCGAGCTTCTGCAGGATCGGCAGCGAGAAGGCAGCGGTCTTGCCGGTGCCGGTCTGGGCGAGGCCGAGGAGATCGCGGCCTTCGAGCAGCGACGGGATCGCGCGGAACTGGATCGGGGTGGGGGTTTCGTAACCTTCCACGCTGAGCGCGCGGCAGATGGGCTCGGCAATGCCAAGCTCGGCAAATGTAGTGGACGTCATTCGATAAATATACTTTCTGACAAGCGCAACGAGCCGGCTCGAATGGCCGGACCTTCAACGCGGGTTTTCCGCGTCCAACGCGCTTGGATCGGGGGATCTGACTGTTTCGGGATTAGGCGCAGCCCGGGCGCATGGCCCATGGGGGCGGCGCAAAGCGCGCTCGCCAAAACAATCTCGCGCTAAATGCGCTTTTGTTCCGCTGATGTCAAGCAGCGAAGAGTGACTGCGAATTCATCATGCAATCCAGAGGCATAAGCGATTGTCGTTCGGCCCCAATGGGGGCATGATCGCCCGAATTGAAGGCGCGCTCCGGGGCAACGATGATCACAGCCTATGTCAGAACGAACGGTACCCTCAGCTCGCATGCTGTAGAACCGTCCGGCGTGATCCCCGAAGATGTCGTCTGGATAGATCTTCTCGAACCGACGCCAGAAGAAGAGCGCTTCGTCGATGAGGTGCTCGGCCTCGACGTCCCCTCCGAAGAGGAAATGCAGGAGATCGAGGTTTCGAGCCGTCTCTATCAGGAGCGGAATGCGCTTTACATGACGGCGACCGTCATGACAGGCGCGGACACGGCGAAGCCCGGCCGCTCCCCCGTGACCTTCGTTCTAGTGGGGCACCGTCTTCTCACGCTGCGCTATGCGGAGCCTCTGCCGTTCCGCGTCTTCGCGGCCAAGGCGCGGCGCCATGCGGCGAATTTCAATACGGGCGAGGAGGTGCTTGCCGGTCTTCTCGATGCGATTGTCGATCGCGTCGCCGATATTCTCGAGCGCGTGCAGGGCGAGATCGACATACTTTCCAGCGAGATCTTCGTCCGGGAAGAGAGCGCCCCCAAACTCGATTTCGACGAGGTGCTGAGGCGCATCGGCAGGACGCAGGCGCTGACCACGCAGGCGCGGGAAAGCCTTGTCAGCATCGCGCGCCTCCTGAGCTTCATCGGCAGGCCGGCGGAAACCAAGCTGCCGAAAGCCTTCGAGCGCGGCTTCAAGACGATCTCGCGGGACGTCATGGCGCTCAGCGATCATGCGAGTTTTCTGGCGAGCAACATCAACTTCATGCTCGATGCCACGCTCGGCCTGATCAACAGTGAACAGAACGGCATCATCAAGATTTTCTCGGTCGCCGCCGTCGTCTTTCTGCCGCCAACGGTCATCGCCAGTATCTATGGCATGAACTTCCAGAGCATGCCCGAACTGGGCTGGTCGCTGGGCTATCCGTTCGCGCTGGGATTGATGGTGCTTTCGGCCGTTCTTCCCTATTACTATTTCAAGCGTCGAGGCTGGCTCTGATTCGCCGCTCGGGAAGCGCGAAAGTAACCTTCCGCCGCCGGAAATAGGATCAAAATCCCTTGCGGCAGCGGGCAATAAAAGGTTCACTACGCGCGAACAAGCAGGGCGGGTTCCGCCCGGAGTGCCCGGAATATGGGCGGTTTCGGGGGACGCGAGGCTGAACCCGCGAGAAGTCGTGTTTAGCGCCGGCCCCGCGCCAGCAAGAGGGACGCATGGGCCTCAAGGTTCTGATACTCGGTGTCAATGGCTTCATCGGCAGCCATCTCAGCGAAACCATTCTCAAGACGCGCGACTGGGAGGTCTATGGAATGGACCTCCAGCAGGACAAGCTGGACGGCTGTCTTGGCCACCCGCGTTTCCACTTCGTCGAAGGCGACATCACGATCAACAAGGAGTGGATCGAGTATCACGTCCGCAAATGCGACGTGGTGCTGCCGCTCGTCGCGATCGCGACGCCCGCCATCTATGTCTCCGATCCGCTGCGTGTGTTCGAACTCGATTTCGAGGCGAACCTCGCTGTCGTGCGCTATTGCGTGCGCTACAAGAAGCGCGTGGTCTTCCCCTCGACCTCCGAAGTCTATGGCATGTCGCCGGACAAGGAGTTTGACGAGGAAACGAGCAATCTCGTGCTCGGGCCGATCAGCAAGCAGCGCTGGATCTATTCCTGCTCGAAGCAGCTTCTCGATCGCGTGATCCATGCCTATGGGCTCAAGGGCCTGCTGCGCTACACGCTCTTCCGCCCGTTCAACTGGATCGGGCCGAAGCTCGACAACATCCAGGCGGCGAATGAAGGCTCGTCCCGCGTTCTGACGCAGTTTCTCGGCAATATTCTGCGCGGCAAGGATATTCAGCTCGTCGATGGTGGCGCGCAGAAGCGCTGCTTCCTCTATATCGACGATGCGATGGGCGCGCTGATGAAGATTCTCGAGAACGGGAACGGCATCGCCGATCAGCGCATCTTCAACATCGGTAATCCGAAGGCGGAGCTTTCCATCGCCGAGCTTGCCGAGATGATGCTGTCCGTCGTGTCCGAGTTTCCGGGCTATGAGAATGTGCGCGACCGTGTGCGGCTCGTGAAGACGAGTTCCGGCGAATATTACGGCCAGGGCTATCAGGACATGCTGGTGCGCGTGCCGTCGATCAAGGCGGCGCAGACGCATCTCGGCTGGCAACCCACGACGGATGTGAGAAGTGCCATCAAGCAGACGGTCGAATTCTATATCGACCAGTTCGGCTCCGGCGCCGACAGAGGGGCGGTCGAAAGCGAATTGCTGTGAGCATGGCGGAATGAGCGCACCGAAGCTCGCCATCAAGATCGACGTCGATACCGATCGCGGCACTCGCGAAGGCGTGCCGGCGCTGCGCGACCTGCTGCGAAAGAAGGGCGTGCCCGCCACCTTCCTGTTCTCGCTCGGCCCGGACAATACGGGCCGCGCGATACGCCGGATTTTCCGTCCGGGCTTTTTCAGGAAGGTGAGCCGCACGAGCGTCGTTTCGGTCTATGGCCTGCGCACGCTGATGAATGGCGTGCTGCTGCCCGGCCCCGACATCGCCAGGCGCAATGCGGCGGTCATGCGCTCGGTCGCCGATGCGGGCTTTGAAACGGGCATCCATTGCTGGGATCATGTTTTCTGGCAGGACAGGCTTTTCGCGCTGAGCGAGGCGTGCGTGCTGGAGGAATTCGGCAAGGCGCGGCGGGCCTATGAGGAGGTTTTCGGCAGGCCCGCAAGGACGGCGGGCGCCGCCGGCTGGCAGGCGAATGCGGCAAGCCTCGCCGCCTATGATGCCGCCGGGCTCGACTATGCGACCGATGTGCGGGGCGGCGCGCCCTTCTTCCCGGCGGTCGGCGCCCGCAGGTTCAGGACGCTGCAGATCCCGACGACGCTGCCCACGCTCGACGAGCTTATGGGCAGGCCGGAATATCCGCTGGGGAAACTTGCTGATACGCTGCTTGCGCGGCTGGAACCGGGGAAGCTCGATGTCTTCACGATACATGCCGAAATCGAGGGCATGAGCATGCTCGACTGGTTCGGACAGTTCATTGATCGCGCGAAGGAGCGGGGCGTCGCCTTCGTCTCGCTCGCCGACGAGGCGGCGGCGCTCAACGCCCGGCGCGATGCCGTGCCCGTCGCCCGGCTCGATCAGGGCGAGGTCGATGGCCGGTCCGGCACGCTCGCCGTGCAGGGCGCGCGCATCGAGGAGCGGGCCGCATGACGAGATATCTTCCGCTCATCTTCACCGGCGTCCTGCTGAATGCGGTGGCGCAGCTCGCCCTAAAGCAGGGCATGCGCCAGATCGGACATTTCGATTTCACGCCGGCGACGCTCTTCGCCATGAGTTGGCGGATCGGCACGAACGGCTATGTCGTGCTCGGCCTTGCCTGCTATGTCGTCAGCGTCGCGGTGTGGCTTCTCGCCCTGTCGCGCGTCGAGGTGAGCTTCGCCTATCCGATGCTCTCGGTCGGCTACATCGTCACCGCAGTCGCGGCATTTTATTTCTTTGGAGAGGCGCTAACGCCGGTCCGTATCGCCGGAATCATCGTCATCATCTTCGGCGTATATCTGATTTCACGGACCTGAACCCGAGCCAGCGGATCTTCGATATGAGTGACGCCACGATCACCGAACCCGATGCGAAGACGCTTCAAAGCGCGCCTGAAATCAGCATCGTCATCCCCGTCTATAACGAGGCGCAGAACCTGCCTCTGCTGTTCGAGCGGCTTTGCGCGGTGGTCGACCGGATGGGGCGGCCGTGTGAGGTCGTCTTCACCGACGATGGCAGCAAGGACAATTCGCTCGAAATCCTGAAGGGATTTGTCACGAAGCGCCCGGACATCATTCGCGTCGTGGAGTTCGATCGCAATTACGGCCAGCACATGGCCGTCATGGCGGGGTTCGAGACGGCGCGCGGCGAGATCATCGTCACGCTCGACGCCGATCTGCAGAACCCGCCGGAGGAAATTCCGAAACTCGTCGCCGAGATCGACGCCGGCCACGATGTCGTCGGCTCCTATCGGCGGAACAGGCAGGACAGCGTCTTCAGGACGCTCCCCTCGCGCATCGTCAATCTCGTCCGCGAGCGTATCACCGGCATCAAGATGCGCGATCAGGGCTGCATGCTGCGCGCCTACAGGCGGAGCATCGTCCGCATCATCGTCGAGAGCGGCGAGACGTCGACCTTCATCCCGGCGATGGCGCAATTCTATGCCGAGCGGCCGAGCGAGGTGGAAGTGGAGCATGCGGCGCGGCATGCAGGCGTTTCCAACTATAATCTCTACAAGCTCATCCGGCTCAATTTTGACCTGATGACGGGCTTCAGCCTCGTGCCGCTGCAACTTTTCACCATGGTCGGCATGGTGGTGTCGGGCGCGAGCCTGCTCCTCGTCGTCTACATGCTGTTGCGGCGTCTCTTCATCGGACCGGAAGCGGAGGGCATCTTCACGCTTTTCACCATCCTCTTCTTCCTGCTCGGCGTGGTGATTACGGGGCTCGGCATTGTCGGCGAATATGTCGGCCGCATTTATCAGCAGATCAGGGCTCGTGCGCGCTTCCGCATTCGCGCCATTCATGAGAAGCGCTGACCGCAGTGTCCGACCGACCGGCAAAGCAGGGGATCGTCGTCTTCGCCTATAGCGAGGTGGGGCATGCCTGCCTCAAGGCGCTGCTCGATCGCGGCGAGAACATCCTCGCGCTCCTCACGCATGAAGATGCGGCGGACGAGCGGCTCTGGTTCCAGTCCTGCGCGCATCTCGCGCGTGAGCGCGGCGTGCCCGTCTATACGGCGGAGCCGAAGGATCCGGATGTCGAGCGCACGATCCGCGATCTCGCGCCCGATCTCATCTTCTCCTTCTACTACCGCAAGATGATACCGGAGCGCGTGCTCTCGCTCGCGCGGCTCGGCGCCTACAACATGCATGGCTCGCTCCTGCCGCGATATCGCGGCCGGGCGCCGCTCAACTGGGCGATCATTCATGGCGAGAAGGAAACGGGCGTCACGCTTCACGTCATGGTCAAGGCCGCGGATGCGGGCGACATCATCGATCAGGAAAGCGTGCCGATAGGGCCGGAGGAAACGGCCGGCGAGGTTGCGCAGCGCATTCCGGCCGCGGCCGTCAGCGTCATCCTGCGCCAGATCGACCAGCTGAAAGCCGGGACCGCGGTGCGTCATGCGCAGGACGTGTCGCGGGCGAGCTATTTCGGCATCAGGCGGCCGGAGGATGGCCGCATCGACTGGTGGCAGACATCAGCAGACATCTTCAATCTCGTGCGCGCCGTTGCGCCGCCCTTTCCCGGCGCTTTCACGGAGGCGCGCGGGCGCAGGCTCATGGTCTGGAAGGCGCGCGTAACCGCGGGCACAGGGCGCGCCGGCGAGGTTATTTCGCTTTCGCCTCTCGTCATCGCGACGGGCGAGGGCGCGGTGGAACTCGTGCATTTCGGCTATGAAGGAGAAAACGACACAGGTGCGAGCGCTTCGGTTCTCGCAAGCCTGCATGTCGGCGATCTATTGGGGGACGGGGTTTGAAGCTCGGTGAAATTCTCGACAGACGCGGCGTGATGGCGCTTCTCGCGCTTCTCTTCGTCGCGCTTTTCCTTTTCGATATTGGCGGGCGCACGCTCTCCTCGCCGGACGAGGGACGCTATGTCGAAATTCCGCGCGAGATGGTCGAGAGCGGCGACTATGTGCTGCCGCGTCTCAACGGCATTCTTTATTTTGAGAAGCCGCCGCTTTTCTACTGGCTCGAAGCCTCCGCCATAAAGGTTTTCGGCATTTCCGAATGGTCGATGCGGCTCTGGCCGGCCCTGCTCGGTCTTTTCGGCTGCTGGATGACCTATGCATTCGGCCGCCATTTCTACGGGCGGACAGCGGGCGTCGTCTCGGCGGGCGTACTGGCGACGACGCTGCTTTATTACGCGCTGGCCCGCTTCATCATTCTCGACATGGCCGAGGCCGTGTTCATGACGGCCGCGCTCTTCGCCTTTCTTCTGTCGGCAGAGGAGAAGGAGGAAAGACGCGCGCTCTGGTGGGCGCGGGCGGGCCACGCCGCCGCGGCGCTCGCCGTGCTGTCGAAAGGGCTCATCGGCGTCCTGCTGCCGGGGCTGGTCGGGCTCGTCTGGGTGGTGATGCTCGGGCGCTGGTCCTTCGTGCGGCGCGCCTTCTGCCCGTCGGGCATACTTATCTTCCTCGCCATCGCCACGCCCTGGCATGCGCTTGCGGCGATGAGGAACCAGGATTTCCTCTGGTTCTACTTCGTGCATGAGCATCTCCTGCGCTTCACCACCGATGTCCACAGGCGCGAAGGGCCACTATGGTATTTCGTTGGCGTGCTGGCCGTCGGCTTCCTGCCATGGACCGGCTATCTCTGGAATGCGGTGAAGGAAGCCCTGCCCGCGAGCTGGGCGAGGCGGCGCGAGCGCCCCGTCGAGCTGTTCCTGATCCTCTGGGCGGGGGTCATCTTCGTCTTCTTCTCGGTGTCGAGTTCCAAGCTGCCGCCCTATATCCTGCCGATCTTTCCGCCGCTGGCGCTTCTCACGGGACGCCTGCTGGCGCCGCGCCTCGAGGCGATGGAGAAGGACGATCTGCCCATCGGGCGGATTTTCTTCATCGGCATATTCGCGCTGCTCGCAATTGGCGTTCCCGTTGCCTATCTGACGCCGATCTTCGCTGCGAACGAGGATGTCGGGCCCTATCTCGACATCGTCGCGCCCTTCGTCATTGCGATGGCGGCGATCTTCGCCGCGCTGGTCATCGCCGCGATCGTTCTTCCCCGCCGCTATGGCATAGGCGCGACGGTTGCCAGCGTGACGCTTGCGGGCGTTCTCGGCTGGACGGGCGTCAGTCTCGTCGCCTCGGCGGCCGATCCGAATTCGGTGAAGCCCGTCGCCGATGTCATCAACACCTATCGCAAGCCGGGTGAAATCGTCGCGAGCTACGGCACGCTGTTTTACGATCTGCCGCCCTATATCGACGATAAGGTGCTCGTTGTGGACAATACGGGCGAGTTCGTCTTCGGCATGTCACAGGAAGATGTGAGCCGCTACCTGACCGACTCGGCGCAATTCGCGAAGATGTGGAACGGGGAGCAGCGGATGTACATGGTGGCGCGCACCAGATACTTCCGGACATGGGAGGCGGAAGGACTCGCGCGGCGCATG
The DNA here is from genome assembly GCF_049671045.1 of Parvibaculum sp. Classification (GTDB taxonomy): domain Bacteria; phylum Pseudomonadota; class Alphaproteobacteria; order Parvibaculales; family Parvibaculaceae; genus Parvibaculum. Next base: position 25,996 of record NZ_JBATUH010000102.1, on the reverse strand, counting down.
TGCATCATCAAACGCACGAACAGGGCCGTTGCCGCCGCCAATTATCGCGTGCTCGATGCGGAGGGACGCTCGATCTGCGATCCGTGGTACGACCATGAGGGCGGATCGTCTCAAGGCACAGAAGGGCCGCGATCGTGAATGCGGGAAGCCGCACCGACTGGTTTCTGATACGCCATGCGCCGGTGCAGGGGCAGGAGGCGCGATATTACGGCCAGCTCGATGTGGCGGCTGAGCCGGTGAGCCCGGTCGTCGCCGCCGGGCTTTCCCGGCTGTTGCCGCCGGTCGCCGTCTGGATGTCGTCGCCGCTTTCGCGCACACGGGCGACGGTGCTGGCGCTGAAGCTCGGCGCCGATCCCATCGCGATACAAGATTTCACCGAGCAGAATTTCGGCCTCTGGCAGGGGCGCGGCCATAACGAGGTCTATGCCGCGAACAAGGGGTTTGACTGGAACAATCCGGCGAAGATCAGGCCGCCCGAAGGCGAAAGTTTCGCTGATCTCACCGCCCGCATCGCCAATGCCATGGAGCGGCTGACCGCGCATTATGCGGGCCACTCCATCGTCGCCGTCACCCATGCAGGCGTCATCCGCTCCGCGATCGGATTTGCCCTCGGCCTCGATCCGGGTACGGCGCTTCGCATCGACATTGCGCCGCTGTCGCTGACGCGGCTCACCTGCCGCATCGTCAATGGCGAGCCGGTGTGGAGTCTCGGCTGCGTCAATTACGAAGTCGTCGTCTGAAGGCGCGTTCCTGGTCCGCTTTGGTGGAAGCTGCCCTAGTCCGCCTTGGCGGAAGCTGCATCGTCTCCGAGCGCGGCGAGCATGGCGCCGATGCGTTCTTCCAGGTGCTGAAGGGCGGTTGCCAGCCGCGCCGTGCGCTGGCCGGTCATGTCCTGGAACGAGGATGCCATGAAGATACCGCGCGCATGCGTGTCGAGTTCGTCGCAGAGATCGCCGTCCGCGCCCTGTCCGCGCAGCCGCTCGCCGATTTCCTGAACGCGCTCCGCGGCGGCGAGAATATCGCGTGTCGCCCGTTCCGCCGCCGAGGCGATGGCATCTAGATCGGCCGCTTCCGCATGATGCGGGCCGCCATCTCCGCTTGGTTTGATCGCGGCGAGGTCGCTGCGGGTCTCCTCGATGGATTTCCGCATCTCTTCGAGATCGTGGCGGATGTAGCGCGCGGCGGCGGCCTCCCTGCTGCCGGTCGCCGCCTCGTATAGCCTTTCGATGGCGTCGAGGAGTTCGGCCGTGTTGGCGGCGCGGTTGCGGCGCGCGAATTCGGCGAGGAACCAGCGTCCGCGCGCGCTCTCGCTCACGGCCTCGACGATGGCCTCATAGTCCGATTGGCTGCTGGCCGCGGGTTCGCTCATCTGATCTCCATCAAGCGCAAGCCACGCATGTGGTTTCGCGGTCGCGCTCAAGCCGGGATGGCGGGCGAAGGGCGATTATCCGGACGATTGCTTACCTTTTGCTTATCATTGCCGCGTGGCCCCGGCCTTGCGGCGGGGGCCAAGGCGTGGCACCCATGGCGGAATGAAACCCCGCGCAAGGAAAGACCGATGACCGCCCGTCAACTGCCCATCGACATCGAAGCCGTGAAGGGGTTCATGGATGCGGAGGAGGGCTGGGCGCTTCACGATGCGGCGCTCGATGCCTCAAGGCGCGGGCCTTGCCTCGAGATCGGCTCTTATTGCGGCAAGTCGACCGTCTATATCGGCGTCGCCTGCCAGAGAAACGGCGCGGTGCTTTATGCGCTCGACCATCATTACGGTTCCGAGGAAAACCAGAAGGGCTGGGAGCATCACGACGCCTCGCTCTACGATCCGGAGACGGACCGCCTCAACACGTTTCCGCTCTTCCGACACACGCTCAGGCTTGCGCGTCTCGAGGATACGGTCGTGCCGGTCGTCGCGCCCTCGACGGTCGCCTCGAAGGGCTGGGCGACGCCGCTTGCCATGGTTTTCATCGATGGTGGGCATGGCATGGAGCCCGCGCTCGACGACTATCGCCATTGGGCGCCGCGCGTGATGCCGGGCGGCGTGCTGGCGATCCATGACGTCTTCCCGGACCCGAAGGATGGCGGCCGCCCGCCCTATGAGATCTACAAGATGGCGCTTGCGTCCAATCTCTTCGCGGAAGAGCGGGCGGTGAAGAGCCTGAGGCTACTCCGCCGCCTCGGCTAGCGTGCGCTCGGCGAAGAGGCGGGAGGCAGGCGTGGTGCCCGTCACCGCATCGGTTGCGAGGATGACGGCCGCCGCGGTCCAGGCCGGCCTTTCGGCGGGCCAGGCGACGTTCTGGTCGAACTGGAAGCCCATCCAGTAGGCGCCGCATTCCGCGCGCCATTGATGCTGCCAGGAAAGAAGCTCCTCGGCGCGCTTGCGTTCGCCCGCAACTAGAAGCGCCATGACGAGTTCGGCCGATTCCGCGACCGTCACCCAGGGCTGGTCGAGCACGCAGCGGCAGCCCTTGCCTTCCTCGACGAAGATGTCCCATTTGGCCGCGAGGCGCTTGCGGGCCGCCTCGCCCGTGACGGCGCCGGAGAGTACCGGATAGTACCAGTCCATCGAGTAGCGGTCCTTCGGCTCCCAGGTCCGGTCGAAGCGATGGGGCTTCTCGCGCAGCGCCTCGCCGAGCCGCACCCGCGCCGCGCTCCATTCGCGCGTCGGGTGGCCCAGTTCGCGCGCGATATGGATCGCACATTCGAGGCTCTTGTAGATCGACGAGCAGCCGGTCACGAGCGCATCGTCTTCCGGCGTATGCGGATCATTGGCCGCCCAGCGCACGTCGCCATGCGCGGTCTGATGCGCGACGACGAAGCCGATCGCCGCTTCCACATGAGGCCATATTTCCACGAGCCACTGGCGGTCGCGCGTCACCAGATAGTGATGCCAGGCGCCGGTGGCGATATAGGCGGTGAAGTTCGTGTCGCGAATGGGCTTGCCCGCGCCTTCATCGCCGCCCGTATACTGATGATCGTCGTCGAAGGGAACGGCCGAGCCGAGCTGGCCCCACCATGAGCCGTCGGGGAGCTGCGTTTCTGCAAGATAGCGAAAGGCGCGCCGCGCATGCAGGGTCTCGCCGATGACGGTGAGGCCCATCGCCGCCTCGGTGTGGTTCCACGGGTCGATCACGCCGCCGTCGTACCAGGGGATCGCGCCATTGTCGCGCTGCAGGTCGAGAATGCGCGCGCGCGCGCCATCGAAGAAGTTGTCGGGAATGGCATCGCCGAGGGTGAGAAGTGTCATGCTCACGCCGTTCCCTTGGTGAAATAGAGGACGACGCTCTTGCCCATCAGCGGACCGGCCACCTTCTCGAGCGTTCGCGTCAGCCACGGCCGCTCCAGAATGTCCCATTCGAGAAAGCGCTTGTAGAGATTGACGATCTTCACATCCTCGCGCTTCACGCCGAAGGCGCATTTGAGCCACCAATAGGGCGAGTGGAGGCCATGCGCGAAGTGCTTGTAGAAGTGCCTGAGGCCCTTTTCCTCGACCGCGCCCTTGAGTTCGCTTTCCTTGAAGATGCGGACATGGCCGCCGGGCTCATTGTGATAGTCGTCGCTGAGCGCCCAGCAAACCCATTCCGTCCAGAAGCGCGGAACGCTGATGGCGAGAGTGCCGCCAGGCTTCAGCACGCGCGCGATCTCGCTGACCGCCTGACGGTAATCCGGGATGTGCTCCAACACTTCCGAGCAGATGATCTTGTCGAAGGTCGCATCGGCGAAGGGCAGTTGCAGCGCATTGCCGACCGAGAGCGAGTAGTGGTGCTTCTCGATCTCGTCCGGGTCCGTCCAGGCGGGGAAGAGGCCGGGCTTTCCGGGCGTTGCATCCGAACCGCCGAAAGCGGCGACGAAACCATCGCGCGTATGCTTCACATCCTCGAAGCCAAGGTCGAGGCCGACGACATGGCAGCGCGCATGGAAATACATGGCATGGACGTGACGGCCCCTGCCACAACCAAGGTCGAGCGCTCGCTCGCCGTCCTTAAGCCCGAGCGTGTTCAGATCGACGGTCTGCATCAGCTATGGTCTGCCTGTAGATTTCGGTGACTTCGCGCGCGGCGCGCTCCCATTTGAACTTCGCGAGAATACGCTCGCGTCCCGCCGCGCCGAGGCGCGCGCGGGCTTCCGGATCGTCGAGAAGCGCGCCGATCGCGGTTGCGAGCGCGGCCGGGTTCGAGTGCTGGACGACGATGCCCGCATCGCCGACGACCTCGGGCAGCGAGCCGCCATTGGTGGCGATGACCGGCGTGCCGCAGGACATCGCTTCGCCCGCCGGAAAGCCGAAGCCTTCATAGACCGAGGGCGAGATCGCTATCGTCGCCTCGTTGTAGATCTCGGTGATCTGCTCGTCGGTGATGCCGCCGATGAACTCGACCTTGTCCATGATGCCGAGTTCGCGCAATTCGTCCGACGTGTTGCCCTCGCGCAGGCGGCCGATGACCCTGAGCTTCAGGTTGGGGCGCGTCTTCAAAAGCTCCGCATAGGCGCGGATGAGATAGATGAGGCCCTTCAGCGGCACGTCGGCGCTGGCGCAGGCGACGATGAGATCGTCGCGGCGCTTGATATGCGGCATCGGTCTGAACTGGACGTGATCGATGCCGTGGAGCACGAGCCGGGTGCGCTCCGGCTTCACGCCGAATTCGCGCACGATATCGCGGCGCGTGCTTTCGGAAACGACGATCAGCGGATCGAGCTCGCGCGCCACCTTCATCTGCATGTTGAGGAAAGAGTACCAGCGCCGCTTGAACAGCCGCAGCTTCAGCGTCTTGGCATGCGCGATGTCGATGCGGCGATCCATGGTGATCGGGTGGTGGATCGTGCCGACGATCGGCAGGCCCATGTCCCGCAGTTTGAGCAGGCCCCAGCCGAGCGTCTGGTTGTCGTGGCAGACGTCGTAATCCGAGACAGTGCCGCGGACATAGCGCGCCATGCGCTCGCAGAATGTGTAGGGCTCGGAGAAGCCCCCGGTCGCATGGCTCCACCACTCATAGAGGTCGATCGGCCAGGCGAACATCCAGGGCCGCAGCGAGCGGATCGGATGCGGGTTGGCGTAGAGGTCGAGCGAGGGAAGCTTGATGAGCTTCACGCGCGGATCGAGTTCGGGATAGGGCGGCCCGGAAATCACGTCGATCTGGTGGCCCATATCCGCGAGCGCCTTGGCGATGTGGCGCATATAGACGCCCTGGCCGCCGGTCGTGGGGTTGGAGCGATAGCTGGGCAGGAGGATACGCAGGGGCCGGTCGCCTGCTATGGCGGCCTGCTTCGCATGTGCATCCAGCGTTTTCGGGGCGTGAGCAATGTTCATCGATTCATCGCCCGTCTCATCGCGCTCCAGCACTTGCGACATGCGTGGTGTTCCTTGCTCTGGTCTGTGCCGATGGCGGCGCGGAGTGTGAAGGGGTTCCTCACATCTATCTCATGCTGCGCCGCGGTCAAAATGGTGGCGGATCATAACGGCTAAGGCCTTGAGCAACAAGCGCTTACACGATTGTAAATACCGCAGGCGGCCTGAAATTAATGGCAGACGTCAATTTTGTTTGTGCCCTAAGGCAATCCTCGAGATGGCACGCAAAAAGACGGCCGGCAATGTGCCGGCCGCCGGATTTCTGCGCATATCCCCGGTTCTCCCGACCAATGCCGCCCCTGGCGGCCGCATCGCGAGATCGGGGAGGCGGGTTCAGCCGAAGCGCCGCTTCAGCCAGTCGACCATCAGCGCGTTCAGGGCCTCCGGCTGCTCCGATTGGGTCCAGTGGCCGCAATTCGCAATGACATGCTTTTCGAGGTCGGGGACATATTGCTCCATGCCATCGGCCATGGAGGGCCTGAGCACATAGTCGTCGGCGGCCGAGATCATCAGCCCCGGCACGTTCACCTTTTCAACGATGCCTTCCGACTGGCGCCAGTTGCGCGAGAAGTTGCGATACCAGTTGATGCCGCCTTCATAGCCCGACTTCTCGAAGGCACGGACATAAGTGTCGAACTCCTCCTTCGTCAGCAGCTGTTCGCCGCCCCATGTGCTTTCGTCGGCCTGGAACGCCTTGAGGAAGGCGAGGTTTTTTTCGGAAGCGGGCCGCGCGTCGAATTCGGCGAGCGTCATGCCGCTCCTGCGATACCAGAAGCGCATGGAGCGCGCGACATCGGCCCCGAGCAGCTTTTCCGCCTCGCCGTATTTCTGGAAATAGACGATGTACATGTCCTCGCCGAAGACCATCCTCATGCCTTCGATCGGATCGATCGGCCCGCGCGGGATGAAGGGCGTGTTGACGCCGATGACGCCCGCGACACGGTCGGGATGCATGAGCGGCATCTGCCAGACGACGAAGCCGCCCCAGTCGTGGCCGGCGAAGATCGCCTTTTCGAGGCCAAGCGCATCGAGCAGGCCGACGAGGTCGCCGGTCAGGTGCTGCATGTCATAGAGCGGGATCGCGTCGGGACCCTTCGGGCCGCCGGTATTGCCATAGCCGCGCTGATCCGGCGCGATGGCGCGGAAGCCGGCCTTGGCGAGCGCGGGGAGCTGGTGCCGCCAGGAATAGGCGATCTCGGGAAAGCCGTGGCAGAGAATGACGGGCACGCCGTCCTTCGGCCCCTCCTCATATACGGCCATGTCGAGGCCGTTGGTCTTGACGTAGTAGGGCTCCGGAAACGCCATTAATTTTCTCCCGTTTGGAATTTTCTCAAGTGTCGGCTTTCAGCCGCTCGAAATCCACCGTCGGCGAAAGGCCGAGCGATGTCAGCATGGCGCGGCGGCCGGGGCCGAGCGTCGGCGGATAGAAGGCCGCGTTGCGCTTGCGGCCACGGAACCAGACGCGCAGAACCTTCGCCATGTTGCGCATGTCCTTCAGCCAGAGCGAGGGATGTTCGATCATGTGGAAGCCGCGCATGAAGGCGCGCATCAGCGTCACATCCGAGCGCACGGCGGTCATCACACCATCTTCCATGAAGCTTGCCAGCAGTCTCGCCTTGAGGCTCGGCCTGTAGTCGGGATTGAGCGCGTTGCGGGCCGCGCGAATGGCGGCGGTGTCCTGCTGCACCATCGTGTCGTAATAGGGCCGCAGGTTCTCCTCGACGCGGGCGTGGAAGGCGACCGCGCGTTCGGCCGGATCGGCGATCTCTTTCAGCACATCGCGCAGGAGATGCGCCTGCACGGCGGCGAAGGAGCAGCCGCGCCCATAGAGAGGATTGGTGCGGATGACGCCGTCGCCGAGCGGGAAGAAATTGAGAGCGAGCGGCTTTCCGTCCTTGACCATTAATCGCCAGCGGCTCTGCAACTCGCCCATGCCGAAGACGCGGCTCCGCGCTTCCGATGTTTCGGCCGAGGTCCAGCGCGCGATGCCGGGGATCTGGGCGCAGATATGGTCGAAGATCTCTGGACGGACGATCGCGCGGCGAAGCTCCATTTCCGTTTCCGGCACGGCCAGCGTGATCGAGAAGCAGCGATTATCGGCGGGGAAGAGGCCGTATTTGATGTAGCGCATGTCGGCGGCGCCCGGAAATTCGGTGCGCTCGGGTTCGGCGACGCCCTCGCGAAGACGGTAGTGCCGCGTGAAGTAGACGATGCCCGCGGGCGCCACCGTCTCCTCGATGGCGAGCCCGTGTTCCTTGAACCAGTCGACCATGAGGCTGTTCTTGCCCGAGCCATCGACGATGATGTCGGCGCGTATCTCGCGCCTGCCCGTCGCATCGTCCTCGGCGATCACGCCCTTGACGGTGAGCGCGTCGCCGTTGCGCTCGGCCAGCAGGCCGCGCACGCGCGTCTCGTTGACGAAGCGGACGCCGGGCTGGCGGGCGACATAGCGGCGCATCACGAGTTCGAGCGTGGTGCGCCGGCTCGTCAGGATGGTGAGGTCCGCATCCTCGTCGATGGGCGTGTAGTCCGGCAGGAGCTTCAGCGGCACCATGTTGCTGAAGGGGATCGCGACGCAGCCCGCGTCCAGCAGGTCCTGCAAGAGATCGGGGTAGTTGTCGCGGATGAGCTTGTAGAGACGGGCGAGAAAGGCGTGGCTGTGGCGCAAATGGCCGACGCCTTTGCGCTCCCACTTCTCGAAGGCCTCGTCCGCCGAGGTTTCCGGCGGGGGAGCGTCGCGGTCGAGGACGGTGACGTGCCGGCCCGGGCCGTTGAGTGCGAGCGCCGCCGAAAGCCCCGCAATGCCCGCGCCGATGATCAATACCTCTTCGCCCATGCTCACTCCCCTTCACACGCGCCTTGCTTACCCCGGTCGTTTTTGAAAACTAGACCGTAGTACAGCGAAGATAGGGAGGGGCGCCGGGCCTGTCCAGACGGATCGACGCTTCGATCCGCCATTTTTTTAGAGATGACTCATCTTTGAAAGGAGGCTCAGGCGGGTGCACGAAGGCCCGCCGCGAGGAGGCAGACCCAGCCGATCATGAAGGAGAGCCCGCCGATAGGTGTCACGAGCACGAGGGCGCGGCTTCCGGTGAGGCCGAGAACATAGAGCGAGCCCGAAAAGAGGAGCGTGCCGATGACAAAGGCCGCGCCCGCCGCCGAGACGAGGCTCGACGGTTCGCGCGAGGCGAGCCAGGCGACCGCGAGGAGCGCCAGGGCGTGATACATCTGATAGCGTGCGCCGATCTCGAAGGCGTTGAGCTGGTCGGCCGGCACCTTGTTGGCGAGGCCATGCGAGCCGAATGCGCCAAGCGCGACGGCTATCAGTCCCGACAGCGCGCCGGCGGTCAGCCAGAGTTTCATCGTCTTTTCCCTTTTCCATCGTCTTGTCTATCCCTTGGGCGGCGCACATGCTGCACCAGGAAGAGCAAGGGAGGAAGACATGACCGATTTGAGGCGCATCGTCACGGGGCACAATGCGGCGGGTAAATCCGTGGTCGCCATAGACGGGCCGCCCGCGCGCCAACTCGGCGCGGATGCGGGCGGATTGTTCGAGATATGGAACACCGACGGCGCGCGCATCGACAGCTACGACCGCACCGACCGCGCTGATATCGATGTCGTGCTCTCGCCCGCGAAGGGCGGTTCCAAATTCCGCTGGTTCCGTATCGCGCCGACGCCGCCCGGCACACCGCGCGAGGTGCTGGAAGCGGCCTATGCCGACGCCTTCGCGCAGATGGGCGCGTCACACGAGCGCGTCGACACGACGCGCCATCCCGGCATGCACAAGACGAAGACCATCGACTACATCATCCTGCTGGAAGGCGAGGTGACGCTTTATCTCGACGAAGCCGAGGTTCGTTTGAAGCCGCATGATGTCGTCGTGCAGCGCGGCACCAATCACGCATGGGTCAATACCGGCACGACGCCCGCGCTGCTGGTCGCAGTGCTGATCGACGCGGATGTCGTCGTGTGATGTCCATTTCCGATTTTCATACCGCGCGTCTCACAGCCACGCCGCTTGATCTCGGCCATCTCGATGAACTTTGTGTTCTGCACAAGGATGCCGAAGTGTCGAAATTTCTCGGCGGCGTGCGCGATGAGGCGGCGACGCATAAATACATCACCGACAATGTTGCGCATTGGCGCGAATATGGTTTCGGCACATGGGCCTTGCGCGACAAGGCGGGCGCGTTTGCGGGCCGCTGCGCGTTGCGGCACATCACCATCAATGATGTGGACGAGGTGGAGATCGGATATACTTTCCATCGCGCTTTCTGGGGGCAGGGGCTTGCCACCGAAGTTTCCCGCAAGGTTCTTGAGATCGGATTTGAGGCTTTGGCGCTGCCCACCATCATCGCCTTTGCGGAGGTGGAACACAGAGCCTCGCGCCGCGTAATGGAAAAGCTCCGCTTCCGGTTTGAGGCCGACCGCGAGATCAAGGGCGCGCTTTGCGCGGTTTACAGGCTTCAGGCGCCATGAACATCAACCCGCTCGTTCCCGAACTCTACGTCGCTGACTTTGATCGAAGCCTCGCCTTCTATCGCGACATGCTCGACTTCCAGATCATGTATATGCGGGCCGAGGAACGTTTCGCCTTTCTGGAGCGGGAGGGCGCGCAACTGATGATCGAGCAGTCCACCGACCCCGCGCGCATATGGGCGGCGGCGGAGCTTGCGCATCCCTATGGACGCGGCATCAATCTGCAAATCCGCGTCCGCAATGTCGATGCCTTGCATCAAAGCCTTGCGGCTGCGAGCATCTCCTTCTTCGTTGCGCTGGAAGATAAATGGTATCGCCGCGACGAGGAGCTTGTCGGCAATCGCCAGTTCGTCATTCAGGACCCGGACGGTTACCTGCTGCGCTTCTATGGCGATCTCGGTGCAAGGCCCGTGATGCGCGCCTGAATTACTTCGCCTGCGCCGCGAGAGAGCGCCGTAGCGTATCCAGTGAGGTCTTGCGGATGCGCTCGAGATCGGTCGAAGCGTCGATCAGCCATTGCGTGCTGATGCCGAGAATGAGGCTGCCGATCATCAGCGCGGCCGCTTCCGCATCGAGATCCTTCGAAATCGAGCCTTCCGCCTGTCCCTCGCGAATATGCGCCTCGAAGCGTTCCTTCGCCTTCATGTGCGAGGCGGCGAAGGCCGCGCGGAGATGCGAAAGCGTTGCGACCGATCCCGCCATGGCGACGAAATAGGAGCGGATGGCCTGCTCGCGCTCGAAATTGCGCAGATAGATGTCGACGGAGGAAAGGATCGCGTCGAGCCCGGTCATGTCGGCCCGGCCTTCCGCGGAGGCAAGCTCCATCGAGCGCTCATGGAGATAGTCGATCAGCGCCTCGATCATGCCGTCCTTCGAGCCGAAGCGCTGGCTCGCAAGGCCGCGGCTATAGCCTGCCCGCGCGCCGACCTTCTCGAAGGTGGCGGCGTTGAACCCTTCTTCGGCGATGAGTTCGGCGGCCGCCAGCAGAAGCCCACGGTCGGATTCCGCTCGCCGCTCGGCCTGCGTCCGGCGCGGGGCCCGGCTGCGGCGGGGAAGGGTCAGGTTTCCGGTCGAGTCGGCCATTTATGCTCTTTACTTAGTTGTTGGACGTATAGCAACATTGCCGTCAACGATAATCAAGCGGGCGGAACCTCGAAATTCGCTCGAACAAATTGCACTGAAAGGGAGCGGCCCCGATGATTTCACAGGACATCGCCAACACGATCGTCGACCCGAAGGCCTATGCGGCCCAGACGCCGGTCGATGAGGCATTTTCCTATCTTCGCAAGGAAGCGCCCTTCGCGCAGGCTCAGCCCGAGGGCTACGACCCGTTCTGGGTGGTGACGAAGCATGCGGACATTCTTGAGGTCGAGCGCCAGAACGAGCTGTTCCACAATGGCGACCGCGCGGCGACGGTGACGCCCGTGGTCGTCGATCGCAGGGTCCGGGAGATCATGGGCGGCTCGCCCCATCTCGTGCGTTCGCTCGTGCAGATGGACAATCCCGACCACATGAACTACCGCAGGCTGACGCAGGGCTGGTTCCTGCCGCAGAACCTGAAGAAGCTCGAATCCCGCATCCGCGACATCGCGAGGGTCTTTGTCGACCGCATGGCGGAGATGGGCGGAGAGTGCGATTTCGCGCGCGACATCGGCCTCTATTATCCGCTGCATGTCATCATGGAAGTGCTGGGCGTGCCGGAGGCGGATGAACCGCGCATGCTCAAGCTCACGCAGGAGCTGTTCGGCAGCAATGACCCCGATCTCAACCGGCGCGGCGAGAAGCTCGATTTCGAGGCCGGGCTCGCGGCCATGCAGGAAACGATCGGCGACTTCATCACCTATTTCAACGGCATCACCGAAGATCGCCGCCGCTGCCCGCGCGAGGACGTGGCGAGCGTCATCGCCAATGGCCAGATCGACGGCCAGCCGCTCGATCATTTCGCGGCCATGTCCTACTACATCATCGTGGCGACGGCCGGCCATGACACGACGTCTCACACGACAGCGGGCGGCCTGCGCGTGCTGGCCGAGCAGCCGGATGCCTTCAAGCGCCTCAAGGCGGACCCATCGCTCATTCCCTTCTTCGTCGAGGAGACGATCCGCTGGGTGACGCCGGTGAAGCACTTCATGCGCACGGCGACTGCGGATGCCGAAGTGCGCGGGCAGAAGATCGCGAAGGGCGACTGGCTCATGCTCGCCTATCCTTCGGGCAATCGCGACGAAGAGGTGTTCGAGGATCCCTTCACCTTCAAGATCGACCGGACGCCGAACAAGCATGTCGCGCTCGGCTATGGCGCGCATGTCTGCATCGGCCAGCATCTCGCGCGGCTCGAAATGCGCATCTTCTGGGAAGAGCTTCTGAGCCGCCTCGACTCGATCGAACTCAACGGGACGCCGCTGCTCTCCGAGGCGAATTTCGTCTGCGGTCCGAAGTCCGTTCCTGTTCGCTACAAGATGCAGTGATCGTCTCACCCGAAAGGAACGCATGATGGCGGGCGCATTCCGTACATGGCAGTGCCGTACCTGTGGCTTCATCTATTACGAGGCCGAAGGCCTGCCGCTGGACGGCATCGCGCCCGGCACGCGCTGGGAGGACATTCCCGATGACTGGGTTTGTCCCGACTGCGGCACTCCAAAGGCCGAGTTCGACATGGTCGAGTTGGACTAAGCGTTCCCGCAACGTCTGCCAGGGGAATGGCCGGCACCTCCCATGGGTTGCCGGACATTTCCCGCATACATGATTGAAGCGCGGCGGCGAGGTTGACCTTGCTACCGCCGCCCTTCATCCTGCATTCAAAATCCAAACAGAAAGCCCGGCGGAAAAGCCGGCAAGGGAGGCCGCATGCTCACGAAAGCCGACGATTATCCGATCCACCAGACGCCGGAGCCCATCGCCTTTTCGGGAACCGACCGGAACTTCTACGACCGCTATTTCTTCAACGGCTATACGCGGAACGGCGATGTGTTCTTCGCCGCCGCGCTCGGCGTCTATCCGCACATCAACATCATGGACGCATCCTTCTGCGTCGTGGTGAAGGGCGTGCAGTACAATCTCCATGCCTCGCGCCATCTCAACATGGAGCGCCTTGACACGCAGGTCGGGCCGATCGCGATCGATGTCGTCGAGCCGCTGAAGTCGCTGCGCATCCGCGTCGCGGATAACGAGCACGGCATCAAGGCGGACGTCACCTTCCATGCGCGCGCCATTCCGCTCAAGGAACCGCGCTTCACGCGCCGCAACGGGCCGCGCACGATGATGGACGTGACGCGCCTGACGCAGAACGGCACCTATGAGGGCTGGATCGAGGTCGCGGGCGAGCGCATCGAGGTCACTCGGGATGCCTATGTCGGCACGCGCGACCGCTCCTGGGGCGTGCGCCCGATCGGCGCGGCCGATGCGCAGCCCATGGTGCCGCCGATGGACTTCCAGTTCTACTGGCTCTGGGCGCCACTCAATTTCGATGACCGCATCACGCTCTTCCACGTCAATGACGACGAGCATGGCGAGTCCTGGAACATCAACGCCGTCATGTGCGGCCTCGATGGCGCCGAGCCGGAAGAAATGGCGAAGTGCCGTGCCGAGGTTCAATACGTGCCGGGTTCGCGCCATGCCAGATCGGCGACGCTCTTCTTCGAGCACCGCAAGGGCGGCACCACGCGGATCGAACTGACGCCGAAGTGGAACTTCTACATGCTGGGCCTCGGCTACGGGAACCCGGAATGGGGGCACGGGGCTTACAAGGGGCCGCTCGCGGTCGGCTTCGAGTCTTTCAAGCTCGACGACATCAAGTCCTATGTGCCGCCGCATCTCCACATTCAGGCCTTCGTCACCGCGAAGATGACGCTGCCGGACGGCCAGACGCGCGAGGGCGCGGGCATTCTCGAGCAGCTCATTGCCGGTCCTCACGCGCCTTCCGGTTTCAAGGGCGCGATGGATCCGGCGCCGCTGGCATAAGGGGGCGATGATGGAAGACATTGCGACGCGCTTCGCCGCCTATCTGCAACACAGGATGCCGCAGGCCTCGAATGTCGAGGTCAGCGGCGTTTCGCGCATTCATGGCGGCGCGAGCCGCGAAACCTTCAGGCTCAACGCATCCTGGGAGGAGGGGGGACGCAAGGTCGCGCGGCCTCTCATCCTGCGCCGCGATCCTGTGGCGAGCCTCATCGAGACGGAACGCGATCTCGAATACAACGCCTATCGCGCGTTCCATCCGACCGGGCTTCCGGTGCCCGAGCCGCTCTATCTCGAGACCGATCTCAAATGGCTCGACCGTCCCTTCTTCGTCATGGAGCAGATCGTCGGCTGCGCGGCGGGCTCGCCCTTCAATGCCGACCCATATGGTCCGCATGCGGAGAAGCTCGGCCGCCAGTTCTGGACCCATCTCGGCAAGATCGCCGGCGCCGATCCGGAGGCGATCGGCATCGCGCAACATATGAAGCCCGTCGCGCCGGATGAAACCTGGCGGCGCGAGCTTGAGCACTGGGAAAAGGTGATCGACGAGGACGAGCTGTGTCCGCAGCCGATCGCGCGTGCCGCGATCCGCTGGATGCGACGCAACCCGCCGCCGCCCGCGCAGAAGATTTCCGTGGTGCATGGCGACTACCGCACGGGCAATTTCCTGTTCGACGGCGAAGGCGACATCAGGGCGATCCTCGACTGGGAGATGTGCCATCTGGGCGATCCGCTCGAGGACCTCGCCTGGGCGGCGGACCCGCTCTGGGCCTTCGAGAACCGGGAACGGCCGGGCGGCATGATCGGCCGCGCCGAAGCCTTTCGCATCTGGGAGGAGACGAGCGGGCTCAGGATCGATCCCAAGGCGCTGCGCTGGTGGGAAATCTTCAACTCGCTCAAAGGGCTCGCGATCTGGATTTCGGCGGGCAAGGAATATCAGACGGGCGCCAGCCGCGATCCGATCCTCGCCCTGTCGAGCTGGTATCCGACCGACGTTCACAACCGCGTGTTGGCCAATGCGCTTGCCACGCTCTCGAAGGAGGCGCGCTCATGAAGCCGGAAGTTGATGTCGTTCTCGGCGGATTTCTCGGAACGCTGCTGACGGAGATCGCGCCGCAGCTCGGGGCGGAATATTCGCTGGGCAGCGTCGGGCTCATCGCCATGACGGTTGGCATGGCCGCGCAGGAGTTCGACCGGGCGGCGGATCTCCGCGTCGCGGAAAACCGCGAGATGCGGGCGCTCTTCTCCGAAGCCGCGAAACTCGTCGGCGACCGGGGGCTTGCGGCGCGTCTCAAGGAGGCGGCCGCCTCGCAGGACGGCTCGTTCCGCGTGAGCGCGCTCAACGCCACGAATGACGAACTGGCGAAGCTGCTGATCGAGCTTCAGGCCCATGTCGAGGAATCGAAGGCGGACTGGGCCGCACCCTTCGAGGCGAAGCTCTGGGACTATATCGTCGGCGCGGCGGAGCGCAGGCGCGTCGTCCTGCCGACCTTCGGCTAGCTGCGGACAATCCCGCTTCGCGGCGGGAAAGCTTTGGGCTATGAGTGAGCGGCCCGGATCACGGGCTTTTCGGGCCTCCGATCCATGCCGCTCGCCGTCCGCCTTTCGCTCTTCTATGCCTCGCTCTGCCTCTTCGGGGGCGTGCAGCTGCCCTTCTTTCCCGTCTGGCTGAAATCGAAGGGCCTGGGCGCGCAGGAGATTTCCTACATCATCGCCGCGACCATGTTTCTGCGCATCGTCGCGGGGCCCGTGGTCGCCTTCCTCGCCGACCGCCTCGGCGACAGGCGCCGCATCGTCATCCTTCTGTCCTGGGGATCGCTCGGGGCGGTTTCGCTCTATCTGGTGGCGTCCGGCTTCTGGCAGATTCTCATCGCCACGCTCATCCTCATGTCGCTCTTCCCCTCGATCACGCCACTGATCGAGACGACGGCGATGAAGGCGGCGCATGAGCAGGGCATTGATTATGGCCGCGTGCGGCTCTGGTGCTCGATCACCTTCATAGCGGCAAGCTCGGGCACGGGCTGGCTCCTCGAATGGCAGCCCGCGAGCATCATCGCCGTCTGCCTCGTCGGCGCCATCGCGGTCAATCTCGCCGGCGCCCATCTCCTCGCGCGCGAGGTGCCGCAACCGAGGCTCGCGGTGCACCCCGGCGGCCAGCTCAGGGCGGCGCTTGCATTCACCCGGCAGCCGCTGTTCCTCATTGCTCTGACGGCGGCAAGCCTCATCCAGTCGACTCATGCGGTCTATTATGCATTCGGCACGCTCAACTGGCAGAAGCTCGGTTACAGCAGCGACGTGATCGGCGTTCTGTGGGGCATCGGCGTCGTGGCGGAGATCATTCTCTTCGCCTTTTCCGGCCGCGTGGTGGCGCGGGTCGGCGCGGTCCGGATGATGAGCCTCGGGGCGGCGGCCGCCGTCTTCCGCTGGACCATGATGGCGTTCGATCCGCCGCTCTGGATGCTCTTTCCGCTTCAGGCGCTTCATGCCTTCAGCTATTGCGCCGCACATCTGGGCACGATCCATTTTCTCACGCGGGCGACGCCCAACGCCTTCGCCGCGACCGCGCAGAGCCTTTATGCAGCGCTTTCGGCCGGCGTGCTCATGGGGCTGATGACGCTTGCGGCGGGATCGCTCTATCTGCAGTTCGGGGCGGGAGCGTATCTCCTCGGCGCGGGCACCGGCGTCGTCGCATTCCTTGGAACATTGGTGATCGGCGCGCGGTGGAACGGGGGCAAGCTTGCTCCCGATGCAATGCAGGACGAGGGAACGCCGAGCGGCGATCAGGGGCGGAACGGCGCCGGGTGCTGAATGACGGACCGTTCCGCTGCGTCAATCGCGGTGCAAATTCTTGTGCATTGACAATGCGTCCGCGCGCTCCAGCTTATTGGGACAACGAAACTCGATAAGGGAGGCGCATATGCGTGCGGTGGTTCTTCACGACAGTGGCATTGAAAGTCTGAAACTCGAGACGCGCGAGGTGCCGAAGGCCGGACCCGGCGAAATCGTCGTCCGGCTGAAGGCGGGCTCGCTCAACTATCGCGATCTCGCCATGGTGCAGGGGCTCGGCCGCGCCCAGCCGAAAGTGCCGCTCGTGCCGCTCTCGGACGGCGCGGGAGAGGTGGTCGAGGTCGGCGCGGGCGTGAGCCGGGTCAAGGTGGGCGATCTCGTCTGCCCGAGCTTCTTCCAGGCGTGGATTTCGGGCGGCCCGACCGGCGCCGGGCTCGCCTCGTCGCTTGGCGGCCCGACCGATGGTTGCGCGCAGGACTATATCCGGCTTTCCGCCGAGGGCGTTTCTCTGGCGCCGAAGAATCTTACGGCCGAGGAAGCGGCGACGCTTCCCTGCGCGGCGCTGACGGCATGGCGCGCGCTCGTCGTCGAGGGCGGGCTGAAGCCGGGCGACACTGTGCTTGCGCAGGGCACGGGCGGCGTCTCCATCTTCGCGCTGCAATTTGCGAAGGCCGCGGGCGCGCGCGTCATCATCACATCGTCGTCCGATGAAAAGCTCGAACGCGCAAGGGCGCTCGGCGCGGATGCGACCATCAATTACGTCAAGACCCCCGACTGGGCGAGCGAGGCGCGCAAGCTCACGGGTGGACGCGGCGTTGATCATGTGGTCGAGGTCGGCGGCGCCGACACGCTGCCGCAGTCGATCATGGCGGCTCGGCTCGGCGGCCATGTCGCCGTCATCGGACTTCTTTCGGGCATGGTGAAGGACGTGAACGTGGCGGCGATCTTCTCGCAGAATTTGAAGATCAGCGGCATCACGGTCGGCAGCCGCACCCATTTCGAGGACATGGTGAGGGCGATCGAGCAGTCGGACATTCATCCGGTGATCGACAAGCGCTTCTCGCTCGGCGACGCGCAGGCCGCCTTCACCACCATGAAGGGCGCATCGCATTTCGGGAAGATCGTTCTCAATATCGCGTAGCGGCATCTCCGTGCCGCCTCTCCCCAAGGGCGAGGGAGGCGGCGCGGGCGCCCCTCAGCCCCAGAGCGCAGGCATGGGCGGCATCATCGTGCTGTCTTCATAGCGGATCGCATGTTCGCGATCCTTTGCGAGAAGGAGCGGCCCGTCGAGATCGACGAACTCCGCGCCTTGCGCGAGAAGCGTCGCGGGCGCCATGGCGAGGGAGGTTGCGACCATGCAGCCGACCATGACCTTCAGATTGCGCCGCCGCGCGCAGCGGATGACCGAAAGCCCTTCGGTGAGGCCGCCCGTCTTGTCGAGCTTCACATTGACATATTGATAAAGGCCGGCGAGCCGCGTCATGCCCTCGAGGCCATGGGCGGATTCATCCGCACAGAGAGGGATAGGACATTCGATCCCGCGCAGCGCCTCGTCTTCCCTGGCGGGCAGGGGCTGCTCGATGAGCACTACATCGAGGGCGGCAAGCTCGCGGGCGAGCGGCAGAACATCGGCGGCTTTCCAGCCTTCATTCGCATCGACGATGAGCCTTGCGCTGGGCGCGCCCTCGCGCACCGCCGCGACGCGGGCGATGTCCGCGCCGTCGCCGGCGAGCTTGAGCTTGAGGAGCGGCCGTCCGGCGGCTGCCTTCGCGGCCTCGCGCATCGCGTCCGGCTCGGCGAGGCTCAGCGTGAAGGCGGTGACGAGCGGCTTCGGCTCGTCGAGCCCGGCGAGCTTCCACACGGGCACACCGCTGATCTTTGCTTCGAGATCCCAGAGCGCGCAGTCGATCGCATTGCGTGCCGCGCCGCGAGGCATGGCGCGCTGAAGCTCCTCGCGCGTCATGCCATCCTCGATCGCATTGCTCATGGCGCGAATGGACCCGGCGACATCCTTCACCGTCTCGCCATAGCGCGAATAGGGCACGCATTCGCCGCGTCCGGCATGGGCGCCTTCGCGGATGGTGACGGCGATGACCTCCGCCTGTGTCTTCGAGCCGCGCGAAATCGTGAATGATCCCGCGATGGGCCAGACTTCGGTATCGATGGAAATTTCGCGCATGGACATATGGCCTCTCACAGGGAGGGGCGGATGATGCCGCGCGCCGCGCTTTCAGCCAAGATTAAAGAAGTCCAAACGCGATCAGATACGGCCTGCGAACCAGGCGCCGTTCCAGTGCTCGCCGGGCGGGTTCGCCTCGTATTGGGCGATCCGCGCCTCGTAGAAATCGTAAAGCGTCGGAATGGCGCCATTGAGCTTGCGGCATTCCTTGATGGCCGCGCGCGCATCGCCCCAGCGCTGCTTGCGGTAGGCGGCGAAGATGAGCGCGTGGGCTTCCTGAAGGGCACGGAATTTCGGATTGGCGCGCATGATCGGATCGCCGAGCAGGGCATAGACGCGGCGGCCTTCCGGATGGCGGGGCGTCGCGATGAGGTCGATTTCGAGCAGCGCGTAGCGGTCGCCGACGGCGCGCTGGGTGCCTTCGCCGACGATGATCGCGGGGCCGTAGTTCCGCGCATTGCGCTGGAGGTAGGCGCCGAAGCTCACAGGCTCGCCAAGGACGCCATATTCGAAATTCAGGATCGCGCCCATATTGCCGGTGATGGCCGTTCCGCTGTCGATGCCGATGGAGAGGCTGAGGGGCACATGGCTCAGATGCTGGCGCCGCGCATCCTCCTCGAGAAACTCGTTCAGCGCTTCCAGATTTTCGACCATGCGCAGCGCCGCGTCGCACCCCTTCGAGGGGTGGTCGTGAATGTCGAAGGGCGCGTTCCACACGGCATAGAGCGTATCGCCCACGGTGCGATCGACCATGCCGTTGCGGTCCTGAACGATCTTCGTCATGGGCGAGAAGAAGCGGTTCAGAATGTCGGCATAGGCCTTCGGGTCCTCGAGGTAGCGGTCGGCGATGATGTTGAAGCCGCGCAGGCCCACGACGAGCGAGGTGACGGGGCGGAGCTGGCCCTCGGCCTGGATGAGGCGGGGATGGGCATGCACCCTGGCAAGGCCCGCGCGCGAAAGGCGCCGCGCGAACTGCGCGTCGATGAAGCGCGTCTGCTCCTCGGAATGGAACTTCGTCATCAGCGCGCAGGTGAGGCTCGCGAGGATGAGCGTCAGCGCGCCGAGCGCGGGGTCGATGAGCCAGCGATGCGTCTCGAACGCCCACCATGAGGCATAGGCTTCCCCGCCGATCAGGATGAGCGTCAGGAGGAAGCCCCAGCGGAAGCGGAACCGGCTGAGTAGCAGGATGACGAGCAGGCCGCCGACGAAGATCAGGAGCTGCTCGGCGCTCGATGCCCAGCCCGGCCTTACCAGAAAGGCGCTGTCGAGAATCTGGTCGATCGCATTCGCCGCGATGGCGCCGGAGGGCAGGGCGATGCCTGCGGGCGTGTCATAGAGGCGCTCGATGCCATTGGCCGAAACGCCGATGACGGCGATCCGCCCCGCGAGCGAGGGGAGCCCGACGCTGCGGTCGAGAAATTGCGTGGCGGGAATGGACGGCCGCGTGTCCGGCCCGCCGAAATAGAGGCGCAGCGCGCCCGTCGTGCTCGTCAGCGCCAGAAGGTCCGCCCCTGCGATCTCGATGCGCTCGACGCCGGGCTCCATGCCGAAGGTGAAGCCGGTATCCGATTCGATCACACGGACGCGGTAGCCCGTGCCGCCGCGCGCCACCCGGAGCGCCTCGAGCGCGTTCGAGGGGTAGAGGGTACCGCCGAGATTGACGAGCATGGGAAGGTTGCGCACCACGCCCGTCGCCGCGCGGTCGGCGAGCGTCGCGCCGTTCCCCTTCGCCGCCTGCTCGAAAATTGGCAGGCTCGGGCGCCAGAGCGAGAATCCGGGCGTGTAATGGCGAGCGTCGCTTCCTTCGGTCAGGATGGAGCCCGCATTCTCCGGCGCCGTCATGCCGTTGACCGGGGCCTTTCCGGGCACGAAGGAGACGACCGAGGGCGTCGAGCCGAGAAGCCTGGCGAACTCTCGGTCGCGGTCCGGCAGCTCGCCGAGGGCCTGGCCGAGATTAGCGCCGGAGGGAAGCTGCGGAAGCGGCGACCAGAGCTTGAGAAGCTCGGAGGCGGAGGTCGCATCATCCTCCGAAAGCGGCATGTCGAGCAGGATGGCGCTCGCGCCGGCGGCCCGCACGCGCTCAACGAGGTCCGTCACCCGCTTGCGGGGCCAGGGCCAGGGGCCGAGGCGGCTCATCCCCTCGTTTCCGATGTCGATATAGACCGTGCGCGGACCTTCGGGGCCAGCTCTGCGCGGCTCGATGCGCTGGTAGATGTCGAAGACCTGATTCTGAAGCCAGCTCGCGACGCCGCCGAAATCATAGATGGATAGACCCAGGCTCACGACGAGCACGAGACCCGGAAGGATCGCGGAAAGTCTGCGGAACGCTGGTGTCGAATTCATCGTCTGTTTCGCCTCGGCGTCCCGTGCAGGATGCCGATTCCCCCGAATTGAGCGTCTGGCCTTGCCATTGTCCTGTTGCGGGACAATTACGAAGGGTATCCGCACATGCGCTGCAGATTCCATTCCAGAGCGGCAAGGGGGAAGGGCGGGACCGGGCTTTTTGCCGGGCCTTTCATGCAAAACGGCCCCGCCATCGCTGGCAGAGCCGCTTCTGCAGTCGTCAACTCATATGCCGGAGCACATGGGCGCCGACAATCCGGATCACTTTTCGTGGCCGGTCGCCTTTTCAAGATAGGCGATCAGGTCCTTGCGGTCCTGCTCCTTCTTGAGTCCCGGGAACGTCATGTTCGTGCCCGGAACGTAGGCCTGAGGCTTTTCGAGATAGGCGAGAAGCGTATCGTCGTTCCACTTCAACCCCTCCGCCGCCTTCTTCTTCATGGCCGCAGAGTAGTTGTAGCCGGCTTCGGCCGCGACGCCGCGCTCGAAGATGCCATAGAGATTCGGTCCGACCCTGTTCGGGCCGTCTTTTTCAACCGTGTGGCAGGCCTGACATTTCTTGAAAATCTTTTCGCCCTTGGCGGCGTCGCCATCGGCGTAGGCCGCGCCCGATACCGTCATGGCGAGCGCGAGCACGGCCATTCCGCTTAGAATTGCCTTCATAGTGGAGAATCTCCCTTCCATCCTGTGTCGAACTTGCAGGGCGCCTGATGGGGCGGATCTTGGCCCCCGGTTGGCTCTGGTATGCAACTGCAAGCTAAACTAAGTTTCGTCCAAGGTAAGGGACTGCGTCAAACTGGCGCGGGGCCCGGGGCTCGCGAGGACCGAATTTGACGCAAGCGTCAGGGGCTGTTCAGGCCGTGCAGGCAGCCTCTTTCAAGGTGGACACGGACGGTAGCGCGCTGCGTCTCCTGCCGTCGGGCGACTGGTCGGTCGCGTCGATCCTCCAGATCGACGAGGAGCTGCGCCGCTTTTCCGCCATGCCGGCCGGCAAGAGCAAGGCGGTCTTCGACATGTCCGGCCTTGTGCGGCTCGATACGGCCGGGGCCTGGCTCATCGACCGGACGGCGGCGGCGCTGAGCGCCCAAGGGGTCGAGGTCCGGTTCGAGGGGCTTGAGGAAGGCCAGCGGATCATTCTCGACAAGGTGAGCGAGGGCGGACAGCCCAAGCTGGCTCCGCCAGCCCGCGAGCCGTTCCTCATCGAGGTTCTCGGCAGGATCGGGGCGGCCGTCGTCGCGGTGGGGCACGATGCGGTCGCCTTCGTCGATTTTCTGGGCGCGGTGCTCGCCACGATCTGGCGCGGCATCAGGTCGCCGCGCCGCTTCCGCCTCGTCCCGCTCGTGCATCACATGGAGAAGGCGGGCTTCAACGCGCTGCCGCTCGTCTGCCTGCTCACATTTCTCATCGGCGCCGTCATCGCGCAGCAGGGCGCGGTGCAGCTTCGCCGCTTCGGCGCGGATATATTCACGGTCAATCTCATCGCCATCATCTTCCTGCGCGAAGTGGGAATCCTGCTCACGGCGATCATCGTCGCGGGCCGCTCCGGCAGCGCCTTCACGGCCGAAATCGGCTCGATGAAGATGCGCGAGGAGATCGACGCGATGCGCACGCTCGGCCTCGATCCCATGGAGATGCTGGTGGTGCCGCGCGTGCTCGCGCTCGTCTTCACGCTGCCGCTGCTCACCTTCGTCGCCGACATCATGGGCCTTCTCGGCGGCGGTGTTGTCGCCATGATCGAGCTGAACATGTCGCCCTCCGTCTATATCGAGCGGCTGAACAGCGCGGCGCAGTTCTGGACCTTCGGCGTCGGGCTCCTGAAGGCGCCGTTCATGGCGCTCGTCATTGCGATCGTCGGCTGTCGGGCGGGGCTCGATGTGACGGGCAGCGCCGAATCCGTCGGCACACAGACGACAAGCTCGGTCGTGAGGTCGATCTTTCTCGTCATCGTTCTCGATGCGATGTTTGCGATCTTCTTCACCAGGATCGGAATCTGACCGATGGCAAATGGCGATACGATCATCGAGGTGAGGGGCCTCAAGAACCAGTTCGGCGACCATGTCGTGCACGAAAATCTCGATCTCGACGTGCGGCGCGGCGAGGTGCTGGGCATTGTCGGCGGTTCGGGCACGGGCAAGTCCGTGCTGATGCGTTCGATTGTTGGGCTTCGCAAGCCCGACGCCGGACACATTCGCGTGTTCGACATCGACCTCGACAATGTCACGGAGGAAGAGCGCCGCCTCGTGGAGCGGCGCTGGGGCGTGCTCTTTCAGGAAGGCGCGCTTTTTTCCGCGCTGACCGTCGCGCAGAATATCCAGGTCCCGTTCCGCGAGCATCTCCATATGGACCCGCAGCTCATGGACGAGCTGGCGGCGGTCAAGATCGCCCTGGTCGGCCTCAGGGAAGGGGCGGCCGACCTTTATCCATCGGAGCTTTCGGGCGGCATGAAGAAGCGGGCGGGACTTGCCCGCGCGCTGGCGCTCGATCCTGAAATCCTCTTTCTCGACGAGCCGACGGCGGGGCTCGATCCCATCGGCGCGGCGGCCTTCGATGAACTCATCCGAGACCTTGCCCGGACGCTCGGCCTTACCGTTTTCCTCGTAACTCACGATCTCGACACGCTTCATGCCATCTGCGACCGGATTGCGGTTCTGGCGGAGCGGCGTGTTATCCTGATCGGGACGCTCGACGACATGTTGCGGAGCGACCATCCCTGGATCCGGGAATATTTCCACGGACCCCGGGCGCGAGCGGCCTTCGCAGGCAAATAGGCAAAGGCTCATGGAAATCAAATCCAACAATGTCCTGATCGGCACTTTCGCGCTGGTGGTCATCTTCTGCGCCTTCGCCTTCGCGCTGTGGATCGGCCATGTCCAGCTCGACCGCCAATACGCGTATTACCAGATCGTCTTTCAGGGCTCGGTGTCGGGCCTCAGCAAGTCGGGAACAGTGCAGTTCAACGGCTTGCCGGTGGGCAAGGTAGTC
Organism: Parvibaculum sp.; assembly: GCF_049671045.1. Lineage (GTDB taxonomy): Bacteria > Pseudomonadota > Alphaproteobacteria > Parvibaculales > Parvibaculaceae > Parvibaculum. Next base: position 1,931 of record NZ_JBATUH010000102.1, on the reverse strand, counting down.
GACCTGCATCTGGCGGAGGACGATCCGAACAAGGTGATCGCGCTCATCCAGATCGACGCGCGCACGCCGGTGAAGGAAAGCTCGGTGGCGCAGCTCGAGCTTTCGGGCATCACCGGCGTCGCCGTCATCGAGCTGACGGGCGGGAAGCCGGATTCGAAGCCGCTGCTGCCAAAACCGGGCGAAGCCTATGCGACCATCCGGGGAGCGCCATCGACGCTTCAGGAGCTTGCCATGTCGGCGCCTGACACGTTGCAGAATGCGAACAAGCTCCTTGCGCGTCTCAACGAGATCGTGCGCGTCAATCAGGAGACGATCCGCAGCACGCTTCAGAACCTCGACCAGATCTCGACCGCGCTGGCCGGAAGCTCCGGCGACATGCAGAAGGCGATCACCAATCTTTCGGATGCCTCGCAGCATCTCGCGGCCTTCAGCCGCAATGCCGACGGCTTCATGAAGAACGATGTGAAGGGCCTTGTCGCGGATGCGCGGGAAACGGCGCAGGCCTATCGCCGCGTCGCCGACAATCTAGACCGGCTCGTGCAGGCGAACGGCCCCGCCATCGACAGGCTGGGCCGCGAGGGGCTGACGCAGATACCCGATCTCATCGCGGAGACGCGCGCCCTCGTGACCGCGCTCGACCGGATCGCCTCGCGCGCGCAGGACGATCCCGCCCGCTATCTCACCGGCAACAATGTTCCGGAAGTGAAGGCCAGATGATGCAGCATCCTTTCGTCATGCGGGGAATCGGCGGCTGGGCGAGGGGGCTTGTGCTCGCTCTCGCCATCGCGCCGCTCGGCGCCTGCGCGCTCGCCAATGCGGGAAGCGGCCCGGCGCCGCAGCTCTTCACGCTGACCGTGGCGCACCCGGGGAGCCATGAGGCGACGGCCGCCAAGGGGCCGCCCATCGAGGTCGCGGAATTCTCCGCACCCGCCGCACTCGACACGACGCGCATCGCCCAGCAGTCGACGCCCAACGAGATCGCCTATTACGCGGATGCGCGATGGGCGGACAGGGCGCCGCGCATGATCCAGATGCTGATGGTCGAGACGCTCGAGAATTCCGGGCGCTTCGATGCGGTTTCGCCGCAGGGCGCGGGCCTCAGGGTGGATTACGAGCTCATGGGCGATATCCGCCAGTTCGCGGCCGTGCCTTCCGCCAATGGCGACAAGAACGAAGTACGGATCGACCTTCTCGCGCGGCTGGTGAAGAAGGACGAGCGCAGCATTCTCGCTTCCGGCCGTTTCAGTGCGCATGCGCCGGTCGAGGGGTCCGGCATCGCGCCCATCGTGCGCGCCTATGATGCGGCCCTGCGCGGCGTTCTCGACGGCATGGCGGATTGGGCGGCGCAGCAGGCGGCCTTGGCCGGAGGCGGCAGGACGGCGCTCTCCGGCCGCTAGCGGATCAGGAGAGCTTGCCGCTTGCCTGCGCGAGGATGAGATAGGCCTTGCCCGTATCCGACGTCAGATAAGTTTCGACGAGGATGTTCTCGCGGTCGCGCGTGCGGGCGGAGGCGAGCAATCGCTCGAAAAGCGACACGAAGCGATCGACATGCTCGCGGAACTCCGCGTCGTCGCGGTATTTGACGGCGATGCGGTCATAGAGCTGGCGCCCGGCCATGTTGTAGAGGCGGCGGGCGAAGACGTTGCGCTCTCCGGCCTGATAGCGCTGCCACAATTCGGGGGGAGGGTTCTGCTCGAGCGCGCGATCGAGATCGACGGCGAGCGCCTGCAGCGTTTCGATCACCTGAAGCGACGAGCGGTGAAACTCGCTGTCGCTTGCGGCATCGCTGCCCGGATTTGCAGCATTCGACGGCGCGTCCCGCTCGCGCTCGGCGGCGGCGAGTAGATCGGAGATGCCCCAGCGCCTCGCCGTGCGGTCGGCGGCGGGATGAGGCGCATCGGACCAGTGCGGCTCGCGGCGCGGGGCGGCGG
>NZ_JBATUH010000101.1:0-18060 GCF_049671045.1 Parvibaculum sp. | reverse complement strand
TCCTGGCGGTAGGGATGAGACTTGTAGATGCCGAGAATCTTGAGCTCGGTCGTGAAGAACTCAAGCTCCTCGAGCGCGAGGCGCACATTGCGCGAGGCGGGATGGCCCTCGATGTCGGCGTAGAACTGGCTCGCCGAGAACGTGCCCTCGAGCTGATAGCTTTCAAGCTTCGTCATGTTGACGCCATTGGTGGCGAAACCGCCCAGCGCCTTGTAGAGCGCGGCCGGTACGTTCCGCACACGGAATATGAAGCTCGTGATGACGGGCCCCTCATCCGGCTCGGCGTCGTTCGGCTCGCGCGCCATGATGAGGAAGCGCGTGGTGTTGTGCGCCGCGTCCTCGATGTCGCGCCTGAGAATATCGAGGCCGTAGATCTCGGCCGCGAGTTCGGATGCGATGGCGGCGCGCGACCGGTCGCCCGCATGGGCGATTTCGCGCGCGGAGCCTGCCGTGTCGGCGGCGACCACCGGCTGAAGACCAAGCTCGCGCGTCACCTTGCGGCACTGGCCGAGCGCCATGACATGGCTCTGCACCGTCTTCAGATCGGCAAGGCTCGCCCCCTTCAGCGCGAGAAGCTGATGGCGCACGCGCAGAAAATGCTCGCCGACGATATAGAGCGAGGATTCGGGCAGAAGGTGGTGGATGTCGGCTACGCGGCCGGCGACCGAGTTCTCGATCGGCAGCATCGCAAGGCGCGCCTTCTTCTCGCTGATCGCGGCGAAGACATCCTCGAAGGTCGGGCATGGCAGCTCGACCATGTCCGGGAACGCCTCGCGGCAGGCGATGTGGGAATTGGCGCCGGGCTCGCCCTGAAAGGCGATGATATTTTCCGGACTTGTGGGTGAAGCGCTCGACATGATGGGCAATCTTAGCTGGCGGCAGGGGCGCAGAGCACCGCGCGCGCCTTTTCGAGATCGGCGGGAGTATCGACACCGAGGGGAACCGTGTCAACGAGCGCGACCTCGATCGACATGCCCGCCTCGAGAGCGCGCAACTGCTCGAGCTTCTCGCGCTGCTCGAGCGGCGAGGGCGGCATGGCGACGAAGCGCGCGAGCGCCTCGCGACGGTACCCGTAAAGGCCGATGTGATGGTAATGCGGCCCCTCGCCCCAGGGCGCGGTCGCGCGCGTGAAATAGAGCGCGCGGCCCGACGGCACGCCCGCATGCGCGCCACGGAATGCGATCACCGCCTTCACCACATTGGGATTGGTGCGCTCCTCCTCGACCCTGATCTCGGCGGCGAGCGTCGAAATGTCGGTGCCGGGAATGTCGAGCGCCTCGGCGGCGATGCGGATGAGGGCGGGATCGAGCGTCGGCAGATCTCCCTGCACATTGATGACGACATCGTGGCGCCCCTCCGCGTCCACCACGCCCAGCGCCTGCCAGATTCGGTCGGAACCGGAGGGAAGCTCGGGATCGGTCATGACGGCCTCGCCGCCCGCCGCGGTGACGGCCTCGGCGATCTCGCGCTCGGCCGCGGCGACGACAACGCGCCCGATGCCCGCCTCGGCGGCACGGCGCCAGACCTGGACGATCATCGGCAGGCCGCAAATGTCGGCCAGCGGCTTGCCCGGAAGGCGGGTCGAGGCCATACGGGCGGGAATCACGATAATGGGCTCGCGCGCCATGAAACTCTCTCAATCATCGGGCCTGGCCGGGCCCCGGAAACCGGCCCCGGGCGGGGTGCGGCGGAACGTCGCAAGCGCTGCGGCCCCTCTCCGCATTCCCCAGCGTCCGGCGGAACGGCCAAAGTCTTTGCGTCCGGGCACTTATACGGCTTGCGGCGCGGAGGCGGAAGCGGCTAATCTCCGCGCGATTCAGCGGGGTCTGGCAGGCGCAGCCGCGTCCATTTGACGTATTTCTTGTCCTCTCCACCCCATCTTCCGTAACCGATCCGGGCGGAGCGAGAGCCGATGGATAGTTTTGAATTCAACAAGATCGCGGGCGCAGTTCTGTTTTCGCTGCTCGCTGTGCTCGGCGTGAAGAATCTCGCCGATTACGTCTATTCGACGGAGCCGGCGAACCCCAAGGCGTTCGTCATCGAGGCCGCGGCCACCGAGGGTGGCGAGGCGGCGCCGGCGGCGGCAGCCGCCGAGCCCGAAGTGCCCCTGGCCACGCTTCTGGCCCAGGCCGACCCCAAGGCCGGCGAAGCGGCCGCCAAGAAGTGTCAGGCCTGCCACAATTTCGTCGAAGGCGCGGGCGCGAAGATCGGCCCCGACCTCTACCACGTCGTCGGACGCGATGTGGCGAGCGCGCCGGGCTTCAAATATTCCGACGCCCTGATCAAGAAGGGCGGCAAGTGGACCTTCGAGGAGCTTTCCAAGTTCATCGAGAACCCGCGCGGCGACGTGCCCGGCACGGCCATGGGCTTTGTCGGCATCAAGAAGCCGCAGGAGCGCGCGAACGTCATCGCCTATCTCAACACGCTGGGCTCCAACCTGCCCCTGCCGAAGGCGGAAGAAGCGGCACCCGCGAAATAACGGGCAGCCCGAACGGCGGAAACCGAATGATGAAGCGCCCGGAGCAATTCCGGGCGCTTTTTTCTTGAGCCTGCCGGTTGCTCGAACTTGCCGGCCGGCAAAGCGCAGATGCGCCGCCTGCCCGCAAGGCTCGCGCTCGCCGCAAAAAATAGCCACAATGAGCGCCAAATCTTGAAGCTCGCGGCAGCCCGGCATTTCGCCGGGAAGGTGTCCGCCGCAGGCATTATCCGGGAGGAGAGATGACGTTCAGAAAGGCCGGTATCGCGATGGCGCTCGCGCTCTCGATCGTCGGCGCACAGGGCATCGCGACAGGCGCGAAGGCGGACGGGATCGAGCGTCACGGCGCCTCGCTTTTCGGCGATCTGAAATACGGCCCCGGCTTCAAGCATTTCGACTATGTGAACCCGGCAGCACCCAAGGGCGGCGAGCTGCGCTATGCGGCGCTCGGCACTTTCGACAGCCTCAATGCCTTCATCGTGAAGGGGCAGTCGGCGGCGGGCCTCAGCCTCATCTACGACACGCTCATGGAACCCAGCCTCGACGAGCCGGGCGCCGAATACGGCCTCATCGCCGAAACCATTTCCTACCCGGACGATTTTTCCTCCGTCACCTTCAAGCTGCGGAAAGAGGCACGCTTTCAGGACGGCAGGCCGATCACGCCCGACGATGTGGTCTGGAGCTTCGAGACGCTGAAGAAGCAGAGCCCCTTCTACAACGCCTATTACCGCAACATCGCCAAGGCGGAGAAGATCGGCGCCGACAAGGTGCGCTTCACATTCTCGGTCAAGGGCAACCGCGAACTGCCGCAGATCACGGGCCAGCTGCCCGTGCTGCCGAAGCACTACTGGACGGTGAAGGGCGCGCGGCGCGATGTCTCGCAGACGACGCTCGAGCCGCCGCTCGGCAGCGGCGCCTATCGCATCGCCAAGGTCGTGCCGGGGCGCTCCATCCTCTATGAGCGTGTAAAGGACTATTGGGCGCAGGACCTGCCGGCAAAACTCGGTACGGACAATTTCGACCGGCTGCGCTTCGACTATTACGGCGACCCGACCGTGGCGCAGGAAGCCTTCAAGGCCGATCAGGTCGATTTCCGCCTCGAGAACAGCGCCAAGGCCTGGGCCACCGCCTATGACTTCCCGGCCGTCAAGGATGGCCGCGTCAAGCGCGAGCAGATCAGGACGCGCAATCCCGCCGGCATGCAGGGCTTCGCCTTCAACCTCCGGCGCGAGATCTTTCAGGACGAGCGCGTGCGGGCGGCCTTCGACGAGGCGCTCGATTTCGAGTGGATGAACAAGAACCTCTTCTATGGGCAATATGCGCGGACGGACAGCTACTTCGCCAATTCCGAACTCGCATCGAGCGGTATTCCGCAGGGCGAGGAGCTGAAGCTGCTTGAACCCTTCCGCAAGGAGCTGCCACCCGAACTCTTCACCACGCCCTACAGCAATCCGAAGACGGACGGTTCCGGCAACAACCGCGCCAATCTGCGCCGCGCGGCGGAACTGCTCGACGCCGCCGGCTGGAAGATCGCCAACGGCCAGCGCATGAAGGACGGCAAGCCGCTCGCCGTCGAATTCCTGCTCGCCGATCCGCTCTTCGAGCGCGTGGTTGGCCCCTACAAGCAATCACTCGAGCGGCTCGGCATCAAGGTCACGCTCAGAACCGTCGACACGGCGCAATATCAGAACCGCGTCGACAATCGCGACTTCGACATCATCGTGCAGTCCTTCGGCCAGTCGCTTTCGCCCGGCAACGAGCAGCGCGACTTCTGGGGCTGCGATGCGGCCAAGGTGCCGGGCAGCCGCAACGTGATCGGCATCTGCGATCCGGTCGTCGAAAAGCTCATCGACCGCGTCATCTTCGCGACGAGCCGGGCGGAACTTCTGGCGGCGGCGCATGCGCTCGACCGCGTGCTTCTCTGGCGCCATTACGTCGTGCCGCAATGGTATTCGCCTTTCGACCGTGTCGCCTATTGGGCGCGGCTCGGCCATCCGCAGACATTGCCGCCCTATTCCATCGGCTTCCCCTCCATCTGGTGGTACGACGCGAGCGGCAGGGCCGCGGCCGCCAGGGCGCCACAGAAGCCATGATGCCGCGTTCCGGTTTTCCGCGCCGCACCGTGCTCGGCCTCATGGGCGCGAGCCTCGGCCTGACATTCCTGCCGGGCCGCCTGCGCGCACAGACCAAGGGCGCGGATACGGGAAGGCGGCACGGGCTCTCGGTCTTCGGCGAACTCAAATATGCCGAGGGCTTCCCGCATTTCGACTATGTGAACCCGGCAGCGCCGAAGGGCGGCACGCTTTCGCAAATGCCCGCGACCGGCGCCTATAACGCTTCGCTTCTCACCTTCGACACGCTCAACGGCTACATCCTCAAGGGCAACGCGCCGCCCGCTCTCGATCTCATCTTCGATACGCTGATGGCGCGCGCCTATGACGAGGAAGACGCGCTTTATGGCCTCGTCGCCGAAAGCGTCGAGATCGCGGAAAAGGGCAAGCGCTTCACCTTCCATCTGCGCGATGCCGCGCGCTTCCATGACGGCACGCCGCTCACGGCGGAGGATGCGGCCTTTTCCTTCATGCTGCTCAAGGAAAAGGGACACCCGCTCATCTCGATCAATCTGCGCGAGATGAAGCGGGCAAAGGCGCTCGACCAGCGGACCCTTCTCATCGAATTCACGGGCGACCAGACGCGCGACCTGCCGCTTCTCATCGCTGGCGGGCTGCCCATTTTTTCCAAGGCCTGGTACACGGCGAACAAATTCGAGGAAACGACGCTGACGCCGCCGCTCGGCAGCGGGCCCTACAGGATCGGCGACTTCAAGCCCGGCAACTTCATCACCTACCAGCGCGTGCCGGACTATTGGGCGCGCGATCTCAACGTGAATGTCGGCCAGTGGAACTTCGACCGCATCCGCTTCGAATTCTTCCGTGACCGGACGGCGGGCTTCGAAGCCTTCAGCGCGGGCCAGTATCTCTTCCGCGAGGAATTCACCTCGAAGGTCTGGGCGACGCAGTACAACTTCCCCGCGGTCAAGGACGGGCGCGTCAAACTCGCAACGCTTCCCGACCACACGCCTTCCGGCGCGCAAGGCTGGTTCATCAACACGCGGCGCGAGAAATTCGCGGACCCGCGCGTGCGCGAAGCGCTGACGCTCGCCTTCGATTTCGAATGGACGAACAAGAACCTCTTCTACGGGCTCTACAAGCGCACATCGAGCTTCTTTGAAAATTCGCCCATGCGCGCGGAAGGCGCGCCCTCGCCCGACGAACTCAGGATCCTCGATCCCTGGCGCGACCGGCTTCCTCCCGCCGTTTTCGGACCTGCCGTCACCGCGCCGGTGAGCGACGGCACGGGGCAGGACCGCAAGCTCCTGCGCCGGGCGGCGGAACTCCTCGACGAAGCGGGGTGGAAGATTTCAGGCGGCCAGCGGCGGAACGCGAAAGGCGAGGTACTCAGCGTCGAGTTTCTGGGCGACGACCCCGTCTTCCAGCGCGTCGAGGGGCCCTATATCAAGAACCTCAAGCTCCTCGGCATCGCCGCGCAGTCGCGGCTCGTCGACTCGGCGCAGTTTCAGGACCGGCTCAAGAAATACGATTTCGACCTCATCGTGCAGCGTTACTCGATGGGGCTCACGCCCGGCATCGAGATGCGCGCCTATTGGGGCTCGGAATTCGCCAGGACGGAGGGAAGCCGCAATCTTTCCGGCATCGTCGATCCCGCGATCGACGCCCTGATCGAGAAGGTGATCGCAGCCGGCACGAGGCCGGACCAGACCGTCGCCGCAAGGGCGCTCGACCGCGTGCTCAGGGCGGGGCATTACTGGATTCCGCAATGGCACAAGGCGAGCTACACACTCGCCTATTGGGATATCTACGACACGCCGAAGGTCCTTGCGAAATACGATCGCGGCGTCGAGCGCACATGGTGGGTCGATATGGCGAAGGCAAAAAGGCTGGGGCTGAAGGGATAGACGGATGGCAGCCTATATTGCGCGGCGCATTCTGCTGATGGTCCCGACCATCCTCGGCATCATGTTCATTGCCTTCGTCATCGTGCAGTTTGCGCCGGGCGGGCCGATCGAGCGCATCGTGGCGCAGCTTTCCGGCACCGAGGTCTCAGCGACGGCGCGGATCGGCGGCGGGGGAAGCGACTTTTCGCAAGGCGCGGGCGGCGCGGCCGACGCCGCGCTCAACAGCAAATATCGCGGCGCACGCGGGCTCGATCCCGAATTCATTAAACAGCTCGAAGTGCAGTTCGGCTTCGACAAGCCCTGGTACGAGCGCTTCGGCAAGATGATCTGGGACTATGCGCGTTTCGACTTCGGCAAGAGCTACTTCCGCGACATAGGCGTGCTCGATCTCATTCTCGAGAAAATGCCGGTCTCGATCTCGCTCGGCCTGTGGACGACGCTGCTGACCTATCTCATCTCCATTCCGCTCGGCATCGCCAAGGCGATGCGCGAGGGCTCCCGCTTCGACCTGTGGACGAGCGCGCTCATCATCGTCGGCTATGCCATTCCGGGCTTTCTCTTCGCGATCTTCCTCATCGTGCTTTTCGCGGGCGGCTCCTACTGGTCGATCTTCCCGCTTCGCGGCCTTACATCGGACGACTGGTCGAACCTTTCGCTCGCGGGCAAGGCGGTCGATTATCTCTGGCACATCGTGCTGCCCGTGACGGCGATGATGATCGGCGGCTTCGCCACCTCGACGCTTCTCACCAAGAACTCGTTTCTCGACGAGATCAGGAAGCAATATGTGACGACGGCGCGTGCCAAGGGCCTGAGCGAGCGTCAGGTGCTCTACGGGCATGTTTTCCGCAACGCCATGCTCATCGTCATCGCCGGATTTCCCGGCGCCTTCATCGGCGCATTCTTCTCCGGCTCGATCCTCATCGAGACGATCTTCTCGCTCGACGGGCTCGGGCTTCTCTCCTACGAGTCGATCGTCAACCGCGACTACCCCGTCGTCTTCGCGACGCTCTATGTCTTCGGCCTGCTGGGGCTCGTCGTCGCGCTGATTTCCGACCTGACCTATACCTGGGTCGATCCACGCATCGACTTCGAGACGAGGGAGGTCTGAGGTGCGGCTCTTCGGCGGACGGTTCACCCTCAGCCCCATCAACAGGCGGCGCTGGCGCAACTTCAAGGCCAACCGGCGCGGCTATTGGAGCCTGTGGCTCTTCGTCATCCTTTTCGTTGTCTCGCTCTTCGCGGAGTTCATCGCCAACGACAAGCCGCTGCTCGTGACCTATGAGGGCTCGGCCTATTTCCCCGTCTTCGTCTCCTACCCCGAGACGGAATTCGGCGGCGAGTTCCAGACGGAAGCGGATTACCGCGATCCTTACGTGCAGAAGCTCATCAGTGACAAGGGCGGGCACATCATCTGGCCGCCGGTCCGCTACGACTACCGCACCATCAATCTCAACCTGCCGGTGCCCGCGCCCGCGCCGCCAAGCAGCGAGAACTGGCTCGGTACCGACGATCAGGGGCGCGACGTCACCGCGCGCCTCATCTACGGCTTCCGGATCTCGGTGCTCTTCGGCCTCATTCTCGCGGGCGCGTCTTCCGTCATCGGCATTGCGGCGGGCGCCGTGCAGGGTTTCTTCGGCGGCTGGACGGATCTTATCTTCCAGCGCTTCATCGAAATCTGGACGAGCGTGCCGACGCTCTATCTTCTCATCATCCTCGCTTCGATGTTCGAGCCGAATTTCTGGCTGCTGCTCGGCATATTGCTCGCCTTCCACTGGGTTTCGCTCGTCGGGCTCGTGCGCGCGGAATTCCTGCGCGGGCGAAATTTCGAATATGTGAACGCGGCCCGCGCGCTCGGACTTTCCAACACGACCATCATCTTCAAGCATCTGCTGCCGAATGCGATGGTGGCGACCATCACCTTCATGCCCTTCATTCTCAATTCGTCGATCACCACCCTCACCTCGCTCGACTTTCTCGGCTTCGGCCTGCCGCCGGGCTCGGCCTCGCTCGGCGAATTGCTGGCGCAGGGCAAGGCCAATCTTCAGGCGCCCTGGCTCGGCCTCACCGGCTTCTTCTCCATCGCGGTGATGCTGAGCCTTCTCATCTTCATCGGCGAGGCCGTGCGCGACGCCTTCGATCCCCGCAAGGTGATGCAATGAGCGCGGAGAAACCCCTGATCGAGGTCAAGGACCTTTCCGTCGCCTTCCGCAGCGACGGGCGCGAGACACTGGCGGTCGACCGCATCTCCTTCGATATCAGGTGCGGCGAAACGGTGGCGCTGGTCGGCGAATCGGGCTCGGGAAAATCCGTGTCGGCGCTCTCGATCATGCAGCTCCTGCCCTATCCGCAAGCGTCACACCCCTCGGGCGAAATCATGTTCGAGGGCCGGAATCTCGTTGGCGCCGATGAGCGCACCATGCGCTCGATCCGCGGCAACCGCATCACAATGGTGTTTCAGGAGCCGATGACCTCGCTCAATCCGCTCCACACCATCGAACGGCAGGTGGGCGAGGTGCTCTCGCTTCACAAGGGACTGCGCGGGCCGGCCATCCGCGCGCGCGTCATCGAACTGCTGAAGAAGGTCGGCATCCACGATCCCGAGACGCGGCTCGGCGCCTATCCGCACCAGCTCTCCGGCGGCCAGCGCCAGCGCGTGATGATCGCCATGGCGCTTGCCAACGAGCCTGACCTTCTCATCGCGGACGAGCCGACGACCGCCCTCGATGTCACCGTGCAGGCGCAGATTCTCGAGCTTCTCAACGAGCTGAAGCGCGAGATGGGCATGGCGCTGCTGCTCATCACCCATGATCTCGGCATCGTGCGGAAGATGGCCGATCGCGTTTCGGTGATGACGGGCGGCAAGATCGTGGAACAGGGGCTGACGGAAGACGTGTTCGCCCGGCCGCAGCACGACTATACGCGGCACCTTCTCGCATCCGAGCCCAAGGGCCGCGCGCTTGGCGGGCGAGCGGACGCGCCCCTCGTCATGGAAGCCGAACGCCTCAAGGTCTGGTTTCCGATCAGGAAGGGCTTTTTCCGCCGGACGGTCGGCCATGTGAAAGCGGTGGACGATGTTTCGATCCGCATCCGCGAGGGGCGCACGCTCGGCGTCGTGGGCGAATCCGGCTCGGGCAAGACGACGCTGGGGCTCGCGCTGCTCCGCCTCATTTCGAGCGAGGGCGATATCCGCTTTCGCGGCCAGGCGATCGACGGGCTGCAATCGGCGGAGCTTCGCCCCTTGCGCAAGGAAATGCAGATCGTCTTTCAGGACCCCTATGGTTCGCTCAGCCCCCGGCTCTCGGTCGCGCAGATCGTCGAGGAGGGCCTCATCGTGCAGAGGGCGGGGCTCAGCGCCAGCGAGCGGCGGGCCCTCGTTTCGGAAGCCCTTGCCGAAGTCGGCCTCGATCCGGCCATGCAGGACCGTTATCCGCATGAATTCTCGGGCGGCCAGCGCCAGCGCATCGCCATCGCCCGGGCCATGGCGCTCAAACCGCGCTTCGTCATGCTCGACGAGCCGACCTCCGCGCTCGACATGTCCGTGCAGGCGCAGATCGTCGATCTCCTGCGCGAATTGCAGCGCAAGCACGATCTTGCCTATCTCTTCATCAGTCACGACTTGCGCGTGGTGCGCGCGCTCGCCGATGACATCATGGTGATGCGCGACGGCAAGGTGGTCGAGGCGGGAACGGCGGACGAGGTTTTCGATGCGCCGAAGACCGACTACACGAGAGCGCTGCTTGCGGCCGCTTTCGAGCTTCGCGCGGCGGAGAAAAATGCGGTGAACGCCTGAGGCGTTCCGGCGTCAGCGGCGCGCGAGGCGTTTCACCGTCGTCACATGCCCCGCCGTGCGCGCGATGCGCGCCATGGCGATGTCGAGCCGTTCGATCTCCACGCGCATGTGGAAGGCATTGGCGTGGATGATGCGTTCGCCATCGACCATGATGGCGACATGCCCTTTCCAGAAGACGAGATCGCCACGTTGCAGCGAGGTGAAGTCGATCGGTTCAGGCAGATTTTCGCCGAGCGTCGCTTCCTGGAGATCCGTGTCGCGCAGCGAGGAGATGCCGGCCCGCTCGAGCGATGCCTGCACGAGGCCCGAGCAATCGAGGCCGGTGCTCTCGCGCCCGCCCCAGAGATAGGGCACGCCGAGATGCTCTTCGGCGACGCTCACGAAGTCGCGCACATGCGCGCCGACAGGCGCCAGATGCCGGGTGAAGATCCAGCCGCCACGCTCGATCTCGCTATAGTCGCCGCGCGCGCCGATGACGCGCACCTTGGCGTTGAGGCCGAGCGGCATGGCGGGGCGCGTCTTGAGATCGGCTTCCGGATAGATGAAGGTCCGCAGCGCCGCGACCACATGCGTCGGCTTGTAGGGCTTCGGGCCGAGCGCCTTCGCCTCGACATAGCCGACATAATCGTCATGGGCCGACTGGCCCCAGGCAAAACCGCCCTTTTCCTCGTAGACGCGGAAGGTCTCGCCGAAGAGAAGCTGGGTGTCCATCGGCGCATCGGCATCGGGACGGACGAGCAGCGGGGCGCAGGCGATCTTCACCTGCCGGTCCTCGCCTTCGACGAAGCGTTCCGCCTTGACCTCGCCGCGCAGATAGGCGGCGGCAAGGTCCTCCCTGTAGGGATTGATGCGCCGGTCGGGGCCCTTGGTGCGGCTCATGCGTCGAGCCTCCCGGCCATGCCGGTGACGAGATCGGCGAAATCGCGCAGGAACACCGAGCCCTTGACGGTGCGCTGCACGAGCACGTTGCGGCGATCGATCTCGTCGCGCTTGCGCTTGAGAAGATCGAGCGCGCCCAGCGTGTCGAGGGCGCGGGTGATGGCGGGCTTGGACACATTGAGCGAGGAGGCAAGGCCGCGCACGGTATGCGGCGGAGGCGTCAGATAGACGGTCAGCAATATGGCGAGCTGACGGGAGGACAGGTCCGGGCCATCACGGCGGACCGTCTCCAGCACCACATTCTGCCAAAGCGCGAGCGCCTGCACCGGCTTGAGCTCCAGAGCCATTCGCCTTCCCCCACCGTTCCTCGCGGCAGCCGGTCCCACCCGGCTTCCGTTTCGGCTCCGGATCAGTCTAGAGGGCAAATCCTCGGGGGCAAGCGGCTTCTCACCCGTAGCGGCGCCTGAGCAGGTCGAAGAGCGCGCGGATGCCCTGCGCCTCGCCGCCCACGGGGCGGCCCGGCTTCGCCTTGGGGCACCAGCCATAAATGTCGAGATGGACCCACGCCTTCGACTTCTCGACGAAACGGCGCAGGAAGAGCGCCGCCGTGATCGAGCCCGCGAAGGGACCATCCGAGACATGGTTCACATCGGCGATCTTGCTGTCGAGCCAGCCGTCATAGGGCCGCCAGAGCGGCAGACGCCAGAGCGGATCGGCCTCGCGCGCCGCCGCCTCTGCGAGCTCGGCGGCGAGCGTGTCGTCGTCCGTATAGAAGGGCGGCAGGTCGGGGCCGAGCGCGGTGCGCGCGGCGCCCGTCAGCGTCGCCATGTCGATGATGAGGTCCGGCGCCTCGCTGTCGGCCTCGGCGAGCGCATCGGCAAGGATGAGCCTGCCTTCGGCATCGGTGTTGCCGATCTCGACCGAGAGGCCCTTGCGGCTCTTCAGAACATCGCCGGGCCGGAACGAATTGCCGGAGACGCTGTTCTCGACCGCCGGAATGAGGACCCGGAGGCGAATATCCAGCTTCGACTCCATGATGAGCCGGGCGAGCGCCAAGACATTCGCCGCGCCGCCCATGTCCTTCTTCATCAGCAGCATGGCGCTCGAGGGCTTGAGGTCGAGCCCGCCCGAGTCGAAACAGACGCCCTTGCCGACAAGCGTCACCCTCGGCGCATCGGCGCGCCCCCAGGTGAAATCGACGAGGCGCGGCGCGACGGCGGAAGCGCGGCCCACGGCATGCACCATCGGGTAGTTCCGGGCGAGGAGATCGTCGCCCACGATCACGCTCGCCTTCGCATCGGCCGCGCGCGCCACTTCGAGCGCTGCATCGGCGAGATCGGCGGGGCCCATGTCGTTTGTCGGCGTATTGATGAGGTCGCGCGCGAGGAAGACCGCCCGCGCCTGCCGGCTCACCTCCTCGCCGCCGACGCCTTCCGGCAGGACGAGACGCGGCCACTCGCGGATCTTGCCCGTGTAGCGGGTGAAGGCATAGGTGCCGAGCGCGAAGCCCAGCGCCGCCTTCGCGCCATCGGCCACGTGACCGGCGAACCTGTAGGTCTGCACGGGCAGCACGGCGGCAAGCGCGCCTGTCGCGAAGGGATCGGAGCCGTCGCCAAGACCGAGAAGCGCGCCGCCAAGGCCGCCCGACCCGTCAGGCAGCATCAGCACCTTGCCGACGTCGCCCTTGAAGCCCGACGTCTCGACCCAGGCGGCGCCGGCGCCCGCATGTTCCGCACACCAGGATTTCACATCCCCGGCGCGCAGAAGCCAGACCGGGATTGCGGCCGCGTCCTTCTTCGTCACAAAAATATCGAGCATTCCCGTTCATCCCCGCTTTGCCGCGCGCGGCGGAAACCTTATAGAGGGGAGGAGGGCCCCGCAACGCTTGCAGCAAGGACGGAGGGTTTCGATGGGACAGCCGGATTTCGAACTCGTCATCGGCGACAAGAACTGGTCGAGCTGGAGCCTGCGCCCCTGGCTCGCGATGAAGGTCGCAGGCATTCCCTTCCGTGAAATCGAAATCCGCCTCCGGCAGGAGGACACCAAGGCGCAGGCGCTGCGCCATTCGCCCTCAGGCTTCATTCCGGTGCTCAAATGGCAGGGCAACGCCATCTGGGACTCGCTTGCGATCTCCGAAACGCTGGCCGATCTCTTCCCCGAAAAGAAGCTCTGGCCCGAAGACCCGGTCGCGCGCGCGATGGCGCGCAGCGCCGCCGCCGAGATGCATTCGGGCTTTCCCGATCTGCGACGCGACATGTCCATGGACATCGTGAGCCGCCTGCCCGGCGAAGGCCATAGCGAGGGGGCGCTCGCCAATGCGCGGCGCGTCGTCGAACTCTGGGGCTCCCTGCGCGCGCGCTTCGGCCGCGCGGCGGCCGGCGATCAGGGCTTTCTCTTCGGCCATTTCACCATTGCCGATGCCATGTACGCCCCCGTCGTCACGCGTTTCCGCACCTATGGCGTCGATGTCTCGAAGCTCGGCGACAATGATGGCACGGCAAGAGCCTATATGGACCTCATGCTCGGACTTCCCGCCGTTCTCGAATGGGAAGAAGGCGCGCGCAAGCAGATGGCGGCGCGCACCGCCTAGAAAAGCCAGACTTTCCGCGCGCAAATATAATTAATCATTTCTTGAGGGGTGTGGGTTCACACTCCCGGCGATGACCCGTCCGCCATTGACCGGGACACGCCATGGAAAACGAAACCACGAAATTTCACGCGCCTCGCCTCGCCCGCCTTGCGGCCGCGGTAACGCTCACTTCGGTGCTCGCGCTTGGCGGCTGCGCCAGCACGTCGGGCACGGGTGAGAGCGCGAAGCCGGCAAGCTCCGCCACCTCCTCGACGCCGGCCATGTCCGCGCGCAGCGACGACGCGGTGAAGGACGCCGCCGTCACCGCCACGAAGACGCAGGACCATGTCGCCGCCGCTGCCTATTGGGGCGAGCTTTACGACCGGCATCCCGACAATATCGAGGCGGCGCTCAACTATTCGCGCTCGCTCCGTCAGATCGGCTCCATCTCGCAGGCCGCGAATGCGATGCAGCGCGTCCATACGCTCAACCCCGACAATGCGGACGTTCTCGCCGAATACGGCAAGGTGCTCGCCGCGAGCGGGCGGCCCGATCAGGCGATCGGCTATCTCTCGCGCGCGGCGCGGCAGAACCCGAAGGACTGGACGATCCTTTCGGCCGAGGGCGTGGCGCTCGACCAGATGGGACGCTATGGCGAGGCACAGCAGAAATACAATGCGGCACTCGCCCTCGACCCCGGCAATCCTTCCGTGCTCGCCAATCTCGGCCTCTCTTATGTGCTGGAAGGCAATCTCGACACGGCGGAGCAGGTGCTGCGGAAGGCCGTCGCCGATCCGCGCGCGACCGCGAGCACCCGGCAGAACCTCGCCATCGTGCTCGGCCTCAAGGGAAATTTCGAGGAAGCAACACGGCTTGCGCGCGCCGATCTTCCCGCAAGCGTCGCGGAAAACAACATCGCCTATCTCAAGGAGATGATGAACCAGCCCGCGATCTGGAAGCAGATGGAAACGCTGAACGGCGCGCCTGCTGCGACGCCCGCCTCCACCTCGACGCAGTGAAGCGGGACGAGCTCCACAAAAGAGGCGCCCATCACGGGCGCCTTTTTTCGTTGCGGCGTCTCGCGCTTCAGGACAGATGCAGAACCTTGATCGCAGCCGGGCCGAGAATGACGCAGAAGAGCACCGGCAGGAAGAAGCTGATCATCGGCACGGTGAGCTTGGGCGGAAGGCTCGCGGCCTTCTTCTCGGCTTCGGCCATGCGCATGTCGCGATTTTCCTGCGCCATCACGCGCAGTGCCATGCCGAGCGGCGTGCCGTAGCGCTCCGCCTGAATGAGGCTGGTGACGACGGCCTTCACGCCCGGCAGGCCGGTGCGCGTACCGAGATTTTCATAAGCCTTGCGCCGCTCCTGAAGATAGGAAAGCTCGGCGGTCGTCACGGTCAGTTCTTCGGCAAGCTCCACGGACTGGCTGCCGACTTCCGCCGCGACCTTGGCGAACGCCGCCTCGACCGACATGCCGGATTCGACGCAGATCAGCAGAAGATCGAGCGCGTCGGGAAAGGCCTTCTTGATCGATTCCTGGCGCCGCGCGATGACGTTCTGAACGAAGACGTTCGGCAGATAGAAGCCGATGAACGCACCGGCCGCCGCAACCGCGAAACGCGCCATCGTCTCGAGCCCGAAGCTGTTGATCGCATAGAGATAGACCAGCACCACGACGAAGAGCAGCGGCGGCATGACGAAGCGGAAGAAGATGAAGGTGTAGATCGGCGCCTGGCCGCGGAAACCGGCCTGGCGCAGCTTCTCCCTGATGGCCTCGTTTTCGAGCATCTTGCCGCGGCCGAAACGCTCCACGATCTCCTTGACGAAGCCCTTGGGCGTGTGGCGCAGGCGCGTCTTCTCATTCGACATCTGCTCGCGGAATTTCTGTCGCAGCGCCTCGCGCTCGGTCGCCACGGCCTTCATGCGCGCGCCGAGCTTGTCGGTCGCGACGAGCGGCATGGCGAGCGTCAGGATCGTCGCAAACGCCGCGACGCCGACGAGCAGCATCACGGCGGTTTCGGGATTCATGGCTGACGCGAGGAGAGAATACATAGCCGGTCCTAGATATTGAAATTGATCATCTTGCGCATGACGAGAATTCCGATCCCCATCCAGATCAAGCCGCCGACGATGATCATGTTGCCGGAGGTCGTCGTCAGAAGCGGGTCGAGATAGTTCGGCGCCGTGAAATAGAGCATCAGCATCACGGCGGGCGGCAGCGAACCGATGATCGCGGCGGAGGATTTCGCTTCCTGTGAGATCGCCTGAATCTTGGCGCGCATCCTCTTGCGGTCGCGCAGCACCTTGGAAAGATTGCCAAGCGCCTCGGCGAGATTGCCGCCCGTCTTCTGCTGGATCGCAATGACGATCTGGAAGAAGTTCACTTCCGCGAGCGGCATGCGCTCATAGACCTTGGCCAGCCCCTGTTCGAGCGACACGCCGACGCGTTGCCCCTCCACGAGATCGCGGAATTCGGTGCGGACGGGCTCGGCCGACTCGCTCGAAATGATCTTCAGACAGTCGTTGATCGGAAGGCCGGCCTTGACGCCGCGAACGATGACGTCGATCGCATTGGCGAATTCCTCGAGAAAGGCGTTCTGCCGCCGCTTGATCAGAAAGGAGAGAACCCAGCGCGGCAGGCCGAAGCCCGCGGCAAAGGCGCCCGCGAGCGCCACGATCGGCGAGAAGCCGGACAGCAGCAGGATCGCCGCGAAGACGAAGCCCGAAACCGCGCTCATGATGTAGAAGCTCTTCGGCGTCAGCTCGAGGCCCGCGCGCTCGATACGAACGCGCAGCGTCACCTTCTGTTCTTCCTTCTGCTTCTGTTCAAGAGACTTCAGCGTCTCCTGAACCTGCTTGCGACGCTTGTCGGCGTTGTCGCCGTCATTGTCCAATGCGCGGCGCGACTTCTGGCGGTCCGAGCCGGCCATCCGCGCCATGCGCTGCGAGCTTCTGCTCTCCCCGCCCACAAAGACGAAGCCGATGCCGCCGATGCAAAGCGCCGCGAGAAGGGCGATGCCGAAAATCAGAAGCGTAGTCTGGTCCATAACCTCTCGTCCGTTCAGCCCGTCTAGCCTTGCGCGCGATCGAGCGCGGCGGCAAGCGCGTGGTGCTGATTGTAGTAGCGGGCGCGCTCCCAGAATGCGGGGCGCGCGATGCCCGTCGATTTGTGCCTGCCCCGCAGGCGGCCGGTCTCGTCCTCGCCTTCGATGTCATAGACAAAGAGATCCTGCGTGATGATGACCTCGCCTTCCGTGCCGAGCACTTCGGTGATGTGGGTGATGCGGCGCGAGCCGTCGCGCAGGCGCGCGGCCTGGACGATGACGTCGATCGAGCCGGTTATCATCTCGCGGATGGTTCTCGATGGGAGATTGTAGCCTCCCATCGTGATCATGCCTTCCAGACGCGACAGGGCCTCGCGCGGGCTGTTCGCGTGGAGAGTTCCCATCGAGCCGTCATGGCCGGTGTTCATCGCCTGAAGAAGATCGAAGGCTTCAGGTCCGCGCACCTCGCCGACGATGATGCGCTCGGGCCGCATGCGCAGACAGTTGCGCACCAGTTCCGTCATGGTGATCTGCCCCTGCCCTTCGAGATTGGGTGGGCGCGTCTCGAGGCGCACCACATGAGGCTGCTGGAGCTGAAGTTCGGCGGCGTCCTCGCAGGTGATGACGCGCTCATCGGAATCGATGAAGCCGGTGAGGCAGTTCAGAAGCGTGGTCTTGCCCGAACCCGTGCCGCCAGAAATGAGCACGTTGCAGCGCACCTTGCCGATGATGCCGAGCACTTCGGCGCCCTCCGGCGAAATCGAACCGAATTCGACGAGATCCTTCATCTGGAGCTTGTCGCGGCGGAATTTGCGGATGGTGAGCGCCGGGCCGTCGATGGCGAGCGGCGGCACGATGACGTTGACGCGGCTGCCATCGGGCAGGCGCGCGTCGCAGATCGGGCTTGCCTCGTCGACGCGGCGGCCGACCTGGCTCACGATGCGCTGGCAGATGTTCATGAGCTGGCTGTTGTCGCGGAAGCGCACGCCCGTCAGCTCGACCTTGCCGCCGACTTCGATGAAGGTGCGGTCCGCGCCATTGACCATGATGTCGGCGATGTCGTCGCGAGCGAGCAGCGGCTCCAGCGGCCCATAGCCGAGCACGTCATTGCAGATGTCCTGAAGCAGGGCTTCCTGCTCGGAGATCGACATGACGACATTCTTGATCGAGAGGATCTCGTTGACGATGTCGCGGATTTCCTCGCGCGCGCTTTCCGCATCGAGCTGTGCGAGCTGGGTGAGGTCGATCGTGTCGATCAGCGCGTTGAAGATCGTCGTCTTGATCTGATAGTAGTTTTCCGAGCGCTGATCCGGGAGCCTCGGC
>NZ_JBATUH010000100.1:0-31400 GCF_049671045.1 Parvibaculum sp. | reverse complement strand
TTTCTCAAGGGGCAGGGCGCCCCGGATGAATTGACGCAGGCGGCAAAAAAATGGATATTTGACCACGAAGCTATCGCCAGCCAATCCGATCCATCCGGAACGGTGCTGAAGCTTTGGGGGCTCCACCATGCAGATCCCGGAAACTGACGCGACCGCGCGTATCCTCCAGCCACAGCAGACGGAAATGCGGCCGCGTATCCTGGTGCTCGCCAATCAGAAGGGCGGCGTCGGCAAGACGACGACCGCCATCAATCTGGGCACGGCGCTGGCCGCGGTCGGCGAACGGGTGCTGATCGTCGATCTCGATCCGCAGGGCAATGCCAGCACCGGCCTCGGCATCGGCAGGGCGGAACGCAAGGTGTCGGCCTATGACGTGCTGATCGGCTCTGCCTTGATCGAGGATGCGGTCGTACCGACCAAGGTGCCCGGCCTCGATATCGTTCCGTCCACCATGGATCTCCTTGGCGCGGAGCTGGAGCTTGCCAGTGTTCCGCGCCGCTCGCACCGCCTGCGCGATGCACTCGCCCGGATGCCGCGAAACGGCAAGGCCCGGGACGGCAGCGAGAAGGAAGCCGCCATGACGGCGCGGCCCTATACTTATATTCTGATCGACTGCCCGCCCTCGCTCAATCTCCTGACGATCAATGCGATGACGGCCGCCGACGCGATCCTCGTGCCGCTGCAATGCGAATTCTTCGCGCTGGAAGGTCTGAGCCAGCTTCTTCGGACAGTGGAGCGCGTGAAGTCGAGCCTCAATCCCCGCCTCGACATTCAGGGGATCGTGCTCACCATGTTCGATCAGCGTAACAAGCTTTCCGATCAGGTGGCGTCGGATGTGCGCCAGCATCTCGGCGACAAGGTCTATCGCACCGTCATTCCGCGCAATGTCCGCATTTCCGAGGCCCCGTCCTATGGCAAGCCGGCGCTGGTCTATGATCATCGCTGCGCCGGCAGCAAGGCGTATATGAAGCTCGCCTCGGAGTTGATCCAGCGCGAGCGGGCCCTGCGGCGGAATGCAGCCTGAAGCGGGCGAGGGCGGCCACATTAAGAAAATACGTTAATGCGCTGAAAGGGTTTGACAACCCGGCCATACGCAGTAGTGCCAAGCCTGTCACCATCTGAGACAGGCCCCGGACAAGACAAGGGAAGCTGGCGGCCGGTGAAGGGGAATCCGGCCATACCGGCGGAAATGCCGTCGAAAGACGAGAGGGACATGATGATGGCAGAGGAATCTCCGAGCCGGCTCGGGCGCGGCCTCGCGGCACTGATCGGCGACGATGCCGCCTTCGCGCTTGGCGATGCAGGCGCGCCTGCTCCGCGCGGCGTCCGCGAAGTGCCGATCGAGTTCCTGCGGGCCAACCCGTTCCAGCCGCGCCATGTGTTCCGCGAGGAGGATCTGGCCGATCTCGCCAATTCCATCCGCGAGAAGGGCATTCTGCAACCGATCGTGGTGCGGCCGGTGCAGGGAAGCGGCGAAGCCTATGAGATCGTCGCGGGCGAAAGGCGCTGGCGGGCGGCGCAGAAGGCGCAGCTTCATCAGGTTCCGGTCATCGTCAAGGAACTGACCGACGCTGAATCCCTCGAGATCGCCATCATCGAGAACGTGCAGCGCGCCGATCTCAATGCCATCGAAGAGGGGCTGGGCTATGACCGGCTGATGCAGCAGTTCCAGTATACGCAGGAGCAGCTTTCAAAACTCATCGGCAAGAGCCGCAGCCATGTCGCCAACACGCTGCGCCTGCTCAGCCTGCCGCAAGGAGTGCGGAACCTTGTCGAGGAGGGCAAGCTCTCCGCCGGACATGCGCGCACGCTGATCGGCGTTCCCAATGCCGAAGAGCTGGCCCGTGAAATCGTCGCCAAGGGCCTGAGCGTGCGCGATGCGGAAGCGCTGACCCGCAAGGCGACGACCGGCTCCGAAGCGCCGCGCCGCGGCGCCTCAACCGCGTCGGAGAAGGACGCCGACACGCTGGCGCTCGAACGCAATATCTCGGATCAGCTCGGGCTCAAGGTCGAGATCAGCTTCGCGGGCGAGAAGGGCGGCGACGTGCGCATCCATTACAAGTCGCTCGAGCAGCTCGACGAAATCTGCCGCCGTCTTGCCGGCCGGGGAAATCCCCGCATCAACAGCGCCGACTGAGCGCCCCGATCAGCGACGCCCACCCGCTCGCGCGGCCTGGGCGATCCGCATCAGCACCTGCCCGCAGATCGCGTCTTCGGGCAGGCCGGTCGTCTTGCACTGAAATTCGGCCTCCATGGCAAGTTCCATCGCCTTGCCGAGCTTGCGTCTGTTCCATAATCCAAGCTGCCGGCGCAGGAGCGCCGCGCGGCTGAAGTGAACGGGAGGCCGCATCGCGCGGATCGCCACATCGGCGGGCGTGCCCGTCTCCATTTCGGCGAGCACCAGGTGAAGCTGTTGAAGGCGCCGCGAAAGGGCGTTGACGAGGGCGACCGGGCTCGTATCCGCGCCCCGGGCGCGCAGAAGCGCAAGGTCGAGCGCCGCAAGGTCGCCACCGAGCGCCGCGTCCACCGCGTCGTCGAGGCTCGATTCCGAATTGTCGCCCACCGAGACACGCACATCGGCAAGGGCGACATTGCGCTTAGCGCCCGCTTCGGCCGGGCCCATATAGAGGCACAACTTGTCGAGCTCGTTCATCGTCACGCCGCGATCGCTGCCGAGATTCGCGGTCAGATATTCAAGCGCGTCGGGCTCGATGCCGAGGCCCTCCTTCGCCAGCCGCTGCCGGATCACGTTTTCAAGCGCGCCCGCATCGTCGGCATAGCAGGGAAGGGCGGCGGCATTGCCGCGATCCTCGAAGAGCTTGCGCAGGCTCGAGCGCGGTCCGAGATCGCCCGCCTCGATGACGACAAGCGCGTCGCCCGAGGGATCGTCGAGAAAACTCTCGAAGGTCTTGGCGAGACTGTCGCCCGCGCCGCGCACGCGCACGACGCGACGCCCGCCAAGCATGGCGATGGCGGCGGCCTCGTCGGCGAGCCGGGCCGGATCCGCCCGCAGATCGCCATCGCCGATCTCGGCGATGCGGAAGGGATCGGACAAATCCTCGACGACGCTGCGCGTCAGCATATTCATCCGTTCACGGACGAGTCCGCCGTCCGGCCCGTAGACGAGCACGGCGCGCACCCTCGCGTCCGGCTTCGCCGCGAAGCGGTCGGCGTCGGAAGCCTTGATCTTCATGCGCGTTCCGTCATGCGCAGCCTAGCGCGGCTCGAGAGCCGCGGTCGCCTGGCGATCGAAAAAGACGCTGAGCTGCAGCTTGATGTCGTCCGCAATGGCCTCGGCCGTGCGCTTCTCGGCCTCGCGGGCGGAGGTCAGATTGGCGAATTCGGATTCCGAGCGGTTGTAGGATGTGCGCGAGCGGGCGGTCGATTTGAGCACGGTCTTGCCAGTCGCCACGTCGACGAGCCTGAACGGCACGACGAGCACGAAATTCGCGCGGGTGACGGCGGCGTTCTGCTGGATGGCGACGTCCTGCGAATAGCTCGTCGGGGCGAGCTCGAGCTGGTAGGCGGCCCCGGCCGGTGCGGCGCCGCTCTCCGACAACCGGTCGAGGAGGCTGTATTTGAGCGTCCGGCCGAGCGCCGTCTCGGCGACGGAGACATCGACGCTGGCGAGCTTCGAGACGGTGGCCTCGGACCCCTGGCGTTCGCCGTAAAGCGGCGTGAACCCGCAGCCCGCGAGCGGCGTCAGCGCCGCCAGCAGGATGATGGCGGCAAGGCGCGCGGAGCGGCGCTCAGACGACGATGTTGACGATCTTGCCCGGTACGACGATGACCTTGCGGACGGCTTTCCCATCGATGGCCTTCTCCACTTTCTCGAGGGCGAGCGCGGCGCGCTCGACCGTCGCTTGATCGGCATCGCGGGCAATGGTGAGCTCGTCCCGGCGCTTGCCGTTCACCTGAACCGCGATGGTGATGGAGTCTTCCACGAGGAGGGCAGGGTCGGCAACCGGCCATGCGCTGTCGACGAGAAGCGCGTCATGGCCAAGCGTCTGCCAGGCCTCCTCGGCAAGGTGGGGCATCATGGGCCCGATGAGGAGCACCAGCGTTTCGAGCGCCTCCCGGAAAGCCCAGCCCAGCGAGCGGTCAAAGGTTTCGGCCTTCCATGAGGCCGTGCCCGCCGCCGATGCGACCGCGTTCACCAGTTCATAGACGTTCGCCACGGCCACGTTGAAGCGCAGCGCCTCGATATTCTCGTCGATCGCGGCGATCGCCTGATGGACCGCGCGGCGCAGCGCCTCGGCTTCGGCCGAGAAGCTTTCCGGCTTCGGCGTGCCGGCCGGCGGGATCAGCCGGGCGCGTTCGCCCGCCTCGCCCACGAGGCGCCAGATGCGCTGGACGAGCCGCCAGGCGCCCTCGACGCCGCCCTGCGTCCACTCGCTGTCGCGCTCGGGGGGCGTGTCGGAAAGCATGAACCAGCGCGCGCAATCGACGCCATAGCTGTCGGCGACGACCTCCGGCGGGACCACGTTCTTCTTCGACTTCGACATTTTCTCGGGCGCGCCGACCGTCACGGGCGTTCCGTCCGCGATCTTGCGGACCTTGCCGTCCTCGCCGCGCTCCACATCCTCGGGGAAAAGCCAACGGCCTTCCGTGTCCTTATAGGTTTCGTGGATGATCATGCCCTGCGTGAAGAGGCCGCCAAAGGGCTCCTTCACCGAAAGCCGCCCGCATTTCTCCAGCCCGCGCGTGAAGAAACGCGCATAGAGGAGATGCAGGATCGCGTGCTCGATGCCGCCGATATACTGATCGACCGGCAGCCAGTGGTCGGCCGCCTCCCTGCCGAGCGGCGCCGAGCCCGGCTCGCTCGCGAAGCGCGCGAAATACCAGGAGGAATCGACGAAAGTGTCCATCGTGTCGGTTTCGCGCCGCGCGGGCTTGCCGCATTGCGGGCAATCGACATGCTTCCAGGTCGGATGGCGGTCGAGCGGATTGCCCGGCACGTCGAAGCTCACATCTTCCGGCAGCTCGACCGGAAGGTCCTTCTCCGGCACCGGCACCGGGCCGCAGGCCTCGCAATGAACGATCGGGATCGGGCAGCCCCAGTAGCGCTGGCGCGACACGCCCCAGTCGCGCAGGCGGAAATTGACCGTGCCTTCGCCCGCGCCATCGGCCTTCAGCCGTTCGATGGCCGCACGCTTGGCGGCCTCGACATCGAGCCCGTCGAGGAAGCCTGAATTGATGGCGACGCCGTCATCCGTATAGGCCTCGTCGCCCGCGGGGAGCGCGGCGGCCCAGGCGGCGCGCTTCCCGGCATCGGCGGCCACATCCTTCGGCGCGACGACGGGCAGGATCGGCAGGCCATATTTCTTCGCGAAGTCGAAGTCGCGCTGGTCATGCGCGGGGCAGGCGAAGATCGCGCCCGTGCCATAGTCCATGAGCACGAAATTGGCGACATAGACGGGCACCGTCGCGCCCTCGATGAAGGGATGGCGGGCGCGCAGCGCGGTTCTGTAGCCCTTCTTCTCCGCCGTCTCGATCGCTTCGGCGCTCGTGCCGACATGCTTGCAATCGGCGATGAAAGCGCGAAGTTCGGCGTCGTCTTCGGCGAGTTTGCGCGTCAGCGGGTGGTCGGGCGACAGCGCGCAGAAGGAAGCGCCATAGAGCGTGTCGGGCCGGGTGGTGTAGATCTCGAGCCGGTAGCCGGGATCGCCGGGCACGCCTTCCAGCGGCCAGAAGACGCGCGCGCCTTCCGAACGGCCGATCCAGTTCTTCTGCATGGTGCGGACTTTTTCCGGCCAGCGCGGCAGGTCGTCGAGCGCGGCGAGAAGCTCGTCGGCGAAGGCGGTGATGCGGAAGAACCATTGCGCGAGGCGCCGCCGCTCGACCAGCGCGCCGGAGCGCCAGCCGCGCCCGTCGATCACCTGCTCGTTGGCAAGCACCGTATTGTCCACCGGGTCCCAGTTGACCTCGCTTTCCTTGCGATAGACGAGGCCGTGCTTCAGGAACTCGATGAAGATCTTCTGCTGTTCGGCGTAGTAGGAGGGATCGCAGGTCGCGATCTCGCGGCTCCAGTCGAGCGAAAGGCCGAGCAGCTTGAGCTGCGCCTTCATCGCCTCGATATTCTCATAGGTCCATTGCTTCGGATGGACCTTGCGCTCCATGGCGGCGTTTTCCGCCGGCAGGCCGAAGGCGTCCCAGCCCATCGGATGCAGGACGTTGAAACCCTTCATGCGCTT
This sequence comes from Parvibaculum sp., assembly GCF_049671045.1. Lineage (GTDB taxonomy): Bacteria > Pseudomonadota > Alphaproteobacteria > Parvibaculales > Parvibaculaceae > Parvibaculum. The sequence goes on along the minus strand of NZ_JBATUH010000100.1, from coordinate 25,206 downwards.
GAAGCGCGCGACGACGTCGCCCATCACATAGTTGCGGCCGTGGCCGATATGGATGCGGCCCGAAGGGTAGGGAAACATCTCGAGCACATAGTATTTCGGACGAGGATCATCGTTCCGTGTACGGAAGCTCTGCCGATCTTCCCAGATCTTCTGCCATTTCGGTTCGCTGGCACGGGCGTTGTAGCGTGTCGACATCGTCTGCTGGGCACTGTCTGAATATCCGGAAACGAGCCGCCATCGCCGTTTCTCGAGCGGCGATCACGGCTCCCCGGATGCTGGAAGGGCCCGGGTCCGGGCCCCGTGAGTTACTTCTGGCCGGCTTCGATGTTCTGCATGCGAAGCTGGCGGGCGCGGACGAGGATCGCGTTCTCGATCTGCGTTCCGGTCGCCGGATCGGTGGCCGCATCGACCCAGCCGCCCTTGGCGTCCTTCGCCTGGCGGAACACCGCGACCTTCACGCCATCGGCGCGCAGGCGGCGATCCATGATGTAGATGGTGAGCTTGAAGCGCTCGCCCGGCGTCTTCGGGTCCTGATACCAGTCGGTGATGATGACGCCGCCGAACGGATCCGCCGAGGTCAGCGGCATGAACGAGATCGTGTCGAGCGAGGCCCGCCAGAGGAAGCTGTTGATGCCGATGCCGGTGCCCTGCTCGGCCTTGCTGTCGCCGCCGAAAAGGGTGATGCCGTCCGAGCCGAAAATGGTCTGGCGTTCGCCGGTCGGGTTGGGATTTGTGGGCCCCGTGCCTTCGGTGCTGGGATAGCGCGACTCCCCGCCCTTGAAGGCGCCGCAGCCGCCAAGCCCGATCAGCCCGGCCATGGCGAAAGCGGTCGCAAGGTTTCGCATGCTCCTGCCCGCTCCGGCCGGCAAGGTCCTGGCGGACGCACCAGCTTCGCGCGCCACGCGCATACCGGCTTCGCGCGCCACGCGCATATTTGAGTCATTGGTCATCGATTTACGGCAAGCCTCTCGCGTTACGACCCGATTTCCCGCCTTCGGCGGATGGTTCCGCCAGAAGCGGCCCCCTCAACCCCGCCGGGACCGGCCACGCATGGGCCTTTCGAGCCCGTTTCGATCCCCGCGCCGGCCGATCATGCCATCCGTTCGTTCTTGCCCAACTCCATTCGGCGGAGCAAGTAAATTCCAGGCCCGGGACGGACAAAAGCGGCCGCCCACGCTTATAGCGAGCAAGGCCCGGCCCGCGCAATGGCGGCGCCGGAGGCCACGCCGGAATCGAGTTTCGCGATCTGTGACATCAAAAGCACAAATCGCCAGAGACCTTTCGTAGAGCCGCCGAAAAAGGGCCTTTCCCGCCCCCTCTTCTTATCACGAGGCTTCGGGCATCGCCGGTAAAGCCTTGCGCCCTCTCATTTAATGACTTGTGCCCTTTCCGCAACATGCGCCGACTTTCAAACCCGGAAGGGGGCGCCTCGGCTTGACGGAAAGGCTTACCCCGGGATTAATCAGCCCATGCGCTCGGGGGGCAGTTTCAGTCGGCCCGGCGATGAATGCGACCACGGATCATAAAGCGCTTTCCGCTGGCTCGTAAAACTGAACAGCTAAACGCTGACACTGCGAGGAACACATGAAAAAGATACTCCTTGGGACGACCGCTCTGGTCACCGCTGGCCTTCTCGCCGGCCCGGCGCTTGCGAGCGACCCGCTGAAGGTCACGGTCGGCGGCAACGTCGTCACGGGCTTCTACGTCATCGACGCCGACGACGTGCTTGGCCGCTCCTTCGAGAGCACGAAGGTCGCGCTCGTCGCCCGCAACATCGACATCAAGGCCGAAGGCACGCTGGACAACGGCCTCGTCGCCGGCGTCGATGCGAAGCTCCAGCTCAACAACGACTGGAACTCGGGCAACGCTTCCAACATCGCGAACAGCTCCTACGCTTCGTTCCGCCAGCTCTTCGCCTATCTCGAGGGTGGTTTCGGCCGCTTCGAAATCGGCGGCACGGATGGCGCCGCGTACAAGATGCACTACACGTCGCCCTGGTTCGTGCCGGGCAACGGCGTCGACTCGCCGAACATCTATAATGGTGTTTCCTCCGGCAATTTTGGCTTCGGTCCGGAAGTCCGCACCTCGACCTTCTCGCTCATGGCGACGGACTCGAACAAGATCAGCTACTTCACGCCGCGTCTCGCCGGCTTCCAGCTCGGCGTCTCCTACACGCCGGATGCTAACGACAACAATCCGAAGGCGAATCGTCTCGTCGTTCTGCCGAACGATTTTGGCATGAGCAACGTCTTCGAAATCGCCGCCAACTATGCCGGCACCTTCAGCGGTGTCGACATCGGCGTCGACGGTTTCTACGTGACCGGTGACGGCGGCGGCTCCGGCCTCTTCTGGGGCACCAACGACGTGTCGCCTGAGGAATATGGCTTCGGCGCCAATCTGGGCTATGCCGGCTTCACGCTGGGCGGCGCCTGGTACCAGTCGAACGACCTCGACTACAAGTATGGCGTCAACCTTGCCCGCAAGGACTACGGTGCGCAGGTCTGGACGCTCGGCCTGAAGTATGCGACGGGCCCGTGGACGGTCGGCGTTGCCTATCTCGACGCGCAGGACGATTCGTCGTCGGCTTCGGGTCGCGATGGCCGCGAGAGCAAGACCTGGCAGCTCGGTGGTGGCTACAACCTCGGCTCCGGCGTGGATGTCGGCCTCGACCTGCAGTGGGCGCAGAACAAGCACAACAACACCTGGTCGTCGCAGACCTACGACACGAAGTCGGCCGGTCTGGTGCTCGCCGTCGCGTTCTGATCGAACACGGCGTTACGGATTGGAGAGCGGGCTTCGGCCCGCTCTCTTTTTTTGTGCGTTCTGTATCCTCGTCCGCTCTGCTACAAAGCTGCCGATCCGCACAAAAGAAGGCTGCACATGGGCGCTCTGATCTGGCTTGCCTCCTATCCGAAATCCGGCAACACCTGGATGCGGTCCTTCCTGCACAATCTGCTGCGGAACCCGGTCAAGCCCGTACCCCTCGACGAACTCGATCGCTTCTGCCTTGGCGAGTCGGACGCCGACTGGTATCGCCAACGCAGCACAGTGCCGCTGGAGGACATGTCTCCTGAAGACTTCGCGCGATTGCGTGCCGCCGTGCATCGCGATTTCACCGAGGCCTTCCCCGACTCCGTCTTCGTCAAGACACATAATTTTCTCGGCGAATGGCACCGCCAGCCGCTTCACAATATGGATGTGACGGCAGGCGCGATCTACATCGTCCGAAATCCGCTCGATGTCGTGCTCTCCTCCGTCCATCACTTCGGCCAGCCCCTTGACCAGGCAATTGAGCAGATGGCGGACGAGACGACGTCCACGGCCATGACCGCGAGACACATTCCAGAATTCCACGCCTCCTGGTCCACCCATGTGCGAAGCTGGACGCAGCATCCCAATCCGCAGCTTCTCGTGCTGCGCTACGAGGATCTGCTCGACAAGCCGCGAAAGCATTTCAAGCGCGTCTCTGATTTCCTCGGCCTGAAGCCCGGCGCGGAGCGTCTCGAACGCGCCATCAAATTCTCGTCCTTCAAGATGCTGAAGGCGCAGGAAGAGCGCGAAGGCTTCAAGGAGCGCTCCTCCAAGGCCGAAGCCTTTTTCCGCGAGGGACGCAAGGATCAGTGGCGCGAGAAGCTGACGCCCGATCAGGTGCGCCGCATCATTGCCGTCCATCACGAACAGATGGCGCGCTTCGGCTATATTCCCGACGATTACCGGGACGCCGTGCCCGCTAGCGCAAAAGACTGATCCCGGCGATACCGGCCATAGCCGCGCCGCTGAGCCGCCGCGCTCTCGCTTGCGTCATGCCGCCCAGCGCGAAGGCCGCCATGCCCTTTTCCCGTGCAAGGGTTGCAAGCCGCGCATAGCGAATGGGGCCGAGCGTTTGCGCGCCGGGATGGCTTTCCGTTGGGAAGACGGGCGAGATCAGCACGGCATCCGCGCCGGCGCGCGCGGCGGCGATGATCGCGCGCTCGTCATGCGCCGCCGCGGTGATGACGAGGCCGGGCTTGCCACGCCTCGCGGGGTGGAACATATGTTCCGTGGACGGATATTTGAGCCTGTATTGCGGAAGGTGCAGGCCGCCGACCCCGAGCCCCCGCGCCGCCCTGTCATCGCCCGCGACGAGAAGGAGAATGTCCTTCCGTGCCGCCATGCGTCCCAGCGCGCGAAGACGCGCCGGGCCGGGCCGGTCCCCATAGGCGCGGAAGATGACGCCCGCGCCGCGCGGCGCCTCGGCGATCGCCTTTTCCGGGTCGGGCTGGCGGGCCGGATCGGTCAGAAGCAGGAGGCGCGGCCATCTCCACGGCTTGCCAGTCTTTTCGCGGGCCACTAGCTTCGGCTCCAATCGGACGGAGAAGAGATGAGCAACAGCCTAAAGGATCGGCAAGCCGAGAGCGAGACGCCCGCATCGCGTCTTGCGGCCATCAGGGCGCGCATCAACAAGGCCGCGCGCGCGGCGGGGCGCGATCCGCGGGAGGTGACGCTCGTCGCCGTCTCGAAAACTTTCGGCGCGGAGGACATAGCGCCGCTGATCGAGGCCGGTCAGCGCGTCTTCGGCGAGAACCGCGTGCAGGAGGCGGCGGCGAAATGGCCGGCGCTCAAGGCGGCCCATGCCGATATCGAGCTCCATCTCATCGGCCCCTTGCAGACCAACAAGCTCGCCCAGGCGCTCGCGCTCTTCGATGCGATCCATACGCTCGATCGCGAACGGCTCGCCGCCGCGCTCGTCAAGGCGCGGGTGGAAGGCGCGCAGCTTCCGCGGCTTTTCATTCAGGTCAACACGGGCGAGGAACCGCAGAAGGCGGGTATCGCGCCGCGCGAGGCCGATGCCTTCATCGCCCGCTGCCGTGAGGTGCATGGGCTCGCCATCGAAGGGCTCATGTGCATTCCGCCGGTCGATGAGGAACCGGCGCTGCATTTCGCCCTTCTCGACAAGATCGCGCGGCGGAACGGCCTTGCCCGTCTCTCCATGGGAATGAGCGGCGATTTCGAAACGGCGATCGCCCTCGGCGCGACGCATGTGCGGATCGGCAGCGCGCTTTTCGGTTCACGCCGCTAGCGCGATCTCCATCTCCGTCGAGTGCGCCACGCGGGCGAGAAGCGCCAGCATGTCAGCGAGCCGGAGCGCCACGCAGCCTTCCGTCGCGCCAAGTTCGCCGTCCTTCTCATTCGCCAGATGGAAGAAGATCGCGCTGCCCGCGCCCGGCACCACGGACTCGTCGTTGTAGCCGAGTGGAACGAGGAGATCGTAGAGGTGGTCGTCGCGCCAGAGCGTCTCGGCGCTTGCCCTGTAGGGCAATGAAACCGGCCGATTATAGGCGGGATCGGACGGCGCATCGCACCAGCCGTCGCTCCTTGCAATCAGCCTTCGCCTGAGCGCGGTCGCCGGCGTCGAGAGCCGGTCCGCGCGCCAGTGCAACTCCCGCAGCGCGAAGCGGCCCGCGGGCGTGCCGCCATCGCCCTCCCGTTTCGAGGCGACGATGCCCGACCGACCGAGAGCGCAGGGAAAGTCGAGATCGCCGAATTGTAGCCGCCCTGTATGCGCGCCGGGCCTTGCGCTTACGTGAATATACATGGCGCGAGCTTAGGCCCTGCGCCCGGCCGCCGCCAAGGGATTACCGGTTCAGAGCCCGCTCGCGCCGGGTGGCGCGAAGGCGGATACGGGCGGCATCTCGGGATGCTCACGCCGCAGCGCTTCGAGCTGGTCGAGCGCATCCTGCATGGTGCCTGCGAGATCATTCGGCATGGCGGGCTTCGCGGGCGCAAGCTCGAGCGGCTTTCCGGCGGATGGCGTGCTGGTGGCCGCGAGCCGCGGCGCGGGCTTCGCCGCCACTTCAGGATTTGCGGGTTTCGCCGTCACATCAGGATTCGCGGGCTTCGCCGCGCGGGGGGTCTCGAAGGAATTCATGAGCGCGTTGAAGGCGTCCGAGCTCAGTTGCGGCATGGCCGAGGGAACGGGCTTCGGTGCGGCAGTGGCGGGCGCGGCGGGCTTTGCGATCGAGGCCGTCGTTTCCGGGTCGGCCGCCGCCATTTGCGCGGGCGCGCGTTCCGGGGTCGTCGCGGGCGCTTCGTCGCGCGGGGCGGCGGCGATTTGCGTTTGCGGCGTCTCGCCCGTCAGGCCCGCGAACATGTGCTCGCCAATGTCGCTGCCGGTCTTTTCGGCGACGGCGGCGTCGATCATCGAAACGATGAGCCCGACCGGACCGCCATAAAGTGCGCCGCCCGCCACGCGGGCCGCCGGGCCGATCGTGTCCCCCGTCACATGGCGATAGATCTGGGCGACGACCGGGATGTGCTGGAGCGGGTTCAGCGTATCCAGAAGGTCGGAGAAGCCGAGTTCCTGTCCGGCGGGCGCGGCGCCGTTCTCCCGCGCCGCACGCAGCGCCGCGAAAGCATCGGACGCCATGTTGTGCTTGCCATGGGTAAGGTGCGGAACGGTGAGCGCGGCTTCGGTCATGAGGGCCCTGCAAAGACTCGGTCACGGTCCCCGGAGCAAGAGCCGCGCCAGAGCCGGACGCCCGTGGATTCAATGGCTTGCGGGCTCAGGTCCCTGCCAGCCGCCCTTCCGCCCGGCAGAGCTTGCCGGGTCGGAACGGGTCCGGATATGAGTAACCCCCGCGGTTTGGAGCGCGCCTGACCATGTGGCAAACTCCGCCTGCAAAGCCGAAGGACCAAGCCCCGATGAGCAAGCGCCCGCCAAAGCCCGGCCAGAACCCGTTTCCCCTCCGGACCGGAGCGCGGCCGACAGTGCCGCTGCCGCCAACTGCCATGGGGGGCGGCATTGGGGGGGGCGCCATGGGCCAGGCCCGGCCGACCGTGGGGCTGCCCTTCTCCGCCTATGGGCAGCCTGTCCGCACGCGCCGCCCGACGGCCGAGGAGCTTCTCGGCGGCGTCAAGGCGGCGGCCGAGCGCTTCGAGCGGCGCGACTATGCAGGCGCGGCCGCGATCCTCAAACAGGTTCTCAGTTTCGATCCGGAGCAGCCCGACGCGCTCCATCTTCTCGGCCTCATCGCCTTCGATACGGGCAAGCTGGAGGATGCCGAAGAGCTCATCATGCTGGCGCTCAGGAACGGCAAGCCGCACGCCAACATCCTCGTCAATCTCGGCAACGCCAAGGCGGCGCTCGGCAAGACGGATGAAGCGCTCGCCTCTTACGCCCGCGCGCTCGACATGAGCCCGGGCTTCCGGCTCGCGCTCCTTCATCGCAGCCGGGTTTACGAGGCCCTTCAGCGGACGGAAGAAGCGCTCACCGATCTTCGGGAGATGATGCGGCTCGATTCGCGGGACGCGCTTCCCTATGTGCAGGCCATCCGCGTTCTCATGCAGCGCGGCGGATTTCGCGAAGGGCTCGATCTGTGCGAGGAAGCGCGCAAGCGCCTCGACCGCACGCCTGCGGCGCTTCTGGTGCTGAAGGCCGAGCTTCATGAACGGCTGACGGAAATGGAGCCGGCGCTTGCCTGCATCGAGGAAGCGATGGCCCTCGACCCCAATCTCGTCAGTGCACGGAGGATGCGCTCGCGCATCCTGCGCCGCAATGCGTCCGGCGACATGGCTCTCCTCGCGACGCTGCGGGCCGAACTCGAAGCCGTCGCCGAGGACACCCTGCCGGTCGATGAGAGCCGCGCGCTCCATGCCGAGCTTGCGCAGATCTGCGACAGGCTCGGCGATACGGATGCCGCGTTCCGCCACTTCGCGCAGCAGAACGAAGCAGCGGCAAGGGAGGCGGCGGCGCAGCGCTGCGACAAGAATGTCTATCTCGGGCAGGTGGTGCATCTCATCGACACGCTGACGCCGGCGCATGTCGCAACATGGCGGGAGCTTCCGCCGCTGGCGGCCGAGCCCGGCCATCGCGCCGCGCCGGTCTTTCTCGTCGGCTTCCCGCGCTCCGGCACGACGCTTCTCGATCAGATCCTCGACGCGCATCCCGATGTGCAGGTGCTGGAGGAACTGCCGCTCATCATTCCGGTGCGCGATGCGGTCGACGCCATGAAGGGCGGCTATCCGGCGGCGCTGGCGGAGATCGGCGAGGAAGAGCGCGCGCGCCTGCGCGAGATCTACTGGGCGGCGCTCGAAGCGGAGAAGGGCGATTTCCGCGGCAAGGTGGTCATCAACAAGCTGCCGCTCAATCTCATTCATGCCGCGCTCATTCAGCGCGTCTTTCCGGAGGCGAAGTTCATCCTCGCCCTGCGCCATCCGGCCGACAGCGTGCTGTCCTGCTTCATGCAGGACTTCCAGCTCAACTCCTCGATGGCAAATTTCCTGACGATCGAGGATTCCGCCCGGCTCTATGACCGGGTCATGACGCTCTGGCAGACCTGCAGGGAACTTCTGTCGCTCAATGTCGTCGAGGTGCGTTACGAGAACCTGATCCGCGACCTCCGGGCGGAGGTGACGCCGGTGCTCGATTTCCTCGGTCTTCCCTGGCACGAGGCGCAGGCCGACCCCGCCGCCCATGCGCTCGCGCGCGGAACGATCCGTACGCCCTCCTATGCGCAGGTGATCCAGCCGCTCTATACGAGCGCGGCGGATCGCTGGCGGCGTTATGAAAAACATCTGGCCCCGGCGCTGCCGCTGCTCGAAAAGCATATTCGCAAATTCGGATACGGCCTCTGACACATGCCCAGGAAGAGGATACTCATCGTCGACGATGACGAGGCGCTGCGGGTTTCCCTGACGGAACAGCTCGAGCTTCACGAGGAGTTCGAGGTCGCCGTCGCGCCGACGGCGGCGGCGGGCGTGGAGTATGCGCGCGCCCATCACGTCGATCTCATTCTGCTCGATGTGGGGCTTCCCGACATGGACGGGCGCGAAGCCTGCCGGCTCATGCGCAAGGCGGGCCTCAAGGCTCCCGTCATCATGCTGACGGGCGCCGACACGGATGCCGACACCATCCTCGGCCTCGATGCGGGCGCAAACGACTATGTGACTAAGCCCTTCCGCTTCGGCGTCCTGCTGGCGCGCATTCGCGCGCATCTGCGCAACTTCGAGCAGAGCGAGGATGCCGTTCTGAGTATCGGCCCCTACAGTTTCCGCCCCGGCGCGAAGCTTCTCGTCGACGCGGCGGACAGGAAGATCCGGCTGACGGAAAAGGAAACCAGCATCCTCAAGTTTCTCTATCGCGCCGGGGACAGCGTGGTCGGCCGCGATGTGCTGCTCACCGAAGTGTGGGGCTATAATTCAGGCGTGACGACGCACACGCTCGAAACGCATATCTACCGGCTCCGGCAGAAGATCGAAAAAGACCCGTCCAACGCGCGGATCCTCATCACGGACGCGGGCGGCTACAGGCTGGTGCCGTAACAGATCAGGGGGAACGGGATGGCGGAGAGCGAAGCCGGGATTCTGGCGCTTGCGGAAAAATTCACGCATGCGATCGAAGAAGGCGACTTGGAGGGCGTCAGGGCCTGCTATGCGCCCGACGCGGCGATCTGGCACAATTTCGACAATGCCGATCAGACGGTCGAAGGGAATCTCAAGGTGCTGCGCTGGCTCGTGCGCGCGCTGCCGGAGCGCAAATACAACATCCTCCGGCGCATCGCCATTCCCGGCGGCTATCTCCAGCAGCATGTGCTGAGCGGCAGGCGGCCGAATGGCGAAGCCTTTTCCATGCCCGCCTGCCTCGTCGTGCAGGTGGCGGATGGGCGCATCACGCGGCTGGAGGAATATCTCGATCCGGCGCAGGCGGCGGTGCTCGCCGCCTAGACGCTTTCGCGCGCGTCAGATCCGGCGCGGGCGCGCCAGCATGACGATGATCGTCAGCATGATGGGCGTGCCGATGAGGGCGGCGATGAGAATGGCCGTCGCGCCCCAGAACATGACGCCCAGCGCGATCAGGAGAACGATGTTGACGGAAAAGAGCGTGGCGCCGTCGATGCGGTCCATGGCGGCCTCCGGGAATACGAGGAACTGAAGCTCCCTGTCATGTGCCGGATCGGCGGCACCGGGCCAAGGGGGCAATTCGCCGCACCGCAGCAAGAGCGTTGCCGCGCCTTCAGGCGTCCCCTTCCACCGTCGCCGTCAGCCGGTAGGTCGTGGCGAACTCGGCGGGCATGCGGGTTGCCTTGCCGGTTTCGATATTGATGCAGACGAAGTCGGAAAGGCCACGCAGCAGCGTCACGCCGGTCATGGCGTTGATCATCTGGAAACGGCGGCGAAGCCGCAGCCTGCCGTCATTGCCAGTGATCCATGTGGCGACGAGCACGCGGTCGCCGGCATGGGAGGGCGCGAAATATTCAAGTTCGTGGCGGCGCACCACCATGCCGCGATTGAGCTTCGCATAGGCGGCGAAGTCGAGGCCGAGCGCCTTGGAATGTTCCCAGGCGGTCTTCGCCATCCAGGTCAGATAGACGACATTGTTCGTGTGCTGAAAATCGTCGATGTGATGCGGCTCGACCGTCACTTCATGGATGAAGGGATCGGGGAAATCCCAGGCCATCGTGCCATTGTCCTTCATAGCGCGCCTCCTCGCCGGTTGTCTTCATAGCGGCTGGGCGGGCAGAGGGCAAATGAGCCCGCGCCCCCGTGGGCGCCCGCCCGTCCCATGACCCGGCCCGCCCTCTTTCGCCGGCGCCCCGCATTTCGCTATGCTCGCCCCCATGAACATCGCAACCGTCATCGCGCTCATGCGCGGCCACGATCTTTTCGCCGAACTCGATCCGGTCAGGCTCGAAGTGATCGCCTTCACGGCGGAGCGGCGGGACCTTGCCGCCGGGGAAACGCTTTTCGAGGCGGGCGAGCCCGCGGACGATGCCTATCTCATCATCGAGGGCGAGGCGGTCATGCTCGCCCATCTGGGCGGGGAGACGCCCGAAACGGGCAAGCGGGCGCTGCGGCTTGACAGGGGCGACCTCATCGGCGAAACCGCCCTCTTCCGCGAGGGGCTGCGCCGTTCGACCGTCAGGGCGGCGAGCCCGGTCAAGACCTTGCGGATCAGCCGCTATCTCTTTCAGAGGCTGATGGAGGAGTTTCCGGAGATGGCGGGCGCGGTCGCGCAGGCCCTTGCGGCCCGCCTCGCGGCGGTCGGCGGCGAAGTTGCGGAGGTCGGGCGGCGGCTCGGAGTGCGGAGAGGAATATGAGCGAAACGAAAGAGAGCGCGCCCAACGAGGCGGAGGCCAGGGACTGGCCGCCGAACATCAAGGCGGTCTTCAAGCGCATGGCGCCGGCGAGCCGCTATCTCGGTCTCGAAATCCTCGACGCGGACCCGGCAGCGCGAACCGTCGAGGTCGCCTTCAATGCGAGCCCCGAGCTTTGCAACATGTGGGGCGGCATTCAGGGCGGCATGGTCGCGGCCATGCTCGACGATGTGATGAGCCTCGCCGTCGGTCTCGATCTCGAATGGGGTCAGATCAGCCCTACTCTGGAGCTCAAGGTTTCGATGCTCAATCCGGCCCGTCCCGGCCGCATCATCGGGCGGGGCCGCGTCATCAAGCGCGGCAAGTCCGTCGGCTTCATCGAGGGGGAGCTTCTGAGCGAGGATGGAACCCTGCTCGCGACGGGAAGCTCGACGGCAACCTTCGTCACGCTGAAGCGCAAGGAAAAGCCGGCCGAGTGACGCTCAGGCCCAGCGAAGGCCCAAAGCCTTCCCCTCAGCCATAGGCGTGCACTTCCAGATAGGCGCGGGCCTCAACCGTCAGATGGGTTTCGAAGAGCGCGAAGTGATGGCGGATGCCGCCATTGAGCGCCGTTTTGTCGAGCTTCACGACGCGGCGCGTCTCGCGCAGAAAGCTCGGCCAGTAGCGCACCACCACCCAGACGTTGTCGGCGAGCGGCGCAAGCTGGTCGACCGGCATGGACAGATGCCCCGCCTCGATCATGTGGCGGAACATCTTCTGGAGCATGGCGGTCGTCAGCTCATAGACGCGGTGCACCTTGCCTTCGAGTTCGGGCGAGGTCCGGCCGAATTCCGCCTGATCGCGATAGAGGAACTGGTAGTCCCAGACCTCCTGAAACACCATGCGATTGAAGAGCACATAGGCGTCGAGCACCGTTTCCGGCGTCGATTTGATCGCCAGCCGGGTGTCGATGCGGCGGATGAGATTGTGCTGGTGGGCTCGTACCAGGTCCTTCTTGGTGCGGAAGTGATACCAGAGGTTCCCCTCCGAGATGCCCACCTCTTCGGCGATCCGGGCCGTAGTGACGGTGTCGTAGCCGTTTTCGTTAAAGAGCCTCAGGCTTGCGGCGAGAATCCGCTCTTTGGTGTTCGGTGCCATCGAAGCCCTGTGTCGGAAAAGTCGGTCGGCGGGCATGGTGGGCTCTTGCGTCCCTAGGGTCAACACCCTAATGTTGTCCCGCTACCCCGAGCGAAAAGAAATGGCGGCCGGGTTCCGGAACGCCATCGCGCCGAGGGAGGAGCCCCAGGAGCGGGCGTCGAAGCGAGGCCACCCTACCCCCTAAGCTGGCTCCCCCCAGCTAGAGCCTCAGGCTTGCGACCACCGGAACATGGTCGGATGCCCGCTCCCATCCTCTCGCCTCTTTCAGCACCTTCATGGATTGCGGCGCGTCGGCGAGCGCGGGCGTCACCCAGATGTGATCGAGCCGCCGTCCGCGGTCAGAGGCTTCCCAGTCCTTCGCCCGGTAGCTCCACCACGAATAGAGCTTCTGATCGGCGGGCACGAAGCGGCGCATCACGTCGACCCAGTCATGGGAGGCCATCAGCTCGTTCATCAGTTCGACCTCGACCGGCGTGTGGCTGACGACCTTGAGAAGCTGCTTGTGCGACCAGACGTCGTGCTCGAGCGGCGCGACGTTGAGATCGCCGACAAGGATCATGCGGTTCTCGCTCTTGCGCTTCAGCCCGTCATAAAAGGCGGTCATCTCGCGCAGGAAGTCGAGCTTGTGCGCGAATTTCTCGTTCACGTCCGGGTCCGGCTCGTCGCCGCCCGCAGGCACGTAGAAATTGTGGAGCGTGAGCCCGCCCGGCACGTCGAGATCGACCGAGATGTGGCGGGCATCGCCCTTGTTGCAGAAGTCGCGCGCCTCGACCTTCTTGAAAGGCACGCGGCTTGCGATGGCGACGCCGTGATAGCCCTTCTGGCCGTTGACCGCGATGTGCTCATAACCCGCCTTGCGGATCGCCTTCAGGGGGAAGGCGTCGGTCGTGCATTTGATTTCCTGCAGGCAGAGAATGTCCGGGTTCTCCCCGCCGAGGAAGTCCTCGACGAGATTAATCCGTAGACGGACGGAATTGATGTTCCAGGTGGCGACTTTGAGGTTCGTGGCGGATTGAGTTTTCATCGCATGGCCGATCAGAAGAGATTGAAGGAAAGGCCGGCAATGCCGATGGGCCAGCGGCCATGTGCGAAAAGCGAGAATTTGTAGCGGAAGGGATGCGTCTCCCCGCTCGCCGCGATGAGCGACAGGGCCGCGCCGTGAGCCGCCTGGATGGCGGCGCCGGCGGCGGCGTTGGCGAGCGCCTCGTCGTCGATACCGGCGCGAAGGCATGCCTCGCGCGCGGCGGCGCCCACACGCCCGGCGAGGAGCGCCGAAACATGGGTGAGCGCGATGGACAGGCCTTCCTCCGAAACATGCTCCAGCGCGTCGGAGGTCAGCGCGGCGCGCAGGGCTTCCTCGGCTTCCCATTGCGCGGTGTCGAAATCGAGATTGGCCGCGGCATCGCCCGCCTCTTCCCAGTCCGTGACGAGCGCGATGTCGGCATCGGGAAAGCCGAGCGTGTCGAGATAGGCACGCGCGCGCGCCTTCGTTTCGCGGTCGAGCGGTTCGCCGAGATGCGCGAACCACGGCATCGAGGCCGCCTCCTCGGCGAAAAGGCGCACGGCCTTGAGGAGCGGGATCTCGTCCTCCAGCGCGTCGAGGTCCTCGTCGCTCAGCGTGATGTGCGGCTCGTCGTCTTCATCGTGCATGGAAAGTCTCGCGCGCGAGGGCCGTTCGCAAAATCCTGTCGGGGAGCTTTATACATGGAAGGGAAAAACTTTGCGCCCCGGGCGCGCGGAAGCGCAAAAACTTGCGCCCTGGTGTTGTTGGTTTTTTGGCGGGTGCGCAAAAAGTTGCGCCCCGGTGTTGTTGGTTTTTTGGCGGGCGCGCAAAAAGTTGCGCCCCGCCGGGGGGAGACGGGGCGCAACCGCGCTTCTTCTGCGCTTGGGCGCCGGGAGGGGAATTCCGGCGCCCTCGGGGGCCGGAGCACCACAACAGGCGAGCGGGGGGCAGGTCGCCTGAAGGGCACGTTGCTCCGCCCTCATGGCAGGTAGATAGGTTTCGCCCAGCCCCGGTTCAATGGGGGGCTGGGCGATCTTTTAACAAATTCCAAATTGCGCGTGGTAGCGCTGGATCGGCCCTGAAAACTCGTGTTTCAGGGCCTGGAAAACTCCGCAATCCGGCCCCGATCCGTCCTGTAATGGCACAGATCAGAGTACGCCGAGATCCCGGGCGATGAGGTCGATGCATTTCCGCGCCAGCGCGAAAAGCTCGTCGAGCTCGCTTTCGGTGATGACGAGGGGCGGGCTCAGCACCATGGTGTCGCCGATGGCGCGCATGACAAGACCGTTCTCGAAGCAGTGGACGCGGCAGCGATAGCCGACATCGAGTTCGGAGGGGTATTTCTCGCGCGTGTTCTTGTCCTTCACGAGCTCGATCGCGCCGAGCAGGCCCACGCCGCGCGTCTCGCCGACAAGCGGATGGTCGTTGAGTTCGGCGAGCTTCTTCTGGAAGTAGGCGCCCGTCGCTCCGCCGACCTTCTCGACGAGACGCTCCTTCTGCAGCACATCGAGATTGGCGAGCGCGACCGCGCAGGCGACCGGGTGGCCCGAATAGGTGAAGCCGTGCGACCACTCGTCCTTCGCATGGAAGAGCGCATCGCCGACGCGCTGGCCGAGGCCGACGGCGGCGATCGGCTGATAGCCCGACGAGAGCCCCTTGGCCATGTTGATCATGTCCGCCTCGATACCGAAGGTCTGCGAGCCGAACCACTGGCCCGTGCGCCCGAAGCCGCAGATGACTTCGTCGATATGGAGGAGCACGTCGTATTTCTTGCAGATGCGGTTGATCTCGGCCCAATAGGTCGCGGGCGGAATGATGAGGCCGCCTGCGCCCTGCACCGGTTCGGCCACGAAAGCGGCGACGTTCTCGGCGCCGAGTTCGAGAATCTTCTCCTCGAGCGCGCGGGCCGTCTTGAGGCCGAATTCGTCGGGCGTCATGTCGCCGCCCTCGCCATACCAGTAGGGGCAGTCGATATGCACGAAGCCCGGGAGCGGCAGGTCGGCCTGCGGATGCATCGCCGAGATGCCGGAGAGCGAAGCGGCCGCCAGCGTCACGCCGTGATAGGCCTTCTTGCGGGCGATGAAGATCTTCTTCTTCGGCTTGCCCTGAAGGTTCCAGAAATAGCGGATGATCTTGACCGCGCTGTCGTTTCCTTCAGAGCCCGAATTGGCGAAGAAGAAGCGGTCGATGCCTTTCGGCGTGACTTCCGAGAGCCGCTGTGAAAGCTCGGCCGTGTAGGGGTTCGTCGTCTGGAAGAAGCTGTTGTAGTAGGAAAGCTCCTTCAGCGCCTTGTAGCCCGCTTCCGCCAGCTCTTCGCGGCCATAGCCCACCTGCACGCACCAGAGGCCCGCCATGCCGTCGATGAGGCGGCGGCCTTCGGAGTCATAGAGATAGATGCCCTTGGCGTTGGTGATGACGCGCGCGCCCTTGGCGGCCAGGTCGTGATGCGTGGTGAAGGGGTGGAGATGATGGGCGGCATCCATCTCCTGCCAGCGTTTCGTCTGATTCGATTTCGCAAGTGTCTGCGACATGGGATCGCTCCGTACTCAGATTGGTCGAGATGCGGAAAGGTCGAGAGCGGTTCGGCGAACCGCGCCGGAGCGGTTCTATGGATTGTAGCCGATGCGCGCGCAAAGGATCAGAAGATCGCGCTTCTGGCGGCGGCTATTATGGAAACCTCTGCGAGACATGCGTTCATTGTAGTGAAATCGTGGCAGCGAGGCGAGTCTCGCGCGCGTCATCCCGGATCGTGTCCGGGCGACGGCGCGAGCCTGCCGGTATCGCTTCACACGTTCAGCAGCAGGTGCTCGCGTTCCCAGGCCGAGATGACCTGCTGATAGGCCTCGTGCTCGGTGTATTTCACGTCGAGATAGACCTGCACGAAGTCGTGGCCGAGGATTTCCTTCAGCTCGCTCGACGAGCGCAGATGGTCGAGCGCGTCGAGGAGATGGCGCGGCAGCGCATAGCGCTTCGACTCATAGGCGTTGCCCTTCATCTCCTTGGTCGGCACCAGATCGCCCATCATGCCGATATAGCCGCAGGCAAGCGAAGCGGCGATGGCGAGATAGGGATTGGAGTCTGCGCCCGGCACGCGGTTCTCGACGCGGCGGCCGGCGCGCTTGGCCTCGGGAATCCGCAGGCCCACCGTCCGGTTCTCATGGCCCCAATGGGTGTTGATGGGGGCCGCGAGGTCGCGGACGATGCGGCGATAGGAGTTGACGTTCGGGGCGATGAGCGGCATCGCGCCGGCGAGATGCTTCTGAAGGCCCGCGATGTAGGACAGGAAGAGCTTGGTGTCGCGGCCCTGCTTCGTCGCGAAGAGATTGTCGCCTGTCTCCACATCGACAACCGACTGGTGAATATGCATCGCGCTGCCGGGCTCACCCTCATAGGGCTTGGCCATGAAGGTGGCGTAGATGCCGTGCTTCAGCGCCGCCTGACGCATGGTGCGCTTGAAGAGGAACGCCTGATCGGCGATCTCGAGCGCCTCGCCGTGATCGAAATTGATCTCGACCTGCGCCGCGCCCGATTCATGGATCAGCGTGTCGATGTCGAGGTCCTGCGCCTCGCAGAAATCGTACATGTCCTCGAAGATCGGATCGAACTCGTTCACCGCGTCGATGCCGTAGGACTGGCGTGCGTTCTCGCGCCGTCCGTTGGTGCCGACAGGCGGCTCGAGCGGATAGTCGGGGTCGATGTTCTTGGCCGCGAGATAGAACTCGATTTCCGGCGCGACGACCGGCTGCCAGCCCTTCTCTTCATAGAGCGCCAGCACCCGCTTCAGCACGTTGCGCGGCGCGATCGGCACATGGGTGCCATCGCGATAATTCGCCTCGCAGATGATCTGCGCCGTCGGCTCATCGTACCAGGGCACGATGCGGACCGTGCGCGGATCGGGATCGAGAACGATATCGGGTTCCGTATCGGAGAGCACGGGGCTGTCGATGAAGTCGCCCGTCACCGTCTGGCCGAAAATCGATTCCGGCAGGCGCAGCGTGCGCTCCGTCAGGCCTGAGATGAATTTCCTTGTCGGAAGGATTTTGCCGCGTGCGATGCCGGCCATATCCGACACCATCACCTCGACTTCCGTAATGCGCCGGTCCTTAAGCCATCTGACCAGATCGTCCTTGTTATTGACGGTTTCGTTCCCCGTCACCATGGGACACCATTTCTTTCCATTTTGTCCGGCGCGACCCGAATATGCGAAAGCAAGTCTGCGAGAAGATCGCGCTCATCACGATTGAATTCCGGTGCGATGATCCGGCGTCAAAGTCAGCGACCCTCCGTATCACGCACCGAAGCGGCCTCGCGCACCGCGTCACCAAAGGCCCGGAGCAGCTTCTGCGAAACCGGGTTTTCCCAATATTTCCATTCGGGATGCCACTGCACGCCAAGCGCGAAGGCGCGGGCATCCCTCACGCTCATCGCCTCCACCGTACCGTCCGGCGCGCGCCCTTCGATGGCGAGGGCCTCGGCAACGCGCGCAACGCCCTGGCCGTGCAGCGAATTCACGCTGATCGTCCGTGTGCCGAGAATCTTCTCGAAAATGCCACCCGGCGTCAACTCCACCTCATGGGCGGGGCCATACTGCACGTCGAGCGGATCGTCCTTCTGCTCGCGATGATCGATGCGGGGCGCATAGCCCTTTTCGCTTTCGGTTTCCTGCAAGTGCTGGTGCAGCGTGCCGCCGAACGCGACGTTCATTTCCTGAAAGCCGCGGCAGACGCAGAAGATCGGGACGCCGCGCGCGACGGAAGCGCGGATCAGATCGAGCGTCAGCGCGTCGCGTTGCTCGTCGAGCAGCACGCCTTCGCGCGGGTCCGTGCCGCCATAATTCCTCGGATGGACGTTCGAGAGCGAGCCGGTGAGAAAAATGCCGTCGCAAAGGGCGAAAATCTCATCCAGTTCGCGTTCGAGATCGAAGCCGCCATCGGAAAGGCGCGGAACGGGAAGCAGGACTGGCTTGGTGTGAGCGCCACCCTCGACCGCGGCGATGTATTTCTCACCAACGGCATGAAACGGGTGTGCTCCCAGCAGTTTGACGTCGCAGGGTACGCCGACGACCGGGCGTCTGGAAAACTTTCTGGTCATGCCCTCAAGAGCTACCACGACCCCCCGGGGAGTGGTCAAGGCGGGGCGGCAAAATGCGCCCTAAAGTCAGGTGAATCGCCAAAAGTGCCCATTTTCCGGGCAAAAATCGGCCAAACCCGCCCGTGAAACGAGTGCTATTGCGGATTGCGCATGCCCGGGCGCTGCTCGTCCTTGAGGACGAAAAGCGCATTGTCGGCACGAAGGCCGGACTGGGTGTTGCGAAGCGCGACGGTCGTCTGGAGCCCTTGCGCGTCTGTCACCACCCATTGGCGAAGCTGGAGGTTGGGCTCGTCGAAGACGAGGGTCAACTCGCCCGCCGCGTTCCGGCCGCGATCGGCGACGGTCACGCGCAGCACGCCGGGCTGGCGCTCGACGGAGCGGACTTCCACCTCGTCGGCGATGTTCACATTCTTGTCGAGCAGGATGCCGAGCGGCGTCGAGCCGATGGGATAGCGCTGAACGGCGGAAAAGCCGTCCTTCACCGCAACCCAGGTGCCGTCCGCGACGACGAGGAGCTTGGTCGGCGGCGCATATTCGAAGCGTAGCCGGCCGGGACGGCGCAGATAGAACTTGCCTTCCGTCACCGATCCGTCGGGCCCGACCTGCAGGAAATTGCCCTGGAGATTTGTGAGGCCCGTGAGATAGGCGCTGATGCGATCGAGATCGGCCCTGTCGGCGTCGGTGAGCGTGCGGGCAGCCTGTGTCTGCGCCGCATGAGCGTGTGTCACCGTTGCCGTCATGACCGCGAGCGCGAGCACGCCGATGCCCACAAGGGCCGCGGCGGCGAGCATCATCTGCCGCATGCGCCTGCTATGGTCGAGGTTTCTCATAAGGCAAAACATGTTGGCCCTTTGTGGCAAAATGAAGAAAGGCGCATGGCGGCCCTGCGGCGGATGGCGGCGGAAGGCTTGCCATTCGATCTTCCCGCCCTGACTGTGGCCGCGAAGCCGCAGTTTCGTCTCCTCCGTCGGCGCTCGCCCCCTCAGTGCTCTCCGATGAGAACCTCGCGTTTACCCTGATGGTTGGGCGGGCTCACCACGCCCTGTTCTTCCATGAGCTCGATCAGCCTTGCGGCCCGATTGTAGCCGATCTGGAGGCGGCGCTGGATGTAGCTCGTCGAGGCGCGCTTGTCGCGAGCGACGATGGCCACCGCCTTGTCATAGAGATCATCGCCCGTTCCCTCGCCATCGAGGCCGAATATTTCGCCGTTTTCCTCGGGCTCGGCAGTGATCGCCTCGAGATATTCGGGCACGCCCTGCTTCTTGAGGAAGTTCACCACCTTCTCCACCTCCTCGTCGGAGACGAAGGGGCCATGCACGCGGCGGATGCGCCCGCCGCCGGCCATGTAGAGCATGTCGCCCTGGCCGAGAAGCTGCTCGGCGCCCTGCTCGCCGAGAATGGTGCGGCTGTCGATCTTGGAGGTGACCTGGAAGGAGATGCGGGTCGGGAAGTTCGCCTTGATCGTGCCGGTGATGACGTCGACCGAGGGGCGCTGCGTCGCGGTGATGATGTGAATGCCGGCGGCGCGCGCCATCTGGGCGAGGCGCTGCACGGCGGCCTCGATCTCCTTGCCCGCGACCATCATGAGGTCGGCCATCTCGTCGACGATGACGACGATGAAGGGCATGGGCGCGAGGTCCATTTCCTCTTCCTCGTAGATCGCCTCGCCCGTCTCGCGGTCGAAGCCGGTCTGCACGGTGCGGACCAGCACCTCGCCGCGCTCGGCGGCATCGACGACGCGGGTGTTGTAGCCGTCGATATTCCGTACGCCGACCTTCGACATCTTGCGGTAGCGGTCTTCCATCTCCTTGACCACCCATTTGAGCGCGACGACGGCCTTTTTCGGCTCCGTCACCACGGGCGCGAGGAGATGGGGGATGCCGTCATAGACGGAAAGCTCGAGCATCTTCGGGTCGATCATGATGAGCTTGCACTGCTCGGGCGAGAGCCGGTAGAGCAGCGACAGGATCATCGTGTTGATGCCGACCGACTTGCCGGAGCCCGTGGTGCCCGCGATCAGAAGATGCGGCATGCGGGCGAGATCGGAGACGACGGGCTCGCCGCCGATATTCTTGCCGAGCGCGAGCGTGAGCCTCGAGCTCGCATTCTCGTAATCGGCGGTTTCGAGAAGTTCGCGCAGGAACACCATTTCGCGCTTCGCATTGGGAAGCTCGATGCCGATGGCGTTGCGGCCCGGCACGACCGCGACGCGCGCCGACACCGCGCTCATCGAACGGGCGATGTCGTCGGCGAGCGCGATGACGCGCGAGGACTTGATGCCGGGCGCCGGTTCGAGTTCGTAAAGCGTGACGACGGGGCCCGGCCGCACATTGATGATCTCGCCCCTGATGCCGAAATCGTCGAGCACGGATTCGAGCAGGCGCGCATTCTGCTCGAGCGCCTCGTCGGTCATCGCGGCCGCGCCGCCGATCGATTTCGGCCTGGCGAGGAGGCTGAGCGGCGGAAGCTGGTAGTCGCTCGCGGGCTCGAGCGCGAGGGAGGGCTGCGCTTCCTTCGCCGCGCGCTTGGAGGGCTTCGCGGCCTTGGGCGCGGTGCGGCTTACGCGCGGCGTCGATTTGGACTCGAGCTTCGGCTCCAGCCGCTCGGCCGCGCTCCTGCGGCGGGCAGGGCGCTCCTCCTCGAATTCCTCCTCATCATCCGGGATCGGCTCGTCGTCCGCGGCCGTCCGCCGGCCGAAGCCGCCGCGCATCCGCGCCTCCGCGATTTCCTCCGCCGAAAGCGGGGCATAGTCGCCCTGACGCATGAGGCGGTCGCGCCAGTCGGTGACGAAATCGCCGACCGTCCAGGCGAGAACGCGAAGGCGGCTCGGCTCGACATCGGGGCGGCGGGGAGACGGGCTGCGTCTTGTCGCGCCGTTTCCTTCGGGCTGCGTCTCGCCCCGGCGGCGGCGGCGGAGCGGATAGCTCAGTTCCTCGTCATCCTCCTCGTCGTCCGCGTCCTCGCGCGTCCAGAAGGCGGCGCGGCGGGCGAAGGCTCGGATGTCGGCGATTTCGAGATCGGCGGCATAGAGCGCGAGGAAGCCCGCGATGGGCGCGGTGACGAGCGCCGTCAGCGCATAGGAAAGCCCGGTGCCGATGAAGGGCGAGAAGAGGCCGAGGCCGAGCGCGGAGAGCGCATCGCCCAGCACGCCGCCAAAGCCGAGGCCGGGCGCCAGCGCCCAGATCTGGAGAAGCGGCAGCGTGCCGAGAAAGGCGGCGGCGAAGAGCGTCGCGAGAAGCCAGGAGGCGACGCGCAGCACGAGGCGCGGCGGCATGTCGTGACGAATGAGCCGCACGCCCCAGGCAGCCGGCGGAATGAGAAAGACGAGCGAGCCGAGGCCGAGCGTCTGGAGAAGAATGTCCGATCCATAGGCGCCGGGCATGCCCATCCAGTTCTGCGGCGGCATGCCGGTCGCGTTGTTCAGGCTCGGATCGTGGCGGGACCAGCTCAGCAGCGCGACGAGGCCGAAAAGCGCGAAAAGGATGAGCGCGAGGCCCGCGGCTTCCTCCAGGCGGCGGCTCAGGAAGAGCCGCACGCCCATGGGCAGATAGGCGAGCGGGTTAGCCCAGATCCTCACTCCCGTCCTCCAACCACCGGACGCCGGCCGTTTCGACGTCTTCTTTGTCGCCTTCGGTTTCGGCGCCCGTCCGCGTGCGGCAGCACCGATCACAGAACCTCCGCCATGCGCGTCAGTGCTTCTTCCGTCGCGGCCTCGCTTTCAACCAGCGCGACGCGGATATAGGCGGCGCCCGGATTGCTGACGCGCCCGAGCGAATCTTCGCGCGAGAGATACTTGCCAGGCAAGACCTTCACGCCGCCCCGCGCCCAGAGTTCGCGGGCCGCCTTCTCGCCATCGCCGACATCGAGCCAGAGAAAGAAACCGCCCGCCGGACGATAGAAGCCGAAGCGATTGCCGAGAATGCGCTCGGCCATGTCGATCTTGCGGCGATAGCGCTCGCGATTTTCGGTGGCGTGGGTTTCCTCGCTCCATGCGGCCGCCGAGGCCGCCATGATCGGCAGCGGCACCTGCGGCGCGCCGACATTGCGGAAGTTGCGGAAGCGGATCATGAAGGCGCGGCCGCCCGCGCAGAAGCCCGAGCGCAGGCCCGGAAGGCTCGACCGCTTGGAGAGCGAATGGAAGACGACGATGTTGTCGAAAACCTCGCCATCCGGGTTCGAGAGTTCGAGCGCCGCCTGAAGCGCGCCCGAAGGGGGCTCGCGGTCATAGATTTCAGCGTAGCACTCGTCGATCGCGAGAAGGATGCCGTGCCGGCGCGCGAGCCGGATCAGCTCCTTCAGATAGTCGAGGCTCGCCACCGCGCCCTGCGGATTGGCGGGCGAGCAGAAATAGATCATCGCCGTCCGCGCCAGAAGTTCTTCCGGCAGGCCCGCGAAATCCGGCAGGAAGCCCGTTTCGCGCGTCGCGGCGACATAGACGGGCTCGGCGCCGGCGGCGAGGGCCGCCGCCGCATAGCACTGGTAGAAAGGGTTGGGCATCAGGATCGCCGGGCGCCGGCCCGCCTTGGCGAGCGGCGTTGCCACGAAGGCGACGTTGAAAAGCGCCTCGCGCGTGCCGTTCACCGGCAGGATCTGGAGGTCGGGATCGAGCGGTCTTTTCGAGCCGATCACGTCGGGCCCGAGGCCGTAGCGCCGTCCGAGCCAGGCGGCGACCGCGGCGCGGAAATCGGGCGTCCCGGCTATCGGCGGGTATTTGCCGAATTCCTTCGCATGGGTGGCGATGGTTTCGGACACGAAGGCCGGGAAGGGGTGCTGCGGCTCGCCCAGCGACATCACGATCGGCGACTTGCCCGGGCTCAGCCCCTCGATCAGCTCGTTGAGGCGGGGGAAGGGAGAATCCGGCAGGTCCGCAAAGCGGTTATGGGTCAGGTCGTTCGCGGACATGAGGGCGCAAGCATCTCCAACCGGCGGGCTCGTGCCGCGGCATGGTTAAGCGCCGAAGCATCCCGCTTCGGCGCACCATTCAATCTTACCGGGGCACTCGGAGCCGGTCCAGATGCTTGCCCTGCCCCCATCGGTGGAGAAATCTGTGGAATCTTCGGGCTTTATCCACACAATTGGAAGCAATTCCTCAGAATATCGTTAACCTTTGGGGCGGGCGGCCCCCGCCGGTCGCTCCTATTGCACCGTCTCGCCATGGAGATTGATGTCGAGGCCCTCGATTTCTTCCTGTGGCGACACCCTGAGACCGAAGACCGTTTTCACGATCATGAGCAGCACGAAGGTGCCGATGCCCGACCAGACGAGGGTGTAGAGGATGCCCTTGATCTGGGTAAGGACCTGCCCCCAATTGCCATCGACGCCGCCGACGGGCGAGGCCGCGCCGGTCACGGCCATGGTCGCGAAGACGCCGGTGAGGACGGCGCCGACGATGCCGCCCACGCAGTGGACGCCGAAGACGTCGAGCGCGTCGTCATAGCCGAGCGCCCGCTTCACGGTGGTCGAGGCGATGAAGCAGATGATGCCGGCGGCAAGCCCGATCCAGAGCGCGCCCGCCGGATCGACGAAGCCCGAGGCGGGCGTGATGGCGACGAGGCCCGCGACCGCGCCGGAACAGAGGCCGAGCAGCGTCGGCCGCCTGTGGACGAACCATTCGGCGAACATCCAGGAAAGGGCCGCCATGCCGGTCGCGATCTGGGTGACAGCGAAGGCGAAGCCCGCCCGGCCATCGGCCGCGAGTTCCGAGCCTGCATTGAAGCCGAACCAGCCGACCCAGAGCAGCGAGGCGCCGATCATGGTGAGCACGACATTGTGCGGCGCCATGTTTTCATGGCCGTAGCCCTTGCGCGGGCCGAGGACCAGGCAGGTCACGAGGCCGGCAATGCCCGCATTGATGTGGACGACCGTGCCGCCGGCAAAGTCGAGCACGCCCGCCGTGCCGAGAAAGCCTCCGCCCCAGACCCAGTGGGCGACCGGCGCATAGATGAAGATGAGCCAGAGCGACATGAAGGCGAGGAGGGAGGAGAACTTCATGCGGTCGGCGAAGGCGCCGGTGATGAGCGCCGGGGTGATGATGGCGAAGGTCATCTGGAAAACCATGAAGACGCTTTCGGGAATGGCGCCCGAAACCGCCCCCACCGTGAGCCCCTTGAGGAAGGCCCGGTCGAAGCCGCCGATATAGGGCTGCAGCGCGCCGCCATCGCGGAAGGCGAGCGAGTAGCCGATCACCGTCCAGAGCACCGTGACGAGGGCGGTAATGACGAAGTTCTGCGCCGTCATGGCCACGACGTTCTTCTTGCGGACCATGCCGCCATAGAAGAGGGCGAGGCCGGGAATGGTCATCAGCAGCACGAGGGCCGTGGACGTCATCATCCAGGCGGTCGAGCCGGTGTCGATCTTCGGGGCTTCATCCGCGAAGGCCTGGCCTGCGGAAGTGAGGAGCGTGAGCGCGGCCGCCGAGGCTCCGAGGGGCAGCCTTCGCCAGGCTCCCGATGCATATCCCTTCACAGTCATCCTTTTCTCCATTGTTGCCGGGCCGCTGGGTCCCGGCTCCGCGGCGCCGCCCCGCGGCTTGCCGTCAGGGCGCGGGACGACGCCTGCAAGGTGATTCTCAAGAAACGTGCCGGGTTGGATCGCTCCCGCAAGCCGTTGATCCAATTCGCTGTTTGGGCGCAGGCGCTGTTTCGGCGCGGGCGCCGCCGCAACTTCTTGCACATTTTTTATGCATGGATACGCAACTGCACATTGATTATGCGTTCGCGGGCGGAAAGAGCCGCTTCCCGTGCGCCCGGCGTCTTTCGCGGCGCGGGGCCTTCCGTTAAGCTTCCGCCCGTGCAGAGGAGGCCGAAGAAAGCCTTCCGCATTCTGCCGCAAGGCAGGACATGGGGAAACGAACAGGGACGGGGAGGAAATGGCCCAACCATCGAACAGGTGGCCCGCGGCAGT
>NZ_JBATUH010000099.1:0-4164 GCF_049671045.1 Parvibaculum sp. | reverse complement strand
GCTGCCCCTGCGGGGTACCCGGCACGCCGTCATAAAGACCATCTGGATCGGGACGCAGGTCAGCGGACCTGAAATCATCGCCCCACGGACGAACTCTCGATCTCGCAGCTACTAAATCAACAATATCGACCCATTGCGGACGTTGGCTACCTCGCTTTCAGGCTAAGCAGATGACCGCGTCAGCAGCCCCCTCCGCCGCCAAATTGCAAAATCGCCATCCAAGACAGACAATATCTTTCTGGGGGGAGATTCCATGTATTTAAAGACGATCGCGCTGCGAAACTTTCGCTCATTCGATGCAGGCGAGGTGGAGCTTCAAAAAGATCTCACGGTGTTTGTCGGCGAGAACAACGGCGGCAAGAGCAACGCCATTGACGGGATCCGGCTTCTAACCCAGCCACTGGGGGGACGGAGAGAAATATACTGCGAGCCAACCGATGTCCGCTTTCCAAGCCAGACTGTGGGCTTTGAGCTGGAAGCGGTTTTCCGCGATCTAAATGCAGGCCAGCAGGGGCGGCTGATATCGGCAAGCACGGACGCGACGCTGTCCGAAGCCCGGTTCGGCCTCCGCTACAACGGTGATCTCGGTAATCGACCGGGGCTTTGGGCGGGCAGGCCGGGCAACCTACCCGAGCCCGGCTGCCGCGACATGATCCGGCATGTCTATTTGCCGCCTCTCCGCGACGCCAAGCGCGCGCTGGCCTCCGGGAACCCCACCCGGATCATGGCCCTCCTCAACCACTTTCTAGGTGATATTTCGGCGTCGGACCTCGCCCGTGACCTAGCCCGGCAGACTGATCATGCGGTGCTCTCCAAGGTGGATCAAGCCGTCGGCAAAGGCCTCACGGCCCTAACGGCCGGCGTGCGTTCCCAGGCGGCGACCCTAGGCTTCGCCTCTAAAGAAGCTCTAGTCGATATCGCGCGCGATCTAAGATTCAAGCTTGCCGACCACGGCGTTGACCCGGAGGACTTGCGATACTCCGGCCACGGCTATGCCAATCTCCTGTTCATGGCAACTATCGCCGTCGAGTTGGAGAAAGTACGCAATTCTGACCTGACCTTGTTTTTGGTGGAGGAACCTGAAGCGCACCTGCACCCGCAACTTCAGGCGGCGGTCCTGGCCTTCCTGAAGGACCAAGCTGTTCAGTCTGATGTCGACAAGCCGGAGAACGGGCCGGCAGGCCAAGTGCAGGTCGTCGTCGCCAGCCATTCGCCGAATTTGTCCGCCTGGGTCAGCAGCAAGCAATTGGTGGTCTTCAAATCGGTCGTTCCCGAACCCCCGGTGAAACCCGACGACACCGACGAGGCGGGGTCGTCGGCCACTGTCAACGCGGCTCTCATCGAGGCAAGGATCGCCGAGAGCGCCGGCGATTCAGCCAATCCCGTCGAAAGGCCCACGGTGGTGCTTCGCCGAGCGACCCGCTGCATCCCCCTCGCCCAGATAGATCTGAACGACTTGGAAAGACGGAAGATCGACCGATACCTCGACGTGACGAAGGCGGCCTTGCTGTTTGGCGGCCGTGTCCTCCTCGTAGAAGGAATAGCCGAAGCCATACTGCTCCCCGTGATCGCCGAACACTTCACCCTCAAGGAGGACCCGGAGAAGCTCCGACTCTTCCGGTCGACTGTGTTCGTTCCGATCGATGGTGTCGATTTCACCCCCTACGCCAATCTTCTGACCCGTGTAGTCAACGAGGCGCGCATCGCTGAGCGGGTCGTGGTCATGACCGACGGAGACCATGGGGTCGGCCAAGACGACGAAGACGAAGATGACGCCTTCGGCGCTGATGAAGACCAGCCGGTGGGCGACGGGGCCTTGGCGACGGATGGGGAGGCGATTATCCCCGGGGAATTGCGCAAGCGCGTGCTGGATGCACTTGCCAAGGCCAATGGCGCATCCGCGAACTTAGCCGCGATCACCTCGCGCTACTCCCTTGAAAGTGAATTGCTGGAGGCCGGCAATGGCGACATTCTCCGCACCGCCTATGTCAGCTTGCATCCACGGTCCGGCAAGAAGTGGGACAAGGCTGCAGCGCTCAAGGGCGACGAGCGGGCGAAGGTGATCGGCGCCATCTTCAAGAATACCCGCAAAGGCGATTTCGCCCAGATGCTGGCTGGTTTGATCGAGAATAAGAAGCACACCTTCGTCGTCCCCGCCTACATCGAAAAAACCATCCGCGAGGTCGTAGCGTGACCGCCGACGCCTACTTTCCTACCGACGAGCAGAAGACGATCATCGGACACGAAGGCCATGCATTTGTGCGTGCTTGTCCTGGCTCCGGGAAGACACGAACCATGGTCGAGCGAGCTCGATATCTTCTCTCGAACCTGGCCGACCGGCGCGGCGTCGCCTTCCTGTCCTTTACGAACGCCGCAGTCGAGGAGTTGGAAGCGCGGTTGCGCAATTTCGGCATCCTGCCGTCACCGCTGTTTCCAAGTTTTATCGGCACGTTCGACCGCTTCCTCTGGCAGTTTCTGATCGCACCATTCGGCGTCGAGGGGTGCAGCCAAGCCCCGAGGCTCGTACCCGACAAATCCGACTGGGAGGTCAAGCCCTTCGAGGCAGCGCAGCCTCTCAAGCTGAAGCATTTCGACCGGGCGACAGGCGCATTGCTCGTTGACAAGGTGGCGGAGACGGGATTTTCGCCCAAGAATGGTCATGGCGCGTGGGAAACAAGTGCGCGCACCATGATCGCGCGCGCATTGTCCAACGGACATCTGGATTTCGAGGATGTCCGTGACTATGTCGCCAAGCGCCTTGCCGATCAGGGCTTCTCGGTCGCGCTCGGCGCGGCACTTTCTGGCCGGTTTCGGGAAATCGTCGTTGATGAGGCTCAAGACTGCAATCCCGAGGACCTAAAGATTATCGAGTGGTTCCGCGCATCGGGCATCAAGGTCAAGGTTGTCTGCGATCCCAACCAAGCGATCTATGCCTTCCGGGGCGGACTGACGGATGAGCTCCTGATGTTTGCGGATACGTTCGACGGCACCGACCAGCTCCCGATGAGCGGCAATTTCCGCTCGTCACCTGCGATCTGCGCTGCCATCTCCAAGTTGCGTCCGCCCGTCTCGCGCGGCGCGGCCGATCAATCGGTAGGGCGGTACAAGGATGAGACCACGCCAGTCTACATACTTGCCTATGGCGGCACGGGCGTCCCCGCCGTGATTGGCGTACAGTTTCAAACGATGGCGGCGGCGCTCGGCATTCCGCCGGCGCAGGCACCGGTGCTTGCAGCAACTTGGTCCAGCGCGGGGAATGCGGTCGGTCGGGCCATGCCAGAGGCAGGCAACAACAAGACGCTGCTTTTGGCCGAGGCTGTCATGGGTTTCCATTTTGCCTTCACGGCTGGCAACCGCCGTGAAGCGTTGGCTCGGCTGCATCGGGCCGTGCTCCAAGTGCGCGGTGAAATCTCCAACGCCGGTGCCTACTCCACCCATGTGTTGACTAGCGGACTGGACGATGGGCGTTGGCGTCCAGAGGTCATCGCCATCGGGCGGGCGCTGAAGATTCTTCCGGGGGAGAGCGCCGAGGACTGGCTCAAGCGGGCTCGGGCTTTGTTGGATTCAAATCTGCTCGGCACCTCGACCATTGGCCAGCGGTTGAAATCCAACGAAAGGCTTGCAGCCGTGCTTGCGGAAGCTTCGCCGACGGCTCTACCCGCCATGACAATCCATGCTGTCAAAGGGCTGGAGTTCCCGGCGGTCTGTGTCGTGCTCACCGTGAAAACGGTGGGTACTATCCTAAATGTCCTAACTGGCGCAGAGAGTGCCACTGAGCCGGTCGAGGAAGCTCGGAAGATCTACGTCGCCGCATCTCGCGCGGAACGGTTATTGGCGATTGCTACTCCGAAGAGCCGCGCCGCTCTCTTGAAGGAAATACTCGACGCGGGTGGACACGCCACTCAAGTCGTGGCGATTTAGGTTCGGGGGTTGCTTCGGCGAACGACCGAGCGCCAACGTCCATTTTTTGCGTCGAGATTCGTCGAGTCGTTCTTGAATGTTCATTCGAACAGAGGCGCGCATGTCCGCTCTTGGCGGATATTGTTGATTTAGTAGCTGCGAGATCGAGAGTTCGTCCGTGGGGCGATGATTTCAGGTCCGCTGACCTGCGTCCCGATCCAGATGGTCTTTATGACGGCGTGCCGGGTACCCCGCAGGGGCAGC